>NZ_NHYN01000003.1 GCF_003288845.1 Helicobacter monodelphidis | reverse complement strand
CAGCTGCTGGTGGACAATTTGTTGCCAAAGAAGTAGAGTGGAAATGTTATCCTAGAGCGTATTGATAAGAGTAGGAATGTGTGGATTGCCTAAGGTTAAAATGTGTAAAATATAAAAATCTATATGGCATTCCATCCTAATTTAAGCCCATTATCTCCAAAAATATTTATAAAAACTGCTTTGAGTTTTTTTGAACATTCTGGGGATATCTGCAATACCACAAGTTTTGTCTTTAGATTTTGTTAATTCTACTTAAATTCTTGCATAGACATATTATAGATTTTAAGACTATAAGCTGGGTTTTACATGTTAAGTCTAGAAAGTCCAAAAATGTTGCTGTTTTAGTATGTTTGTATTTATAATTGAAACATTTGGCTTTAGCCCTTTTATAAAAAGTAATTATAAGGAACAATTTTATTGAAATTGAAGTATAATATCTAAATTCTTATTTAAAGGGGTCATTATGCCTAGATGGAATCAGTTTGACACACGTTGGATGCTTTCTTTATTTGGAACAGCCGTTGGTGCAGGAATTTTGTTCTTACCTATTCGTGCTGGAACGGGTGGATTCTGGCCTGTTGTTGTAATGAGTATTCTTATTTTTCCAATGGTTTGGCTTTCCCATCGTGCGTTAAGTCGCTTTGTGTTGGAGGCAAGTTCTGTAGACAATGATATCACTCATGCAGCCGAAGAATATTGGGGCAGGGGTGTGAGTATGGGTATTACACTACTTTATTTTTTTGCGATTTATCCAATTTGTTTGGCTTATGGCGTGGGAATTACTAATACTTTCGGGAGTTTTATTATTCACCAGTTGAATTGGACGGATTATCTTGAAGTTGTAAAGAATGCTAAAGGTGTGCCTGTGCTTGATGAAAAAGGTAATGAAGTTAAGCAACTTCTGCCTGGAGTGCGTGCAGTTTTGTCTATTGTTTTGGTAAGTGCGATGATGGCGGTAATGTTTTTGAAAGAAGAGTGGATAACAAAAGCTTGTAATGCGTTAGTGTATCCTCTTTGCTTTGTGCTTTTTGCTTTTTCACTTTATCTCATTCCGCACTGGAAAATTGAAGCTGTGCAAAGTGTGCCTAATTTGAAAGAATTTTTAACGGTTGTTTGGCTGACGCTCCCTGTTCTTGTATTTTCCTTTAACCATTCTCCAGCTATTTCAACATTCAGTATGAGTGTGCGACGAGAATATGGAGAATATGCAACTTATAAAAGTAATCAAATTTTATTTTCTACAGCAACAATGTTGCTAGTTTTTGTAATGTTTTTTGTGTTTTCTTGTATTTTATGCTTGAGTGCAACAGATTTTGAGGCAGCTAGGGTAGCAAATATTCCCATTCTTTCTTATTTTGCAAATCAGTTTGAAAACCCTATTATTTCTTATGGTGCTCCTTTGGTTGGATTTTTAGCAATAGTAAGTTCTTTTTTTGGGCATTATTTTGGGGCTTATGAGGGGCTTAATGGTATTGTAAGAAAGGGTATTAAGCTTGCAGGAAACGAGAATCCAAACCTCAAGGCAATCAATATTTTCAGTACATTGTTTATGTATATTACTATTGTTCTTGTGGCGTATCTGAATCCAAGCATTTTGGATTTTATTGAAAGCTTAGGAGGACCAATTATTGCAATGATTTTATTCGTTATGCCAATTATTGCGATTTACTCTATCTCAAAATTCAAGAAATATCAAAATAAAGCTTTGGATGCTTTTGTTATTATTACCGGACTTTTGACTATCGCTAGTGTTGTGTATAAAATGCTTCCAGAAAATTAAGGAGTTTTGATGAGTAATTTGAGTATTTTTAAGATTGGTATAGGACCTAGCTCTTCGCATACATTAGGACCTATGTTAGCAGCAAATTTGTTCTGTAAAAAGATAGAACAGCAACTACATTCTGTTTCGCGTATTCAAGTTACACTTTTTGGTTCTTTGTCTCTTACGGGCAAAGGACACTTAAGTGATAAGGCTGTGATTTGGGGGTTGAATGCTTTAGAAGCAAAACATATTACTGCAGAGATTCAAGAATCTATCCTAAAACAGGCTTTAGAGTCTCAGTGTTTGAATCTCTGTGGGCAAAAAGAAATTTCTTTTAACTATGAAAAAGATATTGTATTTAATAATGATTTTTTACCATTACATCAAAATGCGTTGCGTTTTTGTGCTTATGTTTCTGATGGACAGATTCTTTGTGAAGAAACTTATTATTCTGTAGGTGGTGGATTTGTATGCGATGAAGCACAAATGCAAGCAGGCAACAAAGAATCCACCCAAACAAGGGGTTTTAGTATTAATTCAGCAAGTGAGCTTTTAGAGATGAGCCAAAAAAGTGGCAAGCAACTTGCACAAATTTCTTATGAATATGAATTGCAATTTCATACAAAAGAACATATTCGTGACTATTGCTTGAGTATTTGGGAAGTTATGCAAGAATCTTATTATCAAGGTTGCTATCCTAAGCAAAGTAATTTACCAGGACCTTTAAATTTGCATCGTCGTGCAAAAGGGCTAAAGGAACGTATTCGCCCAACTGCTGATCCTTTTGGCATTATTGATTATATTAGCCTTTATGCCATTGCAATTGCTGAGGAGAATGCGGGTGGAGGTAGGGTTGTGACTGCACCAACAAATGGTGCTTGTGCCGTAATTCCTGCTGTAATGTTATATTTGAAGAACCATACTGTGGGCTTTAATGATGAATTAGCGATTGATTTTTTATTGTGTGCAATGATGATTGGTTCTTTTTATAAAAAAAATGCTTCTATTAGTGGAGCAGAGGCGGGTTGTCAGGCTGAAATTGGTTCGGCAAGTTCTATGGCGGCAGGAGCGATGGCTTCTGTTCTTGGTGCGGATACACTTCAGGCGTGCAATGCGGCTGAAGCAGCAATGGAACATCATTTAGGTTTGACTTGTGATCCGGCATTTGGGTTAGTGCAAATTCCATGCATTGAGCGGAATGCATTTGGTGCGATTAAAGCGATTTCTGCTGCAAGAATGACAATGAATCGCAAGAGTCAGCCAATCGTTAGCCTTGATGAAGTGATTATGACAATGTATCAAACAGGCAAGGATATGAATGCAAAATACCGCGAAACTGCGTTAGGGGGGTTAGCAAAAACCCTTAGCCAAAGCGTTTGCTAGGAGAAGTTATGGACTTCTGTTTAGAAGAATTGACTAAGCAGAAAGCTAACTGGTTGCATATACTTAAAATACACATTTGTGGTCAGCTAGGTTGTTGTTTATGCTGCAGCATAAAATGTGTAAATAGAAGAATCTGAAAAATCGTAGCAATTAGATTTAGAATAGGAATAAGGCTAATAAAATAGATGAGAAATAAAAAGAAATAAATATCTTTCTTATGTGATTGGAGAATTTGTTCTCTGCCTTGTTGAGAATAAACTGCATTTAAGATGTCTAACTTCATGCTTGCGGTAAATAAATAAAAAAGTGGGATAAAAAAAATAAAAATACCGATGACGGGAATAAAATAGAGTGGAATACAGCAAAAAAATAGAATAAAGAAAATTAATAAAGATTTAAGTGTGCCGAGCAATGAAGAAAGTAAATTATCGGCACTTTCTAATTGAATAGAGGGATAGTGTTTTTTATGTACAAAGGCGATAATAATGGGTGCATAAAAAACAGAAAGTAGCACTTGAACACTTAAAGAGGAGATAATGAAATAAATAACCATACCTACCCACTCTAAAAAAATACTAAAAAAACTTATTACTTTAGCAAGAATAGAAGCAAAAAAACCAGCATTCGCATCGATGCTAAGATAAGGTGTAATTAGCTCATTTATTTTTGAAAAAAGATAATCATAACTTAGAAAACAAATTAGCCCACCCACAAGAAAGGGAAGAATAGAGAGTAGAATCATTTTGCCTGTGATGGCATCTCTAAATGCACGTGTGAAAGAATTTTGTATTAGGGTGTAGTTGTTTTTTGCCGAAGATAGAGTTCCCATTATTGATGCCTTTAATTATTTATTCAATTATAGCATACTATCTTTAATGATTATGTCTGAGAACTTCATAAGAATTACTCCTTGCTATTGTGTGTAGGTAGTTTATATGGATTGATTTTAAGCAGTAATATTCAGTATTCTATTGTATCGCAATCTTTGCAATATTGATTGCAGAAATAAAAATCCTGAAGCTTGTTTGATATAAACAATGAAAATTCAATCGCCATAAATACAATTGCAATTAAAATAATCACTCCACAAATAATATATAATTGATTCGGCTTTAAAATTTAGTTTATCAAAAATAATCTTGACCAATTCGATTGCTTGAGTAATGATATTTGCAGGTGTAACATCTCTCCCCTGATTTACACCTGTAGCGAGTTGTGAGAATGATTGCCAAATGGGATCAACCCATAAATGTGTATTAAACAAAAACAAAAAAATACCAAAAATCATAATTTTTCGAATAAGTAAAATTAAAAAATCAGAAAACTCTCCGCCCCTAAGAGCAGAGAGGGAGAAGCTCCAAGCAAGATCAATGACAGCAAGAGTATAAAAGACCCATAAACAAGCACTTTTAATGCCACTTTCCCAAGATTCTAACCCAAATTGAAACAAGCTCATAATGCTTGTGGGTTGAAAATTATTCGCAAATGTTATGTTAAAAAAAATAATATTATTATGAAATAGCTATCCTTTAATGAAGTCACTTTTACGGTGATGATATGCACACTCCGCATTTTCACAATTTCTCTGTTGGCTATCGCTAAGATTACCTTCTTTAAGATATTGTTTAACCACTGCTTTAGTCTCTTCAAGATTTTTTGAATAGTATGTTGTTTTAATCTTTTGAAATAGAATGCTTTGTCTGTACATAATACCAGAATGTGGTGGCAAACGGCCGGTAGTTTATGTCTTTTAATAAGATTAATTCTGCCTGAATTTTTATTCAAGCAGAATATTTATAGCTTGTCCCTTTGCTTTTATCGTTTCAATCCAATCACGGTTTGCAACATAGAATCAGAGGTTTGAATGCTTTTTGAGTTTGCTTCATAAGCTCTTTGTCCTGTAATTAATTCTGTCATTTCCTCAACCAACTTCACATTACTTCGCTCTAAAACACCGTTAAGAACTTGTCCTCTTGATTCTTGGTTGGGTGCACCCACAACAGGATCTCCAGAAGCATCTGTATTAACAAAGAGATTATCTCCTAAAGAGTGTAAGCCAGCAGGGTTGATAAAGTTTGCTGTCTCAATTTGCCCAATCTCTTGTACTTGGTTATCCCCCGCTAAGGTTACTGTAACAATTCCATCTTTAGAAACCCCAATCGTCCCATCTTGCCATTCTTCAGGAATTGTCATATTAGGAATTAGTAAATAACCTTGAGAGTTAACAATATTCCCCTCACTATCAAGCTTAAACGAACCATCTCTTGTGTAAGCGATTGTTCCGTCGGGTA
Source organism: Helicobacter monodelphidis (assembly GCF_003288845.1). Taxonomy (GTDB): domain Bacteria; phylum Campylobacterota; class Campylobacteria; order Campylobacterales; family Helicobacteraceae; genus NHYN01. The sequence continues at coordinate 143,265 of NZ_NHYN01000003.1, read as the reverse complement.
ATTCAATCTGAAAGAATCCGCGTCCATCAATCATCATATCTAAAGGATTCTCTGTTTGCATAGGTGTCCCATTTGTCATGATTTTCTGAACAGAACTTGGGCGTACACCCACACCTACTTCAATTCCTGTAGGGCTTTGTGTTGTTTCTGAAGTGTTGCTCCCTGCATACTGCAAAGTTTGAGAGAACAAATCCTGAAATTCAGCCCTTTGTTTTTTGTAGCCATTTACATTCACATTTGAGATATTGTTGGAGACAACATCAATTTGCATCTGCATTCCTATCATTCCCGTTGTTGCGGTATAAAGTGATCTCATCATAGCTTATCCTTTAGTTTTTATTATGCTTTTTGAGCAAGTTTATTAATTGCCTCATTGTTGAGGTCATCCATATGCGTATTGATGACTTTAGAATACATCTCTACTAGCCTTTGTGTTTCAATGAGCCCTGTCATCTCAAGCACTGCATTCACATTACTTTTTTCTAGTGCGTATTGCATAACTGTCCCATTTCCTTCATTAAATGTTCTTTCTGCGTCTCTCTCCTCTGGGTACTTATATAAGTTTCCACCTGTTTTTTCTAGGTATTGAGGATTTTCAAATCCGACAACAGCAAGATTACCTAAAGGAATTGTCTCGTTCAATGTTTCATTCGTTAGGATTTTAACATATAAATTGCCATCTTTATCAGCATTCACAACGGCTTCCTCTGGAATGTCAATATATTGTGGTCCGTCAACATATTCTTTTGGCAAAACAGGAAAACCCTCTTTTGTAACAAGCCTTCCTTCATGATTGAGCGTAAAAGATCCATCTCTTGTGTAACGCACTCCTTCTGGAGTCTCAATCATAAAATAAGCATTTGGTTGCAATAGTGCAAAGTCAAAAACATTATCTGTTGTTTGCACTGCCCCTGCAGAAATGTCTGTATATTCTTCAACGACATGAGGAACACGTGTTAAGGCACGATTCAGATATTTTGCCGCCTCTTTGGTTTGGTCGTCGATGGGAAGCTCATTTTTCTTTGTTTCATATAGACGCACGAAATCACCAATCACGACATCATCGCGTTTAAAGCCACTCGTATTGAGATTTGCCAAATTATTGGAAATCACATCAAGGCGGTTCATCTGGGTTACCATACCGCCTGTTGCATTATAAAAGCCTGTTTGCATCTTTCATCCTTGATTAGGGTTCTATCCGCTATTCTTCTGCAGATAACTAGTGATGTTAAAGCAATTAATGTTCCATATTTCACTATTTCCCTATTTTAGGTGTGTAGAGGTAAATTTTACGAAAATAAAATGCTAGAATTTTATCGATAGATATCCAAATTCTAAAAATAGTTGCACAAGGGCAATTTACCGCCTCGTTAATGCCCCTGTTCATTTAAGAATTTATAGCCATCGCAACCTTTTTGTCTACCCATATCACAAGCCTTACCAAAGTATTCCTTTGCTTCTTCAAAGTTTTGTCGAACGCCTTGACCGGTAAGATATGAGTATCCTAAATTATGATAGCCTATACTATCACCCAAATCACAAGTTTCTTGAAATCTTCAATCTCACTCCCAAAGCCCACAGCAAAAAAACAGATCATCACGAGCAAAAAATTTAAGATTTTCATGAAACTCCTCACAGCATAAAAATATTGATACTAAACAGCTTACTCAGCCACTTTTTAAATCATTTTATAGCTACGATTTCTACTCTAAAAACTCTTGTTCTGATTCTTTTCGTCTGCTAATTTTGATACGTTGGATGCGGTTACCCTCCATTTCTAACACTTCAAAATGGGCGTGCGAGTCGCTGATTTTATCTCCAACACTAGGAACAGTTCCAATAAGGCTGAAGACATAACCACCAATACTGACTTCATCGCGATGTTCTTCAAATTCTATGCCAATTTCTTCTTCTAGCACGAAGATTTCATATTTGCCATCAACTTCAAAGTTGTCTTCATCAATTTTTGTCAAACCATCACTTTTCTTATCATCATGTTCATCGCTAATATCGCCCATCACTTCTTCAATGATGTCTTCCATTGTAATCATTCCGGAAGTTCCGCCGTATTCATCAATAACGAGGGCAGTGTGGATTTGATTTTTATTCATATTGGTAAGAATCTTTGCAATGGGTGCAGTTTCAGGTACGATAATCATTGGGCGGACAATTTTTTCAAAATCAATCTGTTCCTTTTTGTATGCAATCTCTAAAATATCGCGTATATGAATCATTCCTTTAATATTGTCTTTGCTGTCCACATAATACGGGAAACGTGTAAAACCTGAATGGATTATGGTATCCATATTTTCTTCCGCATCAGCATTTGCATTCAGACAAATCATATCTTTGCGAGGTGTCATTACTTCTTTAGCGATTGTGTCGGAAAAATCGACTGCATTCTTAATGATTTCACCTTCAAGAATGTTAATGTGCCCACCTTTGAGAGATTCCCCAACAATGATTTTTAGTTCCTCTTCTGAATGTGCAAGATCACTTTCCTTAGCAGGTTCAATTTTCATAAGCTTTAAAAAGAGGGAAGCAGTTAAGTCAAAAAGGCGGATAAGCGGATAAAATAAAAGCCAAAAAATATGCAACGGACGTGCGATGAGTAGCACAGCCCTTTCAGTTTTTGCGATGGCTAATGATTTGGGAACAAGCTCACCCAACACAACATGTAAGAATGTAATAATTACAAAAGTTATAACGACGCTAACCGCCTTAGCTGTTGCTTCATTACCACCTGAAAGAAAAGTGATGGGTCCAATTAATAAGTGTTCAATAGCAGGTTCTGCAATCCAGCCCAATGCAAGAGAAGCAAGGGTGATACCAAGCTGGTTTGCACTTAAGTAGGTATCTAAGTTGCCAGAGATTTTAAGGGCAAGTTTTGCGGTATTATTTCCCCTCTTGACTAATTCTTCAAGTCGAGACCTCCGCACTTTTACAATAGAAAATTCTGAAAGAACAAAAAAAGCATTCAATGCTACAAGCAAAAATGCTAAAATAAGCATCATTATACTATACGGGTCCAATAACCGCTCCTTTACTAATACAAAATTAAATGTGGGAATTCTAGCATTTTTGTATGAATTTTATCCTTAAGCTTAATCATTGGCCGTAAATTACTATTCTTAATGGGATTTTTACCAAAATGGGTTTAAAATACGATTTAAGAGATATAGAGAGAACTACAGATAAAGGCTAAAGAGATTATGAAAATACGATTAACGCATACGCCCTATATTGCTAATAAAATTGCCCTTGATCTTGTAAATTCGGGTTTTATTGAATTGGATTCTACATTAGAACATTTAATTGAAGTGGCAAGAAGTGTTTTGGATAAAAGTGTCCATGAGGAGGATTCTCTTGATGAAGAAGTTAGGGAAATTTTGGAAAATAAAATTGATGAGATTGAATTTTTTCGTGCCGATGAAAGGCAGCTTTTTTGGTTAGTAAAAAGAGAAATTGCACTTTCAAAAAATATTCCTCTCAATAAAGAAGATCGTTATAATCATATTTCGCATGCCATTTTAAACCAAATGAAAGAAGAGGAACTGTTTTACTTTGATGTTTCTGAAAATGTCTTAAAAAATACAATTTATAAAGCGATTAGCAATTATGCAAAAACCTATGAGTCATTAGAAGAGATTGTTGAAGAAAAAATTAAGGGCTATAAACGTCGCATTCTACCCGGCAGTGAAGAATATGACATTATTTTTGAAAAACTTTATGAAGAAGAATTACGCAAACGAGGTTTTCTATGAAGTCTGCATATCTTTATTTTGAGAATGGGCTATTTTTAGAGGCAAAGAGTTTTGGTGCCGATGGTTGTTGTGTGGGCGAAGTTGTCTTTAACACTTCAATGAGTGGGTATCAAGAAATTATAAGTGACCCTAGCTATGCTGGACAATTTATCACTTTTAGTATGCCAGAGATTGGCATTGTTGGCTGTAATCCACAAGATATGGAGAGTCGAGGTGTTTTTGCTAAAGGTGTTTTGGTAAGCCATTATAGTGACCACTTTTCTAATTTTCGTGCTCAAGAGAGTTTGAGTAGTTTTCTGAAACATTTTAATGTGATGGGGATTTGTCGCTTACCTATTCGCGATATTGTGAAGATGATTCGCCTTGAAGGGGCGATGATGATGGTTGCTTCAACAGAGATTAGCGATGTTGGGGAGTTGAAAAAAATATTACATTCTTCCTTGAGAATCGAGGAGATTAATTATGCACAAGATGTAAGCACAAAAGAATCTTATACTCACAAACAGGGTGTATTTAGCTTTGAGTGTATGGGTTACCCAACTCTCCATACACGCAAAAAAATCGTTGCGATTGATTTTGGCATTAAGCGCAATATTTTAAATAACCTAGTAGAGTCAGGTTTTGAAGTTGAGGTACAACCACATTCTTTTAGGGCTGATACCTTGATTCAAAGATTTAAAAAGGGTGAATTACATGCAGTGTTTCTCTCCAATGGGCCAGGAGACCCCAAATTTTTGAAATCTGAAATTGCAGAAATCAAAATTTTGGTGGAATCTGATATTCCGATTTTTGCGATTTGTTTGGGCCATCAGTTGCTTGCTATCGCACATGGATACCCAACATATAAGCTGAAATTTGGGCATCATGGCGGTAATCACCCCGTAAAGAATCTATGCAATCAAGCGGTTGAAATCACTGCACAAAATCATATTTATTCTGTTCCTGAGAATATCACAGAAATTGCTGATATAACCCATCAAAATCTTTTTGATGGAACGATTGAGGGATTACTTTACCATCGTCGCAAAATTTATTCTATTCAACATCATCCAGAATCTTCACCAGGCCCAAAGGAGGCAAATAGCATTTTTGGTGAGTTTGCCAGAATGATTGAGTGAAGGTTTGTTTTATGTGTTTTTAAAGATTTAAGAGTATAATTTGACTCTTTGTTTGGCTCGATAGCTCAGTCGGTAGAGCAAAGGACTGAAAATCCTTGTGTCGGCAGTTCGATTCTGCCTCGAGCCACCATTCCGAATACTCTACATATTATTTAATTTTATGCAATCTTGACCGACACATTTGAACTGATAAATTCCGTCTTCTTGCACAAGTCTGATTTCTCCTGTATATTGATTTAAACGGAATATGAGAGCATTATTTTTAAGTTTTAAGGCACAATTTTTTTCATCAAAAAGGGCATTTTGTGTTGATTTTGCAAAATCAATTGTGCCGTAAGAATTGAGCAAAAACTGTGTATTTTGTTGGTTGGCAATTTGTGAAGAAATCATAGATAAAGAGGCATTAATACGTTGTCGGCAAGTGTTCTGTGTGCTAACAAAAATTTGTGGAATAAAGAATGTGGCTAAAATTCCAAGTAACATAATGATGATAACCATTTCAAGCAATGTAAAGCCCTTGAGCGATTTAAAATGAAATGCCATAGCCTGAAAGATTGATGACTTGCGTGTAATCTGTATTGCTTGTGTGGAATAAGCGGTTAAGTTGTAAACAGGCAGGACGTGCAAGAATACTTAATTCTAAGATTTTATCGCCCATCTTGATATGTTCGCTTGGGCGATTCTGCGTTGCGTTTGTGTATTCAATTTTTACACATGGGCTGTTGTTATCGTGCAATACACTTGTGAGGGTTTGATTGTTTTGTATCCATCGGCTAGAGTCGACATTGATGGCTTGAGAAAAATCTTTCAGATTATCCCCTTGACTCATATATAAAGCTGGCATTGCTTGCATAATTGTTCCGATATCTGCTTTAAGCGATACGGCGATGGCATCATCTCGGCTTGCTGCGAGTCTTGGAATAGCGATAGATGCTAGAATGCCAATAATAACCAAAATAAAAACAAGTTCAATCATTGTAAAAGTCGGTAGCTTTCTTTTTTTCATTGCAACTTTCCTTGCAATTTATTGCTTAACTCTGTTTGATTGTAGCTTGCATTTAGGGCAGATTCTTGAGTGATAACCCCTTGCTGTAAAAGTTTTTTTAATGCATCATTTTGTGTTTGCATACCTAAAGCCATTCCTAACGACATTTGTGCCGGAATTTGGTGAAATTTTGCTTCACGAATGAGATTAGAAATCGCTGTTGTGTTGCAAAGAATCTCTAATGCACACACACGCCCACCACCATTTTTAGGTAGTAGAGTTTGTGCAATCACCATCAACAAGGAATCAGCAAGAGCAGAACGAATTTGGGCTTGTTCATCTCCTCTAAAAGACCCCACAATTTTCAAAATAGCACCTAAAGCTGAATTTGTGTGAAGTGTTGAAAAAACCAAATGCCCTGTTTGTGCAGCATGAATTGCTGATTCAAAGGTTGTGCAATCTCGCATTTCACCAATATGGATAATATCCGGATCCTCCCTTAGTGCGGCTTTAATTCCTGTTTGATAACTTGCTGTATCTTTACCGATACAACGATATGAAAAAAGGGATTGTTTTTGGGGGTGGATAAATTCTGTAGGATCTTCTAATGCGATAATATGCTTTTGCTGTGTTTGATTAATGTGGTCAATCATTGCTGAGATTGTGGAGCTTTTACCACTACCTGTTGCCCCGCAAACAAGAATTAAGCCACGATCTTTTTTTAGGATGTCGTAAAATATTTTGGGTAAATTTAAAGATTCTAATGTAGGTGGGGTGCTGGAGATGGCTCTAAAGGCAGCTGCAAAATGTTGTTGTGTATGGTAATAATTTGCACGAAAGCGTCCAATTTCTAGTAATTCAAAGGAGAAATCTACTTCTTTATTTTTTTCAAATTCAGCTTTTGAATGAGAGTCTAAAATATCCATACATAAGGAATGCATTTTTTCATAACTGATAGGAAAATTAAAGGTTTGGAGTTTACCATCAGTGCGAATGAAGAATGGAGAGTGATGTGTGATATGTATGTCTGTAGCATTGAGTTGTAAAGCATGGGAAAAGAATTCACTTAGGTGTTGTTTGGTTTCAATATTCATCGGTTATCCTTTGTATCCGCATTTAAGGCGTAATACTCGTGTCGCATTTTAACGCAGGGCTAATTAACTTTTCCTGATATAAAAGGGCTGAATCGTGGTGATTCAAGAGAGTTCCATTAGGTAATATAACATTAACATAGGTTTCAATACAAATCAAGAAATCAGAAACTTGCCATAAATTGAAGGAGATGTGATAGTTTGGTGTAAGGAAGGGTGTAAATAATGTATCGTTTGTTGTGGGAGTTTTTGTAGCCTTTAGAGTTTTATTTTGAATGAGTGCAACAATAATGCGTTGGCTACTTTTTGCATATTGGGCTAATTGTGCACTTGCTTGATTGCTGATATATTCTCCACTAATTCTGTGCGTAAGGTAGCGGGTTGTGAGTAGCATTGAGCTAAGAATGATAAAGGCGATAAGAATCTGTAAGAGCAAATAAGCATTCAGAGGTTTTGTTGTCATAAGTTTGTTGTCCACGCTCGGCATTGCCCTTGCGTGCAAATGGATAATGTTGGGTCTTCTTTGCAAAAGATTTTTTCAATATTTTTATCACGCATACAGAAAGAAAAAGAGAGTAGGTTTTGGTTTAGGGAGGCTTGAAACGATTGCAAGGGAGAAGTGAGAATGTAATTTGAATGTGGTGTTTGTAATTTTAGGCGTTGGTCAGAGGCATAGAGAATCTGGATTCTTTCTTGTGTGAGCAAATAACCGTATTCACATGATTGAGGTAGTGTTTCTTTTAATTGGAGTGAATGGGAAGTGATTTGTGTGATGCGATGATAGGTTTTTGTGTTAACGCAATAAAGCTGTGCGTTTATATTGGGTAAAGAATGTGGGTAGAGAATTGTCAATTCTTGTGAGGTTTGTGCTGGGTCAAAAACTAAGGGGTAGGGTAGGGCATATCGATAAAAGCTAAGCGTATTTGGTGTGATTTGTAGACTTGGGCGAAAAATATCCTTAATGTGTCTATCTACTTGTAGCATAATATTATTGAGAATAGAGGCATTAATTTCTATGGCTTTTTGTTGCGAAAAACGTTGGTATTCTGTGAAGGAGATTTGTGCAAATAATACAATAACTAAGGAGGAGATTGTTAAAGATAATATTAATTCAAGGAGTGAAAAGCAGGGGAGAATCCTATTTTTCATAAAAATTCTTTCTGTATGGTTGTGCTATAAGTTGTCAGCACGGATAAAAGCCTTTTGTCTTTAGTAATAAAAGCCTCTATTTTATAAATGGTTGTTGGATGGTGTTTGATGGGCGAGATTTTGTATGATAGTGAAAATGGAGGTTGGTTAAATGGTGGAGGTGTTATTGGAGATTGGGCATTGCTGATGTTTTCTGCAATTTGATTGAGAGTGGAATCAGCAATGAATAAAATCTCCTTTGAGGAAACCAGAGACTGGCTTTCTTGTTCGTTGCGTTGAAAAAGTGGCAATAACAAGACGATTGCACTCAAAAGCAACAATGCAATAATCGCTTCAAATAAACCAAAACTATAAAGATTCTTCAACCCATTCCTTTTTCCTAAAGAGGGTTTATGTTAGAGCCATCTGTTTTTTGGCATTACTCAACATTAGTTTAATACGATTCTCCTGGTTGACTTTTGTCGCACCTGGATCATAATCGATTGAAACAATATTGCTTTGTGGATTTTTCTCTTTGATGACTTTCATCATTCCTCGTCCAACAATGTGGTTAGGGAGGCAACCAAAGGGCTGTGTGCAAACGATATTATTTACACCTTGCTGAATCAACTCTAGCATCTCTGCAGTAAGCAACCATCCTTCACCCATATTCATTGCTTGGGAAACATAGTCGTTTGCAAGAGATTTTGTATGCTTAAAGCTGGAGGGTGCTTGGAAAAATCCATGTTTAACAATGGCTTTAATCATATCTGTTTGTCGCTTCAAAAAATAAGCATATACAACCTTGTAAATCATCATTGTTGTTAGTTTTCCGCCATATAAACGTCCCTCGACAAGGCTATCATTAATGCAATATAGACAAAAATCTAAGAATCCAGGAATGACAACTTCACAATTCTCACCTAATAAGAAATCTTCCAAGTTATTATTGCCAATCGGAGAAAATTTAATATAAATCTCCCCAACAATACCTACCTTTGTTTTTTGTTTGCGTTCCATAGGAATGGAAGCAAAATCTTCTAAAATAGCTTTTGTATCTTTTTTGAGGGCTTTATAGCTAATTAATCCATCGTTTGTGCCGGGTGTGGTGATTTTATCAATCCATTTACTGACCATCGCATCAGTATCTCCCGCATTTTTCTCGTAAGGTTTGCATTGATTAGAGATGTGCATAAGTAAATCGCCATAAATAACTGCTGAAAGCATATTTTGTAGCATTACACGACTCACGCTAAAACCTTGATCGTTCTCTAGTCCACTAAAATTCAGCGAAATAACAGGAATACTCCCATATCCCGCCTTATTTAAAGCTTTTCTTAAGAGGTAGATATAGTTACTTGCTCTGCAACCTCCACCAGTTTGTGTAATCATCAAAGCAACTTTGCTTAAATCCCACTTTCCACTTTTGAGTGCGTCAATCATTTGTCCAATAACAAGTAGTGCTGGATAGCAAGTGTCATTATGTACATTTCTCAAGCCCTCATCAACAATACCCTTGCCATCATTATGTAATAGTTCCGCCTTGTAGCCATGTAAATGTAAAATATTAACTAGAAAACGAAAATGAATGGGTAGCATCATTGGGACCAAGATAGTGTGCGTTTCTTTCATCTCTTTTGTAAAAGGAATTTTCGTTATCTCCCTTTCTTTAAATCCGATTTGTTCCTTTTGTTGTTGCGTTTGCTTCCAAGAAACAACATTTGCTGAGGTATATTCCATTTTTTCTCCTTAAGATATTGTTGAAGCAATGTCTGCTAATCTTTGCAGATTGACATTTTTAAAAATTAGACTATTTTCAAAACGTTTAGGGGTTTCTAGCCTTCTTTTTTCTACCATTTTTTCTTCCATTGCTGCTAGTAACGAACGGATTCTGATTTTTACTGCACCAAGATTGCTAATCTCATCAATCTTGAGTTGAGTATAGAATCTACCTTTAGATTCTAGAATAGAACGTACTTCATCGGTGGTAATGGAATCAATTCCGCAACCAAAACTGACAAGCTGGACAAGTTCGATATTTGGATAATTGCACACAAATTCTGCAGCATTATAAAGTCGTGAATGGTAGCTCCATTGATTGAGAATTTGTAAATCTTTTGCTTCTGTTAAGTGAGCAATTGAATCTTCACTTAAAACAACCAAGCCTAAAGAGTTAATGAGTTTATCAATGCCGTGGTTAATTTCTGGATCGATATGATAAGGTCTTCCGCAAAGCACGATTGCTTTCAGATTTTTTTGATGAATAATGTCTAAGACTTTTTCTCCATACGCTTTAATATCATCAAGCCATTGATGGCGAAATTCGTACGCTTTTTGCAAAGCCTCCCTAAATTCTTTCTCGCTTGCTTTAAGCCCTTTTGTGAAGAAATCTAAGGATTTAGAAATTAAATTTTGTTTATGTAGCGGATTCAATTCCTGTGTAAAAAATTTTACAGATTTTTTATAAAAATCATCTTTTTTATGTAGCCCCATATAAGGATACAAGAATCTGACATTTTTTAGTTTGTCCACATTTGCATTCAGAAGCTCTGGATAATAGGCAACAACAGGGCAATTATAATTGTTTGTGCTATTGTCTTGATGTTGGTCTGTGCTTTCAAAATTATAGCTCATACAAGGATAGAATAGAGTGTCTACCCCCTTTTCTAGTAGGTTTTCAATATGTCCATGCACAAGTTTTGCAGGATAGCAAACTGTATCGCTTGGAATGCTATATTGTCCTTTCGTAAAAGTGTCTCTTGTTGTAATATCTGAAACGACAACCTCATACCCAAGTTCACTTAAAAGCTTATGCCAAAAAGGGAGATTTTCATACATATTTAGGGCAAGGGGAATGCCGACTTTTCCTTTAATGTTTTTAGGCGGGTCATATTCTGCATATTCTGTTAAAGATTTGAGTTTATTGAGTTTATATTCATAGAGATTAGGTAGGAATGTGAGTGTTTTTAAACCTAGAGGTTTATCACAACGATTTCCAGAGATAAACTTCCTTTTGTTTCCTGAATCATCACTAAAACGATTGATGGTTAAGTTGCAATTATTGCCACAGATTTTACATACAGTCGCTTTTGCTTTATGTGAGAATTGTTGTAATGCTTCTTCTTGAATAATATTTGATTCAAAAAGATTTAGGCTTTTTGCGTGTAAAGCTGCACCAAAAGCCCCCATCAGTCCGCTAATTTTGGGGCGAATTACATCCCTGTTAATTTCTTTCTCAAAACTTCTCAATACGGCATCATTTAAGAATGTTCCACCCTGCACGACGATTTGTTGCCCTAAATCATCAGCATCTCTTGCACGAATTACTTTGTATATAGCATTTTTTACAACACTTATTGATAGTCCTGCACTAATGTCTTCAATACAAGCACCCTCTTTTTGAGCTTCCTTGACGGAGCTGTTCATAAAAACGGTGCAACGGCTACCTAATTCAACGGGGTGTTTTGACTTTAGCCCAAGCTTTGAGAATTCAGAGACATTATAGCCCATTGATTTTGCAAAAGTTTCGATAAAACTACCACAACCACTAGAACAAGCCTCGTTCAATAAAATGGAATCAATGCTGTTGTTGCGGATAAAAAAGCATTTAATATCTTGTCCACCAATATCGATGATAAAGTCTACGCGTGGGTTGAAATATTGTGCCGCTTTTAAATGTGCCATTGTTTCCACAATTCCCGCATCAAGCCCAAAACCTGCTTTGATTAATTCTTCCCCATAGCCGGTCACTGCACTGCCTCTGATATTGATTTTATCCCCAAGGTGGCGATAGATATAGTTTAGTTGGTCTTGAATTACACTTGTTGGGTTGCCTTGATTGGAGTTGTAGTATTGATAGAGAATATGGTTGTTTGAATCTAAGATAATCAGTTTGGTTGTCGTAGAACCACAGTCAATGCCGATGTAGGCGTCAAGTTTTTTGTACTGATTTTGAATAAATGCGACATCAATGTCAATTTCATCAACAGAGGCATTTTGATGACGTTTTGTGAATGCACTGAATTCTTGCTCATCCTTAAAAAGCGGTTCTAAATATTTATTACGCGAAGCAGCATTTTTAGATTCAATTAACTTTGTGATGAGACTATCGCAAGTGAATGTTTTTTCGCTCTCTCTTGCACATAGACTTACCCCAATAGCGACAGAATATTGTGCGTAATCTGGAAAAATAGCTGATGTTTTGTCTAGTTTGAGAGTTTGGGTGAATCTTTCTTGCAAACCCTTGTAAAAAAATAAAGGCCCTCCTAAAAACATTACCTTTCCACCAATCTCTCTTCCTTGTGCTAAGCCAGTGATGGTTTGGTCGACAACAGCTTGAAAGATACTCGCAGTGATATCTTCTTTATTAACACCTTGATTTAGGAGGGGTTGTACATCGGTTTTTGCAAAGACGCCACAACGTGAGGCAACGGGATAGATTTTTTTATGTTTTAAGGAGATAGCGTCAAATTCTTCAGCAGAAATAGCAAGTAGGGTAACCATTTGGTCGATGAATGCCCCTGTTCCCCCGGCACAAGATCCATTCATTCTTTCTTCAGTTCCTCCACTCAAAAATAAAATTTTTGCATCTTCACCACCCAATTCAATAACAACATCTGTACTTGGCTCTAAGAATTTAACAGCTTCTGCGGTGGCAAATACTTCTTGTACAAAATCAATACCTGCTACTTTGCAGATTCCAAATCCTGCTGAACCTGATAAAGAAACTTTAAACTCCCTATCTTGAATAATGTTTTTTAAACCTTCTACAATTTCAATACTTTTTTCACGCACTTTTGAATAATGACGTTCATAACGTTTGTAGATGATTTCGTCTCCATCAAGCAAGGCAACTTTTGCTGTTGTGCTTCCGATATCAATACCCAGCGTCAAGCCCATATCTATTCCTTAATATTTTAAATTATTGTAACTCTAGCAGAAAAATAGATTTCAGTCAACAAAACTATTCTTTACTGAAAATATAGCTAAACCATACAAGCGAGTTAATTTAAATTATTGTATAGTTTACGACAAAAACTTGACATTTTCTTTGCACTTCTTTGTTACACTTTTGTCAGTAATACTTAAGGAGTCATCAATGAAAAAAATATGTATTTTACTTTTGTGTGCAACAATGAGTCTTTTTGCAGATTGGGATATTAATGGCGAGATTATCGCAATTGATAACCAGGCAAAAACGATAACTTTAGGTGGCTGGGGAAGCTCTGTTGTTGTGAAGGTTTTACCTCATACGCGTATGGAAGGCGATGATTGCGGTTGGTTTGGGCTTTGGGATAGTAATGGTTCATTTAAGGATTTATATATTGGACAGCTTGTTGAAGTTGATGTTTTGCAGGGCTATGTGCCACCACAAGGGATGCAAGACCCAAACACTATACCGCAAATTCCGCAGGTAACTGCAAGAAAAATTGAATGGAAGTGTTATGGTAATCGTGCATATTAATTATCCTAAAAGTCTCTCTTGTCCTATGCGATAAAGGGCGAAGTCATATTTAATTGGATCGCTAGAATCAAGCTGCTTGAGATTGTGGCTGACTTCTAGCACAGCTTTTATGTCGTTACTTTTTCGTTTTAGCAAGCCAAGTTTTCTTGCTATACGTGAAGAATGTGTATCAAGTGGGAGTAAAAGCTCACTGCAAGGAATAACCCCTTCCCAAAAACCAATATCTAAGCAATCTTTACGCACTGCCCAACGCAAAAATAAGTTCCATCGTTTGAGTGGAGATTGACCATTAATCTGCCCAATTAAGAATGTAAACCCTCTAGTTGAGTAATGCGGTACAGCATCGTATAGGGATTTTTGCATATGAGAAATTCCTGTGAGAATATTGTGTGACTGAATTCCATGGATAAATGCTTGTTTGAGATTAATTTTTGAGAGTGCAATGAAAAGCATTTGAATGTCTTGTTGAGTTTGGAAGCGATAATAAGGAAATTTTGTGCTGAGAATCTTTTTATCAGATGCAACCAATAAAGAAAAATCTAAAGATTCAAGTGTGCGAAGAATCTGATGAACATTACCATAAGCGAGTAAGGCACAAACGAGGGCAATTTTATCAATATGCGGTTCTTTTTTGTATTGATGGACAATTTTTAAAGGGTCAGCTTTCTGTAATTCTTCTGTATGGTTTCGTTTATATTGTTCTTTTATGAGTTGTTTGATGGATTCAGAAATCATTAGCAATCTTTTGAAAAATGAAGAATAAAGCAATTAGAATGGGGAGTGGTTTGGACTTCTATTTGAATGTGGCATTCTTCACAAATGCTTTGAACAAGGTTTAGCCCAATCCCAAAACCACCTTGTGTATGGTCATATCGTTCATAACGTGTGAATATTCCTTGCGTATCCGTGATGGGTTGTCCACTATTCTCAATGCTTAAGATGTGTTCTTGAATGCAAATATGGATAAAACCATCTTTGTGATTATATTTAATGGCATTGCTGATGAGATTATCTATCAATTTGCTAATTTTTTGTCTATTAAGACACAGATTCAAGCTCTGTAAATGAGTTTGGATTTGAATATTTTTCTGTGCGATATGTAAAGCAAAGAATTCGAGACGCTCTTTAATGAGGGAATCAAGGCTGAAGTTTTGTATTTCTGTGGAATGTGTATGTGGAAAATTCAAGTATACAAGGTCATCGTAGATGTGGGCTAATGTTTTTGCTGCAAGTGTAATGTTAGTGAGTTTTTTACGATTCTTTGGGGATAACTCTTCTGTATCAAAACGTTCAATACTCATTATGATAACACTAAGAGGAGTGTTGATTTCATGGGTAGAATCTTTTAAAAAATGCTCTAACCATTGAATTTGGCTTTCTAAGCGACGTAGAAAAAGTCGTACTAGAAAATATGCAACAACTGCCATTAGCACCATTGCACAAAGAAAAAGTACAATATAAGTAAGAGTCAATTTGTGTAATTGTGTGGAGATGTTATTTCCTTCTAAAATAAGTAGGGTTTTTTTGGGTAGAATTTTCCTTATTTCTGGCGTGGGTTTAAAACGTAAATGAGAAAATAAAAATAAATGTCCATCTACAATATATGTTTCCTCCTGTCGTTTGGGTACTGGAAGTGATATAACTTTTTGATGAGAAAGATTAGATAAAAGTATATTTTTCGAAGAATCGATAAAGGCGATTCTAACGCCGTAATCTTCCGCTATTTCGATAAAATCCTGTAATGTGAGTGATTCTTTATGACGTGCCATAAAATGAATCGCACCCCTAGCATCATAAATTCTTTTTGTTTCTTCTTCAATAAGAATGCGTTTTTGGAGAGTATAGGTAACACTTAAGGTAATCATTAAAAAGAAGCCAGTACTGATTAAATAGAGTGTTAGAATTTTTAAAATTACTTTATGATTGAGCGTCATACAAATAGCCACTACCTCGTTGATTAATAATGCGTTCCTTGCCTAATAACTTACGCAGATTTTTAATATAGGCACGTAAGCTTAATTCACTTGGCGTTTCTTCATAAGCCCAAAGGCGTTCAAAAATTTCTTCAACACCGACAAAGCGATTTTTATTTTGCAATAAGAGAGTTAGTAACTCTAACTCTTTGTGGGGGAGAAGAATTTTTTCTTGGTGGCGAAAGAGTGCCTTTTGCTGATAAGAAAATAAAATTCCATTACCTAAATCCTCATAATCTTCATTTTGGTGTGAAAAATTTCTCTTGAGTAGCCCATTGATGCGAATTAAGAGTTCTTTGAGTTCAAAAGGCTTTCTAAGGTAATCATCGCAACCACTTCTAAAGCCCTCCTCCAAGTCTTTTATGCTACTTAAAGAGGTCGTGTAGATGGCAGGAGTATTTTTTCCTAGTCTCCTAATTTCTTTAAGGAGTGTAAACCCGTCCATAGAGGGGAGCTTAACATCTAAAATGTAAAGATCAAAACTCTCTTCATAAGCAAGTTCTAGTGCTTTTTTTGCATCTTCTTGTGCCTGAATGATGAAGCCCTCTTCACTTAAGAATTCTTCAATCATCTCTAGCAAAAGAGAATCGTCCTCCACCACTAGAATCTTGTAAGCCATCGTATCCTCCTAGCTTATCCTCTACTTTGGGTTTCACAACTACATATCGTGATGTCGATTGTGAGGTCCACCTTTTTTTGGGTGTTTGCCGTGCATTTTGCCACCCATCATTCCGTATTTTAGCACACCTTTTGCTCTTGCATCCTTAACAAGCATAGAATCGAGTTGGGTTTGCATTTGCGTCCTCACATCTTCTCTGTATTTTTGAAGTTCTGCTTTTGTCATTTTATCGTGATTTGCTCTCGCTTTCTCCCTTAATTGTTGGCGAAATTCTCTTGCCTCTTTGACCGTCATTTCTTCCATACGCTTATGGAGTTCCATACGATAATCCAATGCGTCTTGTGGTTTAACTTTTCCAGACATATTTTGCAAATCTGCCAAAGATGTTTTCGAAAAATCTGCCGCCGCTACAATACCTGTGCATAAAATTGCACTTGCACAAATTAAAGAGATAGTTTTCATTTTTGCTCCTTTTTGTTTATTTAAAACGATGGAAGTATATAAAAATTGTGTGAAGTATCTGTGAGTTTTGTTGAAAATATTTAAAATAATTGTTTAAATTTTAAATATTAATGTTTTATAATTCCCGCTTTCATAATTCAATCTTATAAGGATAACAGAATGGAATTCTTGGAGATACTTTTGGTGTTGATAGGTTTAATTATCATCATCAAAAAACCAGAGAAAGAGAAATTGGCTTTTGGCTTAGTGATGGTGTCTTGGGCTATTATGGCATTTTTGTTTGTGGGGCATAAATCTAGTGCATTACTCACAATTATGAATCTATAAGGAGTGGCACAATGAACGAGATGAATAAGGCAAGAAATTTTTATAGCTTGATGTGTTGGGCAGGGTTTTTGTTAATTTTGCTCCCTGTTGGTATTGCTAATTTTGTTTTTGGCTATATTTTAGGTGATAGCCCTTGTACGCTTTGTTGGGCACAGCGACAGAGTATGATTTTTATCGGCGTCATTGCATTTTTTATTGTACGTTATGGTTTGAACGGTAAGTACTTGGCAACATTGTTGGTAATGACGGCTTTTGGGTTGTATCAGAGTTTCGCTCATTATGGTAATCATGCCCATCGTGATTTAGATCAGGGCTTTAGTCTTCAAGTATTTGGTATTCATACTTATTTTTGGGCTGAAGTTGTTTTTTGGGCAGTGATTGTGCTTTTGGGGATTATCTTTCTTTTTGCACCGAAATTTAGCACTTTTGAAGAGGAAATGAAAGGTAAGAAAGTACGTGAAATGACAAAATTTACATTTATTGCTTTTGGAATTTCAGCATTTATTATTGCTTCTAATGTATTTCAAGCCTTTGTTGCGACGGGTGTTCCACCTTATACTGGACAAGGTGATCCCGTAAGGTTTACTTTGAATCCAAAATATATCATTTGGTCAACAGATGGTTGGAAAGGCACTTGGCAGAATATATCTTTTTTGGGTAAAAGAGATGTGAAGAGTCCAGATTATGCGTTTGCACCCAATGGTGCGAATCTCGGTATCCAATTTGAATCAGATTCTGCAAATTCTCCATTCAAGACTATTGATAGAAGCCTTGTGTTAACACAAACACAAAAAATTGAATATCCCTATCCAATCAATTCAATGAGATATATTAATGGTGAATGGGTTGTGAGTTCTAAATGGATAGTTTCTTTCTTGGATAACTCTTTTGCAATTAAGGGTGAATTTGAAATTGATCCTTATTTTTCAGCAACAATTGATCCTATTATTGGGGTTATTCCTTACATGGAAGATAAATATCTTTTGATGGGTTCAAATAAGACTTTTTTGCGTTTCAAGAAAAATGATGAAGCAGATGATGCGTTACAATTTGCTCATTTTGTGCGTGGGTATGACCGATTTGAGGGACAGGGCGATGG
This sequence comes from Helicobacter monodelphidis, assembly GCF_003288845.1. Taxonomy (GTDB): domain Bacteria; phylum Campylobacterota; class Campylobacteria; order Campylobacterales; family Helicobacteraceae; genus NHYN01. The sequence goes on along the minus strand of NZ_NHYN01000003.1, from coordinate 125,235 downwards.
TTTAGGACGCGGAAGAATTGACACTGTTCGTTCTAAGTTCCATCATGTCGCAAGTATCACTAACGATGACGCCTATTTTTATATGGCGACCGTTCCAAATAATAAAGATAAGAAAACTTTTGTGATTAGTAAGTTTTCTTTGTATGACCGCATACTTTCAGGGGAATTCACACCTAAAGCAAACCTCAAAGAGAATCGTAGTTTAGGGGATTTATATATAACCTCTATGATGTATCATGATGGGCGCATTTATGCCTTAAGTAAGAATTACAATGTGATTGTTGTGATTGACATTAAGAGTGAAGAGGTTGTTGAGGTAATGAGCTATCCAAAAGAAATTCAAAATGCAAGAGCGATTTATTTTGATGGAGAAAAAATACAACTTGTTTCTTACCAAAACAATACAAATTTTCTCTATAGCGTTGAGTGATTGATTCTTTTAGGTGGGTATTTCGCCCACCATTAATCCTTCTTTTTCTATTTTTGCTTATTAAATATTAAGGGTAAAGGCAATTTTAATAGCAAGGAAATAAAATGATAACAACAGGTTACAACAATCATAATACTTTTGTAAGAGATTAAAACAACCACAGCAAGTAGAATCTTTTAAAGATACCTTTAATTTTACAACCAAAAAAAGGGAATAATGGACGAATTTTTAAGATGATTGACAAAAGTATTCAAACGAGGATAGACAACAAACAAGGACATTCCGCAGAAGTTGTAAAAGAAAAGGTGGTGACATTAACAGGTTTAAAAGATGCAGTTAAAGAAGTATATGGCAACAAGGATTATTTATGTTTGATTTAGTATCATTGCTTTCACAGTTATCAAAACCACCGATTGTGCTTTTCGGAGGCTCTTTTGATCCACCTCATAATGGACATTTCTTGATAATAAAGCATATTCTTGCTTATCCAATAGCGAAGTTGCTGATTGTTCCATCATTCTTGAATCCCTTTAAAACTTCCTCATTATTTTCTCCTCAACAACGACAAAGGTGGTTAGAACAAATTATTATGCAAGAAGAATTACAAAATGTGGAGATTCTTGATTTTGAGATTGAGCAGAATCGACCCACGCCGACAATTCTAACCGTAAAGCATACGCAAGGACTTTTTCCAAATATACCTATTTCATTGATTGTGGGTGAAGACCAGTTAGGGAGATTGTCAGAATGGAATCAGTTTGAAAAACTAAAAAAAGAGGTTAGTTTTATTATTTTTGGACGTTCAACAGGCTCATATGATGTAGGAATTTTAGAAGAAATTCAGTGTGCATTTGTGCCTTTTGAATGTGCCATCAGCTCTACAGATTTGCGTGAAAAAATCAAAAAGGATATAGATATCGCGTCATTTATTCCATTTGTTTTATAATGTATTTAAGGTAAAGGATCTATAACTAATTCTATGCACCGGATAGTTATGTGTCCGTATGTTTTTATGGTTTCCCAAAAGAGTTTGATTAATTTTGTTGTATTGCTAGAATTTCTAAAATTTCTGGGTAATGTGCTAGAAGTTGTTGTATTTGAATATCATTTGCTGAGTGATGGACATTTTCATAAGATAATGAAGTTTTTTGTGAAAGCATTGTGCCAATAGGGCGGTCATAGCGTCCCTCTATTCGTTTGATTTGGCGGTGTGCCAAAACTTCCATTCCCCATAACCATATATCATCGGCACTTGGGCAAATTTTGAGATACAAAGAAGAATCACAAATGTCTTTATAGAAGCAGTGTGGTGGATAGAGAACTCCGCCAATACCTGTCGCAAAATTAAAAAATGATGGATTAGGTTTACTGTCCTTGTCCAATAGAGCAAGATGCCATTGATTGTAAGGTAATAATTGCCTATTTTCATCAAAGTTAAGGTGATGAACGCGGTGAGCGTGGATATATTGCGGTTCTTTTTTGTGATTCGTGATTAATTTTTCTAGCCAATCTGAAGTGTAATAATGGTCGTCATCAGCGGTAATGATTGTTGCTTCTGGGTAACGGTTGAGAATCGGAATAATTTTGGCATATGAGCGATGGTTTTCGTTGACCCATAGAATTTCTAAACCCATCTCCTGAAAGTGAAATAATTCTTTAGGGAGTTGTTTTTCACCCAAAGGAAACTCTTCTCTCTTTAAGACAAGGATAATACGATTGGGTAATTGTGTTTGAATAAAGAACGATAGGAGTGTCCAACCAACAACATGGATACGTTCCGGAAATGTTGTTAGGGATAAAATATATTCGCTAGAAGTCGAGGGTTTAGGAAGTGTTACAGAAGAGGAAAGCAGATGTTGAAAATCCTTTCTAGCCTGTCTGATGTCGAAAAAAGGGACGCCACGCAATCTCGCACTGGCATTTTTTCTCCATCGCTTTAAGGAATCAATAAAGCCCTCTTTCACACTTCCATACTCCTTTAAAATTAATCCATCTGTTTTCTGAAAAACGAAGGTTGATCTAAATCATCGGGGTTAGTTTGAAAATAATCACTTCCACTGACACGTCTTAATTGCATGTGTTGCATAGGTGATGCAGAAAGACTTGCGGCGGTTTGTTCGCCACCACTGACCGGTTGACTAGAAAGTTGTTGCGTATTGTTTGAAATTGGTGTTGGGGATGTTACTGCAATACTCTGTTGTTCTTGCTCTTTTTCAAATCCTGTTGCAATAATTGTAACTTCAATCTTATCTTCTGGTAGTGTATCATCAGAATGCGTTCCAAAGAACACATCGGCATCTGTATCAAGACTATTGCAGATAGACTCCATAGCCGCACTAATCTCTTGAAATGGGTAATCGGGGTGTAGCCGAAAATTCACAAGCAAGCCTCTTGCACCGTTGATTGAGATATTATCAAATAGTGGCGATTCAATTGCACTTTTGATGGCTTCGTATGCTGCATTAGAGCCTGTACTCTCACCCATGCCCATCAATGCAGCACCCTGCCAACTCATTACCGTGCAAACATCTGCAAAGTCAACATTAATATCATTGCTTCCTGTTTGGAGAATGACACGACTCATTCCATCAACAGCCTTTGCTAAAACACTATCAACAATTTTGAAAGTTTCTTTTAGTCCTGCAGATTTATCAATAATGCTAAGAAGCTTATCATTTGGAATGACAACAATAGTGTCTGTCTCTTTTTTTAGCTCAACAAAACCTTCTTTTGCAAGCCTATCACGCTTTCCAGCTTCAAATTTAAAAGGCTTTGTTACAACTGCAATCACTAATGCACCCACCTCTTTCGCAGCTCTCGCAATGATAGGTGCTGCTCCTGTTCCTGTCCCACCACCTAAACCAGCAGAGATAAAAACAATATCTGCACCTTCCAAAACGGCTTTAATGTCCTCATAGCTTTCCTCTGCAGCCTTTCTGCCCTTTTCGGGCTTCATTCCTGCACCCAAACCTTTTGTTTCATTTAGTCCAAGTTGCATTTTTGTCGGTGCCGGAGACTTATGCAAAGCTTGTGCATCTGTGTTTGCAACAATTAATTCGATACTTTCGTCAATATCCATTTGCATAAGGTAGCTAATCATATTGCCACCCCCGCCACCTACACCTATAACTTTAATTTTTGCACCCTCTATTGGAGGTTGTGTCTCCATAATTTGAATGTCCATCATGCTTGTCCCCTTAGTTGAGATAGATTCACCCTTAAAATAGTTGCGTCAACCAACGCCAAAAGCGACTCATAAAATTTTCCGTTTCATGGTCGACTTGTTTCATATTTTTAAAACGACCCGAGTTTGTTTTTATCTCCTCGCTAGTCGTTTGATTTGGACTTTGTGTAGCCAAATCTTTCAAAGCATTCACTTCATGTGTTGGGTTTGCTAGTGAAATATTAACATCTTCATTATTAAATTTCCCCATTCTTACTAAAAGTTTTTTTTCTGAATCTATTTCATAGTTTGTGAAATGGCCTGCACCATATAAAATAAGCCCTACAACAGTTGAGTAGCTAGGGTCTCTCAAGGATTCAAATAGCCCAAGCACATCGTGAGGTTTTGCAATCCTAACAGGCATATTTGTAAAAATTGCACTTGCCAATTCTCTGATGCCTTCTAACTTAACCATTCCGCCTGTTAATACAACCCCTGCACCTAAATGGTCTTGTAGCGAGCTTTTTTCTAAAAACTTTGCTAAGAACATAAGTGTTTCTTCTGTTCGTGCGTAAATGATATTATAGACAACATCAGCTTCTGTTGTTTGAATGTTTTTTTCATCGTTTGTTGTTGGTAGCTCAATTTTATCCCCACTTTGAGAACTTTCTTTGCGTAAGGATCCAAAGCGAATCTTGACTTCTTCAGCTGCTGCTATGGGTGTGGAAAGAATCATAGCCAAATCATTTGTGATATGTTGAGAGCCTACGCCTAAAAAATCATTATAGCGAATTGAATTTCCAGCGTGAATGATTAAATCACAAGTGCTACCACCCATATCAATACACGCTACACCTTGTTCCCTTTCGTCATCATTCAAAACGGCAATGGCAGAGGCATAGGCTGAAAGTACAATATTGGCAACTTCCACACCTGATGAACGAACAGCTTTTTTAAGGTTGTTAAGGCTTGAACGTTGAGCACAAACAATATGAACAAATACCTCTATGCGATTTCCATTCATACCCATAGGATCATCGATAAAATCTTGGTCATCAACCTTAAAGCTATAAGGTAAAACATGAATTACTTCAGATTCTTGAGGGATTGTTGCATTGTACAATGCTGTCTGCATAACGCGGTTAATTTCCTGAGTCCCTATTTCGCTATTTGGAATATTTACAATCCCTGAACTATTGAAACTTTTTGTATACACACCCGAAATAGAAATAATTGCTTTGGAACAGTTTGTTCCAGCAACCCTTTTTGCATCATTGATGGCAGCTTTAATTGCACGACTTGCTAACTCAATATTTGCAATTGCCCCTTTACGCAACCCTTGAGATTTATGCAAACCCGTTCCAATTACATGAGGAATGCCATCTTTTACCTCTGCAATAATTGCACACACTTTTGATGTGCCAACATCAATACCCAGAATTGTCTCGTTATTCATAAACCATTACTTCCTTTAATAACTTTCTGCTCGAACAATGCGATAACGCTTTTGGAGATAGTTTAAAAAAGCATCCTCGACAATTTGTCGCTTCAGTTGTTTAAAATTTGCCATAAAAAAATCTTTTTGCTCTGGAGTTTCCCATTCTTTAAAAAGCTCTTGAGCTTTAATTTGATATAAAATCGCTTTTTCACCTTGCAAAATATAGCCTTTTGAATTTGTGCTATTGAATAAATCGGCTAAAAAATCTAAAGAATCTTCCTCTGAAAGGTTTTTGATTTTCGTGGACTCATCACGCATAATCCAACCAATTGAATCCCCACGAAAATCTTCCAGAGCCTTTTTTGCCGCATTCTCCAATAATGCCATTTGTTTTTGGTGTAAAACATCTGTTGCAACTCTTTCTTTCGCCATCTCAAACGAAAGAGGTGTTGCCTCAACTATTTCCATGAGCTTCAATGATACGAATGCATTCTTAGATTCTACCCACACGGGTTCCATAGCCGATTTAACTGACAAACCTAGTAGCTCTTGCATAAACTTATCTCCAAATTCTGTTTGTATTTGTCGCTCCGTGAATGTCTTTTCTTGTCCTTGTAGGTTAGAATTTTTCTTATATAAGATGAAACGTTCGCGTGCCTTGTTACGTGCTTCATTTGTACGATAATCTTCAATCACCCTGTCTTGAATTTCTTCCAAAGGAATTTGCCTTCCACTTTTGTCAATATAATTACTTTTAAAATCATCGTAATAACGTTCAATATCAGCTTGTGAAGTTTGAATCTCATCTTTTTTAAAAAGATCATAAATCACTTTATATTCTTTTTCTCCCATATATAAAGCTTGATTATTCTCCCAATACTTTTTAAGTTCTTCATCATTGATTTCAATAACAGATTCAGCCTGATGGTTGCGAGTTAAAATATCCATCAAGATTTGGTCTTTCATAAACAAAGAGGAGGCTGCACTCCGCTCTTCAAGGGGGGTCATAATCGGTTCTAAAATACTATCAAGTTTCTTAAGCAGTAAAGATTTGCGCAACGCTTCTTCGTAATCAGCTTTCTTTATGTTGTTTGCTTGTAGAATTTCCGTATACTTTTTTTGGCTAAACAAACCAAATTCATCATAAAAATCTTTGTCTTTGCTGATTTCTCTAGCAACTTCCTCATCGGTAGTAAACAAGCCTATATCGCTTGCATAATTAAGCATTAGGGTTAGATAAATTAAATTGTCCACTGCTCGTTTTTGAATATTCAAGAATTGGGCAGTTTTTTCATCAATATTGCTACCAGTGATTTTACTATAGACCTCGTGCAAACGACTATATTCACGGGCAAGATCACTTTTTGTGATTATAGAATCACCCACTTTCGCAACATAGCCCCCAGCACCGGAGAAACTGTAGACTCCCCAGCCAACAGAACCAGCACCTATAAAGGAAATAGCACTAATCCAAATTGTGACGACAAGATATTTTTTGTGTTTTTGCATCCATTGAATCATTCTAAAACACCCTTAGTATATTCTTCATTTATTTTATCAGACAAGGTTCTTGCAATAAAAGAACAATTATACTCAATTATAGATAAGAAAGGGTTTAAATCTTTTTTGATAGATTTATGACTTCTTTAAGCACAATATTTGTGGGATAGCTTTTAGTTTGCTTGTGTAATTTATCGCTATCCCCATAATAGGTTAAAAATTCCAGTCAGCTGAAAAATCATTAAATTTACTTTCTCCTGGTCGTTGTCCTTTGGGGTAAGCACTTCTTTCTCCTCCACTCATACCCTGCAATTCAGCAAGTTCTCTTTGCTTTGCTTCCCAGCGTTCGCGTTCGCGTTCTTGTGTTTGTATTCCGCGTGGAGAATCTGCCGGAACAGGTGTATAAAGATCATCATAAACATAAGGGTTGTGTTCCCCATATCGAGGGCGAATCTCATCATAATTAATGATATTTTTGGGGCAAGACTCATGATACATTCCTTGAGAGTCATAAAAATTTGTCATTTTTGCATTGTAATTATACGATAAGCCACATTCGTTAGGAATCATGCATCCACCCAATATAAACATTGTTCCAACCGATATTGCTAGAAGTTTAATTCGCATATTTTCTCCTTGAAATTGCCTCTCAATCCTTTGGGATTTAGGTGTTATGACAGTGTTCTAAGCACAAGGAGTTCCACTTTTGTAGTTTTATGTTAATTCTTTAATTTTCTTTGTAATGAGTTCTGTAATTCTTTCCTTAGATTCTGAAGATGAAATACATACACAAGGACAATTTAGCTTCTTTATGAACTTCTTGATTCTTGCTTGAATGTAAAGTAATTTTTCAACCCCACATTCTTCAATTCTATCAGGGATTTTCTGCGACAATCTTTGTCTTAGTTCCGCCTTATCTAATTCAAGTAAGATGACTAAATGAGGAATGTGACAGTGAATGGCGTATTGATTCATTTTTAATAATAATTCTTCATCAATATTATCTGCGTATGCTATTCCTGAAAAAAGGCTACGATCCGAAATAATTAGCTTGTCATTATGAGGGAGAATGATGCGTTCGAAATGTTCTGCACGGTCAGCAAGGAACAAAAAGGTGCGGCATAAAGGGGAAATCTGCCTATGTAAAGCGATTTCACGCAATTCTAACCCTACTTGTGTTCCACCAGGTTCCTTGGTAAAAATTGCATTTGGAAATTTCTGCTTTAAAGATTGAATTTGTGTGCTTTTTCCGCTTGTGTCAATGCCTTCAAGCACTACATACATAACCCTTCTCCTGTAAATAACGGCATACTTCAAAAGGTACTAAGTGGCAAATCTTACCTTGGTGGGTAAGAATGGAACGTACAACAGAGGAACTAATGAAAGCATTTTCTAAGCTAGGCATAAAATAAACTGTCTCTAAATCTTTATTTAATGAGGCATTGGCGTAACCGATTTGTAATTCATATTCAAAATCGCTAACCGCTCTTAAGCCACGCACAAGAACAACAACACCATTTTGTTTAGCAAAATTCGCCAGCAAACAATCAAAACTTTGTACGCTTATATTGCCATCCATGTGTTTTAATGCAATTTCAATCATTTCTTTGCGTTCTTGAAGTGAAAACATCGGTGATTTTGAAGCCGATTCAGCGACAGCAACAATCACTTCTTGAAAGATAGAACTTGCACGACGAATAATATCTAAATGCCCATTAGTGATGGGATCAAAAGTCCCCGGATAAATTGCTTTACGATACATTAACCTTCCCATCGATGAAATAAAGAATGCTCAATCCCTAAAATATCAAGCCATTTTCCAACCCAAAAATTTTCCATCTCCTCCAAAGTCTGAATACCCGCATAATATGCTGCTACAGGAGGGGAGATAATCACTCCAAGGTGACTAAGTTTAGACATATTCTCTAAGGCAATGGCTGAAAAAGGCATTTCTCGAGGAGAAAGCAGGAGTAGCCGTCTTTCCTTAATAAAAACACTTGCAGCTCTTGTTGTTAAATTATCTGCAATGCCATGTGCAATTTTTGCAAGAGTGTTCATGCTACAAGGCACAACTGCCATTGCTTGGCAGACAAATGAACCGGAGGCAACACAAGCACCGATGTCAGAATCATCAAGAAGTACATATTCACGCATAAATTCACGTTCTTTAACTTGTTTTGCACCATCAGTCTCTATGACGAGACATTCTATGTGTGGGGGAATAGCGGCAATGAGTTTACTTCCAAGCGTAACACCACTTGCACCACTTAATGCCACTAAGATTCTTTGTTTCAATCGTATTTCCTTAAGTTATCAATTCCGCTATTATAACACATTTTTTGGAGGGCTTAACATACAGAGATTAAGGAGATTATGTTACAATTACGCCGTATTTTTGTAGGATAATAAGGCTATAATGATGAAAACAATTTTTAGAGAATATGATATACGCGGGATTTATCCACACGAATTGTATGACAAAAGAGTGCAAGCAATTGGTTTTTTGCTTGGCGAACATATTGTAAATTATTTTAAGAAACCTGATTTAAAAGTTGCAATTGGTTATGATGCGAGAGTGCATTCAAAACAGCTTTTTGAGTGGTTGGCACAAGGGTTTGCAAAAGCAGGGGTGGAGGTTTTGAATCTAGGGTTAGTTGCTACGCCTGTTGCCTATTTTACTCTTTTTGAGGGGGGTAAGCAAATCGCTGCATCTGTAATGATTACAGGTTCTCATAATCCTAAAGAATATAATGGTTTTAAAATTACTCTTGATAAAAAACCCTTTTTTGGTGATGAAATTTATGCCTTAGGGGAGGAAGTTGAGAAAATCTTACAGGCAAAAATTTCTACGATTGCGATGACTCATATCACTGAAGTAAATTATTTAGAATGTTACATTCAGTACTTAACTCAAGCCTTTAAACATTTACAAGGTTTGCAAATCCCTTTAACTCTTGACTGTGGTAATGGGGTTGCTGGAGTTGGTATAGCACCCATTCTTAACCGTTTAAATATTGCCTATGATGGGCTTTATATGAATCCTGATGGGGAATTTCCTAACCATCATCCGGACCCAACAGAAGAAAAAAATCTTATTGAAATTAAGCAAAAAGTTACACAAAAAGGTGGTGTGGGTTTTGCTTTTGATGGTGATGGAGATAGGATTGCCGTCATTACACCTAAACGCGTGTTGAAAGGCGATGAGCTAGCGATTATTTTTGCAAAACATATTCCTAATCCTGTTGTAGTGGGTGAAGTGAAATGTTCTATGAATATGTATAACGAGATTAACCGCATAGGTAGGGCATATATGTATAAAACGGGGCATAGTAATATTAAAACAAAAATCAAGGAATTAAATGCATCTTTGGGGGCAGAGGTGAGTGGACATTTATTTTTTAATGACCGATACTTTGGATATGATGACGCAATATATGCTGCTTTACGGGTGCTTGAATTAATGCAAAAAGGCGTTGATTTAGATAGAGAAATAGAATCTCTGCCTGTTTTGTATTCAACTGATGAGCTGAAAATTCAGACTACAGAAGAATCGAAATTTTCTATTATTGCTACATTCAGAGAAAGATTGCATCATCCGCCCTCCTATTTTCCTCCATTTGAAGATGTTATTAATGTTGATGGTGTGAGAATTAATTTTGAGGAAGGCTGGGCGTTGATTCGTGCAAGTAATACGACACCCATGCTTGTCACACGTTTTGAATCTTATAAACAGGAGAATTTAAAAATTTATGAAAAAGCTATGCATCGCTTATTGCAAGAAATCAATAACTCAAGCCAATATAGTTAAATTAATAAATAAAGGAGAATAATTATGGATACAGTTACTCTGAATAGTCCGTGCGATATGCACTTACATTTACGCGATGGTGCAATGATGGAAGGGGTTATTGCCTTTAGTGTTTCGCAATTTTCCGCTGCTGTGATTATGCCTAATTTATTGCCACCACTTAAGAATACAAAATCTGTCAAAGAATATGAATCTCGCATTGTAACTGCTGCGAATTGTGCAGATTTTTTACCTCTAATGACACTTTTTTATCATGAAGGTTTAACTAAAGAAGAATTGACACAAGCAAAGACTGCAGGAATTAAAATTATTAAGCTTTATCCAAGAGGGCTGACAACAAATAGCGATAAAGGGCCAAAACAGCTTTTAAGTTCAAAGAATTTGAAAATTTTTAAGATGATTGAAGATGTTGGAATGATCCTTTCCTTGCATGGTGAAAGTAGTGGTTTTGTTATGGATAGGGAATTTGAATTCTTAGGCGTTTTTGAAGAGTTAGCAAAAATGTTCCCAAAATTGCGTTTAATTTTAGAACATGTCTCAGATGCACGTTCTGTTGATGTGATTGAGCGATACGCAAATACATTTGGAACAATTACGCTTCACCATCTCCTTTTTACGCTTGATGATTTGATGGGTGATAAACTCCAGCCTCATTTATTTTGTAAGCCTTCATTTAAATTGCCAAGAGACAGAGATGCATTAAGGGTTGCAGCATTTAATGCACATCCTAAGTTTTCATTTGGTAGCGATTCAGCTCCACATTTGAGAGAAGATAAAGAATGTCCTTATTGTGCTGCGGGCGTATTTTCAGCCCCTGTATTGTTGCCTGCTTTAGTAGAGTTATTTGAAAAAAATAACGCCTTGGAATTTCTGCAACCTTTTTTGTCTTTGAATGCAACAAGAATCTATCAGTTTAATCCACCTAAACGTGCCATTACTTTAGTAAAAAAGCCATTTAAGGTAGCTAGAGAATACGAGGGTGTTGTTAGTTTTTTGAGTGAAAAAGAGATAAGCTGGTCTATCCAATCATCATTTTAGTATGATTCAAAATATCGATATTGCTGAATATTCAAGTCTTGAATTTGATTGCATCCTTGATGTGCGTTCACCTTCAGAATTTGCTTATTCTCATATTCCAAAGGCAATTAATCTTGCGGTTTTAAGTGATGAACAAAGGTGTATTGTTGGTACGCAATACAAAAAAGACCCATTCTCTGCCCGTATTTTGGGGGCTTCTTATGTTTGTGAAAATATTTCAAAGCTTTTAAAAACTATCTCAGACCATATCCACCCTTCTAAAAAAGTGATACTTTATTGTGCAAAGGGTGGGCAGAGAAGTAACTCTTTAAGTGTGATTTTGAGTGAAATTGGATACAGAATCTACCGCTTGAGGGGTGGGTATAAAAGCTATCGCCAAAAGGTTTGTACTGCTTTGAATTCCCCACCAAACCTTTCTTTTATTACCCTCTGTGGTCCCACAGGTAGCGGAAAGAGCGAAATTATTGCTACTTGTGAATATGGCATCCACCTTGAAGAGTTGGCGTATCATTTGGGTTCTAGCTTTGGGGGTATTAAGGGAACACAACCCTCCACAAAAATGTTTCAAAATTCACTTTTTGAGGAGCTACATAGACAGGAAAGGACAAATGAAAAAATTGCCCTGATTGAATGTGAAAGCAAAAAACTTGGTACAATTATTTTACCCACTCCCCTTGTGGAAGCGTATCAATGCGGATTCAAGATTTATATTGAATCGCCGTTAGAAGATAGGGTTAAACGCATCGTTCAAGAATATGGAGTGATGAATCTTGAATTCTTCTCAAAAGCTATGTCCAAAATTCAAACCTATATGTCTAAAAATGCGTGGAATGCTTGTTATGAAGCTTTTAAGCGAGGGGACTTGGAATCTTGTGCAAGGATCTTATTGCTAGAATATTATGATAAAGTTTATAAGCCGAGTGATTTTCATCTTAAAATCAAGCATACAGACATACAAACAACTTTGCAAAAATTAAACCGGGTTAGGAAAGGAATCCTTAGAGAGTTAGAGCAAAGAGGATAGCGTTGCCTTGCTGTTTAGATTTTTAGTTTGCTTAATGAATAAAATAAAAAGATTCTTTGTGTTATCTAGCATTTTATCGCCGTTGATTCTAGCACAAAAATCATTTTTAGAACAAAAATATAAAATTTTAGCTAACAGAAGGCATACTATTTGAAATTTTGGATTAAGTGTACTCAATAAAGGTTCTAATTTGATAAGATGCAAGTTTGAGTCTGATCGTAAAGAACTTAGTAGACTCATATCTTTTGCTAAATTAATTGCCTAAAGAATATTTTTCTGGTGCGTAATGGCTGTGTAGCTACACAAAATGTTATTTTAAGAATCAATGAATTGTCCGCGATGGGTAGGGCTAGTTTTCTTTAAATTTTAGTTTTTTTCTGCTAGTATATTTTCACCCTTTATTTTAAGGTATCTTAAAAACAACAAGGAAGAAGGATGGAGTTAGCGTTAGAACTTATTGTTCTGTTTGGAGCAATTTTTTTGGGTGTCCGCTTGGGAGGTATGGCGATTGGCTATGCTGGTGGAATTGGCGTAATTTTGCTTTCTTTGGGGCTGGGGTTAAAGCCTGGTGCAATCCCTTGGGATGTTATCTTGATTATTATGTCCGTAATTGCAGCAATTACGGCAATGCAAGTAGCTGGTGGGTTAGATTATATGGTTCAGGTTGCAGAAAAGGTTTTGCGAAAGAATCCTAAGCAAATTAACTATCTTGCACCGACAGTAACTTATCTGCTAACTTTTCTTGCTGGAACTGGACATACGGCGTTTTCTATGATTCCTGTTATTGTTGAGGTAGCTAAAGAGCAAAACATTAAGCCCTCTGTCCCGCTTTCTATTGCAGTTGTTTCAAGCCAAATTGCGATTACTGCAAGTCCTGTGAGTGCAGCAGTTGTGTGGATGTCTGGAGAGTTGGAAAAGTATGGATGGAGTTATCCGATGTTACTTCTTGTGTGGGCAATTACGACTTATTGTGGTTGTATGATTACTGCTTTTATTGTGAGTAAGTTTTCCAATTTAGATCTTTCTAGCGATCCGGTGTATCAAGAACGTTTAAAGGCTGGTTTAATTCGACAAGTTGAAGGTGGAATTCACCAAGTTTCTCTACCTAAAAGTGCAAAAACTTCTGTGATGATTTTCTTAGCCGGTGTCGTATTGGTTGTATTTTATGCAACAAGCATTTCTAATGTAGTTAGAATTCCTATGCTGAATTTTGTGAATGATTTTGTGCCGGTGTATATGGATAAAGAATTAGAATCAGCACGTCTTAAGATTTTAGATAAAGTTCCATTAGGCAATGAACAAGGGATTGAGATTGTGAAGGCTGTGGACACACAAATTGCTTCTGCAAAGCAAAAGTTTTATGCGGCAGATTTCAAAAATGATTCCTCACAGATTGATGCTTATCAAGATGTTTTAAAGGAAACAAAAGCAAACTTGCTACCAATACTTTCAGAGAATGCTGAAGCCAGTAAGGTGATGGAAACTTCTTTAGATTATCTGATTACGAATTCTAATCAGTTTCTTACGGATTATGTGCAAAAAGATGGCATTATAGGAAGCCTTTTTGCAATTGTAAAAAGCTATATTGATCCTGTGCGCTTACCTAGAGATGGGGCAATTATGAGTTTTATGCTTGCTATTGCGACTTTGATTGTAATTTTTTGTAAAGTGGATACAACAAAACTACTTGATACAGGGACATTTAAGGCAGGGATGACAGCTTGTGTATGTGTTCTTGGTGTAGCATGGCTTGGAAATACTTTTGTTGGGGCACATGAAAAAGAAATTGGTCTTCTTGCTGGAAAAATGGTGCAACAGTATCCGTGGCTGTTGGCTGTTGCATTATTTTTTGCAAGTATGCTTTTATATTCACAAGCGGCAACTGCAAAAGCAATTATGCCAACAGTGATTGGTGCCTTGGGGATTACTGCGTTAAATCCTGGAGATTCTTACATTCTAGTTGCGTCTTTTGCGGCTGTTTCTGCGTTATTTGTGTTGCCAACTTATCCTACCCTTTTGGGTGCAGTGCAAATGGATGATACAGGAAGCACAAGAATCGGGAAATATATCTTTAATCATGCATTTATTGTGCCGGGTGTTTTAGCAATTGCAATTACAGTTGCGTTAGGATTTGTTATCGTGCCTTTCTTGGCATAATTTTTGATTGTTTCATTCTATAAATGGTCTTTTATAGAATGGGGCATCTATTTTTGTCTGCAAAATTATCTACTTATTAAAAAAGTTATTTCATTAAAGTTTAGGCGAATAAGCGTTACAATTTTAATTATTTTAATTTTGAAAGGAAAAATATGCTTCGTTTTGCTCCAAGCCCTACGGGGGATATGCATATTGGAAACCTAAGGGCAGCAATTTTTAATTATATTATTGCCAAACAACGCAATGAAGAATTTTTGATTAGAATTGAAGATACAGACAAAGAAAGAAATATTAAAGACGCAGATAGAGAAATTTTGCAGATTCTGACTCTATTTGGTTTATTATGGGATAAACTTGTTTATCAAAGTGCAAATTTGAATTATCATCACCAAATTGCCCATCATCTTTTGCAGACAGGTAAGGCTTTTCATTGTTATTGCACGACAGAATTTTTAAATTCTAAACGCGAAGAGGCACAAAAGCAAAAAAAGGCTTTTCGTTATGATGATTCATGGGCAGATTTGCAAAAAGATGCTAATCAACAACCAGTATTGCGCTTAAGAGGTGCAAATGAAGCGATTTGTTTTTCTGATGAGGTTAAGGGTGAATTGCGGTTTGAGCAACAAGAAATTGAAAGTTTTGTGATTTTACGTCCGGACGGAATGCCGACTTATAATTTTGCTTGTGCAGTTGATGATATGCTTTATGATGTGAGTTTTATTGTACGCGGAGAGGACCACACAACAAATACGCCTAAGCAAATTCTTATCCATAAAGCACTGGATTATCCTAAACAAATCACTTTTGCACATTTACCTATTATCTTGAACGAAGAGGGTAAGAAAATGAGCAAACGCGAGAAAAGTTCTAGCGTTTCTTGGCTTTTAGAAGAAGGGTTTTTGCCTCAAGCTATTGCAAATTATTTGATTGCGATGGGAAATAATCCTCCTACAGAGGTTTTTACATTGCAGGAGGCTATCACTTGGTTTGAGATTAAAAATATTGCCAAAGCCCCTGCAAAATTTGACATTAAGCGATTAAGATTTTTGAATCGTGAGCATTTTAAAAGAATTAGCAATCAAGATTTAGCGTTAATGCTAGATTGCAAAGATGCGGGTGTTGGCGAGTTAGCAAAATTTTATTTACAAGAAAGTAGCACTTTGAATGAATTGCGTGACCATATTCGGAAAATTTTTAGCAAAAAGCAACTAGATAAGCCCGAATGGGAAGAATTCAGAGATGATGCAAGATTGCTTTATTCTGCCTTAAAATCAATTATTGAAGAAAAGCATCTTTGTTTGGCGGATTTTGAGAGTTTTAAAGCAGAGGCGATGAATCGTACGCATCTTAAAGGGAAACGTTTTTTTAAGCCATTGAGAATTTTGCTTACAAATGATTTGAATGGACCGGAATTGAGTGATTTATACCCTTTGATATGGGGGTTTTTGAAAGACATTGTACAAATTGAGGATGAAAAATGATTGTTTTTGATTCATTAATTGTTGCTGTGATTAGCACAATCAGCATTTTGATTACAACCTATACTTGGATTGTTGTTATTTCTGCATTGTTAAGTTGGGTGCGTCCTGATCCTTATAATCCAATTGTGCAGATTCTAAGGAACTTGACAGAGCCTGTCTATAATTGGATTCGCACAAAAATACCAACAAATTTTGCTGGATTAGATATTGCACCCCTAATTGTTATTATTGCTTTACAGTTTATTAATACTTTTATAACATATATGGGAAGAAGTTTATGAGATTTTTTGTCTCTTTGTGCATATTTTGCGTTGTTCTATTTGCAGAAGAGATTATGCGTAACCCCTTATCATCACCACAAAAAAACACTTCTTCTTTCAATTCCAATGCAGTCCCACAACAAATTTTGGCGGACTCAAAGCATAGAGATTCTCGCTTAAGACAGAAACAAAGAATCACGCTTGATTTTTTACGTAATCAGCGCAAGGGAATCGTGCGAGATTTTTACATTTGGTTATTTTTAAAGCAAGATATTTCTAAGGCGGATGCGGATGCGGCACATAAGCTTGTTCATCGCCAAAATACACAACTTTTTGGCTTGTATTATAAAAAGGGCAGCAACCAAACATTAGGACGTAAAACGATTTGTGAGCGTATGACACTTAAAGATCTTTTAAGACAAGATGCAAAATGTATTAGTTATGCGTTGACTCTAAAAGATGCTGCAACACTCCCTAAAGGGGAGCTTGCTTCTCTTTCGCGTAAGGTTAAAAAAGTGAATCCAGAGCTTTCACAACAATTGGGTATTCTTGCTGCGAGAAATCCGATTCAGGCTTTATTAAATGCAGACCCTGCAATTTTCGCATCTGTTTTTGATGGTGTTCCGCTTGATTATCGTTTAAAGCAATTTGAAGCAAAAATCCCTGCCAATAAGATTAATCATCTTGCCAACCAAAAAAGCAAAAAATTTTGGCGACTTTTAAGAGTGATTATAATGAATCCACAATATCCAAAGTTACAGGCAAGTATTGCAGAGGTTAATAATATCACTGCACCTGATGCGATTACTCTTTTTTACTTGGGTTTGAATGCGTTTAAGCATCAGAGAAAACAAGCTGCTTTGACTTATCTGGAACGTTCTGCAAAGAAATCTCAAGACCCTATTATGCGTGATAGAATTAATTTTTGGTTTTATATGATAACACAGAATGTGGAGTATTTGCAGAAAGTTTCTCGTAGCGGTTATCCAAATATTTACTCACTGTATGCGACAGAAAAGCTGAATGTAGCACCTGCTTTTCGTATCGTATATGATATTTTACCGCCAAATGTTAAAGTTAAGAATACCCAATGGGATATTACCGACCCCTTTGAGTGGCTGAATATGCAAGAGAGAATTCGTGCTGGGGAAGATAGCCTAAAACGCATCAAAGCGACTTTGCAAACAAAAGAAACAGAGCCACATTTAGCCCTTGCTTTAAGGAGAGAAAATCAATTTAGAATTCATTATTATATTCGTCCGTATCGGGAATTGTTTGAGAGGTATAGCCAAGATAAACAAGCTTTGTTGTATGCTATTTCTTTGCAAGAGAGCTTTTTTATTCCTGCCTCTGTTTCTATATCCTATGCTTTGGGTATGATGCAAATTATGCCTTTTAATGTAGAATCCATTGCAAAAAAGTTGAATGAGACAAGATATTACACAGATATGTTTGATCCAGCGATTAATATTAAATACGCAGAATTTTTATTGAGGGATTTGGAGCAAGAATTCAAAGAGCCACTTTTTATTGCGTATGCATACAATGGCGGTTCTGGTTTTGCAAGAAGAATATTAAAGCAACCGATTTTTTCTAAGAAAAATCCTTTGGACCCCTGGTGGAGTATGGAGTTTGTGCCTTATGAGGAATCTCGAAACTATGGGCAAAAAGTGATGACAAACTATATTATTTACCAGCGGTTACTAGGAAAAAATATCACGACACAAGAAGCCTTGCAAAGGTTATTGCGATAAAATTAAGTCTTTTGTATAGCGTTGATTAAACCATTGTAAAGTTTTTTCTTATTCGTGTCTTGCTCCTGATTTCCTGTGCTTTTGAAATTTTTGAGTGTATCGTGTAGATACTCTAAAATTTCATTCTTAATTGCTTCTCGATTTGTGCCATTAAAGTAGTTTTGTGTAAATAATTGTTTATGTCCAGCAAAAGATTCTAATAACCCTTGTGCTTCTTGTAAGCTCTCTTTGACCTGCTTGAAAATAAAGGGGGTAACGATATTAATTGGTTTAATGCCCTGTCGTTGTGCCTCGTTTACCATTTCTTCAGCAATGTCCCCAGCACCTGCTTTTTGCATTTTTTCTTTCCAATCGTCAAGTAATTTATTTGATTTTTCTTGAAGTTGAATATCAATCAGAATATCGTCTTGATGTTCTTGTGCGGAGGCTTGTTGATAATGATGCTCTCTCATTGATTTAGCTCCTTTAATTGTTTGTGAATGCTTTAAAGCAAAAAATATACCAAATGATAAAATCTTTAAGGAAATTATGTCTATAATTAGAAGTAGTTTTATTATGTTAAGGAGTAGTTGTGAATTATATGATTAAAATTTTTGTGATTTGCCTTAGTGCAATGACGATGTTGTGGAGTGCTGCTCCAGAACCCAGTCATTCAAAAAAAGGAATGGTTGTGTCAAGTCACCCGTTAGCGGATAAAATTGGACAACAAGTTCTTGATGATGGTGGGAACGCTATTGATGCGGCGGTAGCTGTTGGTTACGCGTTGGCCGTTGTGCATCCTGCGGCAGGAAACATTGGTGGCGGTGGATTTGCATTGATTCATCTTGCAAATGGTGAAAGTATTGCTTTAGATTTTCGTGAAACTGCTCCTTTAGCTGCAACACGTGATATGTACTTGGATAAAAATGGAAATCCAATCGAAAATTCTAGTGTTTTTGGCTATCTTGCAGCGGGAGTTCCAGGGACAGTGGCAGGAATGAGTGCTATGCTTGAAAAATATGGTACGAAGGATTTGGGTGATTTAATCTCACCTAGTATTGATATTGCTAATGATGGGTTTATTGTTTCTTATCGTCAAGAACAGACAATGAAAGAAATGAAAAATGAATTTGCAAAATTTGAATCAAGTAAAAAATATTTTTTAAAGAGTAATGGGGAAACCTATAAAGATGGTGAGTTATTTGTTCAAAAAGATTTGGCAAGAACACTTAAACTTATTGCCAAGCAAGGTAGCGATGCATTTTATAAAGGTGAAATTGCAGATTTAATTGAAGCAGATATGAAGAAAAATCATGGAATTATCACAAAAGAAGATTTGGCACAATATAAAGTTTCCTGGAGGACGCCTGTAAAAGGAACATATAGAGGTTATGATATTGTTTCTATGCCTCCTCCTAGTTCTGGCGGAGTGCATGTTATTCAAATATTGAATGTACTTGAAAATGCGAATTTGAAAAAAATGGGCTTTGGTAGCTCTGATACTATTCATTTGATGACGGAGGCGATGCGACAAGCTTATGCTGATCGTTCTGAATATATGGGTGACCCTGATTTTGTGAATGTGCCTGTAGAAAAGCTAATAGACAAAGCATACGCAAAAAAAATCTATGCAAAAATTGGTAAAAAGGCGACCTCAAGCACAAAAATTAAACCCGGTTTGGGTAAAATTTCTTTGGAGAAGCCAAATACAACGCATTATTCTGTTGTTGACAAGGATGGGAATGCAGTGAGTGTAACTTATACAATTAATGGCTCTTATGGTTCTGCGGTGGCGGTAGATAAGGCTGGATTCTTACTTAATAACGAAATGGACGATTTTTCCATTAAGCCTGGTGTTGCAAATATTTATGGTTTAGTGGGTGGTGATGCGAATGCGATTGAACCCAAAAAACGTCCTCTTAGTTCTATGACACCAACTCTTGTTTTAAAGGATGGTAAGGTTGTTATGGTGGTAGGAAGTCCGGGTGGTTCTCGCATTATTACAACTGTTCTGCAAGTGATTGTGAATGTAATTGATCATGGAATGAATGTGAGTGAAGCAGTTTTTGCTCCTCGTTTTCATCACCAATGGCAACCTGATGAAATTCGTGTAGAGAAAGAAACCGCACCTAAAGATGTTGTAAATGCACTTAAAGCAAAGGGGCATAAGCTTTCTGTTGAACCTTATATGGGCGATGTTAACGCAATTATGTTAATGCCAGACGGGGAAACACAGGGAATGTCTGACCCAAGACGTGAATTTTAGAATATTGACGGGCAGGCTATTTATTGTCTGCCCTTCTAAGTAAAATTTCTCAAGAGGTTATATGAAAGAAGCATTGCAGGATATTATAGATTTACTAAAAAAATATAATTTTGAAGAACAAATAATCAATAATCAGGTGTATTTTTTCTTCCATCGTCGATATTATCGCTTTTTTATTGATGATTCATTTTTATGGATTCAGTGTGCAAATACGATTCAAGATTTAGAAAATGGGAATCTTGAAGAATGCGACCAGTATCAAATGAAGGGTATTTCAGCAGAGAAATTATTAGTAGAAATTAAAGAAGTGATTCTTAAAAAATATGTAATCCCTACCTTACCAGTTTACGGAAAGCGAAACCAAAGTTTTGCTAAGGCAGTGCACTTTGACAATTTTTGTCCACAAGATTATGTTATTTTGGACATTCGCCAAACGCAGGATTTTTTAGAACGACATTTACCTTATGCAGAGCACATTGATGGCTATGAGAAGTTGATAAAAGTTATTGAAGAGAATGTGGAGAAAAAGATTCTCTTGCAGTGTTACAGTGGACATACGGCATCACTTCTAGGTAATGATTTAGTGCTTTCTGGTTATAAAAATATTTATTTTCTTGATGAGTATTTGGAGGATTTTTGGACTTTATAAATTTCGATTAATGAATGCTTATTGTGCTTATGTTATAATTTAGCATTGTTTAAATCATTCAAACTAAGGGAATTAGATGAATATCGCGGTTGTAGGTAGCGGATACGTAGGGCTTGTGAGTGGAGCTTGTCTTGCAGAAATGGGCAATAGGGTCGTTTGTGTGGATACAAATGAGCAGAAAATTCAGGCTTTAAGAAAAGGGGAAGTTCCTATTTATGAGCCAGGCTTACAAGAAATGGTTGTACGTAACCAAAAACGTGAACAGATTCTCTTTACTACTTCTTTAAAAGAAGCATTGAGTCGTTGTGAAGTTCTTTTTATTGCAGTTGGAACACCGATGGGTGAGGATGGTGGTGCAGATTTGCAATATGTTTTGGGTGTTGCAAAGGAAATTGGTGTGTTGCTTGAATCCCCTTTGGTTGTTGTGAATAAATCAACTGTTCCCGTTGGAACAGCTGATAAGGTTGAATCAACAATTAGATCAGAGCTAAACAAACGCAATATAGATATTTCTTTTGATGTTGTAAGCAATCCAGAGTTTTTAAAAGAAGGTGCAGCGATTCAGGATTTTATGCGTCCAGACCGTATTGTGGTGGGGGCAAAAACAAAAGAAGCTTTCGCGTTGATGCGAGAAGTGTATGCACCTTTTATTCGTAACCATGATCGTTTAATTGAAATGAGTGTAAGAAGTGCAGAGATGACAAAATACGCGGCAAATGCGATGCTAGCACTTAAAATTAGCTTTATTAATGAAATTGCAAATATTTGCGAGGCTGTTGGTGCAGATGTGAATGAAGTTCGTATTGGCATTGGGAGTGACAATCGTATTGGCTATAGCTTTATCTATCCAGGTTGTGGTTATGGTGGAAGTTGTTTCCCTAAAGATGTAAAAGCTTTGGAGAAAATTGCTAAAGATGTGGGTGTAGAATCTAAAATGATTACGGCAACAAAAGAGACAAATCAAGCACAAAAACAGATCTTATTCCGTAAAATTCAAAGCCATTTTAAGCATTTAGAGGGACGATTGTTTGGAATTTGGGGTTTAAGCTTTAAGCCTGAAACAGATGATATGCGTGAAGCAAGTTCAATCGATTTAATCCATGCATTGTTGAATGCTGGGGCTAGGGTGGCGGTATATGACCCAAAAGCAATGAAGGAAGCACAGGAGTTTTATTTTAAAGGTTTGCAGGGCATTGAATACAAGAAGAGCAAGTATGAGACATTAGATTCTGCAGATGCGATGGTGCTTGTTACGGAATGGAAAGAATTTAGGAGTCCCGATTTTTATGAAATTAAAGCGAGATTGAAAAAACCGGTTATTTTTGATGGACGGAATCAATACAATCCGCAAAAAATGCAAAAATTTGGAATTTCTTACTATCAAATCGGCACAAAGGCAATTCTTCAAAAGGAGCATATGTGCGAATAGCTTTGTTTTGTTTTTGCTTGTTGTTTTTATCCGGTTGTGAGGTGTATCATAATGCTATGCAACCCGATGTCGTCGCAGAAAAACATATTCAATCAACGCGTAAAGGTGAAATTCTTAACGGCTTACAGACTGAGGCAGTTTTTTTGGTTACTTATTTGAATGAAGCTTACCCTAAACAGTTTGACAAGGAAGCAGAGTATTTTTTTGTGGATATTTATATCACAAGCGATTCTTTAGAATTAGATAAAAGGGGTTTAATGAACCCCTTATACTCTATTCGCCTTGATGGTATTGAACCCATTTCTATTCGACGTTTAAATCGGGACGATGTTGCACATTATGGTTTTGTAAATATCTCTCCATGGGGAGGGTATTTTCTTGTTACTTTTCCAACACAACAACAAAAAAATAAGCAACCTCTAACGTTAACGCTTTTTAAAAAGGGATTAAAGGAAAGCAATTTAATTTTTGATGTAACAAAAAACAATACTCTTAAATCCCTTAGAGGTTTATAGTGCGTTTAGACCTTTATTTAGCACAAATATATGATTTTTCGCGCCAAAAAGCAAAAGAGTTGATTGAGTCAGGTAAGGTTAAGGTATGTGGCAGAGTGGTTTTAAGACCCTCTTTTCAGATTCAAGATAAAAAGTCTGAAATTGAAATTGATGAATCTGATATCTATGTGAGTCGTGCGGCATTAAAGCTGAAAAATTTTTTACAGAATAATCCAATTGAAATTCTCAATAAACGTGTGTTGGATATTGGTTCTTCTACTGGAGGGTTTGCACAAATTTTGCTTGATTATGGGGCTTTGGAAGTGGTTTGTGTTGATGTGGGTAAAGAGCAGTTGCATAAGAATTTAAGAAATAATCCTAAAGTGTGCTTGTTTGAGCAAACAGATATTCGCCATTTTGATTCTAGCCCCTTTGAGCTCATTACTTGTGATATTTCTTTTATCTCTTTAGCTTATATTTTAGGAGATATTTATCGACTTTGTAGCCATGAGGCAGTTTTATTGTTTAAGCCACAATTTGAAGTGGGTAAGAATGTTAAGCGGAATGCAAGAGGTGTTGTGCAGGATAAACAATCCTGCTTAATTGCTTTAGAATCCATACAGAGGCAAATTTCTGCATTGGGTTTTAAGATATGTTGTACGCAATCTTCTATGTTAACAGGAAAGAATGGGAATGAAGAGACTTTTATCCATATCGCAAGATAGCTCAATTACCTCAATTGTAATTGGTAAATTCGATGGATTACATAGGGCACATAGGAAGCTTTTTTCGTATCTTGATGGGGGCGGTGCGATTATTGTTATTCATATGGCACAGGAGAATTTAACGCCCGGTGAGATGAAGCAGGAATTCACCTCATATCCTATTTTCACAATAGAATTTGATGCCATCAAGCATTTGAGCGGTGAAGATTTTTTTTCTCTTTTATTGCAAAATTTTCCTTGTCTTCAAAAAATTATTGTTGGTTATGATTTTCGCTGTGGTAAGAATCGGAGTTTTGGGGCTGAAGATATTCAAAGGGTTTTTAAAGGGGAAGTAAAGATTGTTCCAGAGATTCACTATAAGGGACGTGCTATTCATGCAACAGACATTCGCCAACTGTTAATGGAGGGCAAAATTTATGAAGCTAATGAACTTCTGGGACGTGCGTATTTGATTGAGGGAAAAATTATTCGTGGACAAGGGTTAGGTAAAAAAAAGCTGATACCTACAATTAATCTAGATATTCATACTTTTTTACTTCCTAAAGATGGCGTATATTGCAGTTATACGCAAATCAAAGATACTCTTTATTCTTCTATCACCTTCATTGGAAAACGTGTAACGACGGACCATCATTTTGCGGTGGAAACGCATTTGCTTGCACCAATGATTTTAGAAGAATTTTACCATCTTCCAGACAATGCGAGCCTATTTTTCTCTGAAGCACAATTATCAAGTTATGCAAGGGTGCATTTTCTGAAGTATTTACGGGCAAATCGTAAGTTTAGTTCTTTGAAGGATCTAAGGAAACAAATTAATGTTGATCTATTGGAAGCAAAGGTATTCCATAGGGAACATCGTTCTCTTTTTTATAATATTTGGTTCGCTAGAGAATATTAAACCTTTTCTTATGAATTTATTTTTGTTATAATAGGCTAAATTTTTAGAATCATTGGAGTTTTAATGCTAGATAAACAGCTTGTTAACTTATTGACAGACAATATGAATGAAATTTCTACTTATCGCGGTCGTTTTTATTCATTAAATTCTCTTTTGCGGAAGACAACTTTAACAGGGAAAATCAGTTCCTTAGATATTGCTGAAAATTTATTCCAATACATGGAAGAAACAGGCATTAAATTTTCTCAATTGCAAGATAGGCTTATTTCCACCCTAATGGATCAACACTTTAAAATTCTTTCAAGTGGTTTAGGTTTGACTGCATCGGTTATAGCAAGATCGATGGGGCGCGTGATTGATAACATTACTGCTACCTCAATAATTTTTCTTGAATCTTCTACTTTTAATGATCTGCTTTCTGGTATTTACACAAATGAACATAGTGTTTATCTGAAGAAATTTTTGGAAATTTTTGATTATTTTTTAGAAATCAACATTGTAAGCAAGGAGGGGGATATTATTTTCAGCACACAAAATCCGCAACCTAAAAATACTAAAACTTCTGTTGTTGCACGGGTGCTGAATGAAAAAAGTAAGATTTTTAACACTCTGGTTGCACCGGATTTTTCTGCTTGTAAAGACGCTTTGCATTTGTATATTGCGTATGATAAGAATGGGCAAAAGGGGGTTGTGCATTTTGCAATTAAGCTTGAATGCTATAGTGATTCTATCTTTAAAAGTTTTTATCATGCAAGCAATGCTTCTGTGATAATGGCGTTTTTGAATGAGAGAGATGAGGTAATCGCTAGTAGCCATCAACGTGTTTTGCCCTCATTCCAAAAGGTGGTTACCCAAAATATTGATGAACACTGGTTATTTTATATTCATAAGACTCCCTATATAGCGGAGATTTCCCCGTTACCCTATTTGAATTATGATTTGAAATGGAAAAGCTTAGTAGCAATTTCACTGAAGGGTGCTTTTGATAGTCGCCAACGAGAGAGTATTGATGCAACTTATCTGCAAGATACTGCCTTAATTACAGATGAACTTAAAGAGGTGATGGAGGAGGCGGATAATCTAAATGAGGATTTAAGCGATGTGGTGATTAATGGTGAAATTATTGCTTCAAAACGTCGTTCTTATGCCTTGAATCCAATTTTAAATAATATTCGGATTTTGAGCGAAGAAATTGGTGGGGTTTGTTTGCGATCCATTGAGGATTTAAAAATGAGCGTGTTTTCTTCTTTGTTGGTTCGAGTAGACTTTTATGCAAAGGCTGTTGTGAGCTCACTTGATGGGTTCTTGCGTAAAACAATGCGTGTTTTGTGCTGGTATGCGAATGATACGCAGTATTTAGAGTTAAAGAATTTATATGCAGATCATACATTAAAAGAATATATCGCGGCAAATGAGAGTTATATTACACTTTTTTCTTTTGATTATAATGGAATTACGCAGGAATTTTGTCGTGGAGATTTTTCTCATCAGGTGGGGGAGAGTATTCCTTTTGAACATTTGTTGAATGTTCGTTCTTTAAAAGGGGATAAAAGTGCTTATTTATCAAACTTTGACTTTTCGTCTCTCTATAAAGAAAAACAAACCTATACCCTTTATGCACCCACTTATAAACGACACGAAGAAAGAAAAGAGCTGATTGGTGGGTTAGGAATTTTGCTAAATGTTGAATCTTTATTGCATGATATTTTAAGTCAAGCTTTGCAAACTCATAGAGAAATGTTTTCCAGCCAAAGTGAGCTTTTCGGCATTGTGATTGAAAAAGGTGGTAAAATTATTGCTTCTAGCAATGAACATTTTAAGGCGGGGGAGATTTTAGAAATTGATAATCGCTACATTCTTAATCATGCAGGGGAATGCCTAAATGAAATTGCTTATTTTCAGGATAAACCTTATATGATTTCTGCACAAGCTGCACATTTTGGAGAGATTTTTAAAAGGGATAATTTGTCGGGTACAGTTGTCGCTTTAATTTTTTTGGCACTTTAATTCAGTATTAGTTATCGTATTTTAAGGAGCTAGAATGAAGTTTTATTTATTTTCTGTTATATCTTGTATTCTTTTTTTCTTTACGGCTTGTTCACAAACACAACCCCAAGCAGACCCAAATTTACCCATTGTTACTCAAGTGAAATCAATAGCGGATATTGATAGCATAGCGTTTGAGTGGCAGAGCATCAAAGAATCTGGTGTTGTACAAGGTTATTATATCTATCGTAAAGATTCAAAAGGGGGACAGTTTCATCGTGTAGCTGAAATTCCTTCGCGTTTCTCATCGCATTTTGTGGATACAGGATTATCTCCAAATACGACTTATATCTATCGCTTTGCAACCTTTAATGCACATGGCAGTCCCTCTATTGCTTCTGAACCTATTGTTGTAAAAACAGGCGTTCTTGATGCGGTTGAATATGCACAAGCGATGAGTAATTATCCAAGAAAAGTAAAGTTGCTTTGGTCGCCTCATGCCGACCCACGCGTGAATGGTTATTTGATTATGCGTGCGGAAGGGGCAAAGTTTGTTAGGGTGGCAAAGATTGAAAATCGTTTGCAGGTTGAATATATCGATGAGGGTTTGCGTGATAATACCCAATATCACTATATGATTTATGCGTTAAATGCGAATGATATTAAATCTAATCCAACATCGATTTTAACTGCAAAGACAAAACCTCTCCCTCTCCCTCCACAAGGGCTTACAGCATCAATGGACCTCCCGCGACAAATTAAAATTTCCTGGCAACCTAGCACACAACAAGATGTTGTCGGTTATAAAGTTTATCGCAAAATTTTGGGCGGAATTACAGAGACAGAAATTGCAAATTTAAATAATCATACACTGCACTTTATCGATACCACACAAGAAGATGGTGTGAGTTATGGTTATTTTGTTACAGCAGTGGATAAAGATGGATTAGAAAGCCAAATGCAACGCAATGCAATTGAGGGGCGAACACTTTCGCGTCCAGCTCCTCCAAATATTACGCGACTAGCTTATGAAAATGGGCGCGTGATGTTACAATGGAGTCCATCAGATTCAAGGGCGGTGCAGTATTCTATTTATAAACAAGAAGATAGTTTTTTTGGAAAAAGAGAGAAGTATATTTCTGTTCCTAATACTTATTTTTATGACAGCGAGGTGAGTGAGGGAGAGAGTTATTTTTATGGTGTTATTGCTATTGATAAGAATGGGCTTGAATCTGTGAGTAGTAAAAAAAGGACAATTAAAATTCCAGTGGAGGCACATTAATGCCACATATCTTGCTTTCTTCTGTTCGTCTGCCTAAAATGCCTTTTGAGCAAGAATCTTTTCAATTTTTGGGGCAATATTTTGATGAGAACACGCAAGATTCTTTGATTTTAGTCCAATATCAATGCAAGCGGTTTTTTTTGAGAATGCAACAGAAAAAGGAAGGTATTTTAGTTAAATGCGATAAACAAAGTCGTATTTCACCGGTTGGTATTTTGAAAAATGCTTTGATGCAGATTAGAAATATAAATGCAGATTTTTGCTTAAGGCATAATTTAAGCCCAAATAAGCCACGACAAGAAGAAGAGAATCCTTATTTTTACTATTCTGTACAAACGCTTTTGCAAGAGTTACACGACCATCACTTTGAGTCTGTAAATCTTGAAATTGGTTTTGGAAGTGGGCGTAGAATCTTGCAAACTGCTAAGCAAAATCCTTCTTCTTTATGGATTGGTTTGGAGATTCATATGCCTTCAATCGAGCAAGTTTTGCGACAAATAACACTCTCCCAGCTTGAGAATTTACGCATTCTTTCCATTGATGCACGTTTATTGCTGGAGGTTTTACCTAATCAGTTGCTTGATGAAATTGTTGTGCATTTTCCAATCCCATGGAAAAAGCTTCATCGTCGTGTAATTAATGATGTGTTTGTGGCGGAAGTCAAACGAGTTTTAAAGCCGTCAGGTATCTTGAATTTAAGAAGTGATGATGAGGAATATTTTAGGCAGAGTTTAGACCTGTTTTTGCAAGATTCTAAGAGCCATATCGAGATTTTTAAGAATCGTAAAATTGCGGTGTGTAGTAAATATGAAGAGCGATGGCTTAGGCAAAATAAAAATATTTTTGATATATTGTATCGTCCCGCGTTGGTCAAAATTGCACAAGAAAAAGCAGATTTTTCTTTTACAAAAGAGGAGGCACAAGGGCTTTATAAATATTTTCAAGGTTCTTTCATGCCTTTTAAACAATGCTTTGAGTCTGCTTTTTTGTCTATTCAGCAATTATTTAGTAATGCGGAATGCAAAGTAATTCAACTCTGTTTTGGTAGTGTTACACAGCCTCAAAGCAACTATTTGCTACTTTTTCCAGATTCAGCTGAATATTTTAACCCACCTTTAAATCTTGCTGCAAATCGGAGAATCCACCAGATTTTAAAGAAATATCATCAAAGTTTTATCCATTCTACTATATAATGAGAAACGGACAAAGAATTTTACAAAAAGGGGAGGAGAGTGAATAGTGTTATTGTAGCTGCAGAAAGATTAGCTTTAGGCTATAAGCGCCAAGAACCTGTAATTAAAGATGCCTCCTTTTCTATTTTGGAGAAAGAATTTATTTTTATTACCGGCCCTAGCGGTAGCGGTAAGAGCACGTTGCTCAAATCACTTTATGGCGAGATGGAAGTGTATGGCGGAGCATTGGAGATTTTGGGTATTGATATGCAATTACCTAAGGAAAAGGAGATTGAAACACTTAGACGACACATTGGTATTGTGTTTCAAGATTATAAATTGATTAAAGATTGGAGTGTGGAGCGGAATGTGATGTTGCCGATGATTATTAATGGTTTTTCAAAGGAATTGTGTCGTACGCAAACAACAAAACTTCTTAATCATATTAAACTTTCCCACAAAGCACATAACTATCCCTTAGAATTAAGTGGAGGAGAGCAACAGAGGGTAGCGATGGCAAGGGCATTAGCACATAATCCGATTATGATTCTAGCTGATGAGCCTACCGGAAATTTAGATGAACACTCAAGCGATATTATCTGGAATCTTTTGCGTGGAGCAAATGAGACTTTGGGAATTAGTGTTGTGGTTGTAACGCATATGAATCCGAAATTCTTAGGCATTCATTGTCGGCAGTTTCACATAGAAGAAGGAAGAGTCCATGAAGTCTCTTAAACGGCATATTGCATTAATTGTGCCTTTAATTGCGATTTTATTCAGTCTTGAATCTGTGTTAAGTATTATGCGTTTGCAAAGTTTGTATGAGATTAATCTAAGCAAAGCTTACTCCATTATCGTGGCTTCCTCTCGTCCATTAAAAGATGAAGATATTGCTTTAAAAATACCTGAATTTAAAAGTTTAAATGAAATTGATTCGGATATGATTGTGCAAAAACTTAAAGGGGAGGTACGCGAAGAAAATATTGAGCGTCTAAAAGGTGTTTTGCCTTATTATTACTCAATTACACTTTCTTATTTTCCAAACCAAAAAAGATTAGCACAAATTACAGAGCAGATTCAACAAATTAAGGATATTAAACGCGTAGAATCATTTAATAAAGCCCATGATCGTATCTATCGTTTATTACTTCTTTTGAAAACAACTATTATTTTTTTTGCAATTCCTATGTTCTTGGTTAGTTTGTTGCTGATGGTTAAGCAAATTGAAGTTTGGCACTTTGAGCATAGAGAGCGTATGGAGATTATGACTTTATTAGGTGCACCTAATTGGTTACGAAATGGGCTTTTGTTTCGCTTAGCAATTGTGGACTCCATTCTTGCAACATTTTTACTTACAGGTATTACAATTTATTTTGGTTCGCATGGGTTTTTGTTAACACTTTTTTCAGAGATTGGTGTGCATGGCCATGTTTTTTATCCACAGACGGATTTTTTTATTTTACTTGTTTCTTCTTTATGTATTTCAAATTTTTCTGTTTTAGCAGTTATTGCAAGAATTACGCGTGAGAGAAGAAAAGGTTTGCAATGATTAATGCAACTAAAAAGGTAAATTTATTTCTTTCCTTTTTTGCATTCCTTGTTGTCTTGAATGCCGCAAATATTGATCGTCAAATTGGCACAACAACGACAGGTATTTCAGATACAATCAGAAAAGAGAAAGCCTTACAAAGTCGATTGGAGAAGCTGGGTGTTGAGGTTAATCGCTATAATCGTCAAATTGCGGCTTTAGATAATCAAATTGCAACTTCAAGTGCTGCAATTAAACGCAATGAGAATCTCGTTAAGAAACGTATGGGTGATTTGGATATGCTTGATAAGCAACTTTTTAAATTTGAATCAGAACGTATTGAAATTGAAAGAGAATTGGTCAAATATTTATCTGAAGAATTAGCTTTAATGATTTTGCTTGATGAATTCAGTTTAGGTTCTGAAGAAGATATGATTCAGGAGGATATTTTTCGCCATTTGAGTGCGGATTCAAAGAAAAAAATTGAAGAGTTAAGTAAACAACAGGATAAGGTTGTAACACAGATTCAAGAAGCGGAGAAGAGTATTACATCCGTAAAAGAATTTATTGAGCAAGAAAATCAAAAACAAGTTAAACTTGATGAAGCAAAAAAACGACATAAAGAAACATTAATCGCGTTAAAAAGTGAATTAAAGGCTTATAACACAGAGTTAAGTTCTGTGTTGAATGAGAGAGAGAAGTTGCAGAATCTTCTTCAAGAATTAAATATTAAAAAAGAGGAAGAGGAAGATAAAAAGGCAAGAGAAAAAGAAAAGGCAATAGTGGCTGAAAAAATGAAAAGTATGCCAAAGATTGATGTGAGGCAAGTCTCGACAGCCTATCATAATGTGAAAACAACAAAATATACAGGAAAAAAGACAATCGCACCTTTAGATAAATATCGTATTGAGCAAAAGTTTGGGCAATATCAGGACCCTATCTATAATATGAAAATTTTTAATGAGTCTGTTACATTTGTACCATTGCAAAAAAATGCTATCGTTAAAAGTATTCTTGATGGTGAAGTGATTTACGCTAAAGAATCACCCTTCTTAAAAAAAGTTGTTATCATTAAACATAGTAATAATTTACATATTGCGTATGCGCAATTAGATAAAATTGCTCCTAATATTGCTGTTGGTAGAAAAGTACCTAAAGGTTATGGCATCGGAAGTGTTGATAATAAATTAATGCTTGAGGTAACGCAAAAGAATTTTCATATTGACCCTTTAGAGCTGATTAGTATTAAGTAATTTAAGTTTTTTGATTTTTAACCGATTGTGTGTTATTATACGCAATAATTGATGTAACTCTATTAAATCAAGGAGGATGTTGTTATGGAAATGACTAACTATGGAGCAGTAGGTACTATTAAGAGTTCCGTGAAAAATGGAGCTTCAGCTAATATGAGTAGTATTGATAATGGTAATTTAGCTAGGAGTGAGGGGAAAATTACAAATTTCCCTAAAGGTTTTTCAGAGGTTGCCGATATTAGTGATGAAGTCTCAGAGCAACAGCTTTCAGAGATGATTGACGAGATTAATGTAGAGTATGAGCAGTTCAATTTGAATGTTTCCTTTGCATATGATGAAGACATTGGTGCTTTATATGTTGAAGTCAGGGAGATAGATAGCGGTAGGATCATTCGTCAGATTCCTAGCGAAGAGGCGATTAACTTGATGGTTTCAATGCGAGATTTTCATCACTCACTTTTTGATTTTAATAAAGAGGTGTAGTCGTTCTAGAGTCATCATCTGAAGGGATAGCTTAAATTTAGGAGGACAAAATGGCAGGTACAATTAATGCCTTAGGGATTGGTAGTGGAATTTTAACAGGTGAATTGCTTGATCAGCTAAAAGATGCAGAGATTAATGGGATCATTAAGCCTTATACAGAAAAAATGCAAACAAATTTAAGTAAGCAAACAGCGTTAACAGAGATTGTTACATTGCTTAATACTTTCGGAAGTAGTTTTAAATCTTATTTGGATACGGATGCATACCTTAAAAGGACAGCAACTGTAACAGGTGAGGGTGTAACGGCAAACATTGGATCTGGTGTCGCAGAACAGGATATTAAAATTGAGACTCATCAGCTTGCAAAGGGCGATGTAACACAAGTAGGTAGAAAATTTGAATCGCGTGATTCTGTGTTCTCTTCTGTTGGTGGCAATATGAAATTTGTGCATGATGGGCAGGAGTATAATGTCAACATTAAGCCCGGACAAACCGTAGGTGAGGTTGCTCAAGCGATTACAGATGCAACTGATGGTAAGGTGATGGGTATTATGATGAAAACAGGTGGTGCACAACCTTATCAGTTGATGATTCAATCTAAGGATACAGGTGAAGCAAATCGCGTATATTTTGGAACATCGACGACAAGTGATATTGTCAAAGGTGGTGCAATCAAGGGTTCTTTTGATTTAACAGTTAAGGATGCGAATGGACAGGATAAAAAACTGACAATTAACCTTGATACTCCTAGCAATAACAGTTCACAGGATAATGCGGCTGCTGTGCAAAAAGCGGTTCAAGATGCCTTTAGTAGTGATCCTGATTTGAAGAGCCTTTATGATGATGGTACTTTAAGTATTGGTTTAACGGGTGATGGAAAGAAGTTTACATTGAATGACTCAAGAGGAAGTAAAATTTCTCTTGAAAATACTGACCCTAATGTGGATACTTTAAAAGATATTGGCTTAAAAGCGGGAGAGTTTGGTTCAGGGAGTGTCTTTGAATCTCAGACAACTGTTAGGGCTGGAACTGTTGGTGGAAAGATTACTCTTGGTGCAACGGGTGCAGGTAATAGTACGCTTACAATTGATCTTGATGCAGTAGTGAATCAGTCTTATACTGACCCTAATACAGGAACGGTTTATGCCGCAGGCTCAAGAGAAGCAAATCTCTACAATACAATTAATTATATTAATAATAATTCAAATGGTGAGCTGATTGCTTCTGAGAAGAATGGTCGACTTGTGATTGACACTAAAGATGGTTCGGATTTGCAGGTTACTTTTGACCAAGGCAATACAGGTAACCAAAATAATGCTATTCAAAATATTTTGGGGATTAGTGCAGGAAAACATTCTTCTAATGAATCCTTCTTGAAAGACACTTTACAACTTTCAAAGATTCAAACTGCACAGGATTCAAAGTTTAGCTGGAATGGTATGGAGGTTTCGCGTCCTACAAATACGATTGATGATGTTGTTTCTGGAATTAGTGTTGAATTAACTAAGGAGCATAGTGCAGATGAGTCGTCCATGATACGCATTAAGAGTGATACAACAGATATTTTTGACAAAATGGAAGAATTTGTTGAGTCTTATAATGCTCTAATGTCAAAGTTAGAGGAGCTTACAAAATATGACCCAGATACAAAAATTGGTGGGCTTTTTCAGGGTGATTCTGCTATACGTGATATTAAGTCGAGCCTCGCCAACATTATAAGCTATACTGCAGGCTCTGATGGGAGTTTATTGAAGTATGGAATTGAGGTTAATTCAGATGGCAAATTGACTTTAGATAAAGCGACACTTCAAAAGAAATACAAAGAAGATCCAGAAGCAGCTATGGCGTTCTTCAAGGGTGGTGAAGCATTGATTGGTGGAACAGAGATTATGACAGGTAGGGATGAAGAAGGTAATCCTGTTTATAAACGTGTGGGCGGTCATAAAGTTGAGATTGAAGGTATCTTTACACAGTTTGACAAACTCGTCAAGGGGCTATTTGATGAAAAGAATAGTTTCAGTACTCTTAAAGCTTATGAGCAATCCCTTAAGAGTGATTATGATAGACTTGACACAAACAAGAAAGCTGATGAAGAACGTATTAACAACCGCTATGAAAGCATGCAAGAGAAATGGTCAAAATATGATGCAATGATTAGTAAATATCAAATGCAGGGACAACAAATCAGCACGATGATTGGTGCTATGAGTGGTAACCAATAAGCGATAAAGTTAGGAATTTGTAAGGCAGCAAAGGAGTGGATATGCAAAAAGGAAAGGCTTATGGTGCTTATGCACAGAGTTCGGCATCTGTAGAATCGCCAGCAAAACTTGTTGAAATGCTGTATGAGGGCATTTTGCGCTTTAGTGCTTTGGCGAAAAAGGGTATAGAAGACGAAGATATCGAGAAAAAAATTTATTACATTAATAGAATTACCGATATTTTTGCGGAACTTCTAAGTTCGTTGGATTATGAGAGAGGTGGAGAGGTTGCACATTACCTCACTGGGCTTTATACGCATCAAATTAAACTTCTTACTCAAGCCAATGTAGAAGATGATGTTACAAAAATTGATACAGTTGTTCGTGTTACACGCGGACTTCTTGAAGCATGGAGAGAGGTTCATCCAAATGAGTTGTTGGGAAACGCAGTTTAAAGTCGCTATTGTAGAACGTGATCCTGAAAAGTTAATTGTAGCTTTTGAGGCATTGCCTCAAGAATTTGAAAGTCGAGAAAAAGCAGAGGAGGCTTTAAGTTATTTAGAGCAGGGAATTGAAATTTTTCAAGAAAGCAAGGGTGTTCTAAAAGAAAAGATGGATAATATTCGTAAGATTCGTCAATTTGTTAGGACTAACCCTTATGGACAATCTACTTTGCAGTTTTAGTTATTGAGAGACGATTGCCCCCGCTTATCAAAATCAAGCGATGGGGGGCAGTTATTATAGACTCTTTGCTTATCGAGTGGTGTTATTTGTAAGTCTCTTTAAGCACAATGTGCCATACAACCATTTTCACATTTAAAATTTAGCTCTTAAGCTTGGGGTATTGTTAGGTTTAGCGAAAAAAATAATATTTTAGATTATGCGAACTTGAGAGAACGACCAAACTTAAAGATAAAATCAACCCTACTGTTATTTAATCCATCACTTTTAAAAGAATCATATGTTACATTCCATGTCTACTTCTGTGGAAATAATCAAGATAAGTACTTGTTCTAAAGGCTAAAAATATTCGAGTAAATTTCAAAACATTAATCCCATCTTAGCAATAGTAAAGTATTCTAAACATTATTTGTTGGCTATATCCAAATAAGGGATTTTAAAAGGTATCGCCTACTACCCAATAGTATCCAAGTAGCTGACATTTAGGGATAAAAAAACCAACAAAGATGGATGTAGTGAAAAAGAGTGGCGGAGCGGACGGGACTCGAACCCGCGACCCCCTGCGTGACAGGCAGGTATTCTAACCAGCTGAACTACCGCTCCATAGATGGTGGTCGCTATAAGACTCGAACTTATGACATCCACCTTGTAAGGGTGGCGCTCTACCAACTGAGCTAAGCGACCAAAAAATACAGAAAATCAAATTTGCACTAACTTGGTGACCCCGAGGGGACTCGAACCCCTGTAGCCACCGTGAAAGGGTGGTATCCTAACCACTAGATGACGGGGCCACTAATTTAGCAAAAAGAATGGTGACCCGTGTTGGATTCGAACCAACGGCCCATTCCTTAAAAGGGAATTGCTCTACCAACTGAGCTAACGGGTCTAACGATTAAACAAGGATTGGATTATATCTGATTTTATTCTTTTTGTCAAGACTGCAGGTAAATTCTTCTAAAATACAAATATTTCAGAAGAATTCAGCCCTTTTATCGACTTCCTCCACCCACAAAATGCAATAATTCAATTTCATCATTTTCATGTAAAATTTTTTCTTTCCATGCATCTTTTTTCACAATTTCCATATTCACAGCAGCTGCTAAAACCTTAGAATCTACCCCCAATTTTTCAATAAGCTTTTGCAATGAAATACCCTCTTCATAGTTTGCTGATTGATTTCCGTTTACCTTAAGATTCACTTTTTCTCCTTATTAAAAAATGTATAAAAGAAATTTTCCTTATGATTTTGCTTTGTGCGAGAAATAGCCAAAGACCCTTGAGGAACATCAGTTGTAATTGTGCTTCCAGCTGCAATTAAAACATCATCAGCAAGATTAATGGGTGCAACAAGTTGTGTGTCGCTACCTACAAAAACATTTTTTCCAATTCTTGTTTGATGTTTTTGTTTGCCATCATAATTACAAGTAATCACACCCGCACCAATATTGCTCCCCTCATCAATCTCACAATCTCCAAGATAGCTTAAATGCCCGGCTTTTACACCTTTTAAAATACCTTTTTTGACTTCTACAAAATTTCCAATATGTGTATTAATCATTTGTGTTTGAGGGCGAATGTGTGCGAAGGGACCAATATCGCTATGGGCAATTTCACTGAATTCTACAACACTATGTGCCTTAATTATCGAGTCAATAATTTTGCAATTCCCAAAAATCTTTACACCCCCTTCAATTTCGCATTCCCCGATAAATTCAGCACGTTCATCGATATAAATACTCTCTTTTTGATGCATAATCACACCCTCATTTAACCAATAATTCCGAATACGTTCAAGCATAATTTCTTCTGCAATGCTTAAGTCAAGTTTTGTGTTAACACCCTTAAAATTCTCCTCTTTCACTTCTAGCGGTTGAAGTAAAATTTTTTTCTCTAAAGCTAAGCTCACAATGTCTGTTAAATAATATTCTTGTTGTGCATTGTTGTTGTTCAAGCAAGGTAGGAATCTCTGCAGCACCTCACAAGAAATAAGATACACTCCCGCATTTACAATATTGATTTTCTTCTGCTCTAATGTTGCATCTTTTTCTTCCACAATGCCCTTAACTTGCCCATTTTGCATAATAATACGTCCATAGCCATCACCTTTTTGCAAACGCAATACACTCATTACAATTTCTGCATTTGTATCTAAAAATTGTTGCAATTCTTCTGCTTGCACCAAAGGCATATCACCATTTAAAATTAACAAAGAGGGGTATCTAGGTGTATAAGATTTTAAAAAAGATATAATCGCACCACCTGTTCCGGGATAATTCTCATAATCTTGTCTGATGAAACGAATTTTTGGAAAATGTTGTTGCATAACTTCTTGTATTTTATCTGCTGAATGATAAAGTATAACGCTCACATCATCACTTATTTTTAATGCTTCTTTTAAGCTATAATAAAGCATTTCTCGCCCACAAATCTGATGCAAAACTTTAGGCGTAGAGGACTTCATTCGACTTCCCATACCTGCTGCTAAAATCACAATTGAACAATTACGCATATATTCTCCTTCTCGATAAAAAAACTCAAAAAAATTGCTCTTAGCTTTAGATGATTTTAACACAATTACCTATATAATTCCTAATTTTACACTATAATTTTTATAGAAAATTAAACCAAAGAGAGGTTTAGCGTATGGATATAGCATCAGTCATTGGTATGGTGGCGGTATGGATTCTTTTAGGTTGGGCGATGATGACTGGAGCTGGAATTGGACCCTATATTGATATTCCTTCCGTGTTGATTACTTTTGGAGGATCGATTGCCGCATTGTTGATTTCTTATAAGATGGAGCACATAAAAGGTACATTTAAGTTCTTTATGATTGCTTTTAAGCCACCACAAGTTGATGTTCCCGGACTTGTCAAAAAAATGGTGGACTATTCTACGCAAGCGAGGAGAGATGGAATCCTGTCACTTGAACAAAGTGCAAACCAAGAAGAAGATGAGTTTTTGCGCAAAGGGCTTGGAATGGCTATTGACGGTGCTGAGGCAGACACGATTCGTGAGCTTTTGGAATTAGATATGGACCAAACCCTTTCAAGACATAAAGAGAATGCAAGTATTTTTTCAACTTGGGGTGCGTTAGCAGGAGGATATGGAATGCTTGGGACACTTATTGGTTTGGTGGCAATGCTTTTGAATATGTCTGACCCTTCGGCGATTGGACCAGCGATGGCGGTGGCGTTGATTACAACTTTTTATGGTTCTTTGATTGGTAATGTTCTTGGTTCTCCGATTAATAGTATTCTTATTTTACGTGCAAATGATGAAGCACTTGTTAAGCAACTTGTTTTAGAGGGGATTATGTCGATTCAACGAGGTGATAACCCAAGAAATCTGGAAACAAAACTTCTATCTTTCTTGCCACCTTCGCAAAGAATTAGCCAGTTTGAATAATAAGGAGAAAGAATGGCAAAATGCCCGTCTTGTGATTGTCCAGATGTATTGCCTACTTGGTTAGGGACATTCGGAGACTTGATGAGTCTCCTTTTGACATTCTTCATTTTGTTGCTTTCAATGGCGTCTTTTGATGGTAAAAAGCTCTCTGAAGCAGAGGGGAGTATTGATGGTGCAATGAGCATTCTGCCAGGTGGCGTAAAAACAGAACCCGGCAAGAATCGTGTGCAAACACAAACAGAGATGATTCCATCGCCGGAATTTTCAGATGAGGTGCGTAGAGTAGAGACTCTGTATATTGAATTGCAAGAAATGCTACAAGTATCCGATGGAACTTCAGATATTAAAGGTGATGGTAGTGAGGGGTTTATTTTGCGTCTTCCTGCAGGATTGCTTTTTGATGCCGGTAAGGTAAATATTCGTAATGCTGATGGGGAGCAATTTGTCCGCAGAATTGCAGCCTTAGCAAAGAGATTTCCGGATAATGTTTATGTAGAAGTGCGAGGACATACGGATTTAAACCCATTACCCACAGAGGCGGAATATAATGACAAATTAACTCTTACTGCAATGCGTGCATTGAGTGTTTCACGCATTATCAAAGATCAAGGATTTGCTGCTGATAGAATATTTACATTTGGTCGTGGTGATAAAGATCCTCTCACTTATGCTAGAGATGCGAAAAGTAGGGAAGGTAACGAGAGAGTGGATTTGCATTTCTATCCTAAACGTCTTGATGAGGGACAAGATGTTAAGAATGTTATTCAGGAGAATATTTTACAAAAGACACTTCAAGGTTTCCAGCGATGACTATTGCAAAAAGATTCTTTAGAGTACTTTTGCTTAGTGCGGTGCTGATTAATATTTCTGTGTTTGCGGCTCCTGCTAACGCGAATCAACCAATTGTTACGCCACAGCCACCGCAACCTATTTCAGCAATGCAACAACAAGCACAGATGCGTGCACAAACTCCAGCAATGCCACCTATCGCCCCCACGCCTCCGAGTGTGAATTTAACCATCGGTGCACCAACTGACCCGGGCGATTTGGTAACAACATTAAACATTGTTGTTATTCTTACATTGCTTGTTTTAGCCCCTTCCTTAGTTCTTGTAATGACAAGCTTTGCACGGATTATCATTGTATTTTCTTTTCTTAGAACTGCAATGGGAACACAACAATCCCCGCCCACACAATTATTAGTTTCATTGGCAATGGTGCTAACTTTTTTTATTATGGAACCTGTGGCAAAGCAAAGCTATGAGGTGGGTATTCGTCCTTATTTGGATAAACAGATTTCATATGAAGTGGCTTTTGACCGTGCCGTACGCCCATTTAAGGAGTTTATGATTCGTAATACGAGGGAAAAAGATATTGCCCTTTTTTATCGTATACGACAAATGGATAATCCTCAAACAATTGATGATGTACCTTTACTCATTGCAATTCCAGCTTTTATGATTAGCGAGATTAAGACAGCTTTTCAAATCGGCTTT
Organism: Helicobacter monodelphidis; assembly: GCF_003288845.1. Classification (GTDB taxonomy): domain Bacteria; phylum Campylobacterota; class Campylobacteria; order Campylobacterales; family Helicobacteraceae; genus NHYN01. The sequence goes on along the minus strand of NZ_NHYN01000003.1, from coordinate 85,252 downwards.
TTGATTTATTTACCTTTTTTGGCAATTGATATGGTTGTTAGCTCCATTTTGATGGCAATGGGTATGATGATGCTACCACCGGTGATGATTTCTCTACCTTTCAAGATTCTTATCTTTGTGCTCGTTGATGGATTTAATCTGCTTGCAGGAAACCTTGTCGCTAGTTTCAAATGACGGAATAAAGTAGAGTTCACATGAATTGTCTTCAATGGGAAACTTGTGGTGGTTGTTCTTTTAAGCATTTTAAAGGTGGGGATATTTATGAAAGGCAGTTTGCAGAAAAATGCAGAGATTTCAGAGAAATATTGTGCACATTCTTGCAAGATGTACATTTTACAGCTTTTTCTTCCCCTCACCATTCTTTTCGTGCAAGGGCGGAGTTTGGTATTTTCCATAAACAAGATAAAATTTTCTATACCTTGCGTGGTTTAGAAAATCAACCTGTTTTTATTCAGCATTGTGAAATTGTTTTGCAGCCCATTCAAGATATTTTTATGCCTTTATTGGAATATTTATCTCTTCAAAAGATACTTAGTCAACATTTATTTGGAGTCAATTTTCTTGCAACACAAACAGAAATTCTTATCACACTCCTGTATCATAAGTTTTTAAAGCCAGAGTGGGAAGAATCGGCAAAGCAGCTCCAGGTAAAATTGCAAAAATGTTGCTCACATCTACATTCCATTCATCTTATCGGAAGAAGTCGTAAACAAAAAATAGCTTTACAAAACGAATTTATTACACAGACACTACAAGTAAAATTAAACCAGCAAAGATATGATTTTGTTTATCGCTTGTATGAGGGTGCATTTTCACAACCAAATTCTTTTATGAATGTAAAGATGATTGAGTGGGTGGCGAAACAAATTTCCCAAACAATTCCCATTCAAAATTCAGATTTATTGGAATTATATTGCGGTTTAGGTAATTTTACTTTTCCGCTTTCAAGATATTTTCAGAAGGTTTTAGCCACAGAAGTTTCACGTGTAAGCCTTAAGGCTGCGATTGAAAATTGCCATTTAAATCATATTCAAAACACAACATTAGTGCGTATGCATGCTGAAGATTTACAAGCTGCCCTATTGCAAAAACGCATTTTTAAAAGATTCTCTGATATAAATCTACAAGATTTTCATTTTTCAACCCTTTTTGTTGACCCACCACGTGCAGGGCTGGGCAATAATATTGCTACATTTGCAACAACTTTTCCTTATATTGCCTATGTTTCTTGTAATCCTCGTACAATGTTGCAAGATTTAAAGATTCTTAGCCAAACTCACCGCATAATTAGCTGTGCTGTTTTTGACCAGTTTCCTTATACGCATCATTTAGAATCAGCTATTTGGTTGCAAAAAATAAAGGATTAGCAATGTTTACTGCCCTAGCTATTAAATATCGCCCAAGTGTCTTTAGTGAACTCATTGGGCAGGATTCCATATCCCAAACCCTTTCCTTAGCCCTTGATAGCGGAAGGTTGGGGCATGCATATTTATTTTCAGGGTTAAGAGGAAGTGGAAAAACATCAAGTGCTAGAATTTTTGCAAAATCTTTAAATTGCGATCAAGGACCAACAAGCACACCTTGTAATGAGTGTGCAAATTGTAAAGCGGCGGCAAACGGACGGCATTTAGACATTATTGAAATGGACGCCGCCTCTTCACGCAAAATTGATGATATCCGCGGGATTATCGAGCAAACCAAATATGCTCCTACAATGGGTAGATTTAAGGTTTTTATCATTGATGAGGTGCATATGCTTACGCGCGAATCCTATAACGCACTTTTAAAAACCCTTGAGGAACCGCCCAGTTATGTTAAGTTCATTCTTGCGACAACAGATGTCTTAAAAATTCCACCGACAATTCTTAGTCGTTCTCAACATTTTCGATTTAAAAAAATTCCACCAAGAATTGTTCTTAACCATCTGATTAATATTCTTAATAAAGAGAATATTCCTTATAAACAAGATGCTTTAGAAATGATTGTGCGTAGCGGTGGTGGGAGTCTTCGCGATACATTGACTTTGCTTGATCAAGCTATTATTTACTCTAAAAATAGTATTGAAGCGGCTTCTGTCGCACAAATGCTTGGGATTCTTGACCCCATATTGCTAGATTCTTTGTTTGAAGCATTACAAAAAGAAGATAAGGAAAATGTGTTTAAAATTGCAGAAGAGCTTGAAAGCTATGAATGTGAAATGGTTTTAGAGGAAATTGCAAACCATTTGAACGAATCATTGCGTAATGGGAACAATCTCTTTCCGCTTGTTACTATTGATAGATTTTTCCGCATTATTACAGATAGCAAACAACTTTTATACCTCAATGCTAATAGCTCCTTTGTGTTGACGCTTAGTCTATTAAAAATGCTTGAAGCACTGAAAACAATGAATATTGAAGAGATGATTAAGAATTTAGAGCATGAAATTTTTGGTAAAACAAATGCGATTAAAGCGGCAAATTCTCTGCCTACACCAGCATCTTATCAAGAATCTTCAAGTAAGAATGCAAAGCCAACACCCATCATTACCCTTCCTGTTTCAGAACCAGAAAATCTTTTTGCACAACTGAAAACAAAAATTTATGATCGCAACTTTGAGTTAGGTGAATGTTTTGAGAAGCACATTCAATTTATCTCTTTTATTGATGGAGTTTTATCGTGGCAAAGTTCTGCAACGGGGCAATGCAAGGAACGTCTTAAGAATAGCTATTCTATGATTAAGCATTTTGTGCAAGAAATTTATAGCAAAGCCAACAATGGACAGGAAGTTCGTATCCAGCTAGAACAAAATGATTCTTCCCATACAGAGTCAACAGCACAGCAAGAAGAATTTGTGTCGCATCCAGAAAAACTTATTCAAAAGATAGATTCTTCACAACAAAAGGAAATAGATAGACTCCTTAATATTCCAATTGTACAAGCCGCTAATCAATTCTTAAATATTAAAGATATTGTTATTAAGAAAGGGAAATTGGAATGAACAAAGAATATACAGAATTTGTTTTAAGTCAACAAGATTTGCAAAATCAAAACAATCCACTTTTCTTGAAAATTTTTGAATACTACCAACAAGAAGGGCGGGTTTTTTTGTTGCAGGGGGAAGTAGCGGCAGGTAAAACAACCTTAGTGCAATCTTTTGGAAAAATCTTAGGTATTGATTCCATCACTTCTCCTACATTTAATCTTCTCCAAACCTATCCTAGCACACATCAATCCATTTCCTTTTTGCATCATTATGATTTGTATCGCTATGAGCTAAATGATATCCTAGAATTAGGCATAACAGAGGAAATTCAGCAAAAAGGGATTCATTTTATTGAATGGGGTGATGAAAAAATAGAGACAATTTGTATGAAAATGGGTATAATATCATTAAAAGTTGGGATAGAAGCACTAAGGGATAAACGCAAATATCGAATAGGATTGGGGCAATGCACACTCTGAAGGCAGAGAATTTAACTAAGCAAATCAAAAAAACACAGATTGTTCGCGGTGTTTCTTTAGATGTTCATAGCGGGGAAGTTGTTGGATTGTTGGGACCTAATGGGGCAGGAAAAACAACAACATTTTATATGATTTGTGGATTGCTCAGGGCAACGAGTGGCGAAGTTTTTTTTGATGATGTTGAAATTTCTTCTCTACCTCTGCACGCAAGATCACTCAAAGGCATCGGTTATTTACCGCAAGAATCGAGTGTTTTTAAAGATTTAAGCGTAGAGGATAATCTTGCTTTGGCGGCTGAAGTTTCCTTGCCTAAACAAGAACGAGCACATCGCATTGAAGAGTTGCTGGAGGCTTTTAATATCGAGCCTATTAGAATGCGAAAAGGGATTAGTCTAAGCGGTGGTGAACGTCGACGTGTGGAAATTGCACGTGCTTTAGTGAAAAAACCAAAATTTATTTTGCTTGATGAACCTTTTGCTGGAGTTGATCCGTTGGCGGTTGGGGATATTCAACAAATTATTGAACAGCTTGTTGGATTTGGTATTGGTGTTTTGATTACTGACCATAATGTACGTGAAACATTAGGTGTGTGCCATCGTGCTTATGTGATTAAAGGAGGGGAATTGTTGGCACAAGGAAGCAGTAAGGAAATTTATAATAATGAATTGGTGCGTAAGCACTATTTAGGCGAGCATTTTAAGCTATGAAATTACGCACTTCTATTCAGAATAAAGCCAAGCTTTCTGCCACCCTTAAGAGTTGGTTGCCGATATTGCAAAGTTCTATTGATGACCTGGAAAGCACTTTGAATGAGGTTACAAGCGATAATCCCTATGTGCAAATTGATAATCCAAGACAAAATAGTCTGAATACGAAAACTAAACGCGAAAAGACTCGTAGCGGGAGTGGGATTTCTGATAGTATAGAACGTTTTTGCTTAGCTAAAAAAAGCCTCTATGAATTTTTGCTAGAACAAATTGCAGCTCCATTATTCCCGACTCCAAAGTCGTGTAAAATTGCAGAAATGATTATTGAGGATATAAATGATGAGGGTTATTTTGATGGTGATATGGAACAAATTGCCCAAGATTGCGGATGTAGTGTAGAAGAATGTGAAAAAGTCCGTAAAAGATTCTCTTATTTAGAGCCTCCAGGAATTGGTGCTTGTGACATTATGGAATCATTTTTGTTTCAGCTAGAGCAAGCAGAATGTAGTAGCGAAATTTACGCCCTCTGCTTGGAGATTGTGGCTGATTTACAAAATCATGCTCATTTCAAAAAACGCGTTCACTATGAGGAAGCCATGAAAGTGATTCAGAAATTTAAAAATCCTCCAGCAATCGATTATCTTGCCAGTGATAGAGAGGTTATCCCTGAAGTCTTTGTGCTGGAAGAAGGGGGGGAGATAGAAGTTAGTATCAATGATACTTGTTATCCCACTCTTATTATTGAAGATAGCAAGGTTAAATCCAAGGATAGTTATATACGCAATAAAATCAAGGAAGCAAAAGACTTAGTTGATGCTCTTGAGATGCGTAAAGCGACACTTTACAAAATTGGGCTAATGATTGTAGAATATCAATACGATTTTTTCAAAGGGGGGGAAATTCGCCCAATGAAACTTAAGGATCTTGCTGATGAGTTCAATCATGCACCATCAACAATTTCACGTGCTATTTCTGGAAAATATCTTGAATGCAATCGTGGAATTTTTTCTCTGAAAAGTTTCTTTGCAACAGCAATTGATGAAGATACTTCTAACGCCGCCATTAAGGATTTTATTGCTGATTTGGTAAAGAATGAAGATCGCAAACATCCTCTTAGCGATATGAAACTTTTGCAAATTGTTGAAGGGCATTTTGGCATTACTCTTGTAAGACGCACAATTACAAAATACAGAAAGCAGCTTAATATAGCTAGTTCAAGTGAAAGGAAAAAACTTTATGAAATCTCTTGTTAAACTTGTCATTCCAGCAACATTATTGCTTAGTGGTTGCTCATGGTTTGGCTTTGAAGGCGACCAGCCTCCAGCTAGTGACATCACACATCAAGAATCTAATCTCACAACGCAAGTTCCGTCTATGCAACTTCCCTCTATGCCCCCACCTAAAACGCAAGAGCCAAATCCCCCGAGAAGTTCTAATCACGCAGTTGGATTCACACGTACGGATCGTCCGTTGCGCATTAACTATGATAGCTATATTGGTTACATTCCAACATTGATTAGTATTGATTATGGAATGACACAAAACAATTATAACCGATTCGCACCTGTTGTTGAGTCTTATGCACGAATGAGTGTAGATGTTTTCAATCGAGATTTTCCGTCTTTGTTGGGGGAGAAAAGAATGCAGATTGTGAGCTATTATCCACAATACCCCATTAGCGTTGATGAGGCTAATCGTTTACCAGCAGTTTTTTATTCACGTGTTTATATTACGGTCAAAGAATTTCAAGGTACAACATTGAGTTATACGCCAGAGGAAATTGCCGCCATTGAGGCTGCAAATGCTCCACAACCTCTGCAACCTCCAAAACAACCCCAACCGCAAAATGTACAAAGCCAACAACAACAACCTAAAAAGCCAAATCCGAAGAATGCAGAGATGGAGAAAATAGCACAAAATGAAGCTACAAAAGGAGCAGATCCAGCGTTGGATTCTGCACAAAAACTCAATCATTCGCAAGCTGGACGCGGGTCAGGAAACTATAGCCAGAATCTACGCGATACGCAAGGGCAGAATTTACCGCAACAAGGGCAAGGGACTCCACAACAACAGCAAGGGCAAAATACACAACCACAACCTAATCCACTTAGAGGCATAGCCCTTCCTCCAAAAACACCCAATGCAATTACTATTTCTATGCGCGGGGAGATTTTGCTGATTGAGCCAGGTAGCGGGGAAGTGCTTTGGTCGGCAAATAGCTTGTGGAGAGAATTTACAGTCGATGTTGCACAAGGGCAATGGCAACAGGCTATTCAAGCTTATATCTATAATCATTCCATTGGTTTAAGGGACGAACTTTTGCAACATCTTATCCGTGCTTCAGCTGTGAATCTCAATGGATTTGTTGACGATATTCGATTAATGAAAGGCTTACCTAGAACACCAAATACACCTTTATGGTGAGTGTTTCAGCCTAAATTATTAGGCTAAGGATTCTTGATTATTCAGTAGTTTTTGGTAATCAAGAATCGTTTTTTGTATGTCATCTCTTAAGAGTTTTGGTTCTAAAACAATCACATAAGGTAACCAACGCAATATTTCTCCTTTAATTTCCTCAAGGCTCGATACGGCAAATTCTACAACGAGATTCTTGTTATCTTGCTCAATAATTGTTTGTAAATTTGTAAATTTTTTGTTTTTGAAGTAGTCTGCAATTTCGCTATTAATTTGTAATTTAACATTAATGCGGGATTCTTTAATGCAAAAAGATTCACCCACAATATCTTGAATATTTTTTTGCTGGGGAATATTTTGCCCCTTTTTGTCTTTTTTGGATTTTAGTTTAACGATGGAATTAATATTAATTTTGCAGATGCCATCTTGATTTGCTGCAATCAAATACCAAATACCATTTAAACATACAATCTGTATAGGCGTAACCACACATTCGATGGGCATATCGTGAAATTTATATCGAATTTTTAGAATAAAATTTTGAGTAATAGCATTCTCAATTTTATGGATTAGTGCACTTTTTGCACTAATATCATCAAGGAATAACTTTGTCGCATAAGAATCCCTTTGTGCAATCTTGAAAAGATCAAAAATTTCATCAGCTGTTTTTGAAAAATCTTCCCCAATGCCCTTACTTACCTCTTTAAGAATAGATATTGTGCGGTCATATCGGTTTTGGTGCTGGATTTGAGTATGGTTTAAAAGTTTGAAAACGCCATTTTGCTTTGTGATTTTATCCCCCAATCTTTCATACAAATCCCTCTGTAAAGTGCGTTCGCTCACACCAAATTTCTCACTCAATTCTTTGAGCGAGAACTCCTTACCCTCATAAAGTAACTCTAAAATTTTTCCCAAACGAATAGACAATTTTTCATAATTTTGCTGCATACTCCCCTCCCACTCTTATTATCAAATCATATCATATTTTATGATAAAAAAGATTAATAAATTGTGGCTAAATTAAAAAACCATCAAATTTTTCTACAAGATAAGCAGGGTGATAACTCATTTTTGCTTTTCTTAATCCTTCAATTCCTAAATCTTCTTCACGATTTACCCATTCATAATTCTGCCATTGCTTTTCTAAAAATAATTGATTTATTGCCTGATATGCACCATGATAAGAAATATTTGCTTTCTCAATATGAATCACAACACTATTGTGATTTAGCGGTTCCCCTAAACTAAAAGCAATAATTTCATCATTCACATATAAAATTCCGCATGTAAAATTCATATTTTCAAAATTTTCCAACGCATTTAAGATGCCAATATATTCATTTTTTAATCCTTGTGTTGGTTCTTGTGTATGGCTAAACCAATTATTCCATACCTCAATCAATTCAAAACGATTAGAAATGTTCAGAACTCGATAAGAAAAATTTGGATACTCCTCATAGAAACGATTAAGATGATTTTTTTTCTTATGGAATTTTCGCCCTTTTAGTTCAACTAATTCTTGAATGGAGTAGACATAGTCAGAGCGATCTCGATTATAAGTGAACGTAAAGCGATTAGGCATAATTTGTTCTAGCTCTTCTTTCATTTGTTGACTAAGAGAATGAATGGAAAAATGTAGATTTTGACTTTGATAAAAAGCAATAATTTCCTCTAAAGCTGCCTTTTTATCCCCCTTACCTAATGGAAGGAATAAAAAAGGTTTTTGTTGGGGGTAAGTGGTTTGAATGCAAAGGGTGTCGTGAATTTCACAAAAAGAGATAGAGCGCGAAAAACTCCATAAAAATAAATTTGTAAAAGAGATGTCGGATATTTCATAATCCGCCTCTTTTTGATACTTTTCAATCAAATCTTTATCTGCTAAAGAAATGGGTTTAAAATTCATTTTAACCTCGCCTGTATTTTGTTATTTGAAATTGTAGCAGGATTACACTATTTACACAATCTTATATGTGATAATTTATGAAACAAGATGACTAAGCTTGTAATAATTACACTTAAAGAGCGATAATTTTCGCAAGAAATGACCACAAACAAAAAATTAAGATAACAGATTAATAAAAATGAAAAAACCTCCTATTTCAGAATGGAGGAACTGGAATAGGAGGTTAAACTATTTAAAGGAGAAACGACGAAATTATACCAAAATATCTTGAAATATTTTTTAAATGAGGCATACATCTACTAAGCCAGAATGTCTCATAAAATACCCAAGAGGTGGCTAAAGCCCTAAGCCCTAGCCATTGAAAATTATTGCTTAAGCTGCAACAGAGTATTCAGAATTTGGTCTGAAGTTGTTACGGTTTTGGAGTTTGCTTGATAACCCCTTTGTATTACAATAAGTTGCGTAAGTTCCTCACTCAAGTCGGCTGTGGATTGTTCGCGTTTTGAGGGTTCTATATTTGCGTTTCCTGCTTTATTTGCCTCACCCACAACAATATCACCAGAGTTTGGAGAAACTCCAAAGAGGTTATTACCCCAGCTATTCAAACCAGATTCATTCGCTACCGTTCCGATAGCAACTTTTGCAAGTGCAAAATTCTTACCATTGTTGAATTCACCAATTAAAATACCATTTGCATCAAAGCTCCAATCTGTGAGTGTCCCTGATGCCCAACCATTTTGGTCGTGATTTCTCGCTGCACTTTCTTCATTTGTGCTTGTTACACCCTTGTAATCTGAATTAACTCCATTTTGTCCAAAGTCGATATCAACTTCTTGTGGAGAAGTTGCTCCTGAACGCGGATTGAAGATGAATTTGTTGGGTTGCACAGACTGAAGTCCACCATTGCGGTTAAAAGTAATGCTTCCACCTTCTAATACATTTGGCATATCAGGATTAGGTGGCGTGAATTCCGCAGGTTCTGGTAACTTAAGGCTGAATGTCCACTCTAAATCATCTTTCTTTCTAAATTCAACTGTTAGAGTGTGCTTATTTCCTAAGCTATCAAAGATATCGAAGGAAGTTGTGAGTTTAGGTACTTTAAAGCTTCCTGTTGAGCTTACTGGTCCAGCTTCTGTTAATGCACTTGTATTTAATCCTCCCATCATCTTACCAAATAAAACATTGCTTGGTACTTTCTTGCTTTGGTAATTCGCAATATTGATTTTCAAGTTGTTTGCACTATTTGGACCCGGTAGTTGTCCTGGATTTGGCACTTGTGTAATGTCTTCATCAAGCAATCCATCTTGATTGTTTTGCATAACAAATTGTCCCCATTCATTCATTGTTACACTGACAGAATTCAAACGTGTCCATGCTGAACTCTCTTGCGGGTTGGTTGCTGTCCCTTGCCCCCAAGGAGATAGTGTTCCTGCTGCTCCTGTTTGCCCCGGTGCAATAGAGTAGTTAGAGATAGTAATAGGGAAAAGTCCACCGGCAGCAGCTGCCATAGAAACAGCGTGAGAGTTCTTCTGGATATTTGCATCATATTGCATCCATCGACGCAAGTCTTCTGTAGAATTAAAGACTCTTCCTTGTGTAGAAGTCATTTGTAGGTTGCTTTGCGTTGTGTATTTGTAGTTAAATGCTGTTTCGCGTACAATATCACCATTTGGAAGCTCCTTAGCACCAAAAGAATCAAGCATAGTGACATCTTTAAAGAATGAGAACACACCATCAGCAGGTATAACAGCACCAATGCGGATATTTTTTGTGCTAGAATCCCCATCAATTGAGTTATCATTAATAAGCTGAATTCCTGTAGAACCGCTTGCATAAGCCCTAATACCTGTTTTGTCGGTATAATTATTGATTGCTTTAATTGCTGCTTCCACACTTGTTACATTTGTTGAGGTTGAGTTATTGACAAAAGAAATTTTTTGTCCGTTCAGTGTGATGCTTTGTGTAACAGTTGCAGTTGCTGATGTAATATAAGCTTGGTTGATACCTGCTGTAAGCTCTGTATCTCTATAACTGACCCAAATGCCTTGTCCATGTTGAAGTTTCATTGCATTTCCATCAGAAGAGAATAGAGTTCCCATATCATCTGGAACTTGCGTTCTATTACCTTTACTATCATAGATTCTATTATTGTCATTTGCGATGGTATGTCCACTGCTATCAAGCGCGTAAGAACAAGCTACATTATCTGTGTAGTCGCTTGAGGTTAAGCTTGCTGCAATTTTAACGCTATCTGTCATTCTTGCTGGCATAACCATTTTAGGATCGATACGAATGCCTGAAATAGGTCCGCTTGTATCCACTTGGTTTTCATTGATTGCACATGTTTTGCCAAAAGAAGAAATGTCTTTTGTCCAACCTTGCACAATATAACCTGCATTGTTTAAGAAGTTTCCTTGTGCGTCAAATCCAAATTGCCCATCACGTGTTAAGGCACGAGTGCGTCCGCCATCTCCACTAACAATAAAGAATCCTTGACCGCTTAAAGCAAGATCACCCTTCCAGTTTGTAGACTTTAAGGAACCTTGTTCGTGAACTCTTGTTGTAGAGTTAACGCTACCACCCAAACCGATTGTAAAAGCATTGAGCCCACCTAATCCACCTTGAGGAGTTGTTGCCCCCCTTCTTGGTTGATATATCATATCAGCAAAGTTTGCACGAGAAGATTTAAAACCAGTTGTATTTACGTTTGCAATATTGTTACTGGTAACATCAAGACCAACTTGGTGTGCTTGCATTCCGCTCACACCTGCCCATAGTGATTTTAACATCGTTCATCCTTTTTTAAGTTGAAATTTTAAAAGTATAAAGCAAGTTTCGTTCCAATTTTAAGAATTTTTATGAATAAAAAGGAGATTTCTGACTTTTTATCGCCAAACCCTAAAGGTTTAAGGTTATTTGAGGGGGTTTTAGTGTGGAAATTTTAAGGCAGGGTTAAATGGATTATGGTTTTTTAGCAAAAAGTATTCCAACTTGTATATTTTTAATTCTCTTTTAGCAAATCACTATTATCTAGCATTACTCTTCTGTGACAATTCGCTCTAAAATTTCTTCTTGAAAGAATGCGAAATGTGTTATTGAATACCTGCTTTCTTGCGGAGAATCTACCACCAGAATGAGGCTACTTCCGAGCCTATCGCCTTCAATGGCATTTCTACATTCTAATTCTTCTTCCGTGCTTGTTCCTGAAAATAATAATTCTGTAATGCTTGAATCTTTTCGCTTGAAGAAATGATTATAAAACTCTAAACTTAACATATACACCTCTGAATTGAGGCTACAAAAAATGCCATTTTTGAGTTTTATCATATCAACTTTTTGTGAACGCATTTTGTCTAAATTCCCGCAATAAGGAAATAAAGAATGTGTTAAAACATAGCAGGGTAGTTGATTCTTAAATTGGTCATACAGAATCGTGAATTGTGGATAATAAAACATTTTGCGTTGCTTAATTAAGCGGTAAGGGATTTGTTTTTGTTCTAGCTCCATACGTTTCTTGTAGAGTGCAAGGCGAAGGGGTATAGGAAATTCTGCATAATGTTTTTGAGAAATTGGGCAGAATAATTCTGTGGGTTGTTTGCTGCTTTTATCGCGTTGTTTTGTGAGGGCGTATAAACATCCACAATAATTTTGACGATAAAGTTTTGCCTCTTTTGCGAGAGCTTGTTGTCGTTGTGTGCCACCTGAAGAACGTGTATCAAGAGAAATGAAGCCAAGATTGTATTGTGTAGAAATTTTTTCTCCCAGCGCAAATAATTCTTCTTGAGGCTTCATCGGGCTTGTGAGAAGAGTTGTGCTGATAAATTTTAAATTGAGTTGTTTTGCTTTTTTTGCAGTTTTGTGCAGTCGTACAGAAAAGCAAATTTCACATCGCTCACCTTTTTCAGGTGCGTCTTCATAACCTTTTGTTTGCACTAGCCAATGATTAAAATCATATTCTTCATCAATTAATTCAATGTCAAGCAAATTGCAACTTCGTTCTACATCAAGTAATCGCAGTGTATATTCTTCAAAGGGATGAATGTTTGGATTGTAGAAATAACCGATTATTTTTGTTGTGGGGTAGAGTTTTTTTAATTCACTTAAAAAATGATGGCTATCTACAGAGCAACAAATATGAACCAAGATACTTTGCGATACATTTTGCATATTTATCTCACAAAAAACATTTGTAGTGCATCAAATGCAAGGGCAATTTCGCGTTTAAAATGCACCATAATTGCAGGAATAATCACGATAAGCACCATAAATGCAAGGCTAATTTTAACGGGGAATCCGATAACAAGAAGGTTGAACTGCGGGTGCGTTTTCATAATCATACCAAAAATAATATCTGATAGTAAAATCAAGGCAGCGATGGGAAATGCCATTGTAAAGCCGATTAAAAAAAGGTTTGTGAATGCCTTGACAATATAAGGAACAATATGGGGGGAAAACACGAATCCGCCAAGCGGAATTTGCGTGAGAGAAAAAGCAACAAATTCTAAGATGAGGTGGTGAAAATTTGCTGCTAACAATATCAATAATGCAAGCATAACGATGATTTGTCCAACAATGGCTTTTTGCGTTCCAGAAACGGGGTCAAAAGCACTAGCCATCGTCAAACCCATACTAAAGCTAATAGTTTCACCTCCAAAATTAATCATTCCAAAGACAATTTGTAGAAATACAGAACTTAAGAATCCTAGCATAATTTCCGATAAACCACCCAGAATAAAGGCAATAGGTTCCATAGGTGGAATTTGATGAGGTACAATAGGATAGAAAAGCAAAGTCATATAAAGCGTTAATGCTCCACGAACACTAACAGGAATGAGTTGATTTTCAAAGAAAGGAAAGAATGTGAAAACCCCGGCGAAACGAAGCAAGAGGAATAAGAAATTTGCCACCCCAGCATCTGTAAGAAGTGAAACAAGTTGCATTCTGAATCCTAGCTAAGAATTAACTGCTGTTCTTTTAATTCATAACAATGAGAGCAACATTTAGCCAAACCTTTATCGTGCGTAACAAGCACCAAAAGGGCATTTTGTTCTTGAATGTAATCAAACAATGCTTCCATCACATTAAAAGCGGTTTCTTGGTCTAAGTTTCCTGTTGGCTCATCAGCAAAGATGATTTGAGGTTTTTTTGTGAGAACTCTTGCAATAGAAAGTCTTTGTTGTTCTCCTCCAGAGAGCTTACCTGCATAGTGGTTAAGTAAATGTAGGATTTTAAACTTCTCAAGTAAGGTTTTATCGATTTCTTGTTGTGTGAGTAAGGCTGCAACTTGAAGGTTTTCAATGGCGTCAAAACCCTTAAATAGATAGTGAGATTGAAAAACAACACCAACTTTATGTCGGCGAATTGCAAGAAGGTCATCAGTTTTTAGTCGATAAATATCCTGCCCAAAAAGATTTACACTCCCTTTTTGTGGACGCAAAAGCGTGGATAAGATATGCAAAAGTGTGCTTTTTCCGCTCCCACTCAAACCCACAATTGAAATGCTCTCGCCCGCCTTACCTTGCAAGTTTACAGAATGAAACAAAGGGTAGTCAAAAGTGTGTTCTAGCCCCTTTGCTTCTAGTAGCATAAACTCCCCTTAGCCCATTTGTGCAGCAACTTCAGCTGCAAAATCTGTTTTTTGCTTTTCAATACCCTCACCTAACTCAAAACGTATATAAGCGTGAACATGAATGCTATCTCCTAGTTTTTTGTTCTCTTCTGCTAAGATTTGGTCAATACGTTTTTTGTCGTCGACAATATAGAATTGCCCAAGAAGTGTAAGACGTTGGTCTAGCAAAGTATTATCTGCAATAAAACGTTCAATTTGCCCCGGGATAATACGTTCCCAAATATTTTCAGGCTTGTTTTGTGCCTTCAATTCTTCCTTTAACCTTTGTTCTTCTTCTTTGATAATTTCCTCTGTAATCTCTTTTTTGGAAACAAATCGAGGAATTTTATGTAAAGGCTTTTTGAGTCGTGCCAATTCTTCATTTTCTTTTTCCAATTCAGCAATTAATGCAATTTTTTCCTTTTGGATAAACTCATCATCAAATTCTTTATACGAAACTACTTGTGGCTTCATTGCAGCTGCATGCATTGCAAACTTTTTTGCAAGATCAATCGTAGCTTCCTTAGATTCCGGTTTTGTGCATGTAAGTGCAATAAGAACGCCTACGCGCTTATTGGTGTGGACATAACCATTGATGATTGTTAGCGGACAATCCGCCTTAAGTGTGTGCAATCGTCTTAAAACTAGATTTTCTCCGATTTTTGCAATATTAGCTTGTAAGAATTCATTGAAAGCGGTACCTTGAATATCTAAAGATGTAATGTCGTCTACCGTTGTAATCTCTTTGCTGAAAACAGCCTGTGTTGTTTTTGCGACTAAGTCTTGAAAGGTCTCATTTTTGGCAACAAAGTCTGTTTCTGAATTAATTTCAACCATTGCAGCTTTTGAGAAATCATCCGCAATTTGAATTGAAATTACACCCTCGCTTGCTACCCTATCAGCCTTTTTAGAGGCTTTAGAAAGTCCTCTTTCGCGCAAAAGGTCAATCGCTTTATCTAAATCCCCGTTTGTTTCTACAAGCACCTTTTTGCAATCCATCATAGGTGCGTCTGTTTTGGAACGTAATTCTTTTACGAGTTGTGCACTAATATCTGCCATCATTTTTCCTTTTTATTGCTGAACTTTATCGACAAGAGCCGCCATTTCTTGCATTTCTGATTCCGTTGCTTCATCGTCCAGTGAAGGTGTTTTTTGTTGCTTTAATGCCTCTTCTCCACCCTCAGCAAGTGCACGTCCCTCCAAGACAGCTTCAGCAATTTCTTTACAAAACAGTTGAATGGAGCGAATCGCATCATCATTACCCGGAATTGGGTAATCCACGCAATCAGGGTCGCAATTTGTGTCAAGTGGTGCAATTACTGGAATGCCTAATCGCCTCGCTTCAGCAACTGCAATTCTTTCTTTTGCCGCATCAATGACGAAAATCATATCGGGTGCTTTTTTCATGTGTCGCACACCACCTAAATATTTTTCAAGTTTTTCTTTTTTGCGTAAAAGCATCAATTTTTCTTTTTTTGTGAGTAGGTCAATTTGCCCATTTGCTTCAATTTCTTCAATATTTTCAAGCTTACGAATAGATTTGCGAATTGTCGAATAATTTGTGAGCATTCCGCCTAACCAACGATAATTAACATAAGGTGCATCAATTTTGTTTGCATATTCTTTAATGGTTTCACTGGCTTGCTTTTTTGTTCCAACAAACATAATGACTTTTCCCTCTGCTGCCGCATCCTGCACAATTTTATAAGTGTAGCGAAAATAACGCAAAGTTTTTTGCAAATCAATGATATGGATATTTTTTCTTACACCAAAAATAAATTTTTTCATTTTTGGATTCCAACGCCTTGTTTGATGCCCAAAATGCACACCGCATTCTAAAAGATCTTTCATTGTTACCATTTAAGGTCTCCTTGATTTGATTTTGCCGCCATACCTTCATAAAATGTCGTCCATTTCATCGCAAGGATTGAGGTATGTGTGAGCTACTTATTTAAAAATAAGGGCTCTCATTCTAGCAAAAAAGATTTTAAATTTCAATGAAGATTGGCTAGAGATTTTAAAAGGACTAGCCAATAGGTTGGATTTAGAAGGAGGGGAGAATCGCACCTTTATATTGATTGTTGATGAAACGTTTAATATTATCGCTTTGTAAGGCTTTAATTAATTCTTGAATATCCGGGTCATTCTCATTACCACTTTTTACGACAAGAATATTTGCGTAAGGGGATTCTTTGTCCTCAAGAGCAATAGCATCTTTAAGCGGATTGAGGTCAACTAAAAGTGCAAAGTTTGTGTTGATGACTGCGGCATCAACTTCATTCAAAACGCGTGGAAGTTGTGCACCTTCTAATTCCTTAAATTTTAGTTGTTTCGGATTTTCTGTGATGTCATAAATTGTAATCAAATCACCCTTTTTTAGTTTGATTAACCCTTCTTTTTCAAGTAATCGCAACGATCTTGCAGCGTTACTAGGGTCATTTGGAATGGCAATTTCACTCCCATTTTTCAACTCACTGATTTTTTTAATCTTATAAGAATATAGCCCAATGGGTTCAACATGGATTTTTGCAACGCTAATAAGTGCTGTTTTTTTATCTGCGTTGAATGCCTTTAAGTAAGGTTCGTGCTGAAAGAAGTTAGCGTCTAAAGAACCCTCATTAAGGGATAAGTTAGGAACGACATAATCATTAAATTCTTGAATTTCAAGCTTAATTCCTTTTTCTTTCAAGGGTTTAACAACTTGTTCTAAGATTAAGGCATGAGGTTCTGGAGAAGCTCCAACAACAATTTTGCCATCTTTTGCAAATGCTGGAATGCACACACTGGCCGCCAATAAGAATCCGCATAAAATTTGACTACACTTCATTTTGTATCCTTCAAGAGGTGAATTTTGGGGAATTATAGCCTAAAAAACTTAATCTATACTAAAAAGCAAGTTAATTAAAAATATTTGATAATCGTATTTATAGATAAAATTAATTTTAAACTTTATTGTTTTTATAATGTTATTTAATACTTAAAAGTTTTTCAAGTCGTTGACAGCTACTTAATTCTGGACGATCTTCTCTTTCGCAACCCTTTTTATAGTAGTATTTTGCACGATTCAAATCCTTTGAGATAGGCAAAGTTTTCCCATTCTCGTTCCAAATTCCATACATATAACCATCGCCCACACGTGTGCAAATCTGATAATTTTTGGAGAATTTTGCTAGTCCCTGTGGATAAAAAGGTGTGGAGCAACTTTTTGCAGCTACCTTAATAGCAAGCTCTGGTTCATTAAAAGTTGTATAAATTTGACTCAATATGTCACAAGATGCACCATAATTGCGTTGAAAACAATGAGGGGATAGTAAGACTTCTACGCTTTGAATGTCTTTTGTCATTAAGCCTTGTTCTGCTGCTAGAGTGCATGCAAGTGAAGAACCTTGTTTGCATAATGCGATGATAGTTTCTGGTTGTGCGAATCCACCAGCAATTTTGCAATCTTCGCTATTACAAATTAGATTCTCATTATCTAGCCCAAAATCAAGTAAAACCAATCGTGTTTGCTTTAAAATTTCTTGCTTATCTATGGGTTGGAGTAGGGTATCAAAAACCCCTGAATACAGGTTTTCATAAAAAGAACGGCAACCATTAATGTTGAGGTGTTCGCACGATTTTTTAAGAAGTGAGAATGCAGTTTGTTTGTCTTGCAAGCTGATAGCAAGATTCCCTGCCTTTTCACAGCCCGAATAATCTCCTAAATTACACGCTTTTAAGAATTGAATGGAGGCAAGTTGTCTAGCTTGTGAATGATTTTCTTGCAAGAATTCTTCGCCCAATAAAAAGCATGCCTTTTTACTTCCTTTTTCGCATAACATAAACCATTCTTCACGATTTTTAGAATTAAGAAAAAAAGATTCATTGCAAGCTGTAATGCTACCCTTTTCACACGCTTCCTGATAAACCTGCATTGTGCCAATAGAGCCAAGATTAGCTTGTAAAAACAAGCGATAACCCTCTGTTTGTAACTCTTCTAGTTCAGATTCTAGTTGTTTTTCTGTTTCTATATCAGAAAGTGAAGAAGTGGCACAACCACTAAAAATAAGGAGGAGAAAAATTAAAAAATATTGTTTCATTATTTATCTTTATGGTGATTTGAAGATTGAATAATCTTGATGCGTGCATTCCAAATATTTTGATTTGCACAATTTTCACCCATTCCTAAAAGTTCTGGGTCAAATCCTAATTTGCACGCGGCAGAATAAAATTGCTTTGCTTCTTGAATGAGTGGGGCATTAATTGAGGATTTTTTTATACGCAGGGAATGAATAATTGCCCATTCACCCGCCATATAACATAAAAATGGATCGCCTTGTTTGCATTCTTCTTTGAGTAAGCTAAGAATTTTTTGTGAGAACTCTAAGCCCGATTTGTCTTTTTTGCCCAAACATCCTTGCACCGAATCCAAACTACAAGCTTTTTGGTAAAATTCTTCTGCTTTATTTGTGTCGCGTTCGACTCCATCACCACGTTCATAAATCCCTGCAATAATTGTGCATTCGTTACCTATGTTGGCTTCACAATTTCGCATTGCAAAAGTTAAAGCAAGTTGATCCATCTTTTGCTGTTGTTTGTGAATGCTATCTTGCTCTGATTCAAAACGTTTTTTAACAAGTGCAGAATCTTCATTAATATTGCTGATAATAGGTTTCCCAAAAACACTAAATGCACAACCTTCACCAAGTCCTAAATTGCAGGCATCTAAAGCGAGTTTTTGAGCTTTATCTTGCTGATTAGGTAAAAAGACAATGCGGTGAAACTCACGCATTTTGGCCTGTGCTTCTTGAATTTGACTATCTGTGCGAGGTTGCGTTGAAATTTCGGGATATTGAGAGCAGCTTATCAAGCTAAATAATGCAAAGATAGAGATTATCACAAATTTCATTGAGACACCCCTTTAATGATAGAGTCAATTTGTTGACAAAAGACTTCTAGGCTATTTGCAATATGATAAATATTGTCTTCTCTAAATTGCTTGAAAGAATCTTGTGTGTCATGTTTATAGAGAGATTCTAAGTGTATTTTAAGCTCTAAAAGATTTTTAGCAACAGGAATAAGCTGTGTTTGTGTAGCGGTTTGGATAATTGTATTATTAAATTTTAAACTTGCTGGAGCAAATAAAATAGAAGGCTTTAAGGTGGTAAGCGAAAAGCTGAATGCTGAAGTGGAGCAATCCGAAAGAAAAACATCTGCTTGATTAATGTGTGTATTCGAAGAATCTTCATCAAAAATAATGCGCTTTTGTTGTGCAAATTTTACTTTTAAAATCTGATAGAATGTATGTTGGTTTTGTACGCATAGGGGGTGAGCACGATAAATAATTTTATGCGATGTGTTGTTTAGTAGCCATTCTAGCAACATACTTTCCACCCCTCCAATTTTATTAATATGGACAAAGTCTTGTTGATAACGTAAAGTAGGAGTATAGGCAATTGTGTTTGATGGCTTTTTTTGGGTTTTGTAGTTTTTAAGAGATTCATCAAATTTAGGATAACCCATTTCTAATAATCTAACTTTTTTACCCTTCAAAATTTTTTGATACTTTTCCATTGCAATTTTACTTGGAACAGCAATATAGTCAATCGTATCGGTGGCACCCACTGCCTCAATAAGGCTATGAGGCAAGTAAAGTCGCTTTGCTGTTTTACTTAAAAAGGTTCTATCAACTTTTCCTTGATTATAGGAAACTTGGTCTGGTGTAATGATTAAATCAATGCCATCGACATGCACATCAATAAAATCATATTGTCCTTGCTGATTCTGAACTCTCCAAGGAATGGTGAATGCGTAATGTACACTTTTTTCTAGTGCGTCTTGTTTTTGCTGTTGTGTGGCTAAGATAAGATTGTATTTTTTTTTCAATAGTGGAATAATTGGCAAAAATACACTCAAATGAGAGCGATAAGTTTCATAAAAAAGTAAAAAAACAATATTTTTCTTTTCCTTTGAAAGGATAGAAGAAAATGTATTAACAATCTGTGATGAAAGCTGTGCCTTACTCATATTATGCTCCCCTCCAAAAAGGTTTCGTATTCCTCTTTTTGGGCTACCCAAAATTTTTGTATTTGTTGTATCGTGTTGTTGAGTTCGTGATAAGAATAAACAAAAAAAGAACATTTTTTCAAAATTGCAAAAAGACGGTCGTTTTGAATATCTAATCCGGTAAATCCAAGTAATGCAAAAATAACCGGTTTTTGAAAATAAAGTGTGTAGGGTAGTGCAATATATGCACTATCTGTCAACATAAATGCTGTTTTTTGTGCTTCCTTTAAAGAAGCAATTTGTTGCACAGAATTTGTTGCTAAGGATTCAAGCACGATGTCTGAATGTGTTTGTGTGGTTTGTGCGTTAGGGAGATAGAGAATTTTTTTAACTTTTTGAATCCCCAAAACATTTTCTAAAAGCATAACATCAAACATTGCATCAATATTTTGATGGATAAAATCTGTTCCACATCTTTTTGTGGGAGCGTAGACAATATTCATCACTGCCTACCCAAAAGAGATGGTATCATTCTTTAAGAATTCAAGGTCCAAATCACCTTTTTGATTAACTAATGCCTCTTGATTTGCTGCTGCTTTTTTCTGCTGTGCCGCTAAGTAAATGCGTGAAATAGCTTCAATTTTGCTGATATTGGCACGCGAAAGAAGTTGAATGTAGGCAAGAGCTAAAGCACCACTATCGCGTAGTTCTACCAATTCTTCACCTTTAAGTTCGTATAGACGATTTTCGTTAATGGTGTATAGGTTGTTAATGCTTTGTTCTTGTCCGATTACATTTACTTTTAAATCCCATTTTGTGAATAGATCTTTTTCACCCAAAAGCTCAATGGCACGCTTACCAATCACCCTCATTTTTTGTATTTCTTGTAACATCTTCACTTTATTGTCTAATTCTGCAGAAATTTCATCGTTGTCGTAGAATGCAAAGCCCTCTGATTGATTCTCTGTTAAAAGCCCACTATTTTGGTCAAAACATAAAATTTGTTCCCCATTTTTTTCCATGTAAACCAAAAATGGGTAAGTGCGGTAAGAAACAGGAATGTATTGCAAGTGAAAGTTTCCGTTTGCATCAACAAAAGGATTAACACTCTCTAAAAAAGAGAGAATCCCAAACAATTCAAATTCATCTTCTTTTTTGAAAAAAGCAAGAGGTAATTCCAAAGAGACTTGATTGGCTTCATTGAAAAGCACAGGTGCAACAGAATCGTTAGTGGCGTGAAGATAGTTTTTTATAGGTAAGAATCTCTTGTTAGAAAATTCTTCTTTACTGATGGCAAGAACTTGTTTTTCCATAATAAATTATTACTCCTTTGTTGGCTTTGTTAAGTAATTATACTCTGCTTTACCAAAAAACTTTATAAAGCGATGAGTTTAAGATTAATACATTCTTAACTCTATGTGAGGTAAAATCCTAAAATATTCAAAGGAGCGATAATGGATTATAAAGAAACACTCATTCTTCCTCAAACTACTTTTCCTATGCGTGGAAATCTTCCCCAGAATGAATCAAAACGTTATGAACGATGGCAACAAGAAAAAAAGTATCATATAATGAAGAATAATCGCCAAACTATAACGCAAAAGTTTAATTTACATGACGGTCCTCCTTATGCAAATGGTGAATTACATATTGGGCATGCCTTAAATAAGATTTTAAAAGATATGATTATGAAAATTTACTATTACAGAGGCTATGCTGTGCGTTATTTACCCGGTTGGGATTGTCATGGGTTGCCCATTGAACAACAAATTGAGAAAAAATTAGGTAAAGACAAAAAAGATGGTATGCCTAAAGAAAAAATCCGTGAGCTTTGTCGCAGCCATGCAGCTGAATTTATTGAGATTCAAAAAAAGGGCTTTTTGGCCTTAGGTGTGTTGGGTGATTTTGAGAACCCTTACAAAACGATGGAATTTACCTTTGAGGCGGAAATTTATCGTTGTTTGTGTGCTATTGCAAGTAAAGGTTTATTGTGCGAGAGAGAAAAGCCAGTGTATTGGAGTTGGGCTTGTGAAACTGCTTTGGCAGAAGCGGAGGTAGAGTATAAAGACAAACAAAGTGATTCTATTTTTGTGGGTTTTGATTTACAAAAAGATGCGTTAGAATCTTTGGGTGTGAGTCAGGCGGCTTTGGTGATTTGGACAACAACGCCTTGGACGCTTCCCGCAAATTTGGGGATTGCATTGCGTCCAGATACACCTTATGTTTTGAGTAGCGATGGTAAAATTGTTGCAAAAGAGCTTTTTGCACAATGTAAGGAAAATGGTGTGCTACAAGGTGAAATTGTAAAAGAGTTTAACTCAACATTGCTAGAAAATAAATTGGCAAAGAATCCGCTGAATGGGCGAGATTCTAAGATTCTCTTGGGCGATCATGTTTTATTAACCGATGGAAGTGGTTGTGTGCATACTGCACCAGGGCATGGGGAAGATGATTATCTTTTAGGGTTGCGTTATCAGCTTGGCGTTCTTATGCCGGTTGATGATAAAGGTTGCTTTGATGAATCTGTCGTCCATCTTGGGCTTTTACCTAATCCCGAATCTTTTGTGGGTGTACATATTTTTAAGGCGCAAGAAAGAATTTTAGAATTATTGGGTGATTCTTTATTAAAGCAGACTAAAATTACACATTCTTACCCTCATTGTTGGCGTTCTGGAAAACCGGTTATTTTTCGTGCAACAAAGCAGTGGTTTATTATGATGGATAAGCCATTTACTCAAGAAGGCAAAACATTGAGACAGGTCGCAGGGTATGAATTGCAAAAGGTGAAGTTTTATCCGGAAAATGGCGTTAAACGTATCGGTTCTATGATTGAAAATCGTCCAGACTGGTGCATTTCTCGTCAAAGGGATTGGGGAGTTCCTATTGCATTCTTACGCGATAAAGCAAGCAAAGAAGTTTTGCTAGATCCAGTTGTTTTGGACCATATTGCACAAATTTTTGAAAAAGAGGGTTGTGATGCATGGTGGACACATTCTGTTGCTGAATTGCTCCCTGATTCGTATAGCGATAAGGTAAGCCGTTTTGAGAAAATTAATCATATTTTAGATGTGTGGTTTGATAGTGGTAGCACTTGGGCTGCTGTGTTAAAATCTCCACATTATGATGCTGGGGATTATCCTGCTTCCTTATATCTTGAAGGGAGCGACCAGCATCGTGGTTGGTTTCAAAGCTCCTTGCTTGTGAGTTGTGCCATTCATGAACAAGCACCCTTTAAAAGCATTATCACGCATGGATTCACGATGGATAAGAATGGTGATAAGATGTCTAAAAGTAAGGGAAATGCGATTGTTCCAAGTGAAATTACGAAAGAATTTGGAAGTGAAATTCTGCGTTTATGGGTTGCAATGAGTGATTATCAAAATGACCAAAATATTTCATCAGACATTTTGAAGCAAAGTAGTGAATCTTATAAGAAAATCCGCAATACACTGCGTTTTCTTCTTGCAAATACAAATGATTTAGAGGTGTTGGAGCTTGATTCTTTTAGTAGTATTGATTTATGGATTTTAAATTTAGCGAAAAATGTGTTTGCACAAACAGATGAAGCATTACTGAATTATGATTTTTCTAAGGCTTGTGCGTTGTTGAGTCACTTTATTGTGAATGAATTAAGTGGAATTTATATGGATTTGTGTAAAGATATTTTGTATTGTGAATCTAAAACAAGCAAAAGGAGACGTTCTGCCCAAAGCGTGATGGCATTGATTACACAAAAACTTTTTGAGCTTCTTGCACCAATTTTAACCTATACGATTGATGAAGCTATTGAGCATTGTGGCGGATATTTAAAGTCTATTAATAGCGATGCATTCTCTTTATGTTATACGCCTATTACCCTCAATATTGAATTAAAAGAGGATTTTGATTCTTTGTTGGAGATTCGTTCTTTGTTTTTGGAGAAAATTGACATTCTAAAAAAAGAAGGGCGGATTAAATCTACATTAGAAGTTAGCCTGAAAACCCCTAAAAATACCTTTAAAGATTTGAATGTGTGGTTGATGATTAGTGAAGCAAGCGAGAATCTTGAAGCAAGCGAGATTTTAGAATCTTTTGAATATCAAAATGAATATTTTGAAATCCATCAAGCTAGATGGCATAAATGTCCACGTTGTTGGCAGTTTTTGAGTGACAAGCCTGAAGAGCTTTGTGGACGTTGTGCGGAAGTGATGCGAAATGTTTGATTTATATGCACCCGTAACCTGGAAAGAGATTCTTATTACAAGTATGATTATTTGGGTATTGATGGGAGTCTCTTATTTTTTATTCAAGAAAAAACACTAAATTTACATTTGTAAACTACCTATTAATCGATATTTTGCAAAAATAGCGGAATATTTTACAAAAATTCCTTCAGTTTTTTTAGGGGAGGACGATATAGAGAATGTAACACGGGTAAGGATACCCAATCTGCTTCATTACATTGAATGCTCACACAATGGTAAGGATACCCCCCAAATCTTATAAAAGGGGTCGAAAATGGCTTTTAACATCAACACAAACATTCATGCATTGAATTCGCATGCACAAGGGACTTTTACACAGCATGCGTTAATTGGAACACTAGAAAGACTTAGTTCTGGTCTTAGAATTAATAAGGCAGCAGATGATGCTTCAGGTATGGCGATTGCCGATTCATTGCGTTCTCAAGCAAATTCTTTGGGACAAGCAATGAGAAATGCGAACGATAGTATCGGTATTATCCAAATTGCTGATAAAGCAATGGATGAGCAAGTAAAGGTTCTTGACACAATCAAGACTAAGTCTATTCAAGCTGCACAAGATGGACAAACTACTAAGACAAGAGTTGCAATTCAAGCAGACATTAACCGCTTGATTGATTCTTTGGATAATATTGCGAATACAACAAGCTATAACGGCTTGACTTTATTAGCAGGTTCTTATACAAACAAGAAATTCCAAGTTGGTGCTTATTCTAACCAAACTGTTAATATCTCTATTGGTGCAACAAGCTCTGATAAGATTGGACACGCAAGGTTTGAAACAGGTTCAATTGTTAAGGGACCTGGTGCAGCTACACTTGGAACTGTTGCATTGGAATTTCAAGGACTTTCAGGGAATAAATCTCAACCTCTTGAATCTGTTGTTATTTCTACTTCAGCAGGAACAGGACTTGGAGCTTTAGCAGAAGTGATTAACAAAAACTCTGATTCACTCGGTGGAACAAAAGCAACATTTAATGTTCAAGCTACAGGTTCTTCAACTGTTACAGCAGGTGATATTTCTAACCTCACAATCAATGGTGTATGGATTGGTGATGTAACAGGTATTCAAGATAATGACAGAGATAATAAGCTTGTTCAAGCAATTAACTCTAAGAAAGAAGAAACAGGTGTTCAAGCTTCTATTGATGTGAATGGTCGTTTGAATTTAACTTCTACTGATGGTCGTGCGATTATGGTTACAGGAAGTATAGCTGGTGCTGGTGGTACTGATGAAGCATTTATGGGTATCTTTGGTATCTCTAATGGTGGTGTGCATGTTGGTCGCTTAAGCTTGAATCGAACAGATGCAACAGATATTAAAGTAAGTGGTCTTGGTTTGAGTTTGATTGGCTTTGATGTTGCGACTGCAGTTGCACAAACAACACAAAACTTAAGAGGAACTAAGAATGCTTACAGTAACGATGTCGCTTCAGCGATTGGTGCAAATGCAAACGCAGTCATTGGTGCAGACAACGCAAATGGTATCACTGCTGGTGTAACAACACTCTTTGGTGCAATGGCGGTGATGAATATTGCTGAATCTGCGATTAGACAACTTGATGCTGTTCGTGCAGACTTAGGTGCGGCTCAACAACAAATCCAAAGTACGCTCAACAACATTACAATCACTCAAGTGAATGTGAAGTCAGCTGAGTCTAACATTCGTGAAACAGACTTTGCTGAAGAAAGCTCAACTTATAGCAAGTTGAACATTCTTGCTCAAGCAGGTAACTATGCGATGAGTCAAGCGAATGCAACACAACAAAATATCTTAAGATTACTCCAGTAGTCTTTTATTGAATGTGTTGGATTCCTAATATTCCAACACTGGTTTTTGGATTTTTCCAAAAACCACTATTTATTCAATACTTACAATATAACCCACGACATTAGTATCCCTAACCAAACAAAATATCAAAAGAAGCGAAAACTCAATCAAGGAGTTTATAAAGAAACATACTATAGAATATAGAGTGATTTTTGAATAAGGATAGGAGGGGTCAATGAGTCAGTCAGATGCACATTTTTATATTAATCGAGAGCTTTCGTGGTTGCAGTTTAATACGCGCGTTTTGAAGGAAGCAGATAATTCAAAAAGTCCTCTTTTGGAACGATTAAAGTTTATTGCTATTTATGCAACAAACCTTGATGAGTTCTATATGGTTCGTGTAGCGGGGTTAAAGCGGCTTTATAGTGCAAGGATTATTGAAAGTGGTCCAGACCAGCTAACACCCTTGCAACAACTTAAAGAAATACGACGTTATCTTCATCAAGAGAAAGAGGAGTTAGAAAGATTATATTTTAGTGTGGTGGGTGAGTTAGAGAAAGAGGGGTTAAAGGTTTATAATTTCGCTACTTTAGATAAAAAGACAAAAATTAAAGTGAAGGAATATTTTGAAACTCATCTTTATCCGATGGTTACGCCCATTGCAGTTGATGCGACTCATCCTTTTCCACATTTAAATAATTTGAGTTTCGCTATTGCTGTGAAGTTACAAAATGATGAAAATCCAAGCGAAATTAAGTTTGGAATGGTACGTATTCCGCGTATGTTGCCTCGTTTTATAGAACTAGATGATAATGCTTATGTGCCGATTGAAACAATTGTTGGTGAATTTGTTAGTGATTTGTTCTTAGGTTATAGTTTGCTTGAATGTACGCCCTTTAAAGTAACCAGAAATGCGGATATGGAGATTGAGGAAGAAGAGGCTGATGATTTTATGGAGCTTATGCAAGAAGGCTTAAAAATGCGTAAAAAAGGGGAGATTACTCGTCTTGAAGTTGGCAGTAATGCAAGTGAAGAAATGCTTGGATTTTTAAATGCGCATTTAAAAGTTGAGGAGGGCGATACCTATGCTTCGAAAGTGCCGATTAATCTTGGTGCTTTATGGGAGGTGATTGGAAATAAGAATTTCCCACATTTGATTTTTCCACCCTATAATCCGCGTATTCTTGCACCGATGAGTGTTGATGCAAATATTTTTGAGATACTTGATGAAAATGATGTGATGATGTTTCACCCTTATGAGAGCTTTGAACCCGTTGTCCGATTGATTCAAGATGCTTCAAAAGATCCTGATGTCTATTCGATTCGTATGACTCTTTATCGTGTGGGCAAGAATTCACCCATTGTTAAGGCATTGATTGAGGCAGCTGAAAATGGAAAGCAGGTTAGTGTACTTGTTGAATTAAAAGCGAGATTTGATGAGGAAAATAATCTCCATTGGGCAAAGGCTTTAGAATCTGCTGGAGCACATGTCATTTACGGAGTACCCGGCTTGAAAGTCCATGCAAAAATTGCTTTGATTGTTAAAAAAGTGGGCAAAGATATTCGTGAGTATATTCATCTTAGTACCGGAAATTACAACCCTGCAACAGCAAAGATCTATACAGATATTAGCTTTATGAGTTCTAATTATCTTATTACAAAAGATGCAACTAAGTTCTTCCATAATTTGTCTGGTTTTACGCATCGTTCGCGACTAGAAACATTGCTTGTTGCACCTTTACAAATTAAACAAAAGATTCTTGCTTTAATTGAGTCTGAAACAAAGGCGGGAATTAATGGGAGGATTATTCTTAAGGCAAATTCTGTCGTTGATGTTGATATCATCAAAGCACTTTACAAAGCGTCAAATGCGGGCGTGAAAATTGATTTAATTGTGCGTGGGATTTGTTGTTTGCGTCCTAAAGTTCCACAAGTGAGTGAGAATATTCGTGTCATTTCTATTATTGGTAAATACCTAGAACATGCAAGAATTTATTATTTCAAGAATGCAAGTCCCCAAATTTATTTTGCAAGTGCAGATTTGATGCCACGAAATTTGGAACGTCGTATTGAGATTATGACTCCTGCTTTTAATCAAGATGTGGCTAACAAGCTATTTGGTATTCTTAAGATGCAGTTGGAAGACGATATGCAAGCGTATGAGCTTCAAAGCGATGGAAATTATGTGCATGTTGAGCAGACAAAAAATATTAATTCCCAAAAAGTCTTTGAAGATTATGCAAACACGCTTTATTCTGAATCCAAATGCACAGAGAAAACAAAAACAAAGCGACTAGTGCAAAGAATGTTGAAAGAAAGCTAGAATCTGTAGTAACTTTTGTTGGTGGGGGGCTAAGCCTCCTACCCTTTGTTTTTACAAGGATTCACATTTTAGTTTCTTATCCTCGATTTGCCAAATTGCATTGCCCCAAAACTGCAAGGGAGTAGAGGATAGAGATGTGTGGGTTTTATGACATAAAAACATAAAGAATCTAGCTTCATTACAACAAAGTAGATTAAAGCATTTTTGGTTTTTGCAGATAAGCTAGACCAATTTCTCTTTCTTGTGTGTAGAGGATCTTTCCTTTTTTAGCAAGATGGTTCACATAGTCTTGAATTAATGCGTTATCAGGGCATTGATTATGAATCTGAATGTGCCATTGAATATCTTTGATAGCTTGGGTTGGTTCTAATTCGCGTTCTAAAACTTGTTGTTTGTAGATGATTGGAGGAGTATTGATGTCTTCTTCTTGTAACCATTGTAGAACTTGCGGAAGTCCAGTGGGTAACTCAAAATCAATTTTATGTAGGGCAAAAATTTTTTCTAAGAGTGGATTTTTTCTGAATCGTCCAAAACCCACATAACACATACATTCTGTGCAGAGGTGATAAGCTTTTAAGAATGCCTCTTTAGTGTTCATGGCTGGAGTCATACAGGCAAAAGAGATTTGAATGGGTGCTAAATCTGTAGTTTTAATCTGTTGCCACGCATTTGCAAGAATTGTAATGTTGTTTAAGCCTAACTCTTTAGCGTCTGCAAGGAGATGATTAAGCATCATTTGTGATAAATCTGTTGCGTAAATATGTTTCGCCTTCTCTGCGAAATGGAGTGCGAATCGCCCATTACCGCAACCGATGTCTATTAAAGTCTTATGAAAAAAATCCATACCATTTTTCTGAAAAAAATGAAGAATCTCTAAAACCTCCTCGTTATTTTTCGTAAAACGCGGAAAAGATTGTGCTTTTTTATCCCATATTTGTGTTTGCATTATTGTCCTTTCAAGTAATATAAAAATTTCCAAAAAAAATGATTAATATAATGAGAGGAATGATGTATTTTACATAATAAAACCAAAAAGTAACAAATTTCTTTGCATTCAGGCTTAATCCGTTAGATACTTCTTCTTTTGCCTCTTTATCCAAAACCCAACCTACAAAAATTGCAGAACCTAAGGCGGTGAGTACAAAAAAGATATTACTGCTAATATAGTCAAAGGCACCAAAAATATTTTTGCCGATAATTGTTACATCTCTCCACTCTCCATAAGCCATAATGCAGGGGATATTAGCTGTTAAAAACAATACACCCAATACAAGAGTAACGGAAATTTTACGTCCAATTTTTAATTTTTCTTGCACAACAGTAATAATAACTTCATAAAGTGTGATAGATGTGGTGAATGCAGCAATAATTAACAAACAGAAGAATCCTATGGCAAGAATATTTCCAAAGTGCATATTTGAAAATACAATAGGTAAAACTTCAAAAACAAGTCTAGGTCCTTCGTCAGGCTGTAGTTGAAAACTAAATAGTGAGGGAAAAATCATAAAACCTGCTAAAATAGCAATAATGGTATTGATGATACCCGTGCTTATAGCTGCTTTGAATAAATCTTCATTTTTATCCAAATATGATGAAAGTGTAATCATTACCCCAAAGCCAAGAGAGAGTGCGAAAAAGACTTGCCCTAAAACAAGCACAAATAAAGAGGGGGTAATTTTACTAAAATTAGGTGTTAAGTAGAATGCAATACCTTCAGCCGCACCCGGTAAAGTTAGATTGCGTATCACAATGGCGATGAGGCAGAGAATTAGCAAGGGCATAAGATACTTCATTGCCTTTTCAATACCATTTGAAATACCTTTAACAAGCACAAACCAATTTAGAAAAACAAATATTAAAGTATAGAGTGTAATCATTAATGGATTGTTTTCGATCTGCGTATTATAAAATTCTCGAGTCATTGTTTTGCTAATTGAGCTTGAAAGATTCAAGTCACCTGTGAGAATATTGATAATATAAGTAAAAACCCAGCCACCTAAAACCATATAATAGCCAATAATGCCAAAGCAACCAATTAGCCCCATATAGCCTAGAATTGTCCATGCTTTCGAAAAAGATTTTTGTTGTGCTTTGGGACTAAAGGCGTCAATAGAATTTCTGTGTGCTCTCCTGCCAATCACATTTTCAACAAGTAGCATAGGGATTCCAATGAGTATCATAGCGATAATGAATATAAGGACATATGCACCACCACCATTCTGCCCAACTAGATAAGGAAAACGCCAAGTCGCGCCAAATCCAATTGTTGCACCTGCAACAGTTAAAATATAAGCAATACTACTAGACCATGTGTGCCTCTTTTGCATTTTAATTCCTTGAATGCTTATCTATTATATTTAAGATTGTAATTATAGCCACAATAAATGAAATTTAAAAAGTATTGATGTTGCCCCCTAAAAATTCATCTTAGTGATAGGAAATTTTTGATTCTTGAATATAAAATGCCTTTTCTTAAGAGATTTTTGTGTAGAATGTCGGGAAGTAAAGAAATATAGAGATATAAAGAATCTAAAAGGGTTAAGGTGATGGATAAAAATTCAAATGAGCCATATAAGCGCGTTCTTGTTAAGTTTTCTGGTGAGGCTTTGGCAGGTAAAGATGGTTTCGGGATTGATCTTGAGGTTTTGGAGTATGTTGCAAGAGAGATTCAGAGTGTTCATAGCACGGGAGTGGAAGTTGGCATCGTGATTGGTGGCGGAAATATTGTTCGTGGTGTGAGTGCTTCAAAGGGTGGTATTATTGGCAGGACAAGTGGCGATTATATGGGAATGTTAGCAACTGTGATTAATGCAGTGGCGACACAGGAAGCTTTGGAGCGGTTAGGCTTATTTGTACGTGTGCAAAGTGCGATTGAGATTCAAGAAATTTGTGAAACTTATATCTATCGTCGTGCAGTACGTCACCTTGAAAAAGGAAGAATTGTGATTTTTGCAGCTGGAACGGGTAATCCATTTTTTACGACAGATACAGCAGCAACACTGAGAGCGATTGAGATTGGTGCTGATGTCATTATTAAGGCGACAAAAGTAGACGGGATTTACGACAAAGATCCTAATTGTTTTCAAGATGCACAAAAGCTTTCAACCTTAACTTATGACAGGGCGTTGCATGATAATATTAAAGTAATGGACGATACGGCAATTGCCCTTGCAAAGGATAATGCGTTACCGATTATTGTTTGCAATATGTTTAAAACAGGAAACCTAAAGAGTATTATTTTAGGTAATCGTTCGCTATGTTCTATTGTTAAAAACTAAGGAGTAAAAAATGGCTAGAGGAATGAGAATGTTGAGAATGGAGGAGATTGCTTCAAAAGCTTTGGAGCGTGTCAATAACGATCGCTATATGCTTTCTAATATTATCTTTGCACGTGTTGAAGAATTAAGTAAGGGAGTGAAGCCTCTTGTGGATATGAATGTGAAAATCCATAAGCTTCCCGATATTGCTTTGATTGAAATTGCTGAAGGAAAAATAGGAGTGAAAGAGAGCGATGGCAGAGATTTTAAGCAGTCTCGAGTTCTTTAATGAAATTAGTGCTATCAATGATCCAGAACGAGCACATGAGCTTTTAAGGCAGACTGCAGGCATTCAACAAAAGATTGAAGATGCACTTGCGTATGCGACAAAAGCACATGAGGGGCAGTTTAGAAAAGGTGGTGGTCCCTATGTAACACACCCAATCCTTGTTGCTTGTATTGTTGCACATTATGGTGGTGATGAGGCGATGATTTGTGCGGCATTACTTCATGATGTTGTGGAGGATACTGTTGCGACAAGAGAAGATGTTGCTTCTTTGTTTGGGGAAGATGTTGCTTCTTTGGTGGATTCATTGACAAAAATTGTGGAGATTCGTGAGGAAGAATTGCCTCCTGCATCGTCAAATCGTAAAATGATTACAGCAGCCTTGACTTTTCGTAAAATGCTTATTGCCTCTGTGAGGGATATTCGTGCATTAGTCATTAAGCTTTGCGATCGTTTTCACAACATGTTAACACTTCAAGCGTTAGCTCCTAATAAACGAGTGCGTATTTCTGAGGAAACACTTGTAGTGTATGCCCCCATTGCACATCGGTTGGGTATATCATCAATCAAAAATGAATTAGAGGATTTGAGTTTTCGCTATATTTTTCCAGAAGAATATGAAAAAATCGACCTTTATTTTCAAGACAATCATCAAGAACTTCAACTGAAACTGAACACCTTTCTTGGTAAAGTTAAGCGATTATTAATTTCTAATGGAATTCCAGAGGGGCATTTTCAGCTAATGGGGAGAATCAAAAGACGTTATTCTACCTATTTAAAAATGCAAAGAAAAGGAATTTCAATTGAGGAAGTTTTAGATTTACTTGCTTTACGCATTATTGTTCAAGAACCCCTTGATTGTTATCGTGTTTTGGGGATTGTGCATTTAAAGTTCAAGCCCATTTTGTCGCGTTTTAAGGATTATGTTGCTTTACCTAAGGAGAATGGGTATCAGACGATTCATACAACAATATTTGATGACTCATTGATTTATGAAGTACAAATTCGTACAGAGGATATGCATAAAGGTGCAGAATATGGCGTGGCAGCACATTGGAAATATAAAGCAGGAGGAGCAAAAACACCTTCTTTAGGTTGGTTGAATGATTTGCAGTTTCAAAACAATACTATTGAGGAATTCTATGAGCTTGCAAAAAATGATTTATATCGTGAAGATATTGTTGTTTTTTCCCCTGATGGTGATACTTATACTCTTCCTGTTGGTGCAGTTGTGTTAGACTTTGCATATGCGGTTCATACAGATATAGGGAATCATGCAAAAAAAGCGATGGTTAACAATCAGCAAGTTTCTTTATTGACAGTTCTAAAAAGTGGCGATATTGTCAAGATTATTACTGTGGATAAGCCCATTGTTCGCCCGAGTTGGGGTGATGCAGTAAAAACATCTAAAGCAAAACATCAGATAAGAATCACAACAGCGGCGCGCTATAAGGAGGTAGAGAGGTTAAGTGCCTTCAATATTATTGCAACAATTTTTGGGAAAACACCTCAAGAAATTGCTGATTTTGTTAATACTGCAAAGCTAGAAAGTTCCATTCATCGTGCTTGTACAGATCTTATCTATCTAAAAGAGCTTGAAAGTCGTATTGAGAATAGTATAAAAAAGGATGCGAATTTATTTATGCTATTAAAGATCAAGATTCTTAAATTAAAAGAGTATGTTTTTGATAGCTTTTTGATTTGTTCAAATTATAATATTTCTGAGACATTGTTTGATTATTGTTGTCACCCTAAGTTTGGTGATGAGGTAATTGCATTAAAAAGTGGCTCAAAGGCATTTATTCACCATAAATTATGCGAAAGGGCACTAGGTGAGATTGAACGGGGTGCGAAAATGCTTTATGTTTCTTGGATAGAAGATGCAATGCAGAGGTTTGTTGTGATTGTTGCTTTGGAGAATCAAAAAGGCATTTTGGCAAATTTCTTGCAGTTTTTGGCAAAAAATGATATGAATGTTCTAAGTATTGATGTGGGTGGTAGAAAAAATAGTTATTCTGCACATAGCGAAATCCATATTGAATGCCATGATACTGATGTGAAGACGCTTAAGAAACTTTTATCACAAAAATTTCGTATTATTGATGTTTATAGTTTGAAGGATGCGTATAGTAATGGTTAGGAGATGATAATGAGTGATATAGATAATCAGTTACAAGAAGCAATGAAGGAACTTTTGAGAGGGTGTAGTGAGGTTATTGGAGAAGAGTATATCTCTCTGTGTGTCCGTGAATATCTTGTGAATGGGAAGAATTTTATCATTAAAGCAGGTTTTGACCCAACAGCACCCGATTTACATTTGGGACATACAGTATTGATTCAAAAAATGGCAACTTTCCAGAAGTATGGGGCAAAAGTTGTTTTTCTTATCGGTGACTTTACGGCAACAATCGGTGATCCAAGTGGAAAGAGTGAAACAAGAAAACCCTTAACGCGTGAGGAAGTTTTACAGAATGCAAAAACCTATCAAGAGCAGGTTTTTAAAATCCTAGACCCTAATAAAACGGAGGTACGTTTTAATTCAGAATGGCTTGCAGGACTTAAGCTAAGCGATATTTTAGACTTATGTTCCCGATTCTCTGTTGCAAGAATGTTGGAGAGAGATGATTTTGAAAAAAGGCTAAAGAATCAATCGCCCATTAGTATTGTTGAATTTTTATATCCCTTGATGCAGGGCTATGATAGTGTAATGTTAAAATGTGCGGTAGAATTTGGCGGTAATGACCAAAAATTTAATCTTTTAATGGGAAGGCATTTACAGCGAAGTTATGGACAAAAAGAGCAAGCAGCATTGATGATGCCTATTCTTGAGGGGCTTGATGGTGTCAATAAGATGAGCAAGAGTTTAGGGAATTACATTGGTGTTACAGAATCTCCAAAAGATATGTTTGCTAAGATTATGAGTATTTCTGATGACTTGATGTGGCGATACTATGAGCTTTTGAGTGCAAAAACTTTGAGGGAAATTCAGCAATTACAAACTGACATTCAAGATGGGAAAAAGCATCCAAAAACAGCAAAAGAAGAATTAGGTTTGGAGATTACAGCAAGATTTTACTCTTCTCAAGAGGCATTGGAAGCAAAAACGGAATTTGATAAAATATTTTCACTTCATGAAATTCCAGAGGAAATGCCTATTTTGCAAGCAGATTCCCCTCTGTGGATTTGCAAAGCCTTGGTTGATGGTGGCTTAAGTCCATCAACTTCTCAGGCAAGAAGGGATATTCAAGCGGGGGCATTGAGGGTAAATCAGCAAAAGGTGCAGGATATTCAAATGCAGTTAGAAGAGGGTGAGTATATCGTGCAAATTGGCAGAAGAAAATTTTTGCGTATTCAAATAAAATAGAGGAAAACAAGAAATGATAGGGCGGAAAACGACACTACCGGCATTAAAAATCAGAAATCATCTTATTCCTTATCCGATTGTTCAGGGGGGTATGGGGATTGGAATTAGTTGGGATGAATTGGCGGGTAGTGTTTCTAAAGAGGGCGGTTTAGGCGTGATTAGTGCAGTTGGAACAGGATATTACAAACATTTTGCATTTGCAAAAAAACTTGTTTCAGAACGTCCTTTAGAAGTAGAGAATTTTTATTCTAAAGAGGCTTTATTTGAGATTTTTAAGAATGCACGCAAACTTTGTGGTAATGCTCCTTTAGGTGCAAATATTTTATATGCAATTAATAATTATGGACGCGTTGTAAGAGATGCTTGTGAGGCTGGGGCTGATGTGATTATTACGGGGGCGGGACTACCAACTGATATGCCAGAGTTTACAAAGGATTTTCCTGAAGTCGCACTTGTGCCGATTGTATCTTCAGCACGTGCATTAAAAATTATCTGTAAAAGGTGGACTGGGCGGTATAATCGTCTGCCGGATGCAGTTGTGGTAGAAGGTCCATTAAGTGGTGGCCATCAAGGTGTAATGTATGAAGATTGCTTTAAGGAAGAATATCAGCTTGAAACTTTGATTCCAGAAGTTATTAAGGAAGTGAAGAATTGGGGAAACATACCGATTCTTGCGGCAGGAGGAATTTGGGATAGGGCAGATATAGATTCTTTTTTAAAGATGGGAGCAAGCGGTGTGCAGATGGGGACACGCTTTTTGGGTTCTCATGAATGTGATGCAAAATATTATGCAACTCTTATGCCTAGTGTTCAAAAAGAAGATATTAAATTAATTAAATCACCTGTTGGTTACCCTGCAAGAGCGATTGTAACAGGTGTTTTAGATAGATTAAAGGAGGGGAATGCACCTAAAGTTGCTTGTATTAGCAATTGTGTGCAACCGTGTCATCGTGGTGTGGAAGCAAAGGCGGTAGGGTATTGCATTGCCGATAGACTTGGGGATGCGGCATTTGGTGATTCTAAAAATGGATTATATTTTACCGGTGCTAATGGTTATCGTATTGAGAAAATTGTTAGTGTCCGAGAAATTATGGATGAATTAATCTGTGATTAGGTTTCTTTGCTGTAGTTTTTTTATTGTTCTGTTTTCCCTTTCTCTGGAGGCATCCAGTTTATTGCGTATTGTGGAAATCGATATTCAAGAGAACGGAAAGATTTTACTTCAATTTAACAAAGAGGTTAAAAAAAGTCATTATCGTTTTTTTACACTAAAGGACAAAAATTCAACACGTAATATTTATGATTTTGATGCTATTTTAACAGATGGTAATATAACCGACCAATTTGATAATGGTGTTTTAGTGAGGGTGGCACAGAATACACCACAAAAGGTAAGGGTTGTTTTTTCTTCTCAAGATACTTTTCAGAGTGATATTCAAGTTGATGATAAAAGCGTAATCATTAGTAGTCTGAGAGAGGAAAAGCGGGACACAAATCAAATTGTTGCTTTATTTGAACACAAAGAACGAACACAAAAGCCTACAGAGACAAAAAATAAAGCTCCCACCAGAAAAAAAAGTAAGAAAGTTGTTGTGCTTGATGCAGGTCATGGCGGAAAAGATTGTGGTGCTTTAGGTGTTGCGAAAATTTGTGAAAAAGTAATTGTGTTGAATCTTGCAAAGGAATTGCAAAAGGAATTGCAAAAGCGGGGATATAGCGTTTTTATGACGCGTTCAACAGATAAATTTATTTCTTTGCGAGAGAGAACGGAATTTGCTAATGCAAAGAATGCAGATCTTTTCTTGTCTATTCATGCGAATGCAGTGGATAAATCGCGTAGTGCGACACTTAATGGCGTAGAGACATATTTTCTTTCTCCTGCAAGAAGCAAAAGAGCAGAAGATGTTGCTGCCGCAGAAAATAAGAATGACATTGAAGTGATGGGGCATTTTTCGCGTCAGACGGTGATTGGAATTATTAGCTCTCAACGTTTGTATGCCTCTAATCGCCTGGCCATTGATGTACAATTTGGCGTTTTATCTGCTCTAAAAAAACATTATAGTGTCGTTGATGGTGGTGTACGTGAAGGTCCTTTTTGGGTTTTGGCTGGTGCATTGATGCCCTCAATTCTCTTAGAAATTGGGTACATTACTCACCCAAAGGAAGGTAAACTAATTCACCAAAATACTTATCAGAAATATCTTGCTAGAGGTATTGCTGATGGTATTGACGGTTATTTTATGAAGAATTTTTAAAATTAGAGTATAGGAGTTGCAATGAGTGGTCGTATAGGTATAAGTGAGGTTATTCTTTCAGCATTATTTTTTTTGGTTGCGATTTTTACAATATCTGTCGTATTGTTAACCTATACGTTTGATACCTTTTCAGGTTTATTTTATTTGGTGAGTAAGGTTAATGGATTTTATGAATTATTTTATCTTTTAATGGGCGTGATGGGCTGTGGAAGCTTGTTGTTTTTTATGGTAAAGGAACGTTCTATTCAACGAATGGGACGCCTTTTTTATATTTTTTGTGGTGTAATGTTTATTTTTTTTCTTGTCAATGCTAGTCTTGGAGCACGTTCTTATTTTATTAGCGAGGAAGATACAGATGCCTTGAGGTTATTTTTTGCTTTAGGATACAGTGGTCAAATTATTGATTTGCTCTTTTTTTTATGTTTTATTGTTATGCCTTTTGTGTATTATTTTCGCACAGATGAAGTTTCTGTTTTTAAGAGCCTTGATACTTATCCATTTTCTATGATTCCGAGTTTGAATATGATGATTGTTGCTTTATTTGTTTTTGCAATTCAGCCTTTTGACAAGCAATATTGGTGGGAATGGGGAGAAATTATACTTGTTTTTATTGGGCTTTTTATGATTTGTTATTTATATTACATTCGTCCAAATATTTTTGGATCTTATGAGAGATTTAATATTTTACTATTATTTTTGGGAATACTTGTTTTTTTTATTTCGCATTCTGTTTTTGAGGGCTATGCAAGCCAATATGTGGCAAAAAAAGCCTTGTACATTTTGATGATTTGGTGTTGGGTTTTAGGAGCAATAGAACGTTTACGCACTAATAAACTTAAACGAAACTCCTAGTTATTTACCAGTTGACTGCTAAGAAAAAGGCTGAAAGGAGGTAATTTGCACCAAAAATTGTGATAGCACTGAATACGACGGCCTGTGTTGTTGATTTTCCAACCCCCTTTGCACCACCTTTTGTATGGAATCCAATATAACTTCCGATAAGACTAACAAGAATGCCAAAAATAAAACCTTTCAGGATTGATGTAAATAAGTCACCAAAGGAAAGAAATTGTGCAATCATACTTTGATATTGTATGGGGTTAACATCAAGCACAAAAGTGGAAATACAGAATGCAGAAATATTGCCTAAAAAATCGAAAATAATTACTAATAAAGGTAGGGAAATGGAAGTAGCTAGAATGCGCGGTACAATAAGGAATTTTTTTGAATCAATACCCAAGAGATCAATGGCATCGATTTGCTCATTCACACGCATTGTGCCAAGTTCTGCCGCCATTGCCGAAATTGCACGACTAACAAGCATCAGGGATGCAAAAACAGGACCTAATTCCCTTGTGATAGCTAAAAAAATGGGATAACTCATAAATTCTTCTGCACCAAAGCGATGAAAGCCTTGATAGAACTGA
Organism: Helicobacter monodelphidis; assembly: GCF_003288845.1. GTDB lineage: Bacteria > Campylobacterota > Campylobacteria > Campylobacterales > Helicobacteraceae > NHYN01. The sequence goes on along the minus strand of NZ_NHYN01000003.1, from coordinate 46,266 downwards.
ATTGCTAAAACCATACCTGTAAAAATTGAACTTAAGGCAATAATAGAAAAAGAACCTAAACCAATTGTTTCAATTTGGATAAGAATTTCTCTGAATCGAAAAGGGCGGCTAAAATATGAGGGAATAAGGTGGACATGAAAAAGCACAAAATTTCCCAGAAATTTAAAAATGCTAAAGAGTGCCACAATGGGGCGTCCAAAAAAGCTAAAAAATGCTTCAATCCATTTCATCGCTTATTCCTAATTATACTGAATGGTGTTGATTTTGTGGGATAAAATAGTTTTCATACAGTCGAACAAGAGCGACAAAAAAAGCGGTAATCGTGGGTCCTAAAATCATACCCCAAAAACCAAAGGTGATAAGCCCAGCAAAGATTGCAAGAAAAATCGTCATCTCGTTGATTTTAATATGACTTTTTAGGATAACACGACTAATAAATCCAATAATAATTGGCTTTATGACATTGTCAGCAATAGTAGCAATGACAATGATAGAATAAAGGGCTAAAAAGATGGATTGAGAAATATTACCAAGATATATTTCGTATAAACAAAGAGGTATCCATACAAGAGTTCCCCCTACAATAGGGACTAACGAGGCAAATCCATACAGCATTCCAAATAAAACAGGATCATAATCAAGAAAGAATACAGCAATAGCAAAAAGCATACCTTGAAAAATCACAGAGACAATCAAGGAGTAAACAACAACGCTAAGAACTCCAGAAACTTCAAAACAAATCCCCTCACTCTCTTTTCTTGAAATGGGTAGCAAATTAAGGGTGTAGTTATAAAGTGTTCGTCCATAATAGTAAAATAGAAATAAAAATATGGTAACAAAAATTGTGTCATTTGCAAAGGAAACGCTCCACTTCCCTATCCGACTCCCAACACCGAGAATGTATTGAATAAACGCAGCAGTGTCAATATTATTTAAACCATTGTTTAAGGAAACAAGTATTTCGCTAAAAAAAGTATTTACAGATGGAATGTAGGGGTGCAAAAAAAGTTCAATGTTAGAGATGACACTATAAAGTTGTTGTTTAAAAAGCGTGAATATCTCTGTAGAGTTGTAGGCGGTAAGTTCTTTAATGAAGTTAGCGGCCAAGTTAGCGACATAAATTAAAGGTAAAACAAAAATTGTCAATAAAACGACAATGCTTAACACAGAACTGATAATATTAAAGCGGACATATTTTTCAATCCATTCTTTTATTCCCATTGTTGCTACACAAATTAATAAGGCAATAACAATGTCCATTAATAAAAAATTAAAAAGATATAAAAGCCAATATAGACTAAAAACAAAGGTAATCCAAAAAAAATGTATAGGTTTCATTCAAGTGTTTCCTTGATGATGTGTAAAAAATTCTGTGGATTTAGTGCACCAGATCCAATTAACATTCCATCAACACCATTAATTTGGCTAATTTCTCTTGCATTGTCAGCCTTCACGCTACCACCATAAAGCAATGGAATATCCCTTGTTGGGTTAATGTTACGAAAAAGGTTTTTAAGGTTAAGATGTGTTGCAGAAATTTCTTCAATACTTGCAGGTTGTGTTGCACCAATTGCCCAAATCGGTTCGTAAGCAATAACTAGAGAAGGGTAATGCAAGTCAATTCCTGAAATTTGTGTTTGGAGAAAATCCATAACAGCACTTAGCCCCTTTTTGCGGATATGGAGAGGCTCTCCAATGCAATAAAAGATGCGAAATCCTAGTTCTTGATAGTAGGTAAACTTTGCAAGACAAAATTCTTGATTATCCCCTAATTCACGTCTTTCACTGTGTCCAATAAGGATTGTTCGAATACCCAATTCTTCTAAAATTTCGCTTCCTATTTCGCCTGTGTATGCTCCATTTTTTGCTGGATAAGCGTTTTGTGCTCCTTGCGTTAAGGGAATATCCTGAAAATAAGAAGAGTCTAGCAAGCAAGCCATATTCGGAAAAATCACTGCGTCAACAGAATTGAGTAAAGATAATTGTGTTTGAAGAGTTTCCTTGTAATGTTGTAAATCTTTACGTTTAAGATTCATTTTTAAATTTGCAGCGATAATCATATAGCCCCTTTTTAAAGAATCTTTCATTATACCAAAAACTTGATTATGTTATAATAAAGCATTCTTTTTTAAGGCAAACTATGAAAAAATTAACCCTCGTGGATACTTTCGGCTTTCTTTTTCGTTCTTTCTTTGCACTTCCTCCTCTGAAGTCTTCTAGGGGGCGACCGGTAAGTGTATTGATGGGCTTTGTGAATCTAATTATGCAGCTACACAAAGATTGCACAGAACAATATTTAATTTTTGCTTTAGAAAGCAAAGAGGAGAATTTGCGCAAAAAGATTGATATAAATTACAAAGCGACAAGACCAGACGCACCACCAGATTTAGTTGAGCAAATCCCGATTGTAATTGAATGGATTGAAAAAATGGGGCTAATTCATTGCTTTTATGATGGTTATGAGGCTGATGATATTATTGCTACTCTTGCAAAATATGCATATGAAGAGGGTTTTGAAATAAATATTATTAGCCATGATAAGGATTTTTATCAGCTAATCAATGACCGTATTTTTCTTTATAATCCCATCAAAAAAACATTAGTAAAGCGTGAGGATTGCTTTCAAAAATATGGCGTTTACCCCGAAGAATTTGTTGATTTTCAAAGTATTATGGGCGATAATGTGGATAATGTTCCGGGCATTAAGGGGATTGGGGCGAAAGGAGCTAAAACATTGATTCGCTCCTATCATTCGCTAGATAATATTTATAACAACATTCAGGATATTACCCCTGTTCGTACACAGAATCTTTTGATAGAGGGTAAAGAATCTGCTTTTTTAAGTCGCGAGCTTGTGCGTTTAAAGCAAGATATTCCACTAAAAGTTAATTTTGAAGAATCTCTTTTAACAACCAAAAATCCTCTTTTAAAAATCATTGATGATTTGCAAGAATATGATTTTAAACGCGTTCTTTCCCGACTTCTACCTTATGCCCAGCCAACACAGCGACGAAAAAAATCAGCAATAAAGCAGGAGAATGCTGAATTTAGCACTGATTATGAACTTATTCAAACAGAGGCAAGGCTTTTTGAAGTGCTTAGAGATATTCAGCCAGATAGCCTTGTGAGTTTTGATACAGAAACAACTTCACTTGAGGCAAGGCAAGCACAAATTGTTGGTTTTTCATTTGCCTTAGATTCAAGTAAGGGCTATTATGTGCCTATTTCGCATTATTATATTGGCGTTGGACAACAAATTTCTAAAGAAACTGCAAAGAAAGCGATTGAGCAAATTTTTAATGCAAGGGTTATCGGACACAATCTGAAATTTGACTTAGAAGTGTTACGGTTTAATTTTGATTTTATGGCGAACCCAAAATGTATTATCGATACTATGATTCTCGCTTGGTTGATTGATTCAAGTCAGGCTTTGGGGCTAGACTTTTTAGCAAAAAAGTGGTTTTCTCACACAATGATTGCTTTCTCTCAGGTTGTACCAAAAAAAGGTAATTTTAGCGAAGTGCACTTAGATGATGCCGCAAAATATGCGGCTGAAGATGCACAAGCAACTTTTAAGCTTTATGAACAACTTTTAGCAGAGGTTCAAAAACAGGGCTTAGGGTTTCTGTTAGAAATTGCTAAGGATGTGGAGTATCCTTTTATCTGTGTATTGCAAAAAATTGAAGAGGTGGGCATTAAGATTAATGTTGCTTTTTTTGAACAGCTCAAAGAAGAGATTAATGTCCGTATTTTAAATCTTTCGGAGGAAATTTATCGGATTGCACAGTGTAATTTTAATTTAAATTCGCATATTCAGTTAGGTGGAGTTTTATTTGATAAGTTAAAATTACCCATTCTTAAAAAAACAAAAACCAGTGTCGGAAGTACAGATGAAACAGTTCTTGCTACTTTGCTTGATGCACACCCAATTATCAAGCCTATCTTAGAGTATCGAGAGCTTTATAAATTGCAAAGCACATACATTCAACCTTTTTTGGATATTGCTTCTCAAGAAAGCGATTGTCGCATTCATACTTCATTTTTGCAGACGGGTACAACAACAGGACGTTTGAGTTCTAGAAACCCTAATTTGCAAAATATTCCTGTGCGAACAGATTTAGGGCGAAGAATCCGTGAGGGCTTTATTGCAAAAGAAGGTTATGCTTTGATGAGTCTTGATTACTCTCAAATTGAATTGCGACTTTTAGCACATTTTTCTAAAGATAAAACAATGATTGATGCGTTTTTGAATGGTGCAGATATTCATTATGAGACTGCAAAAATGATTTTTACAGAATCTTTGGCAATGGAGAAGCGACAGGTTGCAAAGAGTATTAACTTTGGATTAATTTATGGCATGGGTGCAAGGAAGCTTTCAGAGACACTTAAAATATCTCTTAAGGAGGCACGAAACTATATTCAATATTATTTTGATTCTTTTCCAACTGTGAAGTCCTTTTTGAATGATTCGCAGGAGCTTATTATGCAATGTGGTTATTCTCAAACATTGCTTGGTCGTCGTCGGATATTTGATTTTAAAAATGCAACCCCATTTCAAACCTCTGCTTATTTAAGAGAGGCAATTAATACGATTTTTCAAGGCAGTGCGGCAGATTTAATTAAGCTTGCTATGTTACAGATTGATACATGCTTTAAAGAAACGGAACTCAAAATGCTTTTACAGATTCATGATGAGCTTGTTTTTGAAGTTCGAGAAGATTTAGTGGATTCAATTTCTAAAGAGGTTGCCCATATGATGGAAAATATTTATCCTTTAAATGTTCCTTTGATTTGTGGGGTAACAGTTGGTAAGAATTGGGGAGAGTTAAAATGAAAAAATATCTATGGGTTTTATGTGTAGCATCTTTCTTGAATGCTTATGAGGCACCAGTTTCATTTTTTGGTTTACTGAAAACGGTGTATGCTTCCTCATTGTATAGTGTGTATGTTCCGCAGGTGGGTTATTTGTATTGTTCTTTATTTGGGGTGCAGGCTCCAATTTACACAAATGATGAAATGCCTTGTCAGATTGATAATCGCCGTGCCTTAGAAATGCGTTATCACGCAAAAAATTTTACACTAAGGACATTACAGTTAGAACAAAAATACCGTTTGGGCTATACGGATGGATATTGTTTGGTGCAAGATGGAGCACATTTGTATAATGCGACAATGATTAAGGAGGGTTTTGCTGTTGCAAGAAGTTTGCCTAAGCTTAAAGGTGATGCTGTTTTGAAAGATGAATTAGGTATCTTAGAATCTATTGCAAGAAAAGAAAGAAAAGGGCTTTGGGGGGATTATGAAAAGGAAATGCTTTGTTTAAAAAGGATTGCTAGAGTGCGTCCCGCAGAACCTCAAAAAGGCTTTTGAGGCTAATGAAACTACTTGTAAATCTAGGGATTATCACATCACCCCTTACGGGTATTGGGTATTATTTGTATCGTAGCATTCAAGAATTATTAAAAAAAGATGAGATTACAGAATTAGCTGGATTTACGCAAAAAGGCTGGAAACAGAATAAGCAGGAAGTAAGTGATTATTTACAGAATGTGTATGCTCAAAGTAATGCTCAAGTAGAGAATGTGTATCGGTTTGTTGCATTAAGAAAAGCACTTGTAAAGTCGCATTTTATACGACTCGCGTACTATGCAACACGTGACTTATTGTTAAAAAAAGAATTGCAGAGTAAGGAGGATTTTTTATATTGGGATGGGGGTTATATTCCTGTTGCTTTCAAAGGAAAAAGGGTTATCACAATTCACGATATTTCGCATATCCGATATGGCGAATTTCATCCCAAAACTCGTGTACAGCTTTTAAATTATTACTTACCTAGAGCAATCCAAAAAAGTCAGCATCTTTTTAGTGTTTCACATTTTTCAAAACAAGAGATTATGGAGTACTTTGGAGTAAAGGCAGAAAAAATCAGTGTTCTTTATCCGCCTATTGCACCAATTTTTAAGCCTTATCGGCAAGAGGAGATTCAGCCTTTGTTGCAGTTGCATTCTTTGCGCTATAAAGGTTATATTTTATCTGTTGCGACTTTAGAGCCACGTAAGAATTTTCAACGATTGTTAGAGGCCTATATGCGACTTGAAAAATCTACAAGAGAAGAATTTCCACTCGTGTTAGTTGGTGGCGTAGGCTGGTTGAGTGAACCTTTAATGTACGATATTTCTGTTTTACAAAAAGAGGGTAGTGTGCGAATGTTAGGCTATGTTGCTGGGGAGGATTTACCGTTATTCTATGCGGGGGCAAAGGCATTTGCATATGTTTCGTTGTATGAAGGGTATGGGATGCCTATTGCAGAATCTCTGAAGTGTGGTGTGCCGGTGGTTACTTCCCGTTGTGGTGCGATGTTAGAATCAGGTGGAAAAAGTAGTATTTATGTTGACCCATTGAATATTGATGAAATTGCTGATGGGCTGAACTATGCTCTGAAATTAGGCGAATACTCTTTAGATACAAGTCATATTTGGGATAATCAAAGGAGTGCGGAAGAGATTTTTAATGTTTTGAATGCAATTTAATGATGCTTTAAGAGCAAGGGATAATCCGTGCAATGATAGAGATAGTATTCTTGGTCGGTATAACTTATGTTAATGCTAGATACCAAAGAAAATGGGGAGCTTTTAGCTAAAGAGAGAATCAAGTGTATCGTGTTTGTCTTTCAGGGTCAATAAAAAATTATCTTTATCTATATGTTTTGGTAAAATAGTTTTTGTAGATATGAGAAATTAATAATATTAAATTTTTTATTTAATAAAAATTTAATATTTAATTAGGTGTTTTTATTAGTCTGAAAATGTTTTAATTTAAGTTTTATCTAACAGCTTTTAGGTTATGATACACCCATGAAAAAGTTAATTTGTATTATACTCCTTTGTGGGGGGTTAGCATTTTTAGCAGGTTGTGGTAGCTCAGACAGTAAGGGTTTTGGCTTTCGTTCCAGTAATTGTGATGTTGTTCATTCTGATTGTATGTCGCAGTGTTCTCGGGATAAAACAAAGAATTCGCGAAGTTGTTTAGATGAGTGTGAGAAGTCAAGGGCGATGTGCAATGCACTGAAGGTGAAAGGCTGTATGCAAAAATGTAATGACCAGTATGGAAAAAAGAATAGCTCCTCTGATGCGTGTAAGAGAAATTGTCAGCAAACAAGATAGTAAATTGAGGTTATTTTATGTTTTTAGTAAAGTTGTAATGAGTTAAGGAGTTTAAAGATGCGGCTTTTTTTGAAGATTTTAGTAGGTTTTTTTATTCTCCTTGCAATTCTTATCACCCTGCCGTTTACTTCGTTGGGGAATTCTTTAATGAAACCCTACATTCAAGACACAATCAATCAGTATTCCCCTTTGCCTTTGGAGATGACCGAATTCCAGCTTGGATTTTCGTCGTTCAATGTAGAGATTAAGGGTGAAGAATCTGTATTTATCCACCTTAAAGGTTCTTTCTCTGTTCTCGCCTTGAGTTTGGAGGCGTTTTTGAATGTTGATGTTAAGGATTTGGCTTATGCCTCCAAACTTGCTGGAATGGATTTGAAGGGTGCTTTTGTTTTGGAAGTTGTTGCAAGTGGGGATATGAATCTCTTAGAGGTTGCCGGAACGAGCAACATAGCAAACTCCCAAACAAAATTTGCCGCTGAAATTAAGGATTTGAATTTTTCTAACTTACACTTACAAATCAAAGATGCTGAAGTGCAAACACTTCTTGCCACCATTGCACAGCCACCTTATGCAAAGGCACTTTTAGATATTACCGCTGCTGTGAGCAATGACATTAGTCAGGGGCTTGGTGGAAACGCTGAACTATTATTGAAAAATGGGGAAGTAGATGGTGTGCTTATCCAAAAGCAATTTGGAGTTACTGTTCCTAAAACGCAATTTAATACAAAGTTGCTTACTTCGTTTAGTGGTGAGAATGTCAGCCACGACCTTTTGGTGAAGTCTAATGTTGGTTCAATTACAACAAATGGAACAACAAATATCAACACTCTTGCAACAAACTCTAAATATGCATTGAATGTCAGTGACCTCTCCCCTCTTACCCCTATTGCACAAATACCTTTGAGAGGGCAACTTAATGTTCTTGGAACGGTAAAGGGTGATAAGAAATCTTTGTTGATTGATGGCACAACAGATATTGCAGATTCAAAGACGACTTATCGAGCAACACTTGTAGAGTTCTTTCCGTCATTGGCAGAAGTATCTATTCAATCTCTTAAAATTGATCAATTACTTCATATGCTTCATCAGCCAATTTATACAAGTGGGCGCTTGAATCTAAATGCAAAATTGAGTGATTTTAATGATGGGATTTCTGGAGAAATTGCTTTAAATATTCCGTCAGGACGCATCAATGGTGAAGTGATGAAAAAAACTCTTGCATTGGACATGCCCTCGTCCTCATATACTCTAAGTTCTAAAGGAACAATGCATAGGGGAAGCGGTGAATTCAACACGAGTTTAAAATCTGATATTGCTAATTTAACTGTTAATCCAACAGCAGTTACTTTAAACCCAAGTTTTGCGGTTAAAACTCCCTATGAAATAAGTATTGCTGATTTGGGAAGTTTAAAATTTGTTACTGGTATTCCGCTTAGAGGTGCTATGAGTGCAAAGGGTAATGTAAGCTTAAATGATTCAGGTTTGCAGGCAGACTTTTTAAGTCAGATTTTAGGCGGGGTGGTAACCGCAAACCTTGCCAATAATATCATCGATGCAAAGCTTGATAAGTTGCGTAGTGAACAACTTTTAAGCATGTTAACTTATAGACCATTTTTTGAGTCTGAACTCAATGGGACTTTTCATTATGAATTGTTGAGTGAACAGGGTGCTTTGGAGGCAGTTTTAAGTAATGGGCATTTGGCGAAAAGCCCATTAACAGATATTGTATTGCCTCTCTTGAAGGTTGATTTAACGAGAGAGGTGTACCAGAATGCTTCTTTGAAAAGTGTTATCAATAAAAAGGTGATTTCATCAGATGTTACTCTAAAGTCTCACAATACAGCAATCACAACGAAGAGTGCGAAGATTAATACAGAAAACAATCAAATTGATGCCCTCTTGACACTTTCAATTAAGGAAAAGCCAACAAATATTACTGTTAAAGGTGATTTGAATAAGCCAAAAATTTCTATTGATGCCGTGAACCAAGCGATTGATAAGGCAAAAGATAAGTTGCAACAGGCTGTTGATAAACAAAAAGATAAGGTGCAAGATAAGTTAAATCAAGCAATTGATAAGAAACTCCAGAGTATTGGAGATGAAAATAAAGAAGGTGTGAAGAATCTCCTTCAAAATATTATAAATAGATAAGGAAAACTATGGAAGATATAGCAAAACGATACCCAGAAGCGTTACATTTTCACAAGGGTGGAAAGATTGAAGTTAAGGCAAGAAGAAGCTTAGAAACAGAAAGAGAACTTTCGCTTGCTTATACACCGGGCGTGGCAGTACCTGTTGAAGTGATTCGTAAAGATCCATTAAAGGCTTTCGAGTATACCTCAAAAGGGCATTTGGTGGCTGTTATTTCAAATGGCACGGCGTGTTTGGGGCTAGGCAATGTTGGGGCTTTGGCTTGCAAGCCAGTCATGGAAGGTAAGGCGGTACTTTTTAAAAAGTTTGCAAATATTGATGCGTTTGATATTGAGGTTAATGAAAAGGACCCAGATAAGTTTGTTGAAATTGTAAAAGCAATTGCACCTACATTTGGCGGCATCAATCTTGAGGATATTCGTGCTCCTGAATGTTTCAGAATTGAAGAAAGATTGAAAGCGGAATTAGATATTCCTGTAATGCACGATGACCAGCATGGCACAGCGTTAATTTCAGCAGCAGCGTTAATTAATGCTGTTGAGTTGACTAATAAAAAAATGGAGAATCTTAAGGTTGTTGTGATTGGGGCAGGTGCAGCAGCAACTTCTTGTACGAGGATTTATAAAAGTTTGGGTGTTCAAGAGGTTGTGATGTTTGATTCTCGTGGCGTGATTCACAATGGGCGCGATGATTTAAATGAAATCAAGAAAGAGTTTGCGATTGATACACATTATAAGAGCTATAAGGAAGCATTAAAAGGAGCTGATGTTTTACTTGGACTTTCTAAGGCAGATTTGATTGATGGCGATGATATTATGGAGATGAATGTTCACCCTATGGTATTTGCCATGAGTAATCCTGTGCCAGAGATTATGCCAGAAGTCGCAAAGGTTGCTAGACCTGATGTTTTGATGGCAACAGGTAGAAGTGATTATCCAAACCAAATTAATAATGTTTTAGGTTTTCCATATATTTTTAAGGGTGCGTTGCGTGTGAGGGCATCTTGTATTAATGAGCCGATGAAGCTTGCTGCTGCATATGCACTTGCAGAGCTTGCGAGAAAAGAAGTTCCGCATGAATTAAGTGTTGCGTATGGCAGGAAGCTTGTTTTTGGGGAAGAATATTTAATTCCCTCTGCTTTTGACCCCCGCCTGAATGAATTTGTATCTATAGCAGTTGCAAAGGCAGCTGTGGAAAGCCAAGTTTCTCGTTTGCCACTTTAATTGATGAATGTCGCAATCCCCCACAAACCCGTTTTGCTTGAGGAGGTGAGTCGGGTATGTTTTGGGCTAGAGGGCGTATTGATTGATTGTACATTAGGATTTGGTTCGCATAGTTACACCCTTTTAGAGCAGAATCCAAAACTATCTATTATTGGTGTTGACCAAGATAAGGAAGCATTGGAATTTGCAACAAATCGCCTTTCTTTATTTAAGGAGAGATTTGAGGCAAGGGAGGGAAGTTTTGGGGAGGTTTGTGCAGAAATTTTGAGTCATCAGAAGGTATCGGCTATTTTAGCTGATATTGGCGTGTCTTCTTATCAGTTAGATTCTAAGGCAAGGGGTTTTAGTTTTGAATCTCCTGTGCTTGATATGCGTATGAATCAAAAGAATAGGCTTACTGCAAAAGAGGTTATCAATCGCTACTCTAGGGAGGAATTGGAAAAAATTTTTAGGGAATATGGTGAGGTTAGGGAGGCAAAAAAACTTGCTTCTCTCATTGCAGAATCTCGCAAAAAGCAGCCTTTTGAGTCTGCAAAACAACTTGCAGACTTTATCCAAAAGCATTCTTTTTCAAAGGGTGGGATTCATCCAGCTACTTTACCTTTTCAGGCAATTCGGATTGAAGTTAACCAAGAATTGGAGCAATTAAAAATGCTCTTAGATGTCGCAAAATGTAAGACAGATATTTTAATTGTTATTTCTTTTCATTCTTTAGAGGATCGTCTTGTTAAACAAGCCTTTAAGACTTTTACGAAAGATTGTATTTGTCCTGATAATTTTATGTATTGTGAATGTGGTGGTGGTCATGCATTAGGAGAGATTCTTACGAAAAAACCTATCGTTCCAACCTTGAAAGAGATTCAGAAAAACCCACGTAGCCGTAGTTCTAAAATGCGTGTATTTCGATTTTTTTCATGAAAAGTCTATTTTTTGTTTTATTGGATTAAAAGTTGGAACATTTGTTGCTAGAAGTAAAGTGCCTCCATAAATCCCTTAGTAACTTCTCCTGCTTAGCAGGAGGAGATTTTTCTGGAGGCAAATTCTACAAATTTACCCCTTTATCTTTTGATGTAAGTTTATTTTAATGCTAACAGGATATAATCCATCATTTTATTAATGGAGGGTTGAGTTATGTTGTCTGAAAAAGTTTCTTTGTCTCTCCTTATTTCTTGTCTCTTCCTGCTGCATTAGCAGCGTACCCTCTTTATCTTATCTTGTTTTTGTGTAGTATAGGTTTTTTGAATCTCTGTGGAGATTTTTTGTAAAAATAAATATAAAAAGGATAGTCAATGGAAATGGTTAAGATTTTAGATACAACTTTAAGGGATGGGGAGCAAAGTCCAGGTGCTTCGATGAATATTGAGGAGAAGATACAAATTGCTCTACAATTAGAGCATTTAGGCGTTGATGTGATTGAGGCAGGGTTTGCGGCGTCAAGTCCGGGTGATTTTGAAGCTATTAATCAAATTGCTAAACAAATTACAACAAGTAGTATTTGTTCTTTGGCTAGGGCAGTTCCAGGTGATATAGAGGTAGCAGCAAAAGCGATTATGCCTGCACCACTCAAACGCATTCATACTTTTATTGCTACAAGCCCTATCCATATGGAATATAAATTGAAGATGAAGCCAGAACAAGTAATCCAACGAGCAGTAGAGGCAGTAAAACTTGCAAAAAGTTTTGTAGAAGATGTTGAATTTAGTTGCGAAGATGCCTGTAGAAGCGATATGTCTTTTTTAAAAGAAATTTTAGATGCGGTAGTTGAAGTAGGTGCGAAAACATTAAACATTCCGGATACAGTAGGGTATCGTCTACCTCATGAAATGGGTGCAATTATTGCAGAATTACATCAGCATATCCAAAATCGTGCGATTTTGTCGATGCATTGTCATAATGATTTGGGTTTTGCAACCGCAAATTCAATAGCAGGTATTTTGAGTGGTGCAAGGCAGATAGAATGCACAATCAATGGTTTAGGAGAAAGGGCTGGTAATACGGCTTTAGAAGAAGTTGTAATGATTCTTAAGACACGTAAAGATTTATTTTCTAACCTACAAACAAGAATCCGTACGCAAGAAATTTATTCTACAAGTAATCTTGTTGCCAATATTACCGGTATTCGTCCACAACCTAACAAGGCTATTGTTGGTAAAAATGCATTTGCTCACGAAAGCGGAATTCACCAAGATGGAATTCTTAAACATCGAGAAACTTATGAAATTATGCGTCCTAGTGATGTTGGGATTGTTGGAGAAAATAATTTAGTTTTAGGTAAGCATTCAGGCAGAGCAGCTTTTAAGGATAAGATTGTTTCAATGGGATATCGTGTGAGTAACGAAGAATTACAAAAGGCATTTGAACGATTTAAAGAATTGTGTGATTCTAAAAAAGAGATTTTTGATGACGATATTCGTGCAATTTTAAGTGAAGAAACAACGCATATTCCCCAAATTTTTGTGCTTGAATCTTTGCAGGTAAGTTCTTGCTCTCACAATCATCACTGTGCTGCAATTTCTATTGCTAAGGAGGGTGCTGTTTATAGCGATTCAGCCTTAGGAAATGGTTCTGTTGATAGTATCTTGAAAACAATTGACAGAATCAGCGGTTTTGCAAGTCGTTTGAAAGATTATAAGGTGGAAGCATTGAGTCGGGGCAAAGATGCTTTAGCAAAGGTAGTTGTTAAGGTTGAATTTGAAGATGGAAAGGGTGCAATTATTGGACGTGGTGTTGATGTGGATACGATGAATGCAACGGCAAAGGCTTATTTGTCTGCCCTTAATAGTTATTTGAGTATGAAGCAGTTTTTGAGTTAAGCTTAAATGCAAACCTTTTTGTTGGGTTTAAGCCTTTCTCTTGGGCTATTTTCTTCCATTGGTGCACAAAATATGTTTGTTTTGAAGCATGGTTTAATGAATCAATATATCGTTTGGGTGTGTCTTGTTTGCGTACTGATGGATTTTATGTTTCTTTTTTTAGGTATTATGGGTGCTGGGAGTTTGTTTGCAAAAAGCCCCCTTTTTAGCCAGATTCTAGCTGTTGCAGGGATTATTTTTCTTCTTGGATATGGTATTTTGGCATTTAAGAATGCTTATTTAGGCAAAAGTGCAATGGTTGTTTCTCTTGAACAACAAAAACCACCTTTAAAGAAAATTCTTACACAGACGATTCTTGTTACATGTCTTAACCCGCATGTATACCTTGATACAATTGTTTTGCTTGGTGGTATTGGTTCTGTCCTAGAGGTTAATGAACGTTTGTTGTTTATGGTGGGTTGTATGTTGGCTTCTTGCATTTGGTTTTCTATTCTTGGGTTTGGTTCAAAGGCTTTGCGTCCATTCTTTGAAAACCCCACTTCTTGGAGAGTTTTGGATTGTGTTGTTGGCATAGTTATGTTTGTGATTGCTTTTGGATTATTACAATTTATCTTTGGTGATTGAATTGTGTTGATAAATCTCTGCACCCTTCTTTGCACCTTTATCAATGAGATAATCTGCAATTTCTAGAAAACCTTCTTGCAAACTTTCATCAAGTGCACTTCTACCAGATTTATCTAACAAATTGGGGTTTGCACCTTCCGAAATAAGGTATTCGATTGTTTTAAATCGTCCATTTGTTGCTGCAATCATTAAAGGGGTTGCCCCTTGAAAATCTTGTGTATTCAAGTCAGCCCCCCTTTCAGTAAGAATTTTGATAATTTCAAGATTTGCAGTGAGGGCAATAGCAGATTCCCCTTTATTGTTTTTAGCATTAATGTCGCTATTTAGGAGGGCTGTTGTTGCGTTGATGAATCCACCTTCAGCTGCGAGTAAAAGCGGTGTGAATCCGCGTGTATCGCGAACAGAAGTATCTGCTCCAGCAGCAATCAGTGTTTCGATAGCAGTCTTTTTGTTGTGTATTGTTGCAAGCATAATGGGGGTAAAACCCTGTTCGTTTTTTTGTTCGATATCTGCTCCAGCAGCAATCAACATATCGAGGATTTCTTTATCCCCACGTTTTGCTGCCAACATTAGGGGTGTTTCTTGATGATTGTCTTTTACATTAACTTTGACGCCTAATTGAAGGAGTTTTTGCGTCATTGGTAGTGCTGTTTCTTTGTTATTATTGATAGCTAAATGTAAAATACTTTTCTGTTCTTGATTTTTTTGGTTAATATTATTTTTTTGTACAAGTAAGTGGAATGCTCCTAAGTTACCCTCCATTGTTGCAATCATTAATGCCGTATTTCCATTTTTGTCGCGCGTATCTTGCCTGGCTTTTGCCTGCAATAAGAGTGTAATATTTTGTGTATTTCCCTCTTCAGCTGCCCACATAAGGGGCGTCCATTGATTTTCGTCACGTGCTTCAATATCTGCTTTTGCAGCCAATAATGTCTTAAGCATTGTTTGGTTGCCTATTTTTGCTACTTCAATGAGAGGAGTAGAGGCATATTTATTGCGTGCGTTGATGGAAGCTTTATATGCTAATAAAAGATTAAAAGATGTAATATGATTATTTTTAATGGCAATCATTAATGGTGTGTTTCCTTCTAAATCACGTGCTTCAATATCTGCTTTTGCTTTCAGTAATCGTTCTATGGCGTGGGTTTGATTGTTGGCTGTTGCGAGAATGAGTGGTGTTGCACCTTGTTTACGTGCTTCCAAGATTGATCGTCTTTCCGCTAATTTATTTAGCTCCTTAATGTTTCCTTCTTGTGCGGCAACAAGAATTTTTGCACTTAAACTATCAATACCTTTTTTTGCACCGGCAGCTTGTAGGTAATTGCTAACTTGATCATAAACCCTTTCAATCGCACCATCAAGAACACTAAAAGAGCGATTGTCTTTTGCGTTGATGTTTGCTCCAGCTTTGACAAGAGTTTTAACAGCTTGAATGTTGCCATTTGTTGAAGCAAGTAAAAGAGGTGTTGCTCCATTAAGGTTACGATTTTCAAGATGTGCTTTGTGTTTTAAAAGTAGTTGTATTATTTCAATATCATCGTTTAGGGCAGCGATAGCTAGGGGCGTATTCCCTTCCGAATCTTTCGTTTCAATATGAGCTTTATTGCTTAAAAGAAGAGTTGCTGATTCTTTGTCGCCATAAATAACGGCACTCAATAATGCAGTATTTCCTTCATTATTACGCACCTCAAGATTTGTCTTTGGGATTAATAGTTGGACAATGGAAGAATGTCCATAAAAAAGGGCGATAAGAAGGGCTGTATCGCCATTTGTGTTTGTTGTGTTTGTGTTTGCACCTTGTTGCAATAAATAGTTAACAATATGGATATGACCATCACGACTTGCTGCCATTAAAGGTGTAAAATTTAAAATATCAGCTTGCTCAATATTGGCTTGATTTTGCAACAGAAGCTTACAGATTTGTAGATTCCCTCTTTCAATTGCTAAAAGTAGGGGTGTATTTTTGTCTTTATTGTGAATATTGACATTAACCCTATGCTCCAGCAAGAATCGAACCATACTTTCTGAGTCCTCGTCAATGGCGGTTAATAGTGGCGTATCTCCGTCATCATTGCGTATTTCTAAATTCGCACCTTTAGCGCTAAGATGAGAAAAAGCAATCCAATCTTTATTTTCTATTGCGATATGTAGGCTACTTTTTCCTTTTGTGCCTTGCGCATTGATATTTGCCCCTTTTTGCAATAAGAGTTCAATGATGGGGTGAAGTTGTACAATGGTGGCAAGAATGAGGGGGGTATCCCCCTCTTGGTCGCTTATATGAATGTCCGCTCCAGATTGAATAAGGTAGGAAGCGACTTGAATTTGTTTTTCTTGGATAGCAATCATTAAAGCGGTGTAACCTTTTGGGTTTTTAAAGTTAATATCCACCCCCTCTTGGAGCAGGATTTCAATATTTTTTATATGTCCATATCTTGCGGAGAGAAATAAGGCATTTTCTGCATTAGAATCTAGAGAGTGTAAATCAGCCCCTTGTTGTAAAAGTTGTGTAAGTTTCTGTGTATTACCCGTTCTTGCAGATTCTAAAAAAGCTTCATCAAGTGTGATTATTTCCTGAATGCTTAATTCATTACGCAATGCCAATGGACTTTTTGCACAACTTAAAAAAATTAGAGGAATAAGAAAAGAGAAGCAGAAAAGTAAAAAACGAATAAAACCCATGTATGTTTTAACAAGGGAATCTACCGAGTGCCATAAGTAATCCATTGTTTTAAAACAGAAGGTAACTAAATAGAAATACCCATTCAGTTACCTTCAAGAATTACTCATCAGAACCGAGAATCCCAAAAAGTTGGAGTAATGAAATAAAGATATTCAATACATCAAGATAAAGGCTGATAGCTGCTGAAATAGGGCTATCAAATGCACCTCTTAATAGCATTTGAGTATCATAAGCAATGTAGAGTGAAAAAACAAGAGTAGCTATTGCTGCGATTCCAACCTGAAGTAAGGGGCTTCCTAAAAAGATATTCACGATTGAGGCAATTAAAATAACAATAACAGAAATAAAAAGAACTTTACCCCATGATGCTAAATCTTTTGAAGTTTTCATAGCATAAACAGACATAATGCCAAAAATAATTCCTGTCATTCCAAGTGCATTCATTACAGCATTTGCCCCACTAGGCATATCCAAAACACGACTCAAAAGAGGAACGAGCGTGACTCCTGAAAGTGTTGTGAATGCAAAAAGCAATGCTAGATTAATGCCGGGTTTGTTGCGTAAGAAAATTACACCGATGAGTGCCGCAATCTCAAGAATAAATAGCAACCAATAAACGGAGCTAATCTCTGCTACATAATTCAAACCTACATAAGCTCCAGCAGATGCAGCTAGAATCGAAGCCGCAAAGAGTTGGTAGGTTTGTGAAACAAATGCAGACAACTCGCTGGAGGATTTGATTTGTGTTGTGTCGTTGTATTGATATTCTTCTCTTCTTGTAGAGGTTTGTCGATTGTAAAGTGATGACATTTTTTCTCCTTAAAATAAATTTCGGAATTCTATCACAATTTGATTAACAATTCAAGTAAAGCTATTTAAATCGTGAGGCTTTCTGATGTTCTTCTTGCAGTTTGTTTACATTTCTTGAATATTTGAGGTGTTTGTATTGGAAAGCAGAATGCATCTGTCGCATTTTATGAATGTGGTCTGCAATATCTTGTGAAACAAGATTGGTATTAAATTCAAATAACCCATCTTTTGCAATTTGTTGCATAATGTGCTGGTCATTTTCCCACAATTGTTGCAATTTTGCTGAGTCAATATGTCTATCCATTCCACTCAATTTCCCTCTATATGTCGCTTCCCCTTCTTCTATTCCAAATGCTTCACGCATAAATGCAATGAATATGCCACCTTTAGAGATACTTTCGTCTGGATGCAGATAGTATTCTCCATGCGGATTCCAGGAAAATCCATCATCTTCTGCGTGATATTTTCCGTATAGGCTAGAAAAAATGTATTTTGATTGCAAAATACCTTTTGTGAAGAATGTTGCCCTCAAAGCGATATTGTGTTTGAAGTCAATATGAGAATTTGCATCTTGAAATTCCGTATGTGTTTTGTAGATTCTTGTTACCTCCAAAGTTTGGCGATTTATTGCATAACCATAAGGAAAGCTTTTGAAGGCTGATGCAGGGATGTTGTGAGATAAAAATTTTTTAATGCTATCGCCTAAAACTTGCTGAAAAACTATGTGGGTATTTTGAATACTTTTCAAAAGATTTATTTTTTTAAAAGGTGGAAAAAGAGTGGAATTAGTGTGGCAACCGGTGAGTGTAGATATAAATGATTGAAGAGACTTATAGTGTAGGTGAAAATCTGCGGGTAAATTTGCCATTTGATTGAAAGTTCCTAAGAGATACCCTTCTGGGTTTAGGTGAAATCCATTCCATTGTTCTTGATCATTGGACAAGAAAGAGTCATATTGTCGAGTCATTATCTCTCCAAAATTATTTTATGAGTTATGTTTTGCATTAAGTAAGCAAAAATTATTCCATACAAGAAGACTTAGCTTCAAAATTTAAGAATTATGTTTTAGTATTTTATATGCTTTTTATGCTATAATTTATCTATAGCTTATCTCTAATCTCTAAAGTGATGATTTTTGAGTTTAGAATTGTCTATTTATGATTACTTCTGATAAACTAATGATTAGGCATAAGGGCAATTGATGTAGCTTTATTTTCAGATTTTAAGGAAACATAGTGAATATTCTTAGTGGGTTGAAGATTGGGACAAAGCTTGTTGTTGTTGTTTTAATGGCGATTCTTTTTGGCATTTTAATCCTTTCGGCTGTTGTGTCTTATCAGGTTTATCATGTAATGAAAACAGATGCAGAGGAAATTTTGAGTGCAAACGCGTCTCGCTATGCAAATTATATGCAAGGCAATTTTAATGAGGTTATCTCTTTGTTGGCTAGTACAAGAGATGTCATTTCGGAGAATTTTCAAAATTCTGATGAGAGTGTTATTCGCTTAGATTCTCTGAAAAAGAATGTGATTGATATGTTGAAGAATAGTCAGTGGAGTACCTACGCATATTTGCATCTGCTAAATCCCCCCCAACATTTAGCAGAAGATGAGAGTTCTTTTACAGATAGTGGAAAGTTTATGCTTTTCTTTGATGATCCTGGTTTTGAAAGCAAGGAGCAAAAAAAAGCCATATTGAATAGTTCTGATTATAAGACAAATATTGTCCAAATTGATGGGAGTGATGAGATTTTAAAGCTTCCTTCTGTGCAGGAAGCTTTAATGGGACAACGAACATTTGGTAGCCCTCGCCATATTATTATTGATGATTTAGATATTTTTGCGGTGAATATTGCATACCCTGTTTATGGTCGTTCTGGGCAGGTGATTGGGGTAATTGGAGCGATTGTCGATTTACATGAGATGTCAACAGTGTTACTTGATGAACGTTTTAATGTTTATGAGAATGATGCACGATTTGTAATTAATCAAGAGGGTATTATTGCGATTCATAGTAGTGATAGTATGCTAGGTAAATCATTGGATAGTATCAATTCAAGCCCCGCAGCAAAGAAGATGCTTTTAGCACTTCAAAGCAGACAACTCGAGGAGCATATCTATAGCGATTACATATCTGTAGAAAAGCAATTGGCTAGTTATGCTGCATTTAAGCCATTTGAGATTGGGGCTGGGCTTAATCAATGGATTATGATTTCAACAGCACCGATAGAATCTGTGAATGCACCTCTAGCTAAGTTATTGTTTTCTGTCGCTGTGGGATCGATTTTATTTATCGTGATTGTTACTTTGGCTGTTTATTTATATATTCAAAGACTTGTTACAAAACGTATTGGCATTGTGTCGCAGGCTTTATTGAAATTTTTCGCATACCTAAACCATGAGAGCAAGGCAATTGAGCCTATCCAAATCCGTGTTAATGATGAGTTGGGTGTGATGGCGGCAGCAATTAATGAGAACATTAAGCGAACACAATTAGCATTAGAGCGAGATGAGCAAGCGGTGGAACAATCTGTTGAGACTGCTAAAAAGATTGAATCTGGAGACCTACAAGCGAGGATTACGCAAGATCCTGCAAATCCTCAATTAATCGAATTGAAAAATGTGTTGAATAGTATGTTGGATGTTTTGCAAACGCGTATTGGAAAAGACATGAATACCATTAAAGCGGTTTTTGAATCTTACAAAGAATTAGATTTTACACATAACATTCCTGATGCTTTTGGTGAGGTAGAAGTTGCAACAAATGCATTAGGAGAAGAAATTAAAAAAATGCTTATAGCTTCTTCTGGCTTTGCAAAAGAATTGAATACGCAAAGTGAGAATTTAAAAGAATCTATGCAAAAACTTCTTCAAGGTAGCAATCTTCAAGCTTCTTCCATTGAGCAATCCGCAGTTGCAATTGAACAGATTAGCTCTTCTATGCAAAGTGTTGCAGATAAAACAAATGATGTAACTAAGCAAACAGAGGATATTCAGAATGTTGTAGGCATTATTCGTGATATTGCCGACCAAACTAATCTGCTTGCTTTAAATGCAGCAATTGAAGCAGCAAGGGCTGGGGAACACGGCAGAGGTTTTGCAGTGGTAGCTGATGAGGTAAGAAATCTAGCTGAACGAACAGGAAAAAGTTTGAGTGAGATTGAAGCAAATATGAGCGTGTTAGTTCAGGGTGTAGGAGATATGTCAGAGAGTATTAAAGAGCAAACATCTGGAATTAGCCGAATCAATGAAGTTTTGACGCAGCTTGAAGCAATTACGCACGAGAATTCAGGTGTGGCAAATAGCACATTCCAAATTACACAGAAGGTTGATAATATTGCAGGGGAAATTTTTGATGATGTAAATAAGAAAAAGTTTTAGGGAAAAATTGGTAATCTTGCATTAAATGTTTTTGTAAGCTATAATGTTTGCTGGATAAACTCAAGCGGAGGTTTTGATGGATTCTGCAGATGCCTTTAATGTTGCATATACGCCATTTTTGCAGGCCGCATTCAAGGCTGTAAAGGTTGTGTGTGAAGCCTTGCAAGTAGCACCGAATGAAGAATTGTTCAAACGATATGGAATTGGTGCGGGTGGGGATAGAAGCTTGGGGGCTGATTTGTTGTGTGAAAAGATTTTCTTGGAACATCTTCTCCCTTTTGGTTCTGTGCACTCGGAAGAAAGTGGTTTGATTCAAGGGGCGGGGGAAGATATTATTTATCTCGATCCTCTTGATGGCAGTTCTAATTTTACCGCCTCTATTCCTTATTATGGAGCTTCTATTTCTTTACACACAAAAGATTTAACTCCTAAGGAAGCTTTAGTTACGAATTATTGCTCTCAAGAAATCATATTTAAAAGTATGGACTTTGAGGGAGGAAAGCCCTTTGTTATCTATAATCAAGAATTAAAGCCATTTGTGGGTAAGGGTGCAAAACCAAAGCTAGGTATTTTTGAGGCCGCATTTGCTAATATGGACCTTGCACAAGAGGTTCATCAGGCAGGTTTGAAATTTCGGTCACCCGGTGCGATGGCATTATCTTTTGCTTACGCGCGATATTGTCGTTTTGTGATTTATGGTGGAAGATTGCGTCCGCATGATATTGAGGCTGGATTGTTTATTTCTAGTGACTTAAATGTTTATAGAGGAGATAAGTTTTTGCTTGTCTCTGCTGAAGAGAGTGTTTTTCAAGATATTCTAAGAATGCTTAAAGAAAGGGAATAATGATGGGTTTCGCGGACTTTTTTAAAAATTTTGCAAAAGAAAAAGAAAAAGAAAATTCAAAAGGTGCAGATAGTGCGTCTTGTTGGGTAAAGTGTCCTCATTGCAATGAGTTAATGTACTACAAGGAAGTCATTGCACAAAATCGAGTTTGCCCAAAATGTAATTTTCATATGAAAGTGGATTTGCAAGAAAGAATTGCCATGCTTTGTGATGAAGGTAGTTTAGTTGAATACGATAAAGACTTAACACCAACAGATCCCATTGCTTTCGTGGATAAAAAAAGCTATGAAAAACGTGTAGAAGAAGGTATGGAAAAATGTGGTCGCCCGAGTTCTGTCTTAGCGGGTGAATGTCGAATTAATAATGTGCCTGCACAGATTGTTATTTTTGATTTTAATTTTATGGGTGGTTCTTTGGGGTCGGTTGAAGGAGAAAAAATTGTGCGAGCAATTAATCGTGCTATTGCGAGAAAGCATGGCCTAGTTATCGTGAGCACAAGCGGAGGAGCCAGAATGCAAGAATCAACTTATTCTCTAATGCAGATGGCGAAGAGTTCTGCTGCTTTAGCAAAGCTTTCAGCACACAAGCTTCCTTATATTTCAATATTAACAGACCCTACATTAGGTGGCGTGAGTGCATCTTTTGCATTTTTAGGTGATATCATCATCGCAGAGCCTGGTGCAACTGTGGGTTTTGCTGGTGCAAGAGTGATTAAGCAAACTATTAGTGTAGATTTGCCTGAAGGATTCCAAAAGGCAGAATTCTTACTTGAGCATGGATTGATTGATATGATTGCACATCGCAAAGACCTAAAAGGGCGCGTGAGTGCATTATTAAAGTTTTTAAACCAACATGATCAAAATACGACTTTATTGCATTTGTAAGCCTGAAAAAGATCATTTTTTTATGATTGCAGAGCATTATCAAAAGCTTTGTAGGGGGATTGGTGTAGTTTTGGAGTTACATTCTTTGTTTTCTAAAAAATTGCATTCTGTACATAAGCAACGGGAGGCAAAGAAATTTTATGATGAGTTATTCATGCCTTATTTGCACGATGCTTTTTGTGTGGCTTTATCACCTAATGGAAAGGTAGTAGACACAGAGCAATTTGCACAATTTATGGCTAATAAATCCCTCATTCATTGTTTTGTGGGGGGTGCTTATGGCTTAAGTCACGAATTTCAAGCAGCTTGTCATCAAAACTTTTCATTATCGCCTCTTACTTTTTCGCATAAAATTGCTCATATTGTTTTGTGTGAGCAAATCTATCGAGCGATGAGTATTTTATGCCATCACCCCTACCATAAGTAAAGGAAATCAATGACAAATATACAAAGAGAGGAATTTAAGGAGATTCTCCTTAAACGCAAAGAACAACTTCAAGATAGTTTCGCAAATCATGTTAATGAAATGGATGCCCTAAAGCACCAAAAAATGAGTGATGAAATTGACTATGCGAATGCCAGTATGCAGAATTTAGTGGGTAATTCTATTTCTTTGCATCATAAAAAAGAGTATGATGATATTGAAATCGCCCTTATGAAGATTGAAGAAGGGGAGTATGGAATTTGTGAAATGTGTGGTGAGGAAATTAGGATAGACCGACTTAAGGTTAAACCTCATGCAAAGTACTGTATTATTTGTCGTGAATTTATAGAAAAAGAAGGGAGAAAATAATGCGATTGCGTAATTTAACGATTTTATGGGTAGTGTTAAGTTTAGCGGTTGGGCTTTGTGCGTATGCTATCACGGGGGAACATTATTCTCACTCCTTTCATATCCCCTTTATGCAAGAATCCTTCACAGTTAGTTTACCTATTGCAGTTTGGGTAGTTTTACCATTAAGTATTTTTTTCTTTATTGTCTGCTTAGCGTTATTTTGTACAAAAGTGAAGGCTTTTTTAGAGAAAAGGCGCTCACAGGAAGATTCTGAATTTTTAATTAATCAAATTGTTGCCCAAGTTTTTGGGGAAGATTTTTCACATACTTTCAAAATCAAGAACTTAAATGAAATCTCAAAATCTTTGGCAAGATTTAATATTACACCCAACATTCAAAGTATGCCCAGCGGTGTAGAAAAAATTGACCAGGTTGTGCAGGTTTATAAATCATTACTAGAAGGAGAAGTAACAGATTTAAGACGTTTTAGAGTTTCTGAGGATTCAGCATTGCTTTTCATTGAAAAACGCAATAAGATGGCGAAGGATGCAAATTATGCATCCGAAATTCTTAAGAAAGATACAGAGCCATTAAATCTAAAACGTGAGGCATTTCTTGCTTTGTTACAGTATGATAATACCGCTGAACAGATTCATAAATACCTACATATTGTAGAGATGGATAAAGAAATTGCTAAAGCATACTTGAATGCGGTTTTGGCACAGAGAATCTCCTTTATCAAAGAAGAAGTTATAATGACGATAACAAAGGCTGAGTTTACTGATAAAAGAACAATTAAATGGGTTCTTGAATGCAAGAAGATTCTTAGCCCGGACCAGTGGTTAAATTTTGCTGAAGAATTGGCGAATCGTTATGAAGTAGCTGAAGAAGCATATTTATATGTTTTAGCTAATTTAGAGATGATTCATAATCTTAAGGAACGTTTAAAGCTACACACAGAGCATGAGTTTTTGCGTATGCGTGCGTTTGCAGATTTGCGTGATGAGGGTAAAAATTATCCCCTAGAAGCATTTTATTCATAAATGTATCGTTTTTTATTTATTTTTATCTGTTGTGTAGATTTGTATGCAGAAATGGCACGTTTGCCAGAATGGCTAGAGCCACCTCTAAGTACGAGGAGTTGTGATGAGAATCAGGTTTGCGACGCGACACTTTACCTAATTAACAAGCCCTTATTGGAAACATATGCGGTTTTTGCTCAAGCAGCATCAGAGCCAAAAATGGGGATTCAGCCACCCTTGTATCAGCTAGTTGAACGTTTGAACCCTTTGGAAAGTTTTGTGGATACGCGTTATCCCGTGAGTGTGTATTATTTATGGAGAAGTTTGCACAAATTAGAAGTGCAAATTTTATGGTCAAGTGGAATTGAGAGTTTTTATTTTGAGGAGATTGAAGGATCAACAAAGTTATATCATTTTGTTAAGCCTTATCAGCGATGATTGGAACACTTCTTGCTAAGTAGTCGTTTGAAACTCTACAAAAAGTTAGAGTCTTTTTGTTAGGGAAGAGTTCTCCGCCTCCTCCCTAATTTTTTTATAAGGAATCCTTATGCGACCTTCTTTGCGTTTGTTGTTACTTTCAACTAAGTATGCGGCGAATCAGTATGCCAAACGCCATTTTATTTTTATTTTTATTTTTATTTTTTCAGCGTTATTTTTGTGGCTTTTTATTTCAAATAGCTTGGATACGCAACGACACTATGGTTCGATTATTAATGTGAGTGGTAAGCAAAGAATGTTAACACAAAGGATTATTTACTTAACACAGAATCTTCTATCTTCCCCAACAGAACAGCAAAAAAATCAACTTTATGTTGAATTAAGAAAATCTCTTATGGAGCTTTCAGAGATTCACAAAAACCTTAAAGAACAAATTAAATTGTTTGATTCAGCTTGTTCAATTTATAGATTGTATTTTGGTTCTTTGAATCTAGAGACAAAATTGGATACTTTTATTCTTTTGGGGCAACAAATATTAGAAGAAAAGCAAGTGAGTAAGCAACACCAAATTGGGGAATATATTTTCAATTTATGGGTGGGGGATAATGTTTATAAGGTAAATAATGATTATGCTTATGCTCCTTTGTCGATTCCAGAATCTTTTTTGATTATTGAAATTGAGGACAAGTCTATTATGCCAATTCGAGAAGGGATTTTGGGTTTACTTGAGTTGGCAACTTTTAATTTTCAAACACTTGCAGAAGAGCAAGCAGAAAAAATTAAAACACTTGTAATGATTTCTTATATTTTTTTAGCATTGATTGTCTTGATTGAATTTATTTTTTTAATTATACCTATGTTGATTGTGTTACTTTCAAGAGAAATGTAAAAGTCAATCTATAAAAAGTCTAGCTTTTAAGCGAATCTACTACTTTTTTAATCTAAAATACGATAACTATATGAAGGTTATAACTGAGTTGCAATTTTGGAGTAATTTTAATGACACAAGAAGAGTTAGATTCTTTAATGAATGGCGATGTAAGCCTAGATGGTGTGCTTGATGAAACAACAGATACTGCAGATGCAGAAGAAGAGGGTATGGTTGTGAATACAGCAGACGCTGAAGGGTATCGGGTTGCAGCTTCTAATCAATGGCCACCGCCTCCGCCAACAGAAGATCATAAGGTTGTCAGTCAGCTGGATGATGTAACAAAAGGGATTGAAACAAAAGCAAATCAAGTTTTTGATTACCTTGAGACAATCAGTAATCAAATGATGGATATTGAAGGAAATGGGCGCGATATACAGAAATTTGTAAAAACTCAAAAGGAGTTGTTTGAAAAGCTTCATGAGGCTTTTCCTCAGATTCAAACTTTCTCGAAAGCTCTTGCAGATATAGAAAATGCTCAAAAGAAGGTAGATTTGATTATTACTTCAAGTCTTGATGTTGGTGATGGTATTATGAGTATTATGGATACTATGCAGTATCAAGATATTCACCGCCAAAAGATTGAAAGGGTAATTAATGTTATGCGGACACTTTCAAAATATATGAATTCTCTTTTTGAAGGTAAAATTGATGATTCTAAACGCGTAGC
Organism: Helicobacter monodelphidis; assembly: GCF_003288845.1. GTDB lineage: Bacteria > Campylobacterota > Campylobacteria > Campylobacterales > Helicobacteraceae > NHYN01. The sequence goes on along the minus strand of NZ_NHYN01000003.1, from coordinate 19,861 downwards.
TTCGGCGACACACATTGCAGGCGACAAGGATACAAAAGATGTTGTTAGCGAAGATGATATTGAAGCTCTCATTGCTTCTTTAGGTGGAGGACATAGTTGATTGTTTGAGCTTCTTTCTCCAGCAGGAAATTTAGAAAAATTAAAAATTGCTCTTGCCTATGGTGCTGATGCACTTTATGGTGGAGTGAGTCATTTCTCTCTACGGAATCGTTCGGGACGTGAGTTTGACTATGATTCATTTGCGGAGGGTGTGAATCTAACGCATAGCTATGGTAAAAAAATTTATGCTACCGTGAATGGTTTTCCTTTTAATTCTCAAATCCAGCTTTTAAAATCACATTTGCAAAAGATGGCGGATATTGGTGTTGATGCTTTTATTGTTGCCACGCCCGGTGTTATAAGGCTTGCTAAACAAATTGCACCACATATTCCTATTCATCTTTCTACACAAGCGAATGTGCTTAATGTGCTTGATGCTGAAGTGTTTTATGAAATGGGTGTGAGTAGAATTATTGCTGCAAGGGAAATTAGCCTGAAAGATTTAAAAGAAATTAAGACTGCTTTGCCACAGCTAGAGCTGGAAATTTTTGTTCATGGAAGTATGTGTTTTGCATTTTCTGGACGTTGTTTGATTAGTGCTCTGCAGCATGGGCGAGTGCCTAATCGCGGGAGTTGTGCTAACGATTGTCGTTTTGACTATGAATATTTGATTCAACCACCACAATCAGAAGAGATTGTAAATGCAAAAGAATGTATACATTTTGTAAGAGAGCCTGATACGGGTGTTATGATGCGTCTTGAGGAGGAAGAGGGTGTTGGGACGCATATTTTTAATGCGAAAGATTTAAGCTTGATTGCCCATATTGATGATATTATTCAAAGTGGCGTGGTTGATTCCTTTAAAATTGAGGGGAGAACAAAGTCGAGTTATTATGTCGCCATTACGACTAAGGCTTATCGCTGTGCAATTGATGACTCTTTGAATCATTGTTTTAATGCAGAATTATATCAGCAAGAAATTGATACACTAAAAAATCGGGGCTTAACAGATGGGTATATTGTCCATCGCCCTTTTGTGCGCTTGGATACACAAAACCATATTACACCTATGAGTGAAGGAGATTTTCAGGTTGTTGCAGAGGTTTGTGAAACGCAACAACATGCCTTAGCCAAATTTCGTATTGATAAAAACAAGGAATATGAAATTGTTTCTCCTTTGGGTTTTGTTCCAAATCTTGTTAGTAATGATATTGGTGAGATTACACAGAGAAATGGGAGATTTTACCTCTCTTTGCATAAAATTATCACAAAAGAGAGTAAGGAGCTAGAATCTATCCATAGTGGTAATACACAACCTTTTTGTCTTCCTGCCACTTTGAAAGCATTTAGTTTTTTACGAACAAACATAAAGGAGTTGTAGATGGAATTTGTATCAATTGTGATTGGTAGCAAGAGTGATTATGGTGTTATGCAAGAGTGTGCAAAAATTTTAGAGAAATTTGATGTTCCCTACGAAATGATTATCAGTTCTGCTCATCGTAGTCCTGAGCGTACAAAGAAATATGTTCTTGATGCTGAATCTAGAGGGGCTCAGCTATTTATTGCAGCAGCAGGAATGGCAGCCCATCTTGCAGGAGCCATTGCGGCGATGAGTACAAAGCCTGTGATTGGTATTCCGATGGCAGGGGGGGCATTAGATGGCTTAGACGCTTTGCTTTCAACTGTGCAAATGCCATCTGGAATGCCTGTTGCAACTGTTGCTATTGGGAAAAGCGGTGCAATTAATAGTGCTTATATGGCTATGCAAGTTCTTGCATTAAAAGACAAAGAATTAGCAGAAAAACTCAAAGAAGATCGTGTGATGAAGGCTAAGAATGTGGAACTAGATTCTGCTCAAATTGAACATTTATTACCGCGTTAAAAAGGGGGTAAAATGGAAAATTGGTTAAAAATCGATGATTTTTGTGAAGCGACGAACCTGAAAAGAGAGCTTGTTGAGAAGTTAATAGCTGATAAAAAACTTAAGTCAAGAGAGGAAAATGGTGTTATTCTTGTTGATGCAACCTCAAGCACGAATGCAATCATCAAGAAAGAAGATGTTGATGTCCCCGTTTTGAGTCAAGAAACGAACGCACACATTGCTTTTGCTGAAAAAACAATCGGAACAATTTTGAATTTACACGAAAAGGTTTTGGAAGCAAAAGATGATTCCATTGCTTCTTTGAAAGATGAAAATAAATTTTTAAAAGATGCATTATATTCTATGCAAGAGCTTTATGATGATGATCAAAAAGGAGCACAATTTTTGCGTGAACAACTTGCACGTTCGCAAGAAGAATTAGAAACACTTAAGCGAAAATATCGATTAATGTGGGGTAGGGCTGGCGATAAAGTGGAGTTATCACCTTTAGTTAAAGATGAATCAAAAAAACCAGATTCTCAATCACAAGAAGAAGAAGATGCTAAGTAGGAATTTGCAAGAAGTTATTGCACGTATTGAAAAAGCAAGGATAGCCTATTCACGTCACCATATTGTTAAAATTGTTGCAATTAGCAAATATCATCAAGTGGAAGAAATTAGGGAATTGTATGAATGTGGGCAACGCACATTTGGTGAAAACAAAGTGCAGGATTTAAAAGCAAAAAGTGAGGATTTGGAAAATCTTCCTTTGGAGTGGCATTTTGTAGGTACTTTGCAAAGCAATAAGATTAATGCGTTACTTTGTTCTCCTGTAAGCTTGATTCATAGCATTCACAGCTTGTCAATTGCCTTAGAGCTAGAAAAACGTTTAGAACGTGAGAAAAAAACTCTTAAGGCATTATTGCAGGTGAATAGTGCTAATGAGCAAAGTAAAAGTGGCTTTAGCCCTAATGAAGCTTTAGAGAAATATATTGAAATTTTAGAAAAATGTCCGCATTTAAAATTGTGTGGATTGATGAGTATTGGAGCACATTCAGAACAAAGAAGTCTTGTGCAAAAGAGTTTTGAGATAACACAAAGACTTTTTGAAGAATTAAAACCAAAAGGGGCAGAAATTCTTAGTATGGGTATGAGTGGTGATTTTGAACAAGCCATTGCATGCGGAAGTAACTTAGTTCGCATTGGAAGTTTACTATTTCAAAAGGGACGATTTTTATAAGTATTGAATGTGTGATATTAGAGGAGAATGGCAGAAATGATCATTGCAAAAAAATTGTTTTCATACTTACCTGTGAGTTTGTTTGGTTCGGTGATGGGGTTAAGTGCAATTTCTGCTGCTTGGCAGTTGGTTGAGGATTTATCTGTTTCCTCATATTTTTCGGCAATATTTGCTTGTCTTGCAATGGTTGTTTTTGTTATGTTATGTGTTGCTTATGGCTTAAAGATTATTACAAGTTTTCAAGATGTCAAAGAAGAATTTGCAAACCCTATTACGCGTCCATTCTTTGCAACATTTGCTATTTCTCTTTTATTGCTACCTTTTTGCCTACATTTGTGGGGGTTTTTTCAGCTTGCTTTTTATGTTTGGACTTGTGGGGTAGTTTTAATGCTAATATTTAGTGCATATATTGTGAGTTTTTGGATTAGTTATCCGCATAATATTTCTCATATTACTCCTGCTTGGATTATTCCTGTTGTTGGAATTTTGGATATTCCGCTCGCTATACCTATTTTGCAGATTGAATTATTAGGGATAATGGAGTTGGCAAGAATATCTGTTGCTATTGGTTTGTTCTTTACAACACCATTGCTTACATTGATTCTTGCAAGGGTAGTTTTCTTCGAGAAATTACCTGATAAATTAATGCCGACATTGGTGATCTTTCTTGCACCTTTTGGGGCTGGGGTTGGTGCGTATTTAGTTGCCTACAACGATCACTTACTCCCTCTTTCTTTATATTTTATTGGCTTATTTTTCTTTTTTGCACTCATTCCACAAATTCTTAGAGTTTATTTGTGTTGCCCTTTTAGGGTATCTTGGTGGGCAGTGAGCTTTCCTTTGGCGGCGATGAGTGTGGCAGGGCTTAAGATAAGTAAAATGGTTTTTATGTATGAATCTTTGCTGGTAACTCAAATCTACCGCTTTACTGCCATTGGATTCTTATGTTTAACGACACTTATTATCATATGGTTAACTTTAAGAACACTGCAAGGTATATTTAAGGGGGAATTGAAGAGTTTAGCTTAGCAGTAGATTTTTTCTGCTAAGCTAAAGAGTTATTGCATTTCGTGAATGTATGGAACGCCCTGAATAAGACGAGTTCCAAAAATCATTTCTGCACTTTTTGCAACAAAAGAAGTATCAATATTTCTTTCACTTACAGGAATTTCATAACTTTCAGCATAAACTTCTTTCAAGACAGCAATAATACTCGCATTATCTTTTAGATTTTTGGTTTTATTGATGATAAGTTGTGACTTAATGGCTGAGCTTTCGCCACTCAAAGGCACGATAACTAGCTTGACGTTTGTTTCTTTGAGACGTTGGTCAATACTACTTAGCTCTTTGCGACAAAAAGGGCATTCAGGGCTTGTTACGACAATGGTTGTTTTCTTTGCACCTTCTTTTGTTGTTGCGGCAAGATTAATGAAACGTTCTTTTGGCATGGCTAAGAAGAAATCATTTAGTTTTGCTGAACGTTGTGAAGCATTAAATGTGTCGATATTGCTTAGCATTTCCTTTATAAGAATATCATTTTTCTGGTTACTTGAGTAAAATAAATCTGGCATAAGAATCATTACACCTTTTCCCTCTTGTGTCGCAACAAAAGGAACTCTTTGTATCCCCATTTTATTGCTGAATTCGATATTGACTAGACGCAAATTATCCATATCGATGAGGGGTTTTGAATCTATTACCTTTACCTTATGTCCAGTTTTGGATAATAGAGAAACTAAATTATCTTCGAAAGTTGCTGCGTAAACAACAGACATACTAAGTAAGAATCCAGCAGAAGTGACTAGAAATTTTTTTCGCATAATATTTACCTTATTTTTGAATTTATACTAAAAGTATTACAAGCCCATTCTGCAGTAAATCAAAGATAATTTTTCTGATTTCAGGATAGTTTGTAATTTTTTGATGTAGAATTATAGTTTACTTTCATAAATCAATCTTAAACAAAAGGATATAAAAATGGCAAGAAGGTGTGCTATAACAGGAAAATCTCCTATGGTTGGCAATAATGTAAGCCATGCAAACAACAAAACAAAAAAACGTTCACTTCCTAATTTAAGAACTTTACGCATTGCATTGGAAGATGGTTCTAGCATTAAAGTTAAAGTGGCTGCTTCTATGCTCAGAACGCTTAAAAAATCTTCATAACCTTACAAAAAGGATCTGTTTTAGTTTTTTGCAGTTATTTTGCTTCACTAAAACATTAAAGCCTAATCAGGAATGGAACTTCTTAAAAAGCTGGGTAAGATTTTGCACTGGGAGCGTCCAACGCGTCCAGAAGTTGATTTATCGGGTGATCTTTATGAACAACTAAAGCCCTTTAGGTTACCCTTTGTCCTCCTGCAACTAGGTCTTTTAATCAGCACATTGGGTTATATGCTGATTACGGACTATAACCTTATGCAGGCTTTTTTCCAAAGTAGCTATACTTTTACGACGACTGGTTTTGGTGCATTAGAGGAAAAAAATTTTGATGGCTTGGCAATACTTTATACAAGCTTGGTTATGATTGCGGGTTCAGCGGTATTGAGCTTTGCAACAATTAGTGTGATTGATATTTTAAATCGTGGGAAACTTGTTGCTATCATTAAGGAGAGAAGAATGATTTATCGTATCGCCCGTCTCAAAAAGCATTTTGTGATTTGCTACCATAATGAATATACAATCCAACTTTCAAAACATTTTAGAGAGGCACAAATTCCCTTTGTTGTCATTGACCCATCGCCAAATTTTGAGGAACAAGCTTTAAAAAATCGTTACCCTTACTTTGTGAGTGCAGAACCCCATACAGAAATTGCGATGCTTAAATCTCATTTATCTAGTGCTAGGGGTGTGATTACAGTTTCTAAAAATCCTGCAGATAATATTGCACAAATTGCTTCTGTACGTCTTTTTGAGAAAGAATTAAAACGTAAACCTTACTACATTATTTCAAGTGCAGAAAATGATGAAGATATAGAAAAACTTAAAAAATTAGGCAGTAATGTTGTTGTTTCTCCCACGCGTTTGATGGCACAGAGATTAAGTACAATGGCGACTCGTCCGGATATGGAAAATCTGTTAGAACAGTTTGTCTTTAAAAAGGATACGCCACTCGACTTAGAAGAGGTGGTTGTTCCACGTGTGAGTTGGATGGCATTAAAAAAGATTAAGGAAACACATTTGTCTGAAATTGCACAAGTGCACATTGTCGGTATTACGCAAAAAGATGGAAAGTTTATTTCTATGCCAAAGGGTGATACGCTCATCACAAGTGAATGTCGTTTGTTGCTTATTGGTGGGTCTAATAGTATTCGTGCTGTTAAAAAAATAATCAATAAACATGAAAAACCAGAGGAGTTAAAATATGTTTAGTGTATTTTCGATTGATGGAGGAGTTTGTGCCCCTAAGGGTTTTTATGCTGATGGGCTTTATGCGGGATTGAAAGCACCTGGCAAGCTTGATGTTGCTTTTGTGTATTCTGAATTTAATGCTTCTTTAGCAAGCGTATTTACAAGTAATCATTTTTGTGCAGCACCTATTGTGCATGCAAAAAGCCTATTTCAAACAAAAGGTAAAAATGGTGTTCTACCTTGTAATTTTATTTTAGTGAATGCAAAAAATGCGAATGCATTAACAGGAGAGGAAGGGTTGCAGAATGTTAATTGCTTAATGCAAAAAATCAATCAGCAATTTCAAAATCTGCAAAACCCTATCATGGCTTCTACTGGTGTAATTGGCGTACAACTTCCAACAGATAAAATCTCTTCCATATTTAACAAAATTAATCTCCATAAAAGAGACGGAGCGGCTGCAGCACAGGCAATTATGACAACAGATGCTTATTCCAAAGAAATTGCTTTTGAGATAGAATGTGAGGGAAAAAAGTTTCGCATTGGTGCAATGTGTAAAGGGGCAGGAATGATTTGCCCATCAATGGCAACTTTGCTGTGTTTTGTAACTACAGATGCGGCTTTACCGACAGAAGATATGAATGAGCTTTTGTCTGAGAGTGTTGAGGAAACTTTTAATACAATTAGTGTTGATGGTGATATGTCGACAAATGATTCAGTATTTTTAATGAGTAATGGTGCAAGCGGTTTTTACCATAAAGAAGCATTTCGATTTGCTTTAAGGGAGGTGTTACATAAACTTGCGATTGACATTGCACGTGATGGTGAGGGTGCAAATAAGCTTGTTGCATTTGAGGTAGTGGGTGCAAAGACGAATGAAGACGCAAAAAAAATTGCAAGAAATTTAAGTAATTCTTTGTTAGTAAAAACGGCTATTTTTGGGGAAGATCCTAATTGGGGACGTATCGCTTCAACAATTGGTGCAAGCGGTGTAGAGTGTTCTGAGTATTCTTTATCTATTTTTTTTGATGAGGTGTGTGTATATGAGAGAGGGAAGATTCTATTTACCGATGAATGTGAAAAAAAGGCAGCGGAGGTAATGCAAAGAGAGCATATAAAAATTATCTGCAATCTTGGTTTAGGTGAAGGAAGATTCAAGGCGTATGGCTGCGATTTGGGTTATAATTATGTGAAAATTAATGCTGACTATCGTTCGTAGTCGGTTAATGATGAGAATTTAAGGCTAACAAGATGGAGCAAATTGGATTAAATGAATTAGCAAGACATATTTATGATAAAATGAATTGGTTTAGGGGGTATGTGGCAAAACATCCCATAGGGAAGCAATTTAAGGCGGAACATTTTACTCCAAAAATGCCCATTCAAGAGGTTGCACAAAAAGCATATGAAATTTTAAAGAACCCTGAAGGAATACTAATTATGAGACAGTCTTTATATCGAAATACAAAGTCTATGCCCATTCCTGCCGAAGTTTATGCCTATAGTTTATATGATGATGCCTATCCCTTGATTTTTCTGAATGCACAAAAAACGCTTGAAGAACAGACGCATTTATTATTTGTAGGTGTAATCCGCATTTTGCTTGCAAATGATGGTTACTATTCGTTAATGTTTGATTCCTCAATTAAGGATAGCTATGCCGAGAAAGTTTATTATAATTTATCTGAATTAGCAGGAAGTGAGGTCTTTTTAGAGCCGATTAGAACCGAAGATTCTTATTATGAGCGAGAATCTGCATTGAGTGATATTTTTATGAAAGCGGTGAGAGATTGTTTGTATAGCGGTAAGCTTTCCAATCGTGATGCGGCGGGATTATTAGATGTAAGCGAACGCACTTTGGTCGCAATGTTTCCATGAAAAGAATTTATTATACACAAAACCCTTTGCTTTCAAGTGCAAGAAACTATATGTTTTGGGGTTATCTATTATACACAATTATGGGGTTTGGTGGCGAGATTCTTGTGCTTCTTGGGTGTGTCGCAGGGATTTTTTATTTAGTCGGTGTTTATCGTTTTTCTGTTGTTACGAAATCGAAAATTTTTCGTTGGTATATGCTAAATGTATTATCTTGTTTTATCGTATCTTTGTTTGCGGGAATTGTGATAAGTTTATACATTATTTCTTCTAATGAAAGCAGAATGAGTGAGTCATCATTATATATATTATTTGGAATTAGTGCGGTTTTTGTTGCGGGCATTATGACTATTGATATTTATTTTAGCTATCAAATTTCTAGGGCATTTACATTGTTAACGAAAAATGGGCTTTTCTGGTTATCTTTTCAATGTTATTTACTGCTTTATTTGTTGGTAATTATTATTTGTGTAATTGGTTTTTTTAGTTTTGGAACACTTTTAATAAGTGGGGATTTAGGGGATTTTAATTATTTAGAAAATCTATTCAGTAATAATATTTTACTTATTGTTACCTTTTTGCTTTACTTATTTTTGGCGGTGATTCTTTCATTGATGCGTGTAGGTGGTTTTCTTATTGCCCTATATTCGATTGAATCAGTTTATGTTCCAGATTCCAAGATTAAGGAGGAAGGATGAGAATTCTCTTGCTTTGCTTATTTGCCTGTATTCAACTTTACGCAAAGGATTTGAAGGCTGAAGAAGAGGTGATGTTGAGGGGCGAACTACCACGAAGTTCTTTTTTAAAAGCGGATTGTTATACAACGCCAGATTCAGAAGAATGTCGTGATCTTTCTTTGAGTGGAATGTTGGTTTTTCAAAATCGTCCAAGCAATCAATTAGAATGTGAGGGAACAAGTAGCATTGCTCTTTTTTATCCTGATGAGGAGAGTGTAGAATCTTTCAGAGGTATTTTGATTTATGGTGCTGATGCCATTAAGGTTTCTATTAAGGGCGATAAGGCTTTATACGAGCGATTAGATAAGGAATTTTCTCAATGGTATAAAGAAGGCTTAATGGGAGAGGTACGTTTTTTGCTTAAGAAGGGGACATTTTATAATTTTTCTGCGGCCGATATGGTTTGCAATGGGGGGTGGATTTATCAAATTGAAGCAAAAGATATTGAATTAGGTGAAAAAATTTTTGATGAGTTGGGTAATCGCGAACAGTATGGTAAGGTATTTGGTGGTATTGATAGGCAGTACGATAGCTTATTACTGAATTCTAAAAAGCAAAGTGTAAATCTGTATATCTCTCCCAATAAGAAAGTTATTGCTACAATTCTTCCAGCCAAGCAAAAGCAGATTCTACTTTATCGCATTGACCATATCCATACAAATAAATGGGGCGATAAACGGTACCCAATCACATTTGACGAGAGCATTAAAATAAAAAATCAACAAGAAAAACATAAAAATTGGGTGAAGGTAATCTATTTCCCACCCGAAGAGCAATCAGGTAAAAAAGCTTATATGGGCTATATTAAACGTAGCGATATAAACGCTGAATCTTTACGTAAAAGCGAGAATGGCTTATATTAGAAACGCTAATCGAATTTTGTGAAAACTGCAAAAGCTATCAAATGGGGCTGTGTTCCACTTCATATTATAGCTTGAAATATCAATCCCTTCTTCAAGCTGGATAATATCTGCTGTATCTACATTTTGAAAAATATTGCTAATTGCATCAAATAAGCATATTTTAGAGCCTTTGTAACCAATCTCAAAAGTTGTTTTCATTTTTTTAAGCATTTCTTCTGTAGTTGCTTGTTGACAGGTAAAGCTATAATCTGGGAGCATGGAAATCTCCTTGCTTACTTCAACGATGGGATTTAGCCCATTATACTTAAAAGTCTGATAGATTTTGTCAATACTAAAGCCGTGATCCGTCTTTATGAATACATTTTCAAAAAGTAATTCTTTGTAGAGATGGTAGTAAACCCCATAAGCCCAAAAAACCATTTTGATTAGCTTAATTACATTGGTTGGTGGATTAACGCATATAAAGTAGTTTGCTACATCAAGCGGACAAACTTCTAATTGTCCTTGAACTGATTTAGTTGAAATGATGGAATCTGCTGTTTTAACCTTTTTTTTAAACATATCTGCGACACTGCTCATAGTTATCCCCTGGTTAGTTAGAATTCATTATTGTAATGATAATAATGTTGTAAATTGTATAAACCCCGATATTATAACATAAAAAGGTAATAAGTAGATTAAGATTTACTTTATTGAATCCAAAAATTAACATAATTTTTTTAGGTTATAACTTTATTGTGGTAGATCTATAAAAAAATTAAGAATTTATAGGGTTTTGCTCGGAGTAACGTAGCAATGTTGCAAATTTTCTTTTAGTTAGAATGAATACAAAAATATCTTAAAAAGATTACTTAATGCTTTATTATAAGCTTTGCAGGAGGCATTGATATTTTTTTAGCGATAGATGGGTAAGCGACAGAAAAATCATCCGGAGTGAAAATTCTCAATATAAAAAAAATAATAGAAATTAAAGTTGATTAGAAAGATTATGATATAAATTTTCAAATTATTATAGACTCTTATAATAATGCATAATATTAGATAGGTGGTTGTTGCCAAGCAGGAAAGTTAGATGCGGTGAATATAATAGATAAAACAGTGGTAGTATGACAACAGGAGCATTTGAATTAGCATTTAGGAAAAAAGAATTCAATGTAGATAACCCTAAATTTTATGTAAGAAGTCACATAGGCGGTTTTCACTTAATAGAAACAAGCCTTGAATCTACTTTTGCAGAGTTTAGCACACCGGTCGTATCAAGGCTATATTTGTCAACATGAGGACACGGAAGAAAGAATTTGCAAGATTTAAAGTGAATAGACTCACTTTAAATCTAGAGTGAATGTTTAATGTCTTGTGTTGATTCTTTCTATTGCAAATTTTTTAGCAGTTTCTAGTGCTTCATTTATTTTTGTTTTGTCTTTTCCTCCAGCGGTAGCAAAGTCGTCTCTCCCTCCACCGTTGCCTCCGAGCACTAAAGCAACTTCTTTAACCCACGCACCTGCTTTGATAGGGGCATTTTTTACTCCTGCTGTAATGGTTACTTTATCATTTGATTCTGTAATGAGTAGAATGGCTACATTCTCATTCTCATTTTTTGCTTTATCTATAGCCTCTTTTGCGTCTTTTGGCTCAAAGTCTAATTTTAAGATAATTAATTTTATATTCTCAATCATTTCGTAATTAAGATTTCTGACAAACTGTTTTGATTTATTGTTTTTTTCTTTTACTTCTACCAACTCCTTTTTTATTTTTTCAATACCCTGCAGTAAGTCTTGTGCCTTAAGTAACTCCTTTGCCTTTGCGATAGTTTCAAGGGCATTCTTGCCGTATTGATAAGCCGCTTTTCCACAGACCGCTTCAATGCGTCTTACTCCGCTACTTACGCTACTTTCTTTAATGATATAAAAACTCCCAATTTCTGCTGTGTTTTGCACATGGATTCCGCCGCACAATTCAATCGAATTCCCAAAACTAATCACCCTTACATTTTCACCATATTTTTCACCAAATAAGGCCATTGCTCCCTTAGCTTTTGCTTCCGCAATATTCATTGTTTCACATATTTGCCGACTTGCATTTATAATTTGTTCGTTGACATATTGTTCAATTTGTTGCAGTTCTTCACCACTTAAGCTTTTTGGGTGAGAAAAATCAAATCTTAGGCGATTAGATTCAACAAGACTTCCGGCTTGGGCAATATGGTTTCCTAAAATATTGCGTAATGCCAAATGTAGGAGATGTGTGGCAGAGTGATGTTTTGTTATCTCTGTCCTTAATGTCTCATTTACTCTTGCTATTACACTCTCTCCAGTATTTAGGCTAGATTGACATTCAACCAAAGAAAGATTTAAGCCAAAATATTTTTGTGTATCCAAAACCTTTGCAATGATAGAATTTTTCTTAAGTAATTCTCCTTTATCGCCAATTGGTCCCCCACTTTCAGGATAAAAGGGTGTGGTCTCTAGCATTACATAACCCTTTTGCCCACTTTTTAAAAATTCAGTGCTTTTAAAGTGAGAATCAAGTATGGCTAATATTTTAGATTCTGAATTTAAATGTGTGTAGCCCACAAAAGTATTTGTTCCAAATTTACTTAAAAGCAGATTAAAATCCCCTTCTTTAAGAGTGTCTCCACTTCCTTTCCAGCTTGCTTTGGAGCGATTTTTCTGCTCATTCATACAATTCTCAAAGCATTGCATATCTACTTCTATGCTCTTTTCACGCAACATATCTTGTGTTAAATCCAGAGGAAATCCGTAAGTGTCATAAAGTTTGAATGCGATTTCACCACTAAAAAGAGTTGTTTTAGAATCTAGGAGTTGTTTTAGTTCTTTATTGAATAATTCCATTCCGGATTCAATGGTTTCAAAAAAACGTTCTTCTTCATTTTTGCATTGTTCTATGATGGTATTTTTTCGTTCAGCAAGATAGGTGTAATGCTCACCCATTGTTTCACATACAGCACTAATAACTTTATATAAAAATGCATGTCTAAGTCCCAGTAAATATCCGTGTCTTACGGCTCTACGTAAGATTCTACGTAAAACATAGCCCCGCCCTTCCTTATCAAAATTAACACCTTGTGCAAGTAAGAATGTAACACTTCTTGCATGGTCTGCTATAACGCGAAAGCTTGCCTGAATTTCCCTGAATTCTTTAATCTCTGATGGACTTAAATTTGTGATATTATCTAATAATACATCGTCATGATGATATGTTTTGTTTGTAAGTTGGGCAATGCATTCCATAAGTGGTGCAAAAAGTGAAGTATCAAAATTATTAATCTTACCTTCAAGTAATGCTATTACGCGTTCTAAACCCATACCCGTATCAATGCTTGGTTTTGGAAGAGGGGATTTTTTTCCATCCTTTTGATTATATTGCATAAAAACAAGATTCCAAATTTCTAAGAATCTATCACCTTCGCCACCAAAATAATCTTCATCGGAATTAAAGTATTTTTCACCCTGGTCGACATAAATTTCGCTACAAGGCCCACAAGGCCCACTATCACCCATTTGCCAAAAATTATCTTTATCACCCATTCTTTTAATGTGACTTGAATCGATGTGTTTGCTCCATAGCTTAAATGCCTCATCATCGCTTTCATGGATACTTACATAGAGTACGGATTTATTAAAACCTAATACTTGCGTTACGAATTCCCATGCATAATCAATCGCTTGTTCTTTGAAGTAATTTCCGAAGCTGAAATTTCCTAACATTTCAAAAAGTGTGTGGTGACGTGCGGTATAACCAACATTTTCTAAGTCATTGTGTTTTCCACCCGCACGAATGCAAAGTTGTGAACTTGTTGCACGTGGTGTCTCTGGAATAGGAATTTTACCTGTAAAAATATCCTTAAATTGCACCATTCCCGCATTTGTAAAGAGCAGACTTGCATCATCTGGCACAAGAGGCATAGAGTCATAAATCTGATGCCCTTTATTGGCAAAAAAATCTAAATAAAGTCGCCTCACATCTTTTATTTTTGTATCATTTTTGATTATATTCGACATAAATACTCCTTTATGGTATGTCAATTTTACCATAACATAGATTAAGTTTCTCGAATCTATCTTTTTTATTATCTGTAGGGTTACTTTAGGTTGTCAAGTGTATCCTAAAACATATGTTTGTTGCTGGAGTTGTGAGGATTTTAACTCTTTTGAATCTGTTTTTGTGAGGAGAATTATTGACAATTTATTAAGTTTATTTTTGGTATGATTGCGTTGCTTTCAAAGTGTCTTTAAAGCATAATTCAAGGATACTTTGGCACATTTTTACCTTAAAGAAGGGGGACTTTATGTCTAACAGCACAGGAACAAGAATTGAGCATGACCTTATCGGCGATAAGGAAATCAGCAATGAATTCTATTATGGTGTGCAAACTGCACGTGCACAGGAGAATTTCCAAATCAGCGGAACGACATTAAAAATTTATCCGGATTTCATTAAAGCCTTTGCACAAGTCAAGAAAGCAGCGGCAATGGCAAATGCAAAACTTGGCTTGCTAGATAATACACTAAAAGATTACATTTGCAAAGCTTGTGACGAAGTGTATAGTGGTAAATATAATGATCATTTTGTTGTGGATATGTTTCAAGGTGGGGCAGGAACTTCAACAAATATGAATGCAAATGAAGTAATTGCGAATGTTGCACTCGAGCTTATGGGCAAGAAAAAGGGTGATTATGACCATTGTCATCCTAACAACCATGTAAATCTTTCACAATCAACTAATGATTCTTATCCAACTGCCATTCATATTGCACTTTACAATAAGATTGAAAAATTATTAGGTGCATATGAAGTTTTGGTTAAATCTTTTGATAAGAAGGCTGAAGAATTCAAAGATGTGATTAAAATGGGAAGAACACAGCTTCAAGATGCTGTGCCTATGACACTTGGACAAGAATTTAAAGGTTTTGCTGATAGTATTAGAGATGATATGGAATATCTTAGACTTGCACAGAAAGCTTGTTTAGAGGTTAATATGGGTGCGACAGCAATTGGAACAGGAATTAATTCTCATCCAAATTATACGAAAGAGATTGAAAAAACATTGTGCGAAGTGACAGGCCATGAATACACAATTGCAAAAAATTTAATTAAAGCGACTCCAGATCAGAGTGCGTATCTTGCGACTTCATCGGCATTGAAAATGTCAGCAACAAAAATTGCAAAAATTTGTAATGATTTAAGACTTCTTAGCTCTGGACCACGTGATGGAATTCACGAAATTAGTCTTCCTGCAATGCAACCGGGAAGCTCTATTATGCCAGGAAAGGTTAATCCTGTTATTCCAGAGGTTGTGGGACAGGTTTGTTATTACATTATTGGGCAAGATGGTTGTGTTGTTTTAGCTGCAGAAGCAGGGCAGTTACAATTGAATGTGTTTGAGCCCGTTGCAGCTTATACATTATTTAAATCTTTAGATATGCTTAAGAATGCACTAAAAACTTTTGCGACACTTTGTGTCGATGGTATTCAGGCTGATAAAGAAACTTGCCGTGAGTATGTATTGAAAAGTATTGGGCTTGTTACGGCACTCAACCCTTATATTGGTTATGCAAAATCAACTGAAGTTGCAAAAGAGGCTTTAGAAAAGAATCTTAGAGTAAGTGATTTGGTGATAGAGAAAGGTTATTTGACAAAAGAGCAAGTGGAAAAAATTATTGAACCTGAAAGCCTTATTGCTCCACGCGAAAAGATTAAATTCTAATTTTTATGAAAAGAGTAGTTCAGCCTTATAGTGGCTGGGCTACACGCCCTTTGCTATTTTTCTGCCTCATTTTTAAAGTCAATAATAATCATACCACAAAAGCGACGATTCTTGTAAAACTCGACTCGTACAAGATACCCCGATGCATCAAGAGTGTAGCGCGACGAGATATCCGATTTTTTAAGCGTAATATTTTCCTCGCTTACTACACCTTTCCTTTGAAATCCGATAATATTTACACGTATACTTGGGTCATCAATGTGATTAACTAAAAAACTTTCTTTTGCTTTGATGATTTGCCCCATTGCGACCTGTTGTGTTTGTTTATCAATTGTCATCGTTACTTCAGGTAAAGAATCATCAAAGGAAAAAAAATCAGGAGAAAGCTTAGTGCTAACGCGGTTACCATATTTAATAAGATGATTTTTGCCTTTAACATAATAGTGCACAATCGGATTATCTGAATGGTAACCTAAATTTTTTGTCATTGGAAAGTAATTGATGATGGATTTAAGGCGGTTAATAGGAAGTGTAATACGATTATCAAAATGGATTAAAATATTTTCATCATTCAAAATTTGGCTAACGCCTTGAGGTGTTAAATCAAAATCACGTTCAAACTCGATTCCTAAGTATTTCATCATTGCTTCAACGCTTAACAAATGATAATATACGCGTTCATTTACATTCAGACTTTTACTTGCCTCATTTGCAAAAGCTGCTTTTTTCTGCTTAATTGCATAAAATGTTAGTGATTTCTGTTGTTCTTTGTCGCTGGTTGCGGTATTTGTATTACGAATACGGTAGCGATGTAAATCATTTAGCAAATGCTGATTAATCTCGTCAGTAACCTGTTTCATAATTTGGTTTAGCTCACCATGTGCTGTATCTTCTAGCTTCTCTTGGTCAATAATGCCAATTTGTCCCCATCGTTTAGGATTTTGTAGGCTACTAATGTAAGCTTCATTGTAGAATCCGCTACCATCGTGCAAATGTAAAATCACTTCTATTTTTTCATCTTTAATAATTTTTTTAATACTTTGAATGCGTGCATACTCTGGATCACTTTTACTTAATTTATCAAACTTACGATTCATGTCTCCATAAATACCGCGATGGTTTTCCAATATGCTATGTTGATTGAGATTTGGAATAACCCATATGTTGCCTTTTTTTATTGTGTAATGAGGGCTTGCAACAATCGTTGCAGCATTAAATCCGCCGGGTTCATCACCTTGAATCCCACCTAAAAGGAGAAAAGTTTTCTCCTCCGGTAGTGTTTCTTTTTTAAAAATTTGTAAATTCGGCTCAACAGAAAAAAGAGGACACAAGCTTAAAAAAATAAAACCAATAAAAATAAATTTCAATTCTATCCCTTATTTTATAAAAATAACTTCTACCTTATCATTGTAACGTAGAGCAACTGACATAATCATTAAAGCTAAAAGTGGAATGAAAAATGCTTGTATTTTCACATTAAATTTAATCCATGGAGGAGTTTATAATGACAGAAATCAATACAGGTAACGCGGGACTTTCTTTAGCATTACTCAAGAGCCGGTTGGGAGAATTTTCAAATGTGCCGACAAGCAGTTCAAATGCTGAATTTAAGCCTAATGCAACAGAGAACAAGGGAATGATTACCCCTAAGCAAGATAGCCTTAGTCTAAGTAGTTCTAACTTTGAGGTTCTTGCTTTTACAAAAAGTGTGAAGGGGGCAAATGAATTTATTGGTGCACTACAAACAGCGAATGTAACGCTTAAAAAGATTGATAAGGCGATGAGTGAGGGTGCAGACACAGGTGTAGTGAGTGACCTTGCGGAAAAAAGTAGCTTTATGGGTAATAAACTTTTTAATAAAAACTTGCTTGTCTCTGTTGGGGGTAAGGATTTTTCATTAACTTTGCAAAATCCTGCAGATCTTTCTGATGACAGTCGTGGCGAATACATTAGCTCCAAACGTGCTGAAATTGCACAAGTTCTTTCTGATGTGAATGTGGCTGTTAGTTCACATGAAAGTATGCCGAGTGTTCCTACGAATGGAAGCAAATATAATTTTGAAGAATTTGATGCCGAAGCCTTCAAGAAAATGTTTTAACACCATATAAATGAGTCTTATTAGGATTCTTAAGGGAACTTGGGTATCCTGATAAGTATCTGTATATTTTAAGGTTATTTTACCATTCCTTAGCTTTTCCCTTTACAATCCGTAACATCCCCCTAACTAAAAATATAAATTTTAATATTTTTTAGAAAATAAATAAGAAATATATTTTAAAATCAATCATCATATTATTTTATGTAAAACTTTATTATTAGGATCTTTTATGGCGGAATTTAAAATAGATACAAATGGCGTGCAATATTTTGAGCATGAGGGGATAAAGATTGGTATTGGAGGAAATGGAGAAATCACCAGCGATACCATTCCTTTAGAAGGTCTAATGCAAGCTGTTGAGGAAATTCAACAAGCACAGGTTGCACAAGCACAAGGTAGAGCATTCCCGATTAGCAGAGCTTGGATTAATAAGGTATGGTCTAGCGAAAGGGGCACAGAGGATGTTTCAGGTAAATTTATGACAGAGAAAAATCATGGTGGACACATGAAGGTAGAAACTATTATGTATGGAGATGGTATGGTTTTTGGTTTTGTGAATGAAAGACAACTCCAATACACGCATAATAATGGCGATTCTTATAGTGCTTGGTATCATTATTGGGATTTAGGGGTGCATGAGAATGCAATTTTTAAATTTAGGGCGACTTCTTGGGGAATAGCAGATAATTGGGAGAGTCAAATCAGTATTCTTTAAGCCTTATTACCTCTCCTGTGGGAAGGGAGACTAATCTCTAGCTATTTTTAGAATATGCCTCTTTTATGGTGTTCTTAAAGCTAGTGATGGTTTCTACATCTTTTTGCACCTGTTCTATAGAATTACCACCTGCGTTGTTTTCATTCATTTTAAGGCTCTTATCGATTGTCTTAAAGAATTCATTCATTATCTCTTCTTTGCTTGTAGAATTAAAAAAAGGAAACTCTATACCTCGCTCAAATGCACTAAAGGGAGTTCCTGTATAAAGTTCTGCTTGCTTTACTTTATGTTGAGTATATGTGGAAGATGCCATGAATTGCTCATGAAAACTCAATGTCTGCCAATAATCACTCGCCGCCCTTGCTTCTTCTGTTAGCCCTGCTTTATTGAGTTCCACTGCCCAAGGATTGCCTATAGGGCTATATAAAAACCAATCTCGTTTAGGATTTCGTATAAAGGCATCAGTTACTTCTCCTTTTTCATTAAAAACAATTTCATTTCTTCTCAGTGCTTCTGCAACTTGTTCTTCTGTGATATTATTGCGTTTAATTTTATTAGGATTAAACTTCTCATTAATGTGTTTTGTAATCCTTGCTATTTTTTCTGCTTCTGTTTCTTGTGGTTCTTTGTTTTCTACTTGTTGAGGAGAGATAAGACTTAAAATACCTAAACCATCTTTGAGTGGAGTTTTAATCTTTTGTATAGAATCATTTTCTAGCCAATTTGTAGATTCTTTAGTGTTTGTATTCTGTAAATCGAGTGAGAAAGTATCTTTAAAGGATTTTACTTGCTGTGGTTGTTTTAAATCTCTTACAAAAGTATTATGATTGTTGTAACCTGTTGTTATCATTTTATTTCCTTTATTGTTGATTTGAATTCTTAGAATAAACTTCTTGCATCACATTTCTAAATTCAGTAAGGATTTTTTTATGCTTTTGCACTTGTTCTATAGAATTACCACTTGTATTGTCAATAACTATCTTAAGACTTTTATTAATTATTTTAAAGAATTCATTCATAATATTTTCTTTGCTTGTAGAATTAAAAAAAGGAAGTTCTATGCCTTGATCCCGTGCACCAAGAGGAGTTCCTGTGTGGAGTTTTGATTGTCTTGCTTCATATTGAAAGTATTCGATATATAAAACACTCTTCTCCTCAAAGCTAAGTGTTTGCCAATAATCACTTGCCGCCCTTGCTTCTTCAGTTAGCCCTACTTTATTGAGTTCCACTGCCCAAAGATTGCCAACTCCAGAAATTAAACGCCAATCTCGCTTGGGGTCACGTTCAAAATAAGCTGTTACTTCTCCTTTTTCATCAAAAACAATTTCATTTCTTCTCAGTGCTTCTGCAACTT
>NZ_NHYN01000039.1 GCF_003288845.1 Helicobacter monodelphidis | reverse complement strand
GCGTTGCTTTAAAGTGTATTTATGAGCGTTTTTGGTTTTTGCTGGATTTTTTGAGAATCAAAAAATCAGCACACAAGCGTAAAATAGGGCTTTTTGGGAAGATAAGGCTTGAATTAGCGCGTGAGTCTAGGTAATCAACCTAAAAAGGGTGGGGGTTATGACCCCCGTTTACGCTTACCGCTTGATATTAATCCTAAATCTAAACCCAAAAAGAGTAAAGTTAAGATATAATCTCATCGTTGGGCGTTTATGCATTTTTTGCATAGTAGACCCTTTGTTAGGTAATTTGCCCCTCATCTTTGCAGGATTTGGGGCTTTTTATTGTAGCTAAACTTTACTTAAAAACTATAGCTCCAACTCCTCATTCTGCGAACTTCTGCGATTTCTTCTGGTGCTAAAAAATTACAAAATTTTATCTGAATCGATGTCTTTTCCCTCTAAAGGATCAAATATCCTCTTTTTTTTCTTTGAAGTACTTACCCAAACTGGCTCTTTACTTACTGTATCTGATTGTGATTCAATCTTAATATCTGAATTTGAACTTAAATTTAAAAGTTGCTTTTGTTTCTGGATACATTCGATGAATGTTGCACGACTCATTTTTATAACGATAGATTTTATTTCTATCGTAACCATTTCTTCATCTTCTTCACCTTTAATGTCTGTAGAATTATTCTTTACTATTTTATTAAACCATTTAATGAAAGTTGGGTAACTCATTTGTATTTTTTTGGCTTCAGTTAAAGTTGAATGGATCTTTTTTGCTGTTTCATTGTTTTGATACATATCCTTAATTATATTTAAATTAAGGATAAATTCATTTTTTGTAGATTCCAAGATTAACTCCTTGATATTATTAATAATTATCGATAATTATATAGCAAAATACTCATATTGTCCATTTATTATTAATAATTATTAATATTCACATACTTGTCATTGAAAACAACCCAAAATATTAATAATATTGACATTATTGATATTTATTGGCTATACTTTTCTTGGAGATTTTTTGGGCAGGATATGAAAATGTAATACATTTTCTAAATTAAGTTTTGTCGCTAAAGCTCCAAAAATGAGGATACAATGGAAATTAGAAATAAAATTATTTCTTTAAGAATAACCGAAGAGGAAGCGGAAATTCTTAAAGAAAAAGCAACACAACATAGCTTAAGTGTTTCTAGCTATTTAAGAAAACTTGGCTTAAATAATCCTGTGCATTCTACTATAGATCAACAAGCTGTAAGAGATATTTTGAATGTTTCGGGAGATTTAGGACGACTTGGAGGACTATTTAAAAAATGGCTTATCGATAATGCTAAAATTGAAAGTAATCTAGGTAATAGAACTTATAGTGATGTTGAAGAAATTGTGAATGATATACTAAAACTCCAAAATGAACTAAGAGAAAAAGCAAAGAAATTATTGTAATGATAGTAAAAAAAGTTGCAAGTAAAAATCAATCAAGTTACTTAGCTTTAGGAGGATATTTATTGGATAGAGACAACGATTTTAATGTTGGTAAAAAAGTTGCCTCCTATCGTTTTGATAATTGTAATTTTGAACAAGATGATATGCAATCCAACATTAAAGAGATTTTAAATACACAGAGTTTAAACACAAGAGCAAAAGGAGATAAAACACTCCACTTGATTGTATCTTTTAACGAAAATGAGCGACCAGATGAAACAATTATTTATCAGATTATCGATGAGCTTTGCCAGTCTCTAAAAATGGGAGATCATCAGCGATTAAGTGTTATACACGATAATACAAATAATCTCCACGCTCATATTGCCATTAACCGCATTCACCCGCAAACTTTAAAAATTGCTAATCCAAAAAATGATGTATTAATTTTGCAAGATAAAGCAGTAGAGCTAGAAAAAAAATTTAATCTTATGCAAGAAAGACACCATTCCAAAAAAAATGAATTTGATATTGATTTACTTCAATTAAAGATAGAAGAAAAAGAGAGCCAAGCATACCTTCCCCACTTTCAAAGTGGATTAGAAAACTGGTTAAAAGTAAAAGCGTTCGATGAAATTAATGCGGTATTAAAGTCTGAACAATGCACTTTTTCTGATATACAAAGTGTATTGTCAAAATATAATGTTAATTTTCGGGAAAGGCGAAGAGGCTTTGTGATTCAAAGTGATACTTCACCTTTTTTTATTAAAGCCTCAAAATTTCATCGAGAGCTATCAAAAAATGCCTTAGAAAAGCGTTTCGGGACTATTCAGCTTGAAATACCAAACAAAAAACATAACCCATTATGGAATGAATATTTAACAACGATTAATGCAAACAAGGAACAAAAGCAGAAACAATTAGATTTGCTTTATAAGCAAATCAAGATTTATAGAAAGTATAAACAATTACAAAAACTAAAAGAGAAATTAGAAGAGGTAAAATCAGTTAGAGTGAAATACAGACATCAAAACTTTAAGGAATTTCTTATTAAAAAAGGCTTTGATGGAGATCAAGAAGCTATCAACTTATTTAGAAGATCAAAACCAAAACCAAATGAAAATGATAATGTAATTCGAGGAACAAAAATAGAAAGTAACTACAAAATACTTGAGAATCCAAACTATGTTACAAAGCAAGGTTATTTTATCTATGCAGACAAAACTAAAAGCAATAAAATTGTTGACAAAGGAGAGTTTCTTAAATGCAACATTAACTCCAATGATGATAGACTAATTTTAAAAATGCTTGAATTTGCAATGCAAAAATACGGACAAAATTTATCAATTAAAGGTGATGATAAATTTAAAAAAAGGTTAATTGAAGTTGCTGATAAATATCAATTAAAATGCAACTTTTTAGATGAAAAAATGTTGAGTCTTTACAATAAACCGATTGAGGAACATATTAAAGATTGTCTTTCAACTAAAATAATTGAAAAAATAGATTTAAGCATTCAAGAACTCACTGTAACTAAGGATATTCAAGAAAGTGATTCTCTCAAGAAGAAAATTAAATCAATGGATAAGGTCTACTTAAAACTTTCAAAGAATCAAGCTATTTTTGAAAACGACTTGCTAAATTTTTTAGATGAGAAGGATATAAAAAACCTTGATATGATTGATAGCCGAGTTAAAAAACAGGTTTTTAAAGTCAACGAGACGAACAAAGAAGGCATTTATATTTTAAATAGATTGATTCTTAATGAAATGGATGAGGGCATCCAAAAAGAAAAATTTAAATCTTTTATGTATTTAGTGGATAAGGGTAGGATTGATACAATCACTCTTGATTTTTATCGCTTTAATGGTATTGAAAATCTACAGAGCTTTTGTGACTCTTATAATATGCAAATAACCGATGTCGTAGAGAGAGAACTTACACTTGACTATACGCAACATAATTTTCAATACTTGAAAAATTCACTTAAACAAGATATGCAACCACAACAAAAACAAAAAATTGTTGAAAATATTGAGAATTTTAGGAAACAACAAGAAAGCTCCTCAACTTACCAAACTAAAGAGGCATTGAAAGATATACTTTTGGTTTCTATGTATAAATGTCTAAAGCGTTCAAAACAAGTCGATCTTCAAGAGAAGAATCGACTAGAAAAAATTGCAATTCAATTACACAAAACATACTCAAAAACATTTTCAAAAAATTACTTATTTGAAACAGAAATAAGGCGTTTTTTAGATGATTCTATACTCTCAGAGCTTGACTTAACAATGTTTGAGAAATTCTCTAAAAAAGCTTTTACGGTTCAAGATAATTTTAAAGCGATTAATGCCATCAATAATTATATTTTAGATAGAATGGACGAAGGTGAAGAAAAAAGGCGATTTAAATCTTTTATGTATTTAGTGGATAAGGGTAGGATTGATACAATCACTCTTGATTTTTACGCTAAAAGAGTTGACATTGATAGCTTTATCAAAGAATATGATATGAAAACAATAAAAATTATTCAGACAGCAAAGGTTTTAGATTTTTCTAGAAATAAAATATTTGCAAAGGAAAAACTAAATGCAACCCAGAAAGAAAGAGTTCTTGAGGCTATTAATCAAATGAAAAAGCCAGTAGAAAATAGAAAGACTATTGAAAATTCTAATGGTATGGAAATTTAGTGTGAATTACCTTGATTCACAAAATAATTGCTCCAATAATTATACCGCCCAACATACATACACAGCAAATAATCCCTATCGCAATATTGTTTTGTATAATTTTCATATTGTTATCATTTTGTGCTTGTTGTTGTGGTGCTTGTGTTATAATCAATTTTTGTTGTATTGTGTTACTAAGTATATCTAATCTGTCTTCAAGTTTTTTCAGCTCTGAAACAAGCTCAATTATTTTGTCTTTTTCTCTTTGATTGTCTTCTGATAGACTAATTAATTCTTTCTTAAAGACATCAAGCTTTGTATCTAAACCTACAAGAAAATCATTTTCATGCTTTTCCATATTTTGCAAAAAAGATTCAATGATAACTTCGTTTGCCGTAACAAGAAAAAGAGCTGGATCATTTTCTTCAAGTTTAATGTTGTGGATTTCAGCCACTTTTCCAATAATAGTTTTTACTAATTGTTGATCCATTTTACCAACCTATAATCAATTTAGCTTTAGCAACGATCATTTCTTTATGAATAACGCCGAAATATCTTGAATCAAAGCTATTTGAATGATCATTAAGAACAAAAAAATCATTTTGCCCCAACTTGAAATTATTAAAGGAAGCTTGTTTGAGTTCTCTACCTTGAGAGTCTTTTTCTTTGGTTTGTGTGTGGGGTAAAAGATGTTGATTTAAGATAACACCTTCTTGTTTAAGGGTGATGGTATCTCCTTGTGTTGCAATTATTCTTTTGATAAGTGGTATAGATTCTTTGCAACGCCCATAATCTCCAAAATATAATCTTTCTCTTGCAATTCTGAATGGCTCTCTTTCATCAGGGCAAAATACGATAATATCACCCTTATTATAAGAGTTTTCTTTTTGGAGTTTATAAATGCCCTTAGGCATTGAATCTGTGAAATTGATTATAATAACATTATAAGCAAAAGTGAAAAAACAAACCAAACCGATAGCACTCCCTAAGTATAAAATCTTTTTGTTATATCTATAAAATATAGACAAAAAGAATAATATTGCCATTAAGGCGATTCCGCAAACTAGAATTAACCCTGCTTCTAAATGCGAAAGCAAATTCATAGACCTAAACCTTTTTCTTTACTTAGGTTTTGTTTGAAGCTCTTGAGATTTAAGCGAATAATAGATTCAAGCTTTAAGTTATTACCTTGCATACCACTAATGGAAGCCTCT
>NZ_NHYN01000038.1 GCF_003288845.1 Helicobacter monodelphidis | reverse complement strand
GAACAGCCAAAAGCTTTTTTGAAATGTGTAATGTGCTTATTATTTGGATTTAACTCTATTTTATGCGAGATTGTCATTGACTATCTTTTCCATATCATCTAAGAGCTTTTTGTTTTTCTTGCTTCTAGCTCCATATAATCTTGCAGAAAATACAGTAATAATTTCTAGCACATCTTTAGCCAACTCTTCTTCAAATTTAGGATTCTCATCTCCTTTATTAATAATAATTACTTCTACATCTTTAGCTTCACAAATAGCAAATACAAGTTCTGCTCCAAATCTAAGCAGTCTATCCTTATGTGTTAAAACTAATCTTTTAACTTGTCCTTCTAAGATTAGATTTAATAGCTTTGTTAAACCTTTTTTATAATAGTTCATACCGCTACCTAAATCTTGGATTACTTCATAATTGAATCCTTGTTTAGAGCAATAGAGTTCTAAAACCTGCACTTGTCTTATTAAATCATCTCTTTGATCGTGGGAACTAACTCTAGCGTAAGCTATGGTTTTTAAATTGTCAGAGTTAAACTTAATATTTTTATTGATATTTTTTAGAGTTTCAAGCTTATACCTACGCTCACCACCTCTGGTATATTCATCAGGCTTTAATAAGCCTTGCTTATCCCAGTTGCGTAGCGTTTGAATAGTAACGCCAAGAAGTTTAGAAGCTTTGCCAATTGATAATAGATTGTTCATAAATTAAATTATAGCAAAATAAATTTTTTAAATCAAGAATAATCTATAAAATATTTATGTAATTTTATAGATTGTTGTAGAATTTTAATTGCAGTTGGTTGCCCTTACAACTCCACGCCATTATCAAGGTAACGCAAAATCTTGCCTTGTAGTTGCATATTTCCTCCTCATCTAAAAACTAATATAATTATTATACTTCAAAATTCTGCACAATAGCATATTCACTTATAAAATCCTAAAGTATCACTACCCATAACCCAACAAGTGCCATAAAAAGTATGGGGAGCATAAAGATAAAACTCAAAGAAAAATAAGTTTTAAAACCCACAATCACACCATTTTTGCGCAATATCTCTAACCATAACAAGTGCAAAGCGAATTGATATTTGCCTCTTATTTTGCATTTTTTACACGAAGTATTGCATAAAAGTATGGAGCGAACTAAGATACTTAAGTCGCTTGTGTAAGTTTGTATTTTTGTTTTTCAACTTACTTTTGGCATTTCCTTGAATGAAATTAAAAAAGCACAGAATCCACTTGCTCATATTAAAGCATTAAAAGCATCGGACACAAAAAGAGATTCTATAGTTTCTCCATAAAGCCATTTTTACCACTGCAACTTGCCTGTGCGATTTGGCTTTTGCAATAGAGTTTTGACATTATCTATTGTTTTTATCTCAAGTTCTTTTCCATAAAGCAAACTGATACTATTTAACGCATGATAGATTCCGTTATTATCGTTATTTGCTATGGCTTTTTTATAATCTGCGAATGAAGATTCTAGACTCATAAGCCTTGCCTTGTGAGTTTGGGCGATGAGATTCTCTAACTCATCTTTTTGTGCTAGTATAGTAGGGAGCTTCTCTGCAATGAGTTCTGTTATCTCTTCAGCTCTCAATTTTGCCTTGTCTCTTTCCGCAAATATTCCAAAAAGCGCATCAAGGGCTAAATCTATGCTCCTACTTGTTATTACCACCACAAAAGCCCCAGCCACAATGGCAAATATCGGCGCAAGGAGAGTGCCACCAATGGGAATCAAAACTTGTAATTTTTGCTCCAAAGCGACAACGGGAACAACCCAAGCTGCAGAAAAAAGGGATTTGAAAATGGTTTTGAGTAAATCTCTGTAATTTGTTATTTCTCCTTTTATATAGGAGTGAATTCCATTGTAAATAGACTTTGCACTCTTTCTCAATGTTTCCCAAATGTATCGAAGCTTTTCTGCAATACCTTGAAACATCTGTCCAACAACTCCTACGACCACATCAACAGCCCCAAATCCAGCCCCTCGTGTAAAAGTCGACTTGAAAGATTCCATAACTTTGTTTATCAGTCTTTTTATTCTTTCCATAATCGTTACTTCAGAATCTACCCCGCCTTTATACATATCTTTGATTTCCCATATTATCCCATTTGCAAGAGTGGATATGGCGACTACCATTGCATCGCTTACACCCGCTTGCACAATATGTCCGCTTGCGGCAATGCTTTGTGTGATGACAGCAGTTGCTTTGGGATTCTCGCACATTAAGCGATTGGTAGTATTGTTTTGATTGAGTTTGTCTAATGCCTTTTGTGCTTGTTTTGCTTTTTGCTTCACTTTGGGGTCATTTGATTGAGTCCCTTTGTCAATCATAGATTCTAGGTTTTCTTTGTGTCGTTTATAGTCATCAAAAGGCATTCGCAATTCATCATTTTCAAGATATTTGTCTTTTAACAAATCATCTGTATTCTTAATGACTTTGAGTTGCGCAGTGCTAACGATATTGCCATTGCTATCAAGCGTTACCGTATCGATTGTCGTATGATTTTTTAATCCACTTTTACCATCTTTGCTATGTTTAGCGGATAGTTCTGCAAGTTGCTTTAATCCACCTTTATCAAAATCCATATTTTTGACTTCATCGCCATAATTTGCCATGATATAGTCATACTTAGCCCTATCTTCTGGCTTAAGATTCTCTATCTTTTTGCCACTCGCAATGATTCCTTGCATATTTTGAATATCCGCAAGTGTATCGGTGGTATAAGTCTTATGTCCTGTATTCAATAAAGAATCTTTGATATTTTGTTGCCCTATATCAAGCTCTTCAAAAGTTTGTCCAAAATAATTGTCATTGTTTTTATGACGATTATATGCTCTTGCTGTATCATTTGTCATAGCAGCACTTGCACCATAAGCCTCATAGGTATTCAAACTAAAAATATTCAACCCACATCTTGCTAAAGTTTGTGTGCCTATTTCATCAATAATTTCTTCATAGATTGGTTTTGACATTTCATATCCTTACTATGGTTTTGTTTTGCAATGATAATCACTGCAAAATCTAAAATAAACAAAACGGAGATTTACCTTGTCATTGTGATAAAAAATCGCCAATCCACACTTATCAAAGAGAGATTACCACGACTTTTTTGTCAAATTACAATGATAAATATTCACAAATTTCAGATTCTATAAAAAACAAATTGCATAGAATCTCATTAAAAATTTACTAGCTTCCCCATTTTTCGTTAATTTCGTCCATAAGCTCTTTGCATCGCTTTTGATTCTCAAGGATACCTTTAGTTATCTCATCATCATCACTCATAATAGGCGCATTAATCGTATTTATCATCGTTTCAGCAATTTGTGTCATTGTTGTTACCCAGTTTTGTTCGACCTCGTCCCATGTTCCCACTTGAATCCCTTTTTTATCCATTACTTTCTCTACAAGTCGTATATACTGCAATAATAATTCATCTTCTTCATTGAGCGTTATGTATTTTTCATGTGTCCTATTACTTATTTGTTCCCATAATAACGCTTCACTTTCCATTGTTATGGCTATAACTTTTACAATTTCATAATAGGCTATCGCATCATATTTTTTCTTTTCTGCACTCGCAGCAAATACAGCTCCAGCCACAGCAATGATAGGTGCAGCTACAACTCCTCCTAAGACATAAGCCCCACCAGCCATACCTAAGCCACCAGCAGCTAAGCTCCCTCCACCAAACCACGCTAATGTTGCATTTGTCGCAGCCACACCGCTAAGAGAACTAATCGCTGTGCCAGTAGAAGCAGTAGCCAAAAGCCCAGCTCCACCATACGCACCAAATCCAGCTAATCCACCAGCTAATCCACCAGCTAATCCACCAGCTAACAAGCCACCAAGTGCAGTGCTTAAGTCCATAATTGATTGCTTATTGTCCTTTAGTTGTTGTAGGGTATCATCACTAAGAATCTCATTGAATGATGCTTGAGTATCAATCTGCAATGTATCAATAAGTTTTTGATATTCTACAAATGTGGTTTCTATAATTTTTTGTTGCAATTTCCCTAATTTTTTAAACCTCTTTTCTGCCTTTTTCTTTTCAGTCTCAAGCTCTTTTTCAGCCTCCTTATATTTTTCCTTTGCTCTATCGTGATATTCTTCTGCTTCTTTCGTATCGCAATATCCATCATAACCTTTCTTCGCTCCATAAGTAGCTCCCGCTAATGCTAATCCACCCAACACAACTGGTATTAACGGTAATGGCATAATGCCTCCTTTAAGTTAAAATATATGCCTAAGGCAAATGAAAGACTCTTTTGCTTTATGATTCTCAAAGTCCTTCATTTGCCTTATTGTATATGCACCCTATATTGAGAATGTATATTTGCTTTTTCTTGCATGAGATTACAAGCATTTGCATTGAGTTCATAGAATCTTTTTTTACTATATGTTGCACGAAAATAATTTTCATACATTGCATCTATCTTACATATTTCAGGTCTAGTCTCATAGATAAGGCATTGATTTGTGTGCATATCTAAGAATTTACAGATTCCATTACCCATATCAAAATCACTTAATGCTTCAATATGCGTGATATGTTTGCAACATTCCCCACAGCTCGTGCAAGGAAATGTCAAATGTTGAGAATCTCTATGTGTTTTGTGAGATTCCATATTTTTATCCTTCTTTTTTCTTCGCACTCTCTTAAAGAGTGTATAATTGCATAGTGAGTTTCTTTGAGATTCTTATCTCTACACTCTATATTCTCTCAAACAAAGATGTAATGCGAAGTGCTTAAGTGCTATTGGAACTCAAAAGTATCTTAACCGCACAAGTGATTTTACAAAAAAAAAAAAAAACAAGTCAAGGTATTTTATGACTCTTTGAGATGGGGGATTTGTGGAGCTTTGAGGGCTGATGAGGATAACAATAGCACAAGATACAAAAGAAGCAAGTGAGCAATCAAAGATGACGGAATCTCAAGCAAATTCCTAGCACAATACAGAATCTCACTTATCAGATTCTAATCCTGCCACGCGAGATTCACAAGCCCAGAATCTTTTAGCTTTTTTGCTTGTGTGTCATTGCAAACCTAATGTTACGCAAGTTTCTAATCCCATTTTCTTAATTTCTTTAATAGTATCGCAAATAGATTCTAATTCTTTTTCTGTTGGACTTCTGTCAGAAGCACCTATGCAGAATCTTGTGCTTCCTTGAATCTCAACACAAACTTAACACTTTTTTCATACTTCTTTGACAACCCTACTATATCATTACATTAATCAAATTGAATTCATTCTGTTTGATAAAAAACTCAAGGAGCTAAAAATGAAAAAGTTGTTATCGGT
>NZ_NHYN01000037.1 GCF_003288845.1 Helicobacter monodelphidis | reverse complement strand
TTTTTTCTAAAAAACATCAAATACAATACACCCCTTTGGCATACCAAACTACAGAACAAAATCAGAAAGAATATATGAAAGTAAAAAATAGCTCAAGAAAAAATATTCCCTCCCCCGCACCAACCTACTTTGCCACACTTGAAAAATGCAGTATCATCGGCGATAAAGAGCTTAACTTCTAGGTTCGGAATGGAGCTAGGTGTTGCCTCTTTTCTATAGGCACGAAGAAAAGGGAATAGAAAACAAGATCTTATCCTCTATTCCCTTTTCTGCAAAGGGAGCTTGTCAATAGCCAGTTGTTCAACTTCAATGCACTCATTAAGGCAGTGGCGAAATAAATAAGCCAATCGGTCTATTAGTAGTAGTCAGCTAAACATATTACTATGCTTACACATCTACCCTATCAAGCAGGTAGTCTTCCTGCGACCTTCAGGGAGAGTTCATCTTGGAGTTGGCTTCCCGCTTAGATGCTTTCAGCGGTTATCACAACCATGCGTAGCTACTCTGCGATGCTCTTGGCAGAACAACAGATACACCAGTGGCATGTCCATCCCGGTCCTCTCGTACTAGGGACAGCTCTCCTCAACTCTCCTACGCCCACGGCAGATAGGGACCGAACTGTCTCACGACGTTCTGAACCCAGCTCGCGTACCGCTTTAAATGGCGAACAGCCATACCCTTGGGACCTGCTCCAGCCCCAGGATGCGATGAGCCGACATCGAGGTGCCAAACCTCCCCGTCGATGTGAGCTCTTGGGGGAGATCAGCCTGTTATCCCCGGGGTACCTTTTATCCTTTGAGCGATGACCCTTCCACACAGAATCACCGGATCACTATGACCGACTTTCGTCTCTGCTCGACTTGTTTGTCTTACAGTCAGGCTGGCTTATGCCATTACACTCTCCTTGCGATTTCCAACCGCAATGAGCCAACCTTTGCAAGCCTCCGTTACTTTTTAGGAGGCGACCGCCCCAGTCAAACTACCCACCAGGCATTGTCCTGCTTATGGATAACATAAGCCAGTTAGCAGACAGAAACATTAAGGGTGGTATCTCAACGATGGCTCCATCTCCACCAGAGTGAAGATTTCAAAGCCTCCCACCTATCCTGCGCATAATGCTCCCATCGGCAGTGCCAAGCTGTAGTAAAGGTCCACGGGGTCTTTCCGTCTTGCCGCGGGTAGGAGGAATTTTCACCTCCACTACAATTTCACTGAATCCCTGGTTGAGACAGCTCCCATCTCGTTACGCCATTCATGCAGGTCGGTATTTAACCGACAAGGAATTTCGCTACCTTAGGACCGTTATAGTTACGGCCGCCGTTTACTCGGGCTTCAATTCAAAGCTTCGCATTGCTGCTAACAAATCCTCTTAACCTTCGAGCACCGGGCAGGCGTCACACCTTATACTTCCTCTTACGAGTTTGCAAAGTGCTGTGTTTTTGGTAAACAGTCGGGAGGGACTCTTTGCTGAGACCTACTTGCGTAGGCACACCTTATCGCGAACTTACGGTGCTAGTTTGCAGAGTTCCTTAACCAGAGTTCTTTCACGCGCCTTAGAATACTCATCTCATCTACCTGTGTCGGTTTGCGGTACGGGCAACATTAGCTAAACTTAGAGGCTTTTCTTGGCACGACGGCATCAATGGCACTCATCTTAACCCGAAGGTCGCAACAAGCTCGTCAAGTTTCGAATACAGAGGCGGATTTACCAATCCTCCAATCTACACTCTTAAATTAGCTATTCCATCAGCTAACGCCATTTAGCCCTATGCGTCCCCCCATCGCACACTAATGTTGGTATGGGAATATTAACCCATTTGCCATCGACTACCCCTTTCGGACTTGTCTTAGGACCCGACTAACCCTACGATGACGAGCATCGCGTAGGAAACCTTAGACTTTCGGCGAAGTGGATTCTCACCACTTTTATCGCTACTCATTCCTGCATGCTCACTTCATATCGCTCCAGCACTCCTTACCGGTATACCTTCAACGCAGATATGAACGCTCTTCTACCACTGTGCATCAGCACAATCTACAACTTCGGTGCATATCTTAGCCCCGTTATATTTTCAGCGCAGAATCACTAGACCAGTGAGCTGTTACGCTATCTTTAAAGGATGGCTGCTTCTAAGCCAACCTCCTGGTTGTCTAAGTAACTCCACATCTTTTTCCACTTAGATATGACTTTGGGACCTTAGTTGGTAGTCTGGGTTGTTCCCCTTTTGACGATTGATTTTATCACCCACCGCCTGACTCCCAAGATACGGTAATAGGTATTCGCAGTTTGACAGGGGTTGGTACCGCGGTGAGCAGCCCTAGCCCAATCAGAGCTCTACCCCCTATTACTATCACTTGAGGCTATACCTAAATATATTTCGAAGAGAACCAGCTATCACTGAGTTTGTTTGGCCTTTCACCCCTATCCACAGCTCATCCCAACCCGTTTCAATGGGCACGAGTGCAGTCCTCCGGTGGGTGTTACCCCACTTTCAACTTGGCCATGGATAGATCACTCAGCTTCGGGTCTGCAGCATCTGACTTAATCGCCCTTTCAGACTCGCTTTCGCTACGGCTTCACATTTGCTTAACCTTGCCAGATACCACAACTCGCAGGATCATTATGCAAAAGGCAGTCCGTCACCCTGATAAATCATAGGGCTCCGAATGATTGTAGGCAGATGGTTTCAGGTTCTATTTCACTCCGCTCACTGCGGTTCTTTTCACCTTTCCCTCACGGTACTGGTTCGCTATCGGTGTAGTAGTAGTATTTAGGGTTGGAGAGTGGTCTCCCCTGCTTCAGCCCGGATTCCTCGTGTCCTGACCTACTCTGGATACTGCTACCTAAAAACAAGCTTCGCACACGGGGCTATCACCCTCTATGACAATCCTTTCCAGAATCTTATGCTCACTTGTTTTAGTGGATATTGCAGTCCTCAACCCCGAATGCAAGCATTCGGTTTGCCCTCTTCCCTGTTCGCTCGCCGCTACTTAGGGAATCTCGTTTGATTTCTTTTCCTCTAGCTACTGAGATGTTTCACTTCGCTAGGTTCGCCCCATTAAAGGTAATATGTATCTCTACATATTGGGTTGCCCCATTCGGAAATCTATGGATCAAAGCTCCTTGACAACTCCCCATAGCTTATCGCAGTCTAGTACGTCCTTCATCGCCTCTACTACCCAAGGCATCCACCATCTGCCCTTCAAAAGCTTATTTACTTAAATCCTAAAGATTAGTTATCTTTGGCTGCCACTGCCTTAATGAATGCACACTGTGCACCAATTAGGCAATAACTTGCGTGATTGTAGTTTTTTACAACTTTTTTGTAGGCTATTAACAATTGAATTTTAAATAACACTTAGAATCCAAGCGAATTCTAATCTAAAACCTAAACCTTTTAAAGATAACCTAGACCTTAGATTAAAATTCTCAGAAAACTTCTAAACTAAATAACCAAATCAAAAATTCTCTCAATTCTGGTGGAGAATAGCGGGATCGAACCGCTGACCTCCTGCGTGCAAAGCAGGCGCTCTCCCAGCTGAGCTAATTCCCCATAACTGGTGGGCTTAGGAGGACTTGAACCTCCGACCTCACCCTTATCAGGGGTGCGCTCTAACCACCTGAGCTATAAGCCCCTATGATCTCTGACAACTAAGCAAGAAGCTATTTCGGCTAGAATCAAAGCAAACGAATGCTTGATTCACAATCTCTAGAAAGGAGGTGATCCAACCGCAGGTTCACCTACGGTTACCTTGTTACGACTTCACCCCAGTCGCTGCATCCGCCGTGGACGGTAACCAGTTTAGTATTCCGGCTTAAGGCGAATACAACTCCCATGGTGTGACGGGCGGTGAGTACAAGACCCGGGAACGTATTCACCGTGACATGGCTGATTCACGATTACTAGCGATTCCAGCTTCATGTAGTCGAGTTGCAGACTACAATCCGAACTGAGAGATGTTTTTGAGATTTGCTCCACCTCGCGGTATTGCGTCTCTTTGTACACCCCATTGTAGCACGTGTGTAGCCCTAGGCGTAAGGGCCATGATGACTTGACGTCATCCTCACCTTCCTCCTCCTTACGAAGGCAGTCTCCTTAGAGTGCTCAGCCAAACTGCTAGCAACTAAGGACGAGGGTTGCGCTCGTTGCGGGACTTAACCCAACATCTCACGACACGAGCTGACGACAGCCGTGCAGCACCTGTTTTCAAGCTCCCTAAAAGGGCACTCCACTATCTCTAGTAGATTCTATCAATGTCAAGCCTAGGTAAGGTTCTTCGCGTATCTTCGAATTAAACCACATGCTCCACCGCTTGTGCGGGTCCCCGTCTATTCCTTTGAGTTTTAATCTTGCGACCGTACTCCCCAGGCGGAATGCTTAATGCGTTAGCTGCATTACTGCCCTGACAAGCAGGGCAACAACTAGCATTCATCGTTTAGGGCGTGGACTACCAGGGTATCTAATCCTGTTTGCTCCCCACGCTTTCGTGCATGAGCGTCAGTAATGTTCCAGTAGGTCGCCTTCGCAATGAGTATTCCTCTTGATCTCTACGGATTTTACCCCTACACCAAGAATTCCACCTACCTCTCCCATACTCTAGAGTAACAGTTTCAAATGCAGTTCTATGGTTAAGCCATAGGATTTCACATCTGACTTGCTACCCCGCCTGCGCACTCTTTACGCCCAGTGATTCCGAGTAACGCTTGCACCCTCCGTATTACCGCGGCTGCTGGCACGGAGTTAGCCGGTGCTTATTCGTTAGATACCGTCATAATCTTCTCTAACAAAAGGAGTTTACAATCCTAAAACCTTCATCCTCCACGCGGCGTTGCTGCTTCAGGGTTTCCCCCATTGAGCAATATTCCCTACTGCTGCCTCCCGTAGGAGTCTGGACCGTGTCTCAGTTCCAGTGTGTCCGTTCACCCTCTCAGGCCGGATACCCGTCATAGCCTTGGTGAGCCATTACCTCACCAACAAGCTGATAGGACATAGACCAATCCTTTAGCGAAAAACTTTCCCCCGTAGGGAGTATCCAGTATTAATCACCGTTTCCAGTGGCTATCCTAGACTAAAGGGCATGTTATCTATGCGTTACTCACCCGTGCGCCACTAATCCACTTCTAGCAAGCTAGAAGCTTCATCGTTCGACTTGCATGTATTAGGCACGCCGCCAGCGTTCACTCTGAGCCAGGATCAAACTCTCCATAAAAAGAGAGTTTAAACCACAAAAATGGCACAAACTCTCTATAAAAAGTTTCTCCTCCAGCTCACAAGCATAAAACTCTATTAGACAGAGTTGTATTGTAAGATTTATAAAGAGAAAAACTTAAATTAATCTTTTACATTCCAATATAAATGGAACTTTAATTGCTTATCTTATAAAGTAATTAAAGGTAATTGACCAAAATAGCCTTTACTCTTGCTTAGTTGTCAAAGATCATAAAAACCGAAAAATATCGTTTGGTTTTTGAATAAAGAACAA
>NZ_NHYN01000036.1 GCF_003288845.1 Helicobacter monodelphidis | reverse complement strand
GGCGCGCAAAAGCAAAGCGAATTGCGCAATGCCCTATGTAAGGCGACTTTAGTCGCTTCATTGGCAGTTTTTGAGTTTGATTTTAGTTTTGTGCGTATGCAAGTGCACGCGCGTTTTTTCTCTTTTTTTTAATTTTTTTCCCTTTTTATTCTTTTAGGGGGGTTTTGGTGGTTGAATCTTGGGAATGTAAAAAATGTGCTTGTGTATATGTCTTTTAAGCGACTAAAGTCGCCTTATATAGGGAATTGTATAAAACGATTTGCTTTTGTTAATAAGTGGATTACAACAATGTTTAAAAAGTATAAAATAGGAACGATTAAAGGGTAAAATCACGAGTATTAAAGGGTAAAATCACGAGTATTAAAGGGTAAAATCACGAGTATTAAAGGGTAAAATCACGAGTATTAAAGGGTAAAATCACGAGTATTAAAGGGTAAAATTATTGACATTTACACTTTAATATTATATAATAAAAAAGCCGAACCAAGTTTTAGGCGACTATGGTTCGGCTAAATCGTCATTAAGGAATTACTATGTTTTCAAAAAAGCATAGCAAAAAGCCTTTAGTGAAATTATATCTAAAATTTAGCCTTTTAGGCTTCAAAGTAAGAGTGAAAGTAACTAAATAGGCTTTTGGGGCTTTGTGCCCCTGTTTCTTAGACGATAGACGATATATATGAGGAGCTTTACAAAATGAATCAAATCGTTAAATATCATAATGATTTTAATAAAATAAAACTACCGAGTTTTAATGAACTACAACAAAATTTACTTTTTGGAATTATCTCTAAGATAAGAGAGAAAGGAGATTCAATTTTTGAATTTTCTGCAACAGAGCTGAACGAGTTTGTTAAAGAGAGAAATTACACAAAAAAAGAATTATTTCAAGAGGTTTCTAATCTAAAGACTAATTTTTTTAAAGCAGACTTTACAATTATTGAAAGAGAAGGAAATAAAGTCGCGGAAAGGACAATTAATCTTTTTCAAGACTTTACTATTTTTTACGAAGATAACAAGGATACACATGATTTTGTTAAGTTTGAAAAAATACGCATTCAAGTTAATCCGACATTTCAATATCTTCTTAACGGGATTATAAGTAACTTCACACGCTTTGAATTAGTGGAATTCATTTCGCTAAGCGGTAAATACACAAAGACACTTTATAGACTCTTGAAACAATTCAGAAGCACAGGCTACTTAAAAATGGAATGGGAAGAGTTTAAGAGGGTAATAGATATTCCAGAAAATAAAACAATGGGTGAGATTGATAAATTTATTTTAAAGCCTGCCCTAAAGGAATTAACAAAGCCACGCACCCTTTTTGACATCAAACGAATCCCCTTTGAAAATCTCTCCTACACCAAAATCAAAGGCAAAGGGAGGGGGCGCGGTGGAAATGTTATCGGTATAGAATTCACTTTCACAATTCAAGAGCCACTAGAGCTAAAAGAAGAGACAATCAAAAAAGAAAGTCAAGAGCTTACGCAAGAAATTCCACCAGAAGCTAATCAACATCAAGCAGAAAGATTACAAGAGTGCATAGATAGAATAACAAAAAGTAAAAGAATTCCAACTCCAACAGCCCCAATTATGTACGCTTACGTTGGCATTCATCTTGAAGGTGGAAAAATCATTAATGCTTACAAGAGTCAGAATGTTTACTCTATTGAAATTCTTACTGAAGATAACAGCACTATAATACTATCATTTGCTACCATTACAGAGCTAGAATCTTACATCAAAGAACATCAAATCTAAGCCTTGTTTTGTGAACACCAAAAAGAAAAGTGCTAATATTTTGTATTTTTATTTTTATTTGCTATAATTTCAAAATTATAGAGTTGGGGTATCAGCTCTAGAAGAGAATTTGTAAGACCTACAAAAGTAGGCTAGATTTATTGATACTAGAAACCCCGATGGTGAATTTTAGGACTCCAAAAATGAAAATATTAATATTTAGCACTAAAAGTGGGGGGGGGGGGGCAACCCGCTAGAAAATACTCCAAGCCTTTATCCTCCTCTGCATTTCTTTATTTTTTTCTTTGGTGTAAAGTATGACTGAAGAAAAAAGAGGACGCATTATCTCCAAACTAACAAGAGAGCTTGGGGATACTATCTTAACTCTGCTCAAAGATCCTGATGTTATAGAGATTATGTTAAATTCTGATTCTACTTTGTGGGTAGAGCGTTTGGGACAGGATATGAAATTTTTAGAAGATTTCAATTCCATCAAAGCTCAAAGCATTATAGGCACAATTGCTAGTTTCTACGATACGATTTGCAATGCAGACAAGCCGATATTAGAATGTGAATTGCCTATTGATGGTTCAAGATTTGAAGGTCTACTGCCCCCATTAGTAACTAATCCAAGCTTCACAATTCGAAAAAAAGCACTTAAGATTTTCACGCTCCAAGATTATAAAAACGATAATATATTGCAAGATCATCAGATGGATAAACTCCAAAAAGCAATCAAGGAACGCAAGAATATTCTTGTGGTGGGTGGAACTGGTAGCGGAAAAACAACTTTTTGCAACGCAATAATTCACTCCATTTCAGAGCTTACACCCGAACATAGAATTATTGTCATTGAGGATACAGCAGAATTGCAATGTAGTTCAAAAAATAAACTTATAATAAAATCAAATGAAGATAATTCTATGCTCAAGCTCTTGAAAGCAACAATGAGACTCCGCCCTGATAGAATCATCGTGGGCGAGGTGCGTGGTGGAGAGGCATTGGATTTACTTAAAGCTTGGAATACTGGACATTCTGGTGGAATAGCAACAATTCACGCTAATTCTGCAACTGCAGGATTAATTCGTGTAGAGCAGTTAATTGCTGAAGTTTCCCAAAATCCACAACAACAATTAATCGCTGAAGCAATTGACTTGATTGTTTTTATTGAAAAAACTAAACAAGGTCGTTCAATCTCTGAAATAAAGCAATTAAAAGGCTTTGAGAATGGACATTATCAAATTTCAGATTATTAAGGAGGTTAAGATATGCGTAAATATCTAATTTTATTTGCTTTTTTTGGGGTTATGTTTGCACTAGCTTCAACGGCTGGAGCAGGTTTGCCATGGGAGCAGCCACTTGAAACTGTAAAGCGTAGCATAACGGGTCCTGTGGCTGCAACCATTTCCCTTTTAGCAATTGTTGCGTGTGGGGCTATGTTAGT
The DNA here is from genome assembly GCF_003288845.1 of Helicobacter monodelphidis. GTDB lineage: Bacteria > Campylobacterota > Campylobacteria > Campylobacterales > Helicobacteraceae > NHYN01. The sequence continues at coordinate 3,043 of NZ_NHYN01000036.1, read as the reverse complement.
ATGGGGTGGCGAGTTTTCTAACTTCTTGAAAACTTTAGTCTATACGGTGCTTGTAGTAGCAATTATTATCGGTGCTGCAAATGTAATTAATATTTTCAGTGGTGGTGGAGTAGTTTTCTAATGAACAATTTCAGAATTAAAATTTATTCCGCACTCAACAAACCTAATTTAATTTTTGGGTGCGATAGAGAATTGATTTTGATGACGGGTGTCATTAGTTTTGCGTTGATTTTTGTAGGTATGAGCTTTATTACCTTCTTCTTAGGAGTGATTATATTAGCTATTTCCCTTACCTCTTTGCGCTTAATTGCTAAAAAAGATCCTTTAATGCGTGGAATTTTTATTAGGCAGTTGCAATACAAAAGCTTTTATGTACCAAAAGCTACAATTTTCGCAGAGACAAAGCAGGTGCATTAATGTTCAGACTTAAGGCATATAGAGATACCTTACAAGGTTTACCCGATATTTTGAATTATGCTTGCTATCTTGAAGACGGAATTTTGCTTAATAAGGACGGATCTTTAACGGCAGGATTTTATTATCGTGGCAGTGACATTTCTTCACTTACAAACGAACAACGCAGCTATATAGCTGTTAAAATTAATGCTGCACTCCTCAAGCTAGAAAATAATTGGAGTATGCATATTGATTGCTCACGCACGAGGATTGAGGATTATATTGACATAAATTCAAATATCTTTAGTAACGAAATTAACTGGATTCTTGAAAAAGAAAGAGAAATGTATTTTACAAAAAATGCACATTTCGAAAGTATTTTTTCAGTTACAATTACCTATTTGCCACCTTTGCAAGTCATGAACAAGATTAGGGACTTGATGTTTATTGACGAAGGTAAAAATTCAAAAAATGCACAAGATGAATCCGCAAAAATTCTTGCAGAATTCAAAACAAAGGTTTTTGACATTCAACGCACATTAAAAAATTATATTCGAATTTTTCCAATGGTTGCAAAAGAATTTCGTGATGAATATGACAATGTCGGATATTATGATGATCTTTTAGAACACATTAATTTTTGTATTACGGCAAATAGACAAAAGATAAGACTGCCTAGTTGCGGTATGTATCTTGATTCTTACATTGGTACTAAGAGCTTTGTAGGTGGTTTACGTCCTATGGTTGAAGACAAACATATCGGAGTAGTAGCGATTGATGGTTTTCCGAGTGATTCATTTCCAAATATCTTGAATGCAATGAGTGAACTTGGGTTTGAATATCGATTCAATACCCGATTCATTTTTTTAGATAAGCAAGTGGCTTTGAAATCACTTAACAAACATCGAGCAAAATGGAAGCAAAAGGTGCGAGGTTGGGTAGATGAATTATTAAATCGGGCGTCATCAAAAATCGATCAACACGCTCAAGATATGGTTATGGAGATTGATGAGGCAATTCGTGAAGTTAATGAAGGTATTGTCGCTTATGGCTATTATACTGCAAATATTGTGATTCATCATCACGATATTGAGGAGCTAGAGAAATGTATCAATAAAACAAAATCTTTGTTAGAAAAAATAGGATTTGTTGCTAGAGTAGAAGATATTAATGCCATAGAGGCATTTTTAGGCACTCTCCCCGCACATTCTTATCCTAACCTAAGAAGAAGTCTTATTAATACTCTAAATCTCTCTCACTTACTTCCTTTGGCTTCTATTTGGGCAGGGGAGAAATATTGCCCTAGCGATAAGTTTCCTCCACAATCGCCCCCATTAATGCAAGTACTTACACACGGATCTACACCATTCAGGCTAAATTTACATGTGGGTGATGTGGGACATACACTTATTTTTGGTCCAACAGGGGCAGGAAAAAGCACACTTTTGGCAAATTTGTTTTTGAACTTTCAAAAATATTCAAAGGCTAAAATTTTTGCATTTGATAAAGGAAAAAGTTTACTTCCCGCAACTCTTGCAACAAAAGGCACTCATTATAACATTACCGTAGATAAAACTTTAGCTTTTGCACCTCTTGCTAATTTGAAAGATTCGCAAATAGCATGGGCAGCTGATTTTTTAGAAGTTTGTATGAATTTGCAATTGGGTCGTTCTTTAGACTCCAAAGAAAAAGAAGAGATAATGGAGGCTCTAAGAACGCACAAGAATAATCAATCAAAAACAATCACGGATTTTACTTCGAATCTCCAAAATGAGGTTTTAAGGAGTGCTTTAAATGTATATTCAATCGATGGAAAATACGGATATTTGCTAGATTCTGAAGAAGATTTATTGAATATTGCAAATATTACGACTTTTGAAATTGAAGAATTAATGACTCTAGGGGATCAAGCAATTATGCCTGTGCTACTGTATTTGTTTAATCGCATAGAAGCTACACTTGATGGGTCTCCAGCAATGATAATCATTGATGAAGCTTGGATTGCTTTATCGCACGATATTTTTAAGCAAAAAATTGTTGAATGGCTCAAAGTGCTAAGAAAAGCAAATTGCTTGGTTGTCCTTGCAACACAAAGCCTTTCAGACGCCTTTAATAGTGGCATTTTAGACAAGCTCATTGAATCTTGTCCTACAAAAATTTTTTTACCTAATCCTGATGTTTTCAACAAGGGAAGCGATAATGTTTTGGGTAGCTATGATTATTACAAGGCATTTGGGCTAAATGACGCTCAATTAGAAATTATTAGAAGAGCGACACCAAAAAAAGAATATTACTATTGCAGTCCACTGGGTAACCGACTTTTTGATCTTGCACTAGGCAAAGTAAACCTTTCTTTGACAACGGTTAATGATAAAGAAAGTATAAAAAACATTGAAAATCTTTACGCAGATTTTCAAGAAAATTGGGTATTTGAATGGCTCAAAGAACGCAATGTCAATTACAAAATCTATGAAAGGAGTATGAATGCGTAAATTAACTATATCAGTTATTTTGTCTGGAATGTTAATAATGCCTACAACACACGCTTTTATCGATGGTGGGATTATTAGTGGCGGTATTTTGGGTAGTGTGGTGGGTGGACTTTTTGAAAGTATGATGAAAAATCAAGCCACAGAAACAACACAGT
>NZ_NHYN01000035.1 GCF_003288845.1 Helicobacter monodelphidis | reverse complement strand
TGATTATGCAATCAAGACATTAGACAATATCCCACAATCAGACAATAAGACAGATTTTCTAAGAGAAGTTGCAAGAAAGAGGGAGGGTAAATGATTAATCTCTCTTCACTTAGGTATTTAAACTTTTTAGATCTCTTTGAAAAAAGAGCCTGTTTTTTCTATGAAAATCAACCTTTATGTTTTCCTTGTGTAGCAATGCTTAAAAGTGATTTTTCATTGAATGAAAAAAAGGTTGTCAATATTGTAATGAAATCTTTTTTGAATAATGAGTTTTGTGGATTAGTAGTGTGTTTTTATAAAAGTCCCAAAAAATGGAATTTTGTTGTGAAGTCCCATTCATTTTTTCCTATTGTTATTTTGAATCTCAAATCAAAAAACCCATTTTTGCACCTTTGTGAAGCTTTAGTTTCTATTTCTTTAGGTCAGAGTTTAATTATTGGAGATGCATTTCTTAAGGGTTTTGCTTTAGAAATGTGCTGTTTTATTGAAAATATTGGTCATTTACTTTACTTGCGCATTAGCTCTTTTATCCATAACTCTATTGTTCTTTCTCAAGAACATAAAAATATTGATCATTTGAATTATGTGGGTAAAGAGATTGCTTTTTGTATTCTCCGATCCTACAAAGAACAAAATATTGATATGTTGACTGCAAAATATCTTTTAGAAATTGATAATCCAAAAGATTTTTATGAATTTTTTAATTTTTACTATATCGCTCTTAAGGAATATTAATGATGATTAAAATGACATATTTACCATATCTATTTTGGTTTTGTAGAAATATTGAAATAAAGATTTGTCAAAATCCGCAATGCTTACAAATAGAGCAAAAAGAATATTTATTTCGTCCTTTTAACCCAACACTTTTCATTGCTTTCAAATACACAATACCTTTTGTGTTTATTGTGATGGTTTTTAACGCAAATGATATAGAGTTATCTGTTGTGAAATTTTTGGAATTTGGATTTGCATTAAGCTTTGTAGCTACTTTATCCTTTCTTGATGGCTTATTAAGAATTTTTGCTTTTATTTTAACAATGCTCTTGGCTTTATTTTGTAGTGTTTATTTTATTGATATTAATTTTATTCCTTTCGCATTGAAATATAGTGTTTTAACGACTTTAATCATTGCTTTTGTGTTTGATTTAAATATTAGTGTTTTTGAAATTTACACTGAAAATGGAGTTAAGGGTCATTTTTTTACAAAGAGAGGAGCTTTATTATGAATAAATATATATTTTTATGTCCATTGTTTATTTATCTTGCTTGTGCTGAATCATCAGCACCATTTAGTCCACAGAATTTTAGAACACCGAGTGAACAAGAAATTGCTACAAATAAAGGAGTAAATGATTTGAAAGTGAATGAATATTATTTAAATATTGATACAACAGCGATTCCTGGCGTGATTAATAAACATCGAGCGAATAAGGAAGCGTTTGATGAGTTTTCAGAAAAGGAAATTAATTATAAGCCTGTAATACGTCCTATTGCTTCAATGGATAATATTTCTTTGCACCCCTATTTTACTTTTTCGCTTTTGCTACCAAGCGGATCTGTTATTTCGCATGTGGATTCTAGTTCTGAAATGGCGGTTATGAAATTTGAGAGTAATACTCTTTTGATACGTCCTAAAAGCGATTTTCATATCGCTAATTTTACAATTTTATACAAACTCAAAGATGAAAATAAGATTTTGAATGTTTTGGCAACACGTTATGAAAAAGAACCTACAAAAGACAAACTCAATTTAATTTACTCCTATAAAAATATTAAAAAGAGAGATGATGTAGAGACATTAGCCATTTATGCTTTGGAAATGGGTAGTTTTCCGAAAGATAAATACAGTTATGTGTATATTGATGGTGTGGTTTATAGAATTGTTGAGGATTCAAAGAATGGGACAATCGGTGTTGGGGAGAAACGTTACCGCATTGATAATAATACAGTATTTAAGTAGTAAAAAGGAGAAAAAATGAAGCTGAAAGTAATGGATTTTCAAGGAAAACAGCCCCCAAAAAATAAAAATATTTTTATTATTGTAGGTGCTTTGTGTATTTTTTTGTGTGTTATATTATTATTTATTTTTGTGGGAGATGATGAATCTTCCCAAGAGCTAATTCCAGATCCGTTGGTTCAAAAAGAAGAAAGTCAACCAAGTATGCTTGATAATCCTTTTGATGAAACAAAAATAGCCCAAATGTCAAGTCAGCAAAATATAACACAAGTTGATCAAAATAAAACCATGCAAGAGTCTCAAGAAATGAATATAACCAGCGATATTTTAACTCAATCTACTTTGCAGGAATCATCAATTGATTTAAATGCGTTTGAAAGCAAGGAAGTCAAAAAACAAAAACCGGAAAATATGATTACTTATCTCAAGAATATCCAATCAAATATTTCTTTACATGGAAATTCTTTTAGATATGAAAATATCTACTACTACGCAAATGATAAGTTTGAAGGTTGGTGGAAGATTGAAAAAATTACCCCCCTTTTTATTCGGTTTAAAGACGCAAATTATTCATACAATTTACGTTTTGTAGGAGAGGAATAATGAAATTTATTTTATATTTTTTTATGTTTATTTGCCCAATATTTGCTCTTGTTTCAACGAGTTATGCCCCTAAAGATATTGCTTTTCAACAGGGTTTTGAGGCAGGGTTAAAGGCTTTAGAGTTTCAATTAAAAAATGAAGGAGCAACACCTAGAGAAATTGTATTTGAAAAACCTTTTTTGATTGCTCTCAACATTGCTAAGATGAGTATGGTTGATGTTTTATATTTGCAAAATATTTCACAAGCAGAGGGTTATCAAACACTACTTACACATGATTATCTCTTTTTCGGAGAGTTTGACAGAGAGGCAGATGCAAAAAATTTCAGTGATCGTATCAATAGAAATTTTGAAATACGCACAGTAGTTAGAAAAAACAATAAAGACAAATATGCAACTTATCCATATTTGTTTGACAAAGCGTTTGATGAATGGATTAAGGAGGTTGAGTTAATGGGCTATGCTCTTAAAACAGAAACAATTTATGTAAGGCGAACATTAGAAAAACCTCAAAAAGTTGTGCAAAGAAAACAAATTGCCTCAATTCCAAAAATACATTTGATTAACCCTAAAGCAATGGCATACATTAAGGAAGAATCTAAAAATCCAAGTAAAGATATTTTATCTGAAGAACTTAAAGAATATGTCTTATTGGACACAAAGAACGATGGTTGGCTTTTTGAAAAGAAAGTCGTTACTTTGGAAGGAGAGGTTTTTATGAAGGTTAAAAATGAAAATCTTTATTTTGCTATTGATGATGTCATTATTATTCAATAGGAGTTGCAATGAAAGTCTTTTTTTTAAGTTGTGCGATGGCATTGATATTAAGTGCCTGTTCATCAAAAACACAAACAAATCCTCTTCCGAATGAAAAAAAATATTTTGTTCCAAAGAATATGCAAATGATTTTAAAAAATGAAGTTAATTTGACTGCTATTGAAAATTTTGACTTAGCGGCCGAAGAGATTCTAATGCGAAGAAACAAAGGAGCATATGAAAAAACAATTTGGCAAATTGGCCTTGATAGGGGGCATTATGAATAAAATTATTTTTTGTTTTTTGATGATGGGGAGTTTTTGTTTTGGTTGTCTTTGTATACCACAAATTAAGATGGCATATGAGAAAGTGGAGAATCATATCAAAAATTATGTAGGTGGGCAATCAGAAAATATTGAACAAAAACTGATTCCAGAAATAGAAAAGAGCATTCAGGATTTACAACAACAAAACTTAATTTTAAGGCAATCAGTCATGATTGAATCACAAAATATTCTTAAGCAAAAAGAGATTCTATTTGAGATGCACAAAAAGAATCAAATGCTATATTGAGGGGATATAATGAAAAGTGGATTATTCTTTTTTATTGCTTTGAGTGTATCTGTTTTAGCAATAAATAATAAAGAGTCAGAAAATATTATTAATTCTGCTAGTTACGGAGACAAAGTGATTTCAGAATCTCCTTTGGGTGAAGAATTACAAAAAAAGAAAATTAATAATTTCAATGATGCAGTCTTGCTGAATTGGTATTTGCATTTTGCATCTTTAAATGATCGAGGTGGCGATTATACGGCAACTCAAAAAAAATTGTTACATCTTAAACAAATTGAAGAAACAAATTCAACTACACAAACTTCGAATAAAAAAGAATTGGTGAGCGTGAAAGGTTTTTGTTTGATTCAAGAAAATATTGCTATTGGCAAACAGCCAGCAGCTTTAAGGAGTGAATGTGAAACCAACATTGGTTCGATTACAATGTTTGGAGATTTAGTCAATGTGAATGAAAAGGCTTCACTTATCGTTGACCCCAAATATATTGAACGAAAAGGTTATCGCTTTAAGGTTGAATCTGCAGTTGTAACTAATGAGTCTAAAACGAGTTACAACATTGCAACATTCGTTAATGATAGAAAAATTGCAGAAATTGGGTATTCAAGCTTGGGTGTTTCTGCTGACGAGCTTAAAGCAACAACTAACGAGTATTTAAGGGTATTAGAGGAAAGCAAAAGAAAACAGAATGTGGAATATGTTGAAGTGGGTAGTGAAGGAGGCGATAAATATATTTATCCTATTCAAACTCAAAATACAGAAAAACCAGACCCACTTGATTATCTTTTGAAAGCAGGGATTAACATAGGTGCTTCTTCAATCAAAACAACAGCAGATATCTTCAAAAAAGATTTGCCATATCTGTATGAAGTTGCAGGAAAAACAAAAATTTGGATTGACCTACAGGTTGAAAAACAGGGTATTTTAGTTAAATAAGGAGAGAGAATGAAAGCTTTGGCGGTATTATTTTGTTTTGTTGGAATTTGTTTTGCAAATAATGCAGAAGAGTTTTTTTACAAAAGAGGCTATGAGCTTGGGTATAATTCAGGCTTTGACAGGGGTGTTGAAGCAGGGCTTGCAGCGGCTAAAGAAGCTCTGAAAAAATATAAAAGTGAAATTGATAGTTATGAAGTAGGAAAATATTTAATTGCTTCCAGAAAACTTACTTATCCACAGGTTTGGCAGGAACTTGATGAGAACGGAGGGATAACACTTAGAGTCATACCTTCAAGGATTGAATCAAATTTGGATATTGATGATTTGCTTACACGTTATACAGATATTCCAACAAGGCCTAAAACAGAAGAATCCATATTAACTCTTTCCTTAGAGGAGCAAAATTCAGTTAATCTCTCTAACCGAGACTCAAACAATAATGATTTGCCAGAGATTGTGAGCGAACGTATTAAAAATATTACAAAACTTTCTTTGGAAAAAACGAGCGATCATTTAGAAATCCTCAAGCAATCCAACTTTATTTATTCAGATGAAGGCGATTCCTATGTTGTTCTTTTTTTTAGTGAACAGGAAAAAAATGATTTTTGCAAGAATTTTTTGATTTGTGATAAAGGGCAAAAATGAAGCAAGAATCTTTAAATTTTAAATGTGAGCAATTTTTTGGCAAGAATTGGAAATACATTTTCTTTGGCATTATTCTTGGTTGCTTTGTCATTGCATTGGAAATACACTCTATTTCTAATCGTATGGAGAGCCTAGAGCAAATCGTTTTAGACAATAATGGCAAAGTTGTCTTCGCAACAAGCGATGGTAGGGCAATTAAGGTAACAAAAACACCTCTAAAAGCAGAATATCTAAAGCAATTTGCTATTTCCACTTATGTCAATAATTTTATCTATTCAAGAGCACAGCTTACAAATGATTTTAGTAAACCAAATTTTACAAAATACAGTGATATTTTAGAAAATGCACCTAATTTAGCTTTGATATTTAGAGAGTATATCAATAAAGAGGATAAACAAGCGATTGGAGATTTAATTGCTTATTTGCAATGGTTAATGAGTGCTATCGCACAAGATAAACTTCCTGAATACATCGCAATTAAAGATTCTAGCGTAAATGCGTATGAATACAGTGCAAACCATTTCAAAATTAGCTTGGAAATTAAAGTGATTGCACAAAGTTTTATTATAGCAAAAAATGAATATGTGAACCAGAATGGAGTGATTAAAATTGTGAGTGAAGGTAGTTTTGATTTAACAAAAAGCTCTGATGCTAATCCTTATGGCTTAAGAATCAAAAGATTTTCTATTGTTGTGCCAACAAAGGATAATCAATGAAACTCATTAATAATCTTTTTCGTTCACTTGGTTTAAATACATACAATAGAGTAACACCTATTCAAAAAGTAGAAAAAGTGGGTGATAAAATCAAGTTCAGAGAAGATATTCACATCTTTGCAGAAGATGGACGATACTTTGCATTAGCCTTTAATTATTTAAGGGAAACAGATAAAATATTAGCACTTTACAATAGTAAAGATGATAGCATTAAATTTTTTATTGATTCAACACGAATCAAAGTGAATCTTACCAACATAAAGGAGGAAGAAAATGCAAGTTTTAAACATGTCATTGAGCGAATTAGAGGAGTGGTCAGAAAGGAGATTACAAGAATCCAGGAGAGAGAGGCAGGAAGCAGAGCGGGAAGCAGATCAAGCAGAGCGAGAAGCAGAGGAAGCGAGGATATACAGGCAGGAGGCAGAGCGGAGAGCAGATCAAGCAGAGCGGAAGTTAGAGGCATATATCTTGAAAGTGTTGAGGGAGAGCAACAACGAGGAGTCGCTGAAGATTGCGCAAGAACTGGAGCAATCGAGAATATACAGGGATCAAGCAGAGCGAGAAGCAGATCAAGCAGAGCGGGACTTAGAGGCATATATCTTAGAAATCTTGGAGAAGAGGAAGCAGGCAAACTCATAGAAGAAGCAGACAATTATGCTAAA
>NZ_NHYN01000034.1 GCF_003288845.1 Helicobacter monodelphidis | reverse complement strand
GGGGGTTGTGCGACTTGCTTCAAACGCAAGGGAATGTTGATTGATGCAGGATTACATGAGCTTGACTGGGGAGATTCACGCACTGATATGAAACGCTCTATCTTTAAAGAACTTGGGCTTATGGAGAGACTTACATTTATTCCACTCCCTACCGCATGGAGTATCATAGAATCAAATACACAAAATCCCCCTATCACTATCCCACACAAAACAACTAAAAATGCCCTGATAGCAATGTTTCCAAACGAATCTAAAGGCATAGAACAATACTTCAAAAAGCTTAAAACTCATACATACCTTAATCGCAAATTTCCTTTTATGATGGGTTTTTTTGATTTTTTCTTTGCTCCACTCACTACCCTATGGCGTCTTGGGTTAAATGCACTTCAAAACCGCAGTGTAGGCGATATGCTCGACTCTCTAATGACAGACTCTAAACTTAAAAGAATTTTAAATATTAATCTTGCCTACTTTCACCACAATCCTTATAAGTTTGATTGGAATTACCATGCAGTCGCCCAGTCAAACTACTACCATCAAGGAATGTATATTAAAGGTGGCTCACAAGAGCTTTCTGATGCCCTTGCACACATCATCACAGAAAACGGCGGGGAAGTTAAAAATAATGCTGATGTCATACAGATTTTACTTGATGAAAATACAAAGATAAAGACGGCTAATGGTGTTATATATAAGGACAAAAAAGGACAAGAACATAGAATCTTTGCAGAACAAATTATTGCAAATTGCGACCCAAATATTGTATATAAAGAACTTTTGAAGGACTTAGCACCAAGTGAATATGAAGCAGATTCAAAACAAACAGAAGCATTCACCACTAAAACTTCGCTCCTATCCATATATATGGTTTTTGAGAAAAATCTAAGTGAAAAATATCCAAATATGGACTATTCAAGCTTTATTGTGGATTCTGAAAACTTTGCACAACCCTTTAACCCTGACACAAGCAATCAATTTAATATTCCACTTGAGAAACGCGATTTTGTATTTGTGAATTACTCCAAAATTGAGAGTGGATTAAGCAATCGAAACGATAGATATTTTGGCGTGATAACAACATTAAGCAGTTATGAAGAATGGGACAATCTAAACCAAGAAGAATATAATGCAAAAAAACAAGCCTTAAAAATGAATTTTGAAACACGTTTAGAAGAAATATTTCCAAATATTATGAGCTATTGTATTCATTCCGAACTTGCCACACCAAAGACGATAAAGCGATATACCCGCACGAGCAATGGCACTCCTTATGGTTATGAGCAGAGCATTCAAGGCTTTTGGGGACGTGGGAGGTTTACTTCAAAATCTATCAAAAATCTGTATTTTGCCTCTGCATTTGGATTCCCTGGTGGTGGCTTTACAGGAGCAATACTCTCTGGCTATCGCACAGCTAGGAAGATTTTAGATCCCCATTTTTATGTGCGACAATTAAGCTTATGTGTGTTATTTGGAGCTATATTAAGTCTTGCTATCATAGAATGCATTAAACTCTTATCGTGAATTATACCATATTCTGAAGGGATAAAAATATTGTAAAGCTTATAAATTTATAATCTCATTTACAAAACTTGAATAATATAAGTTATCTAAAAACATACAAACTAATAGAATAACTATAGCTTAGACTTAGAACATCTAAAGGCTACAAAAGCTAATACTTAAGGAATAGGTCATTCCTTGTAGACTTAAAATAATATATATTTAATAATTTTATTAATCAATTTTTATTCTTTATTCTTCTCCATTCACTTATACAAGAGGGCAAAGCAATCAATATGCCCGAAAAAATAATCAAAGATATGCCACTTAACGTTAAGAGATTTGGAAAAGCATCACCCAAATAAAAGCCTAAAAATAAACTCCATACGATTCGCATATAACTAATAGGTGCAATCACACTCGCAGGTGCAAACATATAGGATTTTGTCATCAACCACTGCCCAATCGTCCCAATTACGCCTGCCATAACAAATAAAAGCAAATCAAAAAAGTTTGGCATAATAAATCCTCCCATTTTTTCAATGGGTAGCAACATTCCTAAAATTCCAACAACACTCATTGAAATTCCATACCACAATACCACCGCACCACTTTGGTAATATTCCTTCAAACTCCTTAAAGTCATAAACGCAAAAGCTGCACTCATTGCACCGACAATTCCTGCAACCGCATTAATAATAGGAATCTGACTAGTGTTTGGGTTTGCAACCAACAAGACTCCAGTAAAGCCAATCAGTGTCGCAAAAATACTGAACAAATTTGGACGTTCCTTTGTAAAAAATGTAAAAATTACCATAAAAATTGGCATAGATTGCAAAAATGCCGTTGAAATTCCAAGTGGAATTGTCGCAAAATTATAAAATGCAAGACTCATTGAAATAGCTCCAAAAAAAGAACGAAGCAAGATTTTCCTCACGCCACCCTTTTTCTTAGAATACAGATTCGGACGCTTGAAGTTAAAATTTCCTAAACGATTCACCGCTGGAATGGAACAAAATAGCAACCACATAGCAAGAACCATAAAAAATGCTCGAAAGAAAATATTTTCCATCGAAGAATAACCTAAAGAAGTAAGATATTTTACAATCGCATTCATCAATGCAAAGAAAAAAGTAGAGGCAAACATTAAAAAAATGCCCTTTGCAAGTTCCGAAAACATTTCAATCCTTTTTATTTTTGGCATTGTAACATTTTTCACATAAAGGTTTGATATGTATGCAGAGAGAATCAAATTAACTAGGAAGGCTTGAATGTACAATGCATTCAAGCCTTTATTTTAAGCACCTTTAAGAATTGCACTTAGTATCGGCGTATCTTTAGAATTTTTTGGTGCATTCATTGCAAATAAAGTTGCCTCTTGTAGAGTAAACTCACTTAAAGGCATAGAATCCTTACTAGGCTGAAATAAGGTAGTTTGAGAATTCCACTCTGAAAAAGGTGTTGCCTCAAAACGCTCAAAAATCGGCATAGGAGAAACACTTAATTCTGTTGTTTGGCGACTCTCATCGCCATGAATCCTATCCACTGGCTTATTTGAATAAGGATAGGTATAATATCCTATATTAGGGGTTGAGTATGTTCCTGAAATATACATGCAAAACTCCATTAGAATTTTGAATGCAAATGCATTCAAAGGAGTGAAAGCAAAAAAAGTTCCAATAACCTTTTGTGTCAATATTTGTCGCTTGGCTCTAGTGTAATATAGACAACTTCAGGCGGATTAAAAAATCGTGGACGCATTATATCAAAATTCATACCTCGACTCACAACTAAATTCTGCTGTAAGCCTATAGAATAAAACCCACCTGCATACTTAGGAAAAATCCCTTGATTAGGTGCATATAAACCATTCAATAAATAAGGAATACGTATCAAACCACCATGTGCATGCCCACTTAAAATAAGATTGAACGGCATGTTCTTATAAAGCTCTATAAATTCTGGACGATGTGTAAGAAAAATCTTAAATGTGGATTCCTTAGCCTGAATTTCAGACTCAAGTGGATTTAGGTATTGCTCTATCCAGCGCACAGAACCCTTATCATTAATATTTGCTAAACGATTTCCCTCTAAATCATAATATGTAATACTAGGGTCATCTACTCCTATAATAAAAATTTCCTCTCCCTTTAATGTAACCTTTTCTTGAGGGTAAGAGGAGTCCAGAACAATAAAACCCTGTTCTTTTGCTATTTGTTTGTTCTTCTTTGCACCTATAGAGTGGAATTCATGGTTGCCTGTTACATAGTAAATTGGTATTTGCAAAAATTCTTGGCGCAATCGTTGTAAAAATACAATACCCTTTTCTGCTGGCTCATTATCATCAACAATATCCCCCACCAACATAATGCAATCAATAGGTTTTGAATGGAGGATAGAAAAAATGGTATTGTAGTAAAAGACACTTGAATGCACATCAGCAATCAAAGCAATATGAATGGGTCGCTTCAAAGGTGCTGGAATAGAATATTCTTGTAGACGCATAGGTGCATAAAATCCAAAACAAAGAATAACGAAGCAAATTGCAAGAAAACTTAATTTTACTTTAGACATTTCATTCCTTTTTCAAGGTATTATAGCATATCTCTAGCTTACCTTACCACTCCCTATCATAAAAGCAGAATAAAATTATACTTACCCATTAAATAAATATTAAATTTTTAAAATTTTGGGTAAAAAAGAAACATCATAAAAATATTTATCCATTTTTTCGTAAAAAAATATTGATATTTGAGATTTTTTTAATAGAATCTGTCTGGGTATAGAAATTTAAACCCAAGTATTAATATTAAAGGAGTCAAGAATGAAAAAGGTTCTTGCGACTGCTGTATTAGCAGGTGTTTTTAGTGTAGGTGCATTTGCACAAAGTGCGAACACAGATGATGTTTTAGCTCTTGCAACCAATGGGCAATTAACAGAGCAAAGTGCTGGGGTTAGAACTCTTAATGAAACAGAGTTGGAAGAAGTTAAAGGCGGGGGATGGTGGTCAGACATACGCTATCCTCTCTTAATTGGTGTCGCAACAGCTGCCGGTTTAAACCCACTTGTTATTCTATTTTAGCCTAAGGAGTAAATTATGAAATGCCTCAAACTATTATCTGTGTTTGCCCTTTGTGGCTCTCTTTATGCTGCAGAGCAAGCAACATATAACAAGGCTGTGCTTTATGGAAGTGTGGGCGTAGGAGCGACCACACAAAATTATAAGGCAAATGGCAATAAAAAGAGTTCTGGGGCGGGCATTTTAAGTGCTGAAATAGGCGTGAGCATTAATGAACAATTCAAGGTAAAAGCAGATACTTTTCTTTCACTCAGTGATGGTAATTTCTTTGGAGACTCTTACCCCTATGTTTCTTCAAACCTAAAGCCTCTCCTATATGAGGGAACACCTTCAGATATTCAAACCGATTATGGTGCGTATATCGGCTACAACCTTTTGAGTCTTGCAGGATTTAAAAATCAAACACTTTTTTAAACACAGGCATAAGACAATTCCATAATACAAGACTTTATGATGGAACTTACTTAGAACATTCTTACTTCAGCATCCCGATTGAGCTAGAGGGAGAAGCATTTTTAAATTCAGAATCTTCAATCCTTTATGCCTTGAGATACTCAATCCCTATTGATGGCAAACAATCAAACGGAAAATACAAAGAGACTTCTCACACAAATCTTGATGTAAGTGGGACAAATATTGAAGCTAAAGTTGGCTATTCAAGGGCGATTAGTGAGAAAACAGATGCATTTATTAGTGCTTTTATCCACCATTCAAACACAAAAGAAACGCCAGATTTTACATCAACAAATCACATTAAAAATACGCGTGTAGGTTTACAAATTGGTATTAGAGGGAATTCTGCAAGAATTAATCGCTAATTTTATGAGGGTTGGCTATAGGAGTTAGCCCTCGATGATAAGGTAGAAACATAATGAAAAAATTTTTATTATTGGTATTAGGTATCCAAACATGGGTTTTTGCACAATACAATGGCTTGTATTCTACAATATTGGTTGGCTTTGATCAGTTTTATTTAACAACACAAGATAAAGCAAGCAAAATCCGCAACCCTATGCTTAATTCCATTTATGCAGATATTGGTTATCGCTTTGAATCAGGCTACAAGCTTGAGGCTTTTACTGGTTATTCAGCTGGCAAAATGGCAAAAAGGGGTTCTTTTAGTGGAGAATGGTTACCTAATATGAATCCGGAATTCTATAATCAACCGCGTAGCGGGGCGACAACGATTGTTTCTGACTTAGCACTCAAAGGAGGCTATAATCTTTTAACATAACAATCACCACTTTTCTTAAATATTGGCGTTCAGTATCGAATCATGAGCGACAGCACTATCCCCGTTTCATCAGCTGGAAGACACCTCTATGCCCTGCTAGAATTAGAGGGAGAGAGAGAAATAAATTCACAATATTCCTTGTTATATCACATTACCGCTCTTATTGGGAATGGGGAGAGGGAAGTTGGGATAAGCAAGGATCAATCTTATAATCTGATTGCAGAGAAAAATCCACTCCTAACAAATAGCTCCTATGGATTGTCTCTAGGAGTTGGAACTGCTTACAAAATAGATAAAGATTATATAATTATTGGTCAGCTTTTGCTTGATTTTATGCGCCATGCAGATTCTTCCAAAGAAACGGTTAATGTTTCTCATATTCCTATTACTTTTAGCTACCCTGCCCATCAAACATTGCGTATGGGATTCCAGTTTGGCTTACAATGGAGGTAAAGAATGCGTATTTTTTTAATTATTTCTATCTTGATTCTACCTTTGATTGCTGAAGATTCTAAGCACAGATTAGATTTAATGATGGGTCTTGATAGTGCATACTACCATTATGAAGAACCCTCCATTATGAAACAATATGGATTGGCAGTTGGAATGAATGTGGGGACAGACTATATCTACAATCAAAGTTTTAAGGTAGGTGCTGAAGGTCGTTTCTTGTACGCCATTGGTGCATACGAAGGTGGAACGCTCAACACAGGTAGCACAACTTATCAAGATGAGAAGGTTATTTCAGGAATGGCAAGCTCCATTATACAAACAGAATTTAAGACTGGAATAAATCTTTTAAATCTTTTAGGATTCAGGGATTCGAGTCTTTTTTTACAGGGCGGATTTGGTTATTGGTATTTAAATGATCCTCTAACCTTTGCAGCACGGGTACAACAATACCAATACATTCCTTTGGAACTGAAAGGAAATATCAGCATTAACAGCCAAACAAGCTTTGATTATCTACTAGGCTACCATCATTTCTTATCAGGTAAAAATAAAGGTGGAATGTCTCAGGTCAATTGGAGTAATGATATTTTCCTAAAGCAAGAAAAAGGATTTGGGTTAAAAGCTTTAGTTGGGACAAGCCACAAAAAAAGT
The DNA here is from genome assembly GCF_003288845.1 of Helicobacter monodelphidis. Lineage (GTDB taxonomy): Bacteria > Campylobacterota > Campylobacteria > Campylobacterales > Helicobacteraceae > NHYN01. Next base: position 806 of record NZ_NHYN01000034.1, on the reverse strand, counting down.
GAACGGTATTCTGTATTTTACCACCTCACTTTGGATTATTGGAAAATTGATGATTCCGATTCAGCACCTTCTGTTTCAGAGTTTGGAATTCTTAAGTCTTATTATGAACCTAAAAACTACACATTCGCTATAGGATTTAGGACTGGCATAAAATTTTAACTAAAAGGAACATACAATGAAAAAAGCATTATGGTTAATTGGCACTTTAATGTTGGCGGGTTGCTCCACGCAACCTACACTTCTACAAGAAGAAGCAAAGGCTGTGCAAATTGTGTATGAAAAACCTCAAAATTGCACTTATCTAGGCGAGGTATCAGGCTATAAAAAACAAAGGATGTTAGCGGACTTTAAAGCTTCACTTCAAGAAATGAAAGAATATGCAAAAAATGATTTACGCAATAATGCCCATAAGAAAGGGGGCAATATCGTTTTCATTCATCAAGCAAGCAAAAATGATGCACAAAGCTCAAGCTTCTATTTGCAGGCTGGTTCTGTTGCTGTTCCGATGACAGGGGAATCTTATGTGAATGAAATGCTTATTGAGGGCTTGGTATATCATTGCCCATAAATCTCTAACATTTAATAAATCCACCCAACCACTAAAGATGGTTGGGCTTCTTGTTTCATTGATAGACACTAGCATCAAGTATGCTACTATATTTTAATATCCCACTAGTTATTTCCACAGGTATAACTTCAGATCATTCCTACCTTAGATTTATCTATTTCAGTTAGCATACTAATTAAGCCTTTTATACTAAGGGTTTATAAAGCTATAAAATTATATTGATTGGTTATCTTATCTA
>NZ_NHYN01000033.1 GCF_003288845.1 Helicobacter monodelphidis | reverse complement strand
TAATGTTGAAGAACCAGAATCTGCTGAAACTACCGCATTGAAGGTATCATCGCGTTCTGTTCCTGTATAAGCAGTAGTACCTGCAGTAAGACTGAAAGTCTAGGTGATGAGATGGAATTTGAGGTAAGATGAATAGGTTAATCATATAAAGGAAAATCTCTTTAGATTCTTTAATTAGATATTATCAATATCTTAATCAATATCTTAAAAGGGTATTGTAGCATTGTATGGGAAATGGTAAAATAGGATTAGGAAGAAACTGTCTACCTTAGAAAAAATTCAGAATTTGAACAATACAATTTCATAGCCAAGATAAAAACAACAAGGATGCACAAAAATGGCTACTATTTTAGAAAAACTACGCTGTAAAAATATTATTGACCTAGCATTAATTACTCCAAAGGGCTATGAAAATCAAATTCTTAGCCAAAACTTACAAGAATCTCCTTTAGTTGTTGAAGTAAAAATTATAAATTATAAATTAATTAATCGTAAAGTTGCTCATATTCTTGCTTATATGCCTATGTTTCAACAAGATGTTGAGATGGTGATTTTTAATCCTAAACATTATCATTCAAGTCAATTTTATCATAATAATAATCTAATTATTTCAGGAAAACCTGATTATACAGATGGTTATTTGAAAATTATTCAACCCAGAGTTTTAAAAGATAGTGGTGAAATTGTACCTATTTTGCCAACTATTGCCGGAGTATCACGCAAGAAAATTTTAAGTTTTTTTCAAGAATCTCTGACGACAGAAGCCTTAGTTAAGCAGTCTATTCCACTTCATCATGCACAAGAAATAGAAAAAATATATAAACCAACACCTATTTTTTTAAATGTATATAAAAAATTAAATACTTTTTCACCGAAAAGCTTAAAGGCGTTAAAATTTTTAGAAATTTATCGTTTTTTATTGGCTATTAAAATAAATAAGAAAGAATATAAATCCCCAAAAATTAAATTAAATAATCCCCAAAAATTTATTTTAAATCTCCCTTTTTCTCTCACGCAAGATCAACATCAAACAATTATCGATATTTATACAGATTTGCAGGGAAACAATGCAACAAAACGTGTGATTATGGGTGATGTAGGTTGTGGAAAAAGTCTTGTTATTTTTGCATCGGCGTTTATGGTCTTTCCACAACGTAGTCTCTTGATGGCACCTACCTCTTTACTTGCTATACAACTTTATGAGGAAGCTATAAAATTTTTACCCAAAAATATGAAAATTGTACTTGTTAAAGGTGGAGAAAGCATTCAAGATACAGAAATTCAAAATGCACATTTTATTATCGGTACACACGCACTTTTATGGCATAATATCAGGAATGTTGTATTGATTATGATTGATGAACAACATCGATTTGGTGTTGGGCATCGTAATTTTTTTATTTCTTCACAAATTCTTGATGAAGAACCTTCAACAATTTCTTTATTTGAAGAAATTGAAAAGATACAAAAAAAATCTCGCCCTCATACCCTGCAATTCTCTGCAACGCCTATTCCACGCACACTTGCAATGATTGAATCTAGCTTTGTTGATCTAAGCTTAATTAAACAACGTCCGTTTGAACGCATTGTACATACAAAAGTTATTTCACGCAAGGATTTTCCTGATTTACTTTCTCATATTCAACAAGAAATTAGCCAAAACAGGCAGGTTGCAATTATTTATCCTCTCGTGAATAGCTCTGAAACCTCCCTTTATCGTTCTTTGAGTGATGTTGAATCTTTTTGGAAAAAACATTTTGAATCTGTTTATATTACACATGGAAAAGATAAGGATAAAGAAAATAAACTTTTAGAATTTAGGGAGAAAGGTCATATTCTTCTTAGCACAACCATTATTGAAGTGGGTATTTCCCTACCAAGGTTATCAACAATTGTTATTTCAGGTGCTGAACGATTTGGACTTGCAACACTCCATCAACTTCGAGGACGCGTTAGCCGTAATGGTTTAGCGGGATATTGTTTCTTGTTTACACATAAGGAAAAATCTGAACGTCTGGAATCCTTTGCGGCTTGTCAAGATGGATTTGAGGTTGCAGAGCTTGACTTACGATTGAGAAAATCGGGTGATATTCTTGGTGGAGAAAGACAGAGCGGAGAAGAGTTTAGATTTTTTAGCTTAAGTGACGATATAGAAATACTACAAGAAGCAAAAGAAACTATAGAAAATATACAAAAGTTATAATCATTATAATGATAAAGGTATAAATGCAGGACTTAATGTCTTGAATTGTGGATTAGAATCCTTTAGGTTAGGAATTAGTCCATTAAACTATAAACAAAAAGTCTTTTAAGCTATCTAGCAGACTAGATTTAATCAGAAAGCCCACTTTCTTAGGCGACGGGAATAGTTAACTAGATAGCATTAAATAATATTACAAACTCACTTCCTTTTCCTTCTTGTGTGTGAAAGGTGAGTTGTGCTTGATGATAATGAACCACAGATTTAACGATTGATAAGCCTAATCCTGTTCCACCAAAATGCTTACAACGTCCCTTATCCACGCGGTAAAAGCGTTCAAAAATACGATGGGTAGAGTCTTTAGGAATGCCAATACCACTATCTTTTACACAAAATTTTATTTTACCATTTTCTTGTGTTACATTCACCCATACATTTCCTTTATGATGATTATATTTTATTGCATTGTCACATAAATTATAAATCATATTTTCAATCAACTCCGCATTTCCTAAAATATAGGCATTTTGAATATTGCATTGAATATTGATAAGATGTTGTTTGGCTATTAGCTCTAAACGTTTCAAAACCGCACTTGTGATTGCACCGATATTAATTTTTTGAGTCGGTAAAAAGCCCTCTTGTTCGTCAAGGAAGGATATTTGAATGATTTCGTTAATCATTTTGAGTAATTTTTTTGCCTCTTCATGAATGTTATTAATGAATGTTGGAAAATCTTCTTGAGAAACAAGGTGATGTTTTAACATTTCACTGCTTGCAAGAATTGATGTTAAAGGTGTTTTAAGCTCGTGAGTAACATTTGCACTAAATTCTCTCCTCATATTTTTTGCTTGAATTTCTGCATCTAAATTTTGTAAAATAATGACAATACCCCTAAATTTGTTTTTTGAATAAACAGGACAAAATAATACCTCGCTTTCTTTGTAACCTAAGCGAAAATGCTCATTTTTTTGTTCTTTATCTTTTTTAAAAACATTAAGATAAGTCCATACTTTTTGTAAAAAAAGATTATCTTCAATTTCATTAATATGTAACATATTTGTGATATGACTAAAATATTCTTCAGCTCTTTTATTTGCAAGTAAAATTTTACCTTGCTTATCAAGCAAAATTAGCCCATCACTCATATTATGGACAAGAAGTAACATTTGTCCTTGTCGTTGTTTTAGCCCTTTGAGACGATTTTTTACAATTTTATGTTCATTTTTAAGTCGCTCCACAAAAGGGGTTAACTCTTTATAAGGGACTTTTTGTAAAAGACTTTCTAAATGGATAGATTGCAAAGGTTTAATGATCGATTTTGTAAGAATTCTAGCAATAAAAAATATAATAAAAATACAAAATAAAATTTCAAAAATAAAATAAGGTAGAAAATAATAAAAAATATCTTCGATACTTTTTTGGGGCATCGCCAAACGCAAAACGACATTTTCTCCATTTAAGGTGCTAGATATGGCATAATAAAGCATTTTCTTCTGCAATGTTTCAGAATAACGAATGCTTTTTGATTCGTGCTGTTTTAATGCGGTAATAAATTCCTCTCTATCTTTATGGTTAGGTAAATCCATTTGTAGGCTCTCATAGAGAATATCCCCATTTTTTGAAAGTATACTAATGCGATGAGATAATGGAATTTTCTCTTCTATTAATAAATGAAGATGATTCTTTAAAAGATGAGCTTCTTTTTTGAGAGTTTGGAAGGCTTGAGATTCTAGCATAGAATCAAGTAAAAAAAATAAAATAATATGAGTAAAAAATAAAATACTTATACAAGTAAGAAAAATTGCCCCAAAAATTTTTTTATACATTATTCTCTCTCAAGCTTATAGCCTATCCCGCGTATAGTCTTTATCTTTTTTCCCCATTCACCCAACTTTTGTCTAAGGGTTTTAATGTGCATATCAACTGTGCGACTTTCCCCTGTGTAGCTATACCCCCAAATTAATTCTAATATTTCATCACGACTAAAGCTTTTTTCTTTATTTTTCAACAATAGAGATAGCAATTCAAATTCTTTCAGAGTCAATTCTATGGGCTGATTGTAGAGTGTAACACAATGCTTTTGTGTAGAGAATATGAGACCATCAAAAATTATTTCATCATTATTATGTTCATTGCGTCGCAAGATGACGCGTATTCTTGCAAGCAGTTCCATAATACCAAAGGGTTTTGTTAGGTAATCATCAGCCCCTAAATCTAAACCTTTAATTATCTCAAATTCACTATTGAGGGCAGAAAGTAAAATTACACTGATATGCCTCGTCTTAGAATGACTTTTGAGTTTTTTTAACATCTCAAAGCCATCTATTTTAGGTAGCATAATATCTAAAAGAATGAGTTGTGGGATTTTTACTTCAATTGCTTTAAGGCAATCTTCGGCATTCATAAAGCCCTCTGATTCAATATTTTGAGATTTTAGAGCATATAGCACAAGTCCTAAAATTGTATGATCATCTTCAACAACATAAACCACGAATAACCTTTACTTTTTTCGTTATTATATAAGTTTTTATCCAAATTTTCCCTCAATATAATCTTGTGTTTTTTTATTTTTTGGAGAACTAAAAATTTTTTCTGTCTTATCAAATTCAATCACTTCACCAAGCAGAAAGAAAGCTGTTTTATGAGAAATGCGATGGGCTTGTTGCATATTATGTGTTACGATAATAATCGTATATTTATTTTTAAGCTTAGAAATTAATTCTTCAATTTTAAGTGTAGAAATAGGGTCAAGGGCGCTTGTTGGTTCGTCCATCAAAATGACTTCAGGGTGAATACTTAAAGTTCTTGCAATACAGAGTCGTTGCTGTTGCCCCCCGCTTAGACTCAATGCTGATTGTTTAAGCCTATCCTTAATGTCTTTCCAAAGCCCAACATCTTTCAGGGCAGATTCAACAATAAAATCTAATTCACTTTTGCATTTAATACCATGCGTTTTGGGTGCAAAAGTAAGATTATCATAAATACTCATTGGGAATGGATTAGGTTTTTGAAAAACCATACCCACCTTTTTACGCAAACGATTAACATCATATTTTTTATAAATATTATCCCCATCAAAAAGAATTTTTCCCTCTATTTTGCAGCCATCAATAAGATCATTCATACGATTAAGGCTCTTGATAAAAGTACTTTTTCCGCAACCACTAGGACCGATAAAAGCGGTTACTTGAGATTTTTCAATCTGCATATTAATCTTTTTTAAGGCTTGAAAATTACCATAATATAAATTCATATCTTTTACATTGAAACAAACCGTATTTTCCATTTAATTTCCTCAATTTTTAGTTAATTTTTGTGCAATAATTTTGGAACAAATATTTATTCCAAGCACAATCACCATTAAAACCATTGCTGTACTATAGGCTTCGTTAATATGCAATCCTTCGCTAGAGATAACATACATATGAACGCTTAATGTGCGTCCAGAGTCAAGCAATCCGGCAACTTGCGGACTTGTTGAAGAAGTATAAAGCAAAGCAGCACTTTCACCCACGATTTTGCCAATACTAAGAATAATTCCCGCTAGAATGCCTGGCATTGCAGTAGGAATAACAATGGCAAAAATAGTACGCAATTTTCCAGCCCCTAACGCAAAACTTGCCTCCCTTAAATTGAGAGGCACGGCATATAGAGCTTCTTGAGAGCTACGCAAAATGAGTGGTAAAATCATAATACATAAAGTTAAGCTACCCGATAAAAAGCTATAACCAAAACCAAAATATCCTACAAACATCAAATATCCAAATAAACCATAAACGATAGATGGAATACCCATTAATGTTTCAGAGGCAAGGGAAACAATGCGGATAATTTGAGAATCTTTTTTTGCGTATTCGCTTAAAAAAACTGCCCCAAAAACACCGATAGGAACGGCAATTGCTAAGGCAAAAACTACCATATTAAAGGTATTAATAATTGCTGGCATCATAGAAACATTTTGACTACTATATTCCCAAGAAAACAAATCAAAGGAAAAATAAGTCATACCTTTAATAAAAATAAACCCAATTAAAATAGTAAATATTCCTAAGGTTATGAAAATAGAAATTCTTAAGGAATAAAATAAAATTTTTGAAAGCCAATCGTGCTTCATACTTTTTCCTTCTTGAGAGCGTTAAAACTCATATTAATCAAAAGAATAAATACAAACAAAACAACGCCATTTGTAATCAAAACATCTCTATGTAAACCTTCTGAATATCCCATCTCTAAGACAATATTTGTTGTTAAAGTTCTCACTCCATCTAAAAGATGGCTTGGGATTTGAACTTGATTTCCCGCAACCATCATCACAGCCATTGCCTCTCCAATAGCTCGTCCAACACCAAGAATTACACTTGCTAGAATGCCACTTTTTGCAGCAGGAAGCACTGCGAAAAATACACTTCTTTCCGGACTTGCACCTAAAGCTAATGCCCCCTCAAAATAAGTTGTTGGAACAGAATCAATAGCCGATTTTGAAACAAGAATGATTGTGGGTAAAATCATAATAGAGAGTATAATAGCCGCCGCAAATAGACTTTTTCCAGACACTTCATCAAATATAGTGTGCAAGACAGGTACAACGACAATAATTCCAAAAAAACCATAAACAACAGAGGGGATAGCCCCGAGCAATTCTACCGCTGGTAGAACATATTTTTGGATATGTTTTGGGCAAAATTGCGAGAGATAGACGGCACTAAAAATGCCTATAGGAACGCCGATAAGAATCGCTAAAGCCGTTACATAAATACTCCCAACAATCATCGGAAAAATACCGAAAATTTCATGTTCTGGATACCATTCAAAACCAAAAAGGAAATCAACAATGCTAATTTGTTGCAATGTTGGGATAGCATTCATTAACAAAAAACTACAAATCATCAAAACAGCAACAATGGAAATAATTGCACAAAAGGCAAACAAGATCTTAAAAAAATGATCTTTCATATTATTCCTTATAAGAATAAATGGGATATTCCCATTCATACAGATTCAAAATTATTTTACATCTTCCCAGTTTTGAATATCGCCTAGAAAAATTTTCTTTACATTATCCTTAGATATATTGTCGATAGGATTTTCTTTGTTCACAATCACTGCAAGCCCATCGATGGCAATAACATTCACATTTATTCCCTTATCTAATTCCGCCTTTTTTAATTCTCTTGAAACCATACCCAAATCAGCAATGCCCTCAACAACAGAATTTACCCCCGTTGTTGAATCTGACTGTAAAATCTCAATTGTTGCATTTTGATTAATCTTTTTGTAGCTTTCAGAAAGCTTTTCCATTAGTGGTGTAATAGAGCTAGAACCGGCAATAACAAGCTTTCCTTCCGGCTTTTTGCTTTCAAAGGAATCTTGCTTTGTGGCGATATAGCCGGCTTTTTCAATAACCTGTTTTGCACTGAATGTGTACTTAAGGAAATCTTCAGCTAATGGGCTAACCTTATTTGTAACAATATTGAAAGGGCGAGAAACCTTATAACTTTTTTTGTTAATGTTTTCAACGCTAGGTGCTATACCATCTATTTTTACAGATTTTACACTATTGTTTAGTGAACCTAAAGAGATATAACCTATCGCATTTTTTGATTGTGCAATACTCGTAATCATTACGCCTGTTGAATTAGTAACCTCTGCTTTTTTGGTTGTTGCATCAACTTTTTTACCATTAATTTCTTTATGAATATCAAAAATTTCTACAAATGCACCTCGCGTTCCCGAACCTTTTTCTCTTGAAATGGGGTGAATAATTTCTGCTGCAATTGCTACCCCATAACCAAAACTCAAAGCTGCTAGCACTCCTAATGTGATTTTTTTCATCAAGTCTCCTTATAAAAATATCGAATAATTATAAATAAAGGCTGTAAAATATATAGGTGTGGTTTGTAAAATTTATGTAAAATACTCACAATTATGCCTTATGGCAAAAGCAGAATAAAATACATACAATGCTACAATACCCTTTTAAGATATTGATAATATCTAATTAAAGAATCTAAAGAGATTTTCCTTTATATGATTAACCTATTCATCTTACCTCAAATTCCATCTCATCACCTAGACTTTCAGTCTTACTGCAGGTACTACTGCTTATACAGGAACAGAACGCGATGATACCTTCAATGCGGTAGTTTCAGCAGATTCTGGTTCTTCAACATTA
>NZ_NHYN01000032.1 GCF_003288845.1 Helicobacter monodelphidis | reverse complement strand
TTTTCTACTTTTTGAATAGGTGTTACTCTATTTTCTTTGCTTGAACTCAGTAAGTGTAAAAATTTGTTAACATCATTGTTTATAGAACTCATTGACTATTCCTCTTGTCTAAAACTAAATATAGTTAGAAAGCCTCCACCTCTTGGGCGGGGGTAATTCACTTTGCTTTAACTGAGCAATTTTTTTAGCTGCTCCTGTAAAGCTATTGCTTCTGTGCAATCCTTTTCTTGCTTTATTTCAAACCCAGCTTCTACCATTTTTTTCTCTTTAATTACTTTGAAGTTTTCCTTAGCAATTGAACTCACTGCTTGTAGCACCTCTTTTGGAATAATAGAACATTCTTTGGCTGACTCTTTGATGTCTAGTGCATTTGTTTCTAGCTCCTCCAGCACATACATATAGGCATCAACAAATTCTTTTAGCTCCTCTTTAAGCAAAGCTTTTTTGTAATCTTTCATAAGCGATAATTCTGCATTTTTCTTATTTTCCTTGTCCTTAAAAAGTTCATCAATACAAGCCAACACTAATGCTATCTTGATTTTATTTGGTAAAGGGTTATTTTCTTTATCAAATATTTCACATTCACTTGCAATCTCATACTTTAGAGAGTTTTCTCTAATTTTTTTAAAGACTTCCATATCAGCTCTTTCAATGTAAAGATTATTTAAGCGACTCAATAACTCTTTTGCTTCAACAATTTGATTTGGCTCTAACATAACCATTTTTTTCTCCTCATTAGATAAGTGTTTATTCCTCGTTATTTCACAATGATTTAAGTTTTAACAATTTAACCTCCTGTTGTTGTAAAAAGATTAATTCTTGTTGTAGCAGAATTCTATCTTGCTCTAAGATACTAATTCTTTTAAGTAGGTTTTCTTTTTCTTGGATGTTTTCTCTGATTTCTTCAATAATTGGCTTAATTTCATTATCGTATCTTTTTTTAACATCTTCGTTTTTACTATTAATATTTTTGGCTATTTTCCTAAGGGACATCGCAATTCCTGATTCAGAAGATAAAGAATAAGGTATAGGAATAGCTGCATAGCTTACAACAAAAAATATAGCAAAAAAAACTATTTTATTATTCATCTTTATTTCCTTCAATCATCATATTGATTGATTCAAGATGATTCTGCTTATTCTGCAAAAAAATTTGTTGCTTTAATGAGACATTTAAAATCTTTTCTGCTTCTAAGTATTTTTTTTGAGTCATATCAATTTCTTGCTGTGACTTTTTTGCTTGTTTTAAAGATTCTACGATTTGATCTATGACTTCAGCAATTGCGTAATCACCACGATTATACTCATTGATTGTTATATTTGCCCTTTGTTCAGGATATGTTAAATCAGAACAACCCGGAATACAAGAACAATACACAAAAGAACAACTCAAAATTATCATAAAAAATATTTTCATTGTAATTCCTGCATTTGCACATCAACATACATTAGTTTAAGTCTTCTCAAATGTTCGAAAAGACTTTCTGACAAGGAAATAAAATATATTTTTTGCAGAATTTGAATTTTTTTGAAACTCACAATTTGTGTTTGAATACTTAATTCTTTGTGTACTTCAACCCATTTATCCAGTGCATCAATTGATTTTGAGTGAGCAAAAACCAAAAAAAGAAGCAAACTAAAAACCAAACGCATTATTTTTTCTCTCTTTAATTCTTAACCTAATCAATCGATTCATTTTACACCATAGCTTAAAAATGAAAATATCATATTGTTCCCCCTTTGTTTTTTTAAACAAAGCCCAGTAAGCAATCAAAGCTCCAAACGAATACACAACAAAAAACATTGTTTCCCACTGAAAAATTAAGTAGGTAAGACAAAAAATTAAAATATTCTCAAAAGAGCAAAGAAAAAATACAACACCCAACTTCAGCTGATATTGTTGTTTTTTCAAAATTTCACTCAAAGATTCATTTGAATCAATTTTCATTTATGCTCCTTTTTGTAAAACTTTCTTTACGATTTCTGATGTAATTTTTTGTGATGATGTTGCCTTAAACAAATCTGTTGCACTTAAATTAGAATTAATGGAATTTAATTTTCCATTTTTTAAGGCTTCCGAAAAATCGTCAATTTTATTATTGACAAGATTGTTGCAAAAATCTGATTTCTTATCCAAAAGATGGCTTACGCCTTCTTTAAGCTCACTTGAGAGATGGTTATTTTCTTTTAAATTTTGTTGAAGCTCTTTTATAATTAGATCTTGAGAAAAAGCTTTATTCTCCTTTAAAGCAGCATAAATATCATTCGATAAACTCCCCTTATTCCCAGTCTTAATAGCTTCTAAAATATTTTGTAGAATATCATTCAATAAAGCAAAAAAATTTTTTTCCAACAACACATCATGCGAATCCATTGAAATTGGCTTGTTCGCTCTTTCTCTCTGATGAGCAACATTTTTTTGCACAAGACTTTTTAAATTTGCAATACGATTTTTAAAATCCATTTTTAACCTCCCAAAATTATAATTAAAAACATAATAAATAAAGTGATTCCAAAGCCAATGTTCAACAGCATTTGATTCTTGGTTTTTGCCTTTTTCTCTTGCTCTAAAAGCTCAATAACAACCTGCTTAATTGATTCTATCTGTTGATGTTCTCTTTCTTTTAAATCCTCTCCCAGTAACATAGAAATTGCATTTTGGTATTCACCATTTTGAGAATTTTCCATATATTCTCCAACTTCCTCAATAATTTCTGAAGAAACCTTATTAATGTTAGATTGCTCCAAATCCATTTCATTTAAGATACTGCGTATCTTTATTAATTCTTCTTTTAGAATATGGGCAAGAATATTGATATCGCCTTCAATATTTTTCAATCTATTTGTTAATTCAATCATTTTACGCCTCCCAACAAAGAATCAATTTCTTTTTGTGCCGCTTCTTTATCAAACTTTTCATTCATAATAACTGCTTTTTCTGCCACCAAATACATTTTCTCTTCATATCTTTTGTATTTTTGATGAATTGAAGCAATTAAGTTCGCCTCTCTTAGTTGCTGTTCTCTAATTTTAGCCACCATCTTTGGGCGTAAATCATCTTTTAACAAGTCAACTTGAGCTTGTGTTGGAAAAGCCATATCATCTACATTTCTTTGTAGCCTTAATGCAGATTCGATTTCTTGAGCTTTTGCATTATTAACTTCCTTTATTGCTTCTACAACAATTTTATTTGCCTCATTTTGTGCATCTTCTGAATCCAATTTTTGACCATTCAGTGTAGTAGAGATTGAAGAACTTAATTTTTGAATGGAGCTTTGATTAAAACCTACAGAAAGTTGCTTAACGCGCTCATTGCGTTGTTCTTCGTATTCTCTTAAATCTCTTGGAGCTTTCAAGTCTTCCTTTTTAATTGCAGAAATACTTTTTGATGGGCTAAAAGATAAACTTTTTGCATAATCTTTAAGCATAAATAATACTGATTGATTATCGCTAAAATTCTTGGAATGTTGATTTGTTCCAAAAGGCAAAGCATCTGAAGCAACAGCCATAGATCCAACCAAAGAGTCTTTTTTACTGATGACTTCTTGAAAGCTCCATTTTCTTAGAAAATCATCATAAGTAAGCCCATTAGGCAACTTCAATGACAATGTATCAATATTCGTGTAATCCACTATGCCTGAAACAGCATCTATAGCTCCCTGTGAAGAAATATCTTCAAATTTCTTTTGTTTTGATTCACACAAAGAAACTAATCCTCCAAAACCAACCTCTCTTTTCTTTTTTTTAAAATATGGCACATCAGGCACAAATTTACACACATCAACACTCAAATTATCATATTTTTGTAAGACAGAACATGCGTCAAAATCTCCTGATGACAAATCCGGATCATAGCACACACTTGCAACAGAACCTGTCTTATCATTAAAAATATCCCAAATAGAACCAGAAAGATCTCCCAATCCTGGCATATTTAGAACATTGTCAAGATTACGTGTAAAAGATTCTGCAAAAGCAAAAGAACAACCCACGCTAACTATTAAAGCAATTTTTTTCATTGCAGTCTCCATTCAATATCCTTACTCAAAAGTTGATTAAATTTATGTTGCAAAAAGATCATTTCACGATCTTGCAAATTTGACTCTCTCAGTGAAGATTCCAATTTCTTTAAGTCTTCATTGCTTTTTTTCAATTCTGCAAGATACTTCTCATACTGCTCTTTAAGATGTTCAATTGAAGCATCTAAATGACTATATTCCTGCTCAATAACACTTTTCAATTTTTGCTCAAAAGGCAATTCGGCAAACTCACAAGGAACTTTTACACAAGCGAAACTCAAAGAGCAAAAAGAAAAGAAGAGCAAAAATAACTTTATTGTCATAAGAGTGCTTCTTTCCAATAGTTTCGCACAACACTAAAACCATCTTGTGCACTGCCCAACAACAAAACTCCAAAAACACTTATAACAATAACATCAATGATTACTGCTAAAACAGCACCTACAATACCGGCAATATAAATTTTTGAATTATCTTGAGAGTTTTCAGATTTCTTTTTTTCAATCCATATTCCACCAATAACGCCTATAATTGGCAAGATAAGAGTTGCCCATGCTAAAAATGCTTTTATGCCCACGCCACCAGTTGCCTGTATAGACTTTCCAGCACCTTCAACCAACGCATTAACATCGCCAAACTCATCTGCATTCAAAGTACTAAAATACAGAAATACCATTAAAAATCCAACTTTGTTATAGATCTTCATATTCTTTTGCCTCCTTTTTGACAAAGACACAATGTTCTTGTTTTAAATCAAGCTGGAGTGTTTCTCCAATACTATTTTCTAAAACCTCGCCAGCAATGAGTTGTCTCATTTCCTCATCACTCAAAACTCTATTGGATTCCCAAAAGTTTTGAGCATAAAAAATATGAAAACTACATTTTCCAACTGATACAATTTTTTTATTTTTATTACTTACTTTATAATTCTCGCAAGCGACCATACCATTTCTTTTTCCTACCTTGCCTGTTCGGCATTTAGGACACATTGTTGCCATTTTTTTCCTTTCAAATTAAAATTAAACGCCAAGCTTCATTGATTCTTTCAACTAAATTCCCGTTAGGTAAAAATAAAGCAAATGAAGCTATAAATGCAAAAGCTAGATAAAGCGTAAAAGTCACAATCCCGCTAATTGCTGTAAAAACTAAAACACCCAAGTAGCTCTGCCTATATACATCTTTTTGTGCTTGAAATACACCGTATCCAAGCCCCACAAGAATTACAACCAAAGGAAGTAACAAAAACAATACATCAGCAAATATTCTAATTGCAAAGAGAGTTGTATATGCTGCATTAACCTCTAAGCTCTCATTTGTTGAAGCAATAGACAAAACGTCTGCTTTACTCTCTGCCCAAAAAATTTTGAACAATTTTTCTTGAATGTAATTGCTACTTACCGCCTTATTGAAAAGATCCAAAGTCTTGATTAATAACATAAAGCCTATGCACGAAAATAAATGAACAAAAAAAGCACTCACGGCTACTCCCAAAATATTAAAGGCACTCGTGTTTGGATCTTTTGCTTTTAAGATACCTTTAATAACAACAAATAGGAATGGGCAAATAGCAAAAATCAACGCAGCACTTCCGAAAACATAAGCAGCTGTAATTAACTTTGCTCCAGATATGCTAATCACTATTTTTTCCTTGTTGCTTTTGCATGATTTGTTCTACAGCTCCCATATCATCAATTAAGCTTTTTAAGTCCATAGTAGCTCTTATAAGCTTCTTTTTAATTCTTCTTAGCCTTTTTGAATCTTCAGCCAACATTTTCTCTTCCTGATGTTTTAGTTTCACCTCCTGCTCGATAAGATAAAGATTGTTAAGCGGTATAATCAAAACTTGCTTATTAGGCGATTTTCTAATTAAAGCAACTTTTTTATTTCTAATCCACTCCCTTATTTTCATTTTGGAAACGCCAGTTGCACGAATATAGTTCTCTACAACAATTTCTGCAAAGCAGTTATTTAACGACATTCAGACTCTCCTTCTCTTTGTTGTAATAAATTTGTGATTGGTTTGGATTTGTATTAAACAATTCGAGCTCTTCATCTGTGATTGGAAGCTTTAAATGAAATACACCTTCACTATATGCAATACAAAGTTCATGAGATTCTGTGCAACTAATTGCCTCAAAAAGTTTTTCATTCGCAGAAATAGCACTTTTTGAAATTTCTTTGATAACTTCTTCCCTTTTTTCTGGGCGAAGTAAAAATATTCTCGTATCAAGATTTGTTAAAATAGCTGAAGGAATGTGTTCAAGCTTTTGCACAACAAAACATAAATGCACATTGTATTTTCTCGCCTCTAAAGCAATGGTTTCAAACATTTTTTGCAAATAAGGCACAAGGAAAAAATTTCTCGCTTCCTCGATTGCATAAAAAAGTTTTGGAGCTGTTTTTGATTGTCTTTTACACAATAAAGCAAATTCTCTATCCTTAAGGTATGTTTTTTGAAAAATAGAAAGATAAATAGGCGTAAACAATGAATTTTCTTTAAAATTATTCAAATCCATACTAATTACATCAGCATCACTGATGTCTATATTATCCCAAGTGCTAAAGAGTTGAAGTTTATGAATATCACTTAATTTCTGTGCTAAAGAAGCGTAAGATTTACGGTCATCTTCTGTGATCTGTTGATTGTCTGATAAAATTTTTGCGGCTTTTGCCATATCTTTCAATAATGGTCTTTTTAAAAAACGATATTTTTTCTCTTGGATTTCTTGTAAATAAGTTGTTTTACTATAGCCTAAGTTTAATAATTCTTGCACAATCTTAGGATGAGATTCGACAAGATTACGAATATCATACTTTTGGTAATTCGCATTCGAGTAGACATCATGTATAATTTTCTTAAAAGCGGCTACTTCATTGATACTTAGAGCTTGACTGTGTTGAGATTCCAAAATAACACTTGTGAGATCAATTGCAAATTGAATATCTGCTTCGATTTGCTCTAAATCGTTCTCCATATCGATGCCAACAAGATTATATTTAAACGAAAATAAATCACTAGCAATGTGAGCCACATTATTTTTTGGATTAGACTTCAAAAGATTAATAAATTTTTCATCTGAAAAACCTACATCATAACTTCTAATTCTAACTTGTCCTTGTCCCTTTCCCAAATTACGAGCTTCTCCACTCATGAAATCAAAATCAATCATTTGAGACATAATTTTTTGCTTGGATACAGATTTTCCACTACCAGGTTTAGCAACAATGCAAGAATGCGGATTGTCATTTTCCTCTGAAAAACTATAATTAACAAAAGCACCATTCTTATCTTTTCCAAAAATATCTGGGCTTTTTGCAGATCTTTTATGGACACTTGCAATAAAATTATGCAAATAGCTTGGCTCAACTAAATAATCAAATTCAATGTCTCTATATTTGAAAGGAAGTTTTCTGATAATGTCCTTTCTAAAAATATCTTTTTTGATATATGAGGTTTTCAAGGCTAAACCTAATTGTCCCACAATATCTTCGCTATACTCTTTCAAAAAAACCAAATTATTAACGATAGCAAGATTTGTTTTGTTGTGAGAATAAAAATCCTTAAGTGCAATGAAATATTCCTTGTTTCCACTTAATTTTGCGGAATTAATCAAGAGACTAATTTGATTTTCTATTCTTTTTTGATATAAATCATAAAAAAACCAAATAACGCCACTAAAATTCATTTTAAAAACCGATTGAATATTCGTTTTAGGCACATCAACTTCTCGAAATCCCTGCAATACATCTAACTCACTCAAACCTTTAAAAATAGCCTCTCTTGCCATTTTTTTAAATGAAACAAAATTTGGTTCTTTATCTATGCAATCAAAATCAATTTTTAGATTTCCTTCAAGTTTCTTGTTTCTCTGAAAAAAATTATTTTGACACCAAAAGGATAAAATAGTATTTGCAATTTCCTCGCCACTCAATAATTCCTCTTGAAAATAATTTGCAAAATTTTTAACAATACTCTCATTAAAGCTAAAAATATATTGGCATTGTTGCAAACCTTGTTTGTGTAAAATATAGTAGAAATATCCATTTTCACTTTTTTTATATTGTTCGATAAGTGTTTCCATTTCTGGAGCAGGAAAATAATCGTGGATTGTAGAATATCCGATAATCTTAACGCCGTATAATTTTTTGAAAGGAACATTGCACAAAATAGATTTTTCTTCAGTCGCATCGACCATAAATCCGCTATTACTATAGTATGTATTTAAGAATGTATAAAGAGGTATAGCCAATCTATCAAAAAAACAACTAGGAAGTTCAATGTTTGGATCTTTTCTTTTAAACCCAAAATAAACTCCTGCTAAAGCCCCTCCAATCAACATCAACAAAGGAATATTAATCATTTACCCTCCCTCTTTCTTGCAACTTCTCTTAGAAAATCTGTCTTATTGTCTGATTGTGGGATATTGTCTAATGTCTTGATTGCATAATCA
>NZ_NHYN01000031.1 GCF_003288845.1 Helicobacter monodelphidis | reverse complement strand
ATTCTCTTTCACTCATGATTGCTTTTCTCCTTTTTTAGATTTGGATTCATTTGTGTTTTCTTCTTGATGTGTAAAGAAGTTTTCTAGCTCTCCTCTTTGCTGTTTTGTTTGGAGTTCTAAGGCTCTTTGCAATATTGAATCTTCTGTGGATTGTGGTGTTTGTGTGTAATAAGAATCGACTTGAGGGTTCTTAAAAACCATTCTTGTATTTAAGTTTCTATCAGAATAAAATGTTATAATTATTTCATCAGAGGGGGAAAGTGGCGGGATGAGACCCTCCCCTTTGATTTTGTCGGTTGCCACTCTACCTTTATCTCTTTTAATATTGTGCCAACCTTTAACATAGTGAATCACATAATCAATGATTGCATTCTCAATAGCTTCTATATCTGTTTTTATTGGTGTGGCCTTCTTTTCATTGAAAGTTACATTGTAGATACCTCTTTGTTCATTTTTCATCTTGTGCCTCCTTGTTATTAAACTCGATTTTTAAAAGCAAGGTAGCTATAAAAGAGTGCAGCTCCATCACGTTTGACACTCTGTAAAGAGAGATTATCCAAAGCTCCAACTAATTGCTCTTCAGTAAAAGTATTTGCTAATATCTTAAGATTAGCGACACCGATATTAAAAGCGATTGTGTATTGCTCATAGAGTTGCATTAAAAAATATTCAAGAATGTAATCATTTTCTTTTAGAATTTCATTGTAAGCTAAAGTCATTTCTTTGTAAATAATAGCATTTTGAATCATAGAGAATATTTCTTTATGGAGTAAGGATTGAATCTCATCAATATTTTGAATGCGTGTTAATTCTAGCGATTGCAATTCATAGAAAAAGTTTGTGGTCAAAAATTTATTGCCCTCACTCTCTCTATAAAAAGTTTTAGAAAGCGTATTGAGTCTTGTCTCGATTCTATCTTTTTTTTCTAAAGTGCGATAAGAGTAAGCCTTGTATATCTCTTTAGGCTGAATAGAATCACAATAACTTTGTTGCTTAGCTAAAATTTCTATTGTATTCTTTGGTTTATTGCGTTGAAGTATATAAAATCCATACAAGAATAAAGGTATAACAATTGCTAAGCTATATTTTAAAGTGTAAGTCACTTCTTCTGTTATAAAAAAGAAAATAGCAAGACAAACCGTACTGATTGCTATCCCTACTGCCATATAATAATATACTTGCTTTCCTCTCAAATCGCTTGAGATAAATACAAAGAATGCAAATACCATAAAGCCTACTACCATTAAAATCAACATTTTTTCTCCTTATACCTAAGGCTTAAAAACCTTAGGTCATAAAATTACTTCTGCTTTCGTAATATTGGTTGTTGTTCTTCAATATCTTTTAAAGCTTGTTCTTGAATCATTTGTTTATCCAAGTCTGCAAACATTTTTTCTAAATCTTGATGGCTTGGATAAGAACACATCATCTGTAAAAACTCTTCTTGTAAAGCTTCAGCCTCAAATCCAGCTTGATTCAAAAAAGCAATTAAATGGCGATTGCTCTCAAATACAATCTCTCCTAAGTGATATTCAATCATTTCTCTTGCTTTCTCATCTATGTGGATTCTCCCCTCTATAAGCTCCAAAGAAATTTGCAAATTGCATTTTTTAAACAATTTTTGCATTTCAAGAAAAATTTCTTCTTGCTTTTGAGCTCTAAATTCTTTCAAAGCTTTATCACTGGCGATTTTTTCTTGCATAGCTTTCCTCTCCTTGTTGCTCTAATTGAGTAAAAAAGTTTTTAAGGCTTGGTATAGGCTGAATAGATTCTGCTTCTATCTGCAAATCATCATTTTCTATTTCTGCATCAATTGGAGTATTTTGATTGAGTGACTGAAACAAAGGTTGTTGCTCTGCTTGTTGCCGTATCTCTTCTACGCTTTTTTCAGTAAAGATAAGATCGTTATTTGATTCAACTGATTCTTCCTCTTGATATTTCTTTTGAAACTCTTTGCTTTGCAAAACTTTATGTAATTCAGCTATCACAGTTTGTGTAATTTCTAGATCGCATTTATGCTTATGGCATTCTTCTTGTGCAAGATTAATCTTTTCCATAAAATGATCATTTGCACCATTCTGTCTTGCAAACTTTCTAAAATCTTCAAATTGCTGATTGAATGAGGGTTGTTCATTGATAGATTCTGTCAAACTCGCATTTTCTGCCATAGTTTTAGCAATAGAATCTAAGAGAGATTGTTGTTCCTCAATATTACCCCTCTGAAGCATTTTTTTAAGTTCTGCATTTTTGCGTTTCAGTTCCGCCAACATATCTCTTAATTCTATATTAGGTAACTTGCTCAAATCTTGCTTGAATGTTTGCATAAAATTTGAATCATGCAAGAAATCTTTTTCAAAGGGAAAGGCAATTTGTCTTTCATCTTTAATGAAACTTACAATCTCATTAAAACTTGGGTAACCCTTTTTTGCAAACGCATAATGCGTATTTACATTTTTTTGCATTTCTGCTAAAAGCTCGGCATTCTTTTGTAGCTCTTCGTCAATATAGTATTGTTCGTTCATCTCTATCTCCTTTTGTCTGCAAATTTCACATAGAAATTTGCAGATCTATTTCTCATCTAGCGTTATTTCTTTTTATACTAGAAACCTCTTCTTCATCGAAATATCCCTCTAAATACATATTCTTAACTCTTCTGTCGATAGTTATATCTGAATTCATTGAGTGCAGAATTATCATGGCGTAAATCTGTGCTTGATTGCTCTTGAGTTTGATATTTTGGATTAAAAGATTCTTGCTGAATACGCTCAAATAAAGATTGTAGATCTTTGCCTTGCAAGGCATTCTCGATTGCTTCTTTTTTAGCTGGTGCAACTATTTCGTCCCAAAAGGCTTTATTGTGCTTACCTTTGAATGTCTCAATAAAATTAAGAAACTTAATTCTTGTTTCCTTTTGAGGATCTGTGAGAGAATTTATATATTCCTGCTTAGACTGTTCTTGGATAATCGCCTTTTGTGCTGTCACTTCTTGCCTAAACGCTCTATTTGCAAAAATTTTGTCTGCATAGTTTTGAATATGTTGAATTGTAGAATCAACAAGCTCAGCTTTAGCCTCTTCACTTTGAAGTTGTTGTTTTGCAGTGAAAATATCTTGCCAAAAATCTGGAGAGAGTTTGGCTTGTTCAGATTCTCCTTGCTGTCTGATATTTTGTATAAGATTATCAAATTTCAAGCTAATTTCTTTTTGATTTGCTGTCATTTGAAACTCTGGGTATTGTAGCATCTTTGATAATTCTGCTATGGCTTCTTTGATGTGGGGTAAATCACAAGCAAGTCTATAGCATTCTTTTTGTGCATATTTGACTTGCTCCATAAAATGATCATTTGCACCATTTTGTCTTGCAAACTTCCTAAAATCTGCAAACTCTCTATTAAGTTGCCCTCTGTAAGCAACTCTTTTAGCCTGTAGCTCCTTATTTTCCCAAATTTGCTTATTTTGTTCTCTTTCTTCTTTTCCAAAAGAAGACTCTAAAGCACTATCTGATAAAGCATTATAGAAAGGAGCAAGGTAGGCTTGCAGAGCTTCTCCTTTTAAATTTTGTTTCAAACACTGCTCTTCTGCTTGTTTCAAATTTGCATAAAATTCTGCATTCCTATTGCTCTCATAACCTGCTTTGTATAGATCATTAATTGCTTCTCTAATTTCTTTATGTTCTAATTGCTTTTTAGCAAAAACTACAAAATCTGCCATTTCTAGCTCCTTTTTTAAAAATTTTTCAGTCATGACTTGATGACATTTTAAAAGATTCAAAAATGCGAAAACTTAAAAATAGCACTTTTTTATTATTTATTTTACTTAAAATTTTATTAATGTTTTTTCCTTAAAGTAAGTGTTATAGGAGGTTATACAAAAAACTTAAGCTTTCTTTTAGTATGTTTAAGTTCTGTTGAAGATTTATTTTTTTTCTACAGATACGCAAAATAGGTAGAATGTAGAATAAATTTTAAATGATTTATATTTTTCCTTAAAGTATCGGTATTATCGAACATACACCATAATCTATGAAAAAATATAATAAATTTTTTTCCTTAAACTTGCAAAATAGTTAATGAAAAGTAAATAAAAGTGGGTTTTTAGGCAAAAAAGCTTAAATATAATTTTAAAATAAATTGAAAAAAACTTGATAGAATACCGATATTTAAGTGTTTATAGAGATTAAATTTTATTAAAAATATATTTCTTAAAGAATCCTGTTTTTACTTTTAAATTATTTTAGTGCCAATTCAGCAGTGAATTGTTATAGTTCTGCTAAAGGAGAGAAAGAAAATGAAAGTTTTCATATTTGCTGGTGTCAATGGAGCTGGAAAGACTACGCTTTACTATAATGAAATTGAAAAAGGAAAGGATTTTGGTAGACGCATCAATATTGACGAAATTGTAAGCTCATTTGGGGATTGGAAAAATCAATCTGATCAAATACGAGCCTCCAAAATTGCCATAAATTTAAGAAATAGCTATATTCAAAACGCGTATGATTTTAATTTAGAAACAACGCTTTGTGGCTCTAGCATTATTGCACTTTTTAAAAAATTACAAGAAAATGGTTATTCTATTTACCTCTATTATGTCAAAGTTAAATCTGTTGACATTGCAAAGAATAGAGTCAAACAAAGAGTAAAAAAGGGAGGGCACAATATCAGTGAAAAGCTCATTGAAAAAAGATTCAAACAATCTAGTAAAAATTTAGAAACTATTATTCCTTTTTGCAAACAAGTGTTAATATTTGACAATTCTGAAAGTGAATTTCAATTAGTAGAACGTGAATCACCCAAAAAGTCTAAAATTTAGATATAATAATACAAACGAGCGTTTGCTATGTTTATTCATAGTAACGCCTTTATGTGTTTTTGCCCCTACTCCCTTGCGGTTTTGGGGCTTTGTTGTTATAGCTAAATTTTGCTAAAAGTTATGTTTCTAGCTCCTCATTCTGCGAACTTCTACGATTTCTTCTGATTGTTGATTTTGAATTTGAATATCTTGAGATGAGATTATTTTGAAAATTTGAGAAGCAAAGCTCTGGATTTTTGAAAGATTTGATTTACCAAATTTTAAGCAAGAAAACCTTCGCCTCTTAGGCGGAGGATGAATTGCCACTCACCGTTAGGCAAGTTAAAAAACTTAATACTTATTAACTGACTTGTAAAAACTAAAATTAGTTAAATTCTACTATAATACCGATATGGATAAGAAATATAATACAAATCAACACTCAGTCTATTTGTTACAATATCACTTCATGCTCGTTGTGAAGTATCGTAGAAAAATGTTAAATGATGAGATATGCAAAAGGCTTAGAGAGATTTTTAAATACATAGCAGAGAATCCACGATATAGCCTTAAAGTAATAGAATTTAACCACGATATAGACCACTTACACATACTATTTGAAGCAGAGCCAAAAAGTGAGTTAGTAAAGTTCATTAATGCCTATAAATCTACTTCAAGCAGAATTATTAAACAAGAATTTACGCATATAAGAAAATTTTTGTGGAAAGAATATTTTTGGAGTAGAAGTTATTTTTTAGCCACGACAGGGGGAGTAAGCCTAGAAGTGTTAAAAAAATATGTAGAAAATCAAGGCGTCAAAGAAAAAGGCGAAAATTTAGATAAACGCACAAAGGCGTATAGGAATCTATAATGCAAATAACCAAAGGTTTTAAATATAGAATCTATCCTAATAAAGAGCAACAAGCATTAATCAATCATCAATGCTTCATCTATAATCAAGCCTATAATATATGCCTAAATCTATGGCTTAAAGAAGTAGAATCTAATAAAGATTTACCAAAAGAGCAAAAGAAATATCTTAGAGCGGTTGATTATGACAGACTTGTAAAAGAGGCTCTAAAGAATAGAGAATTACCCTTTAAATCAGTAGTTACTCAACAAGCAAGAATTAACTTCTTACGATCAATAAAAAGAGCATTGAGTAAAGAAATGGTAGCCGAACGCAAAAGAGCCTTAGATTCTGCTACAACACCAAAGCAAAAAGCAAAAGCACTAAAACTAGGCATACCAAATTTTAAAAACTCTAAACTCGCTAAAACTTCGTTTAATTGGAACAATCAAGGCTTTCAAATCCTAGAATCTAATAACGCTAAATTTAAAACATTTAAGCTAATGTCTATGCCACTTAAAATGAAATATCATAGATCATTACCGCAAGGCTACAAAGTTAATCAAATAACAATAAGCACAAGCAATGATAAATACTATGCTTCATTTAGCATTACTTATAAACAAGAAATTAAGCAAGTAGATTTAGCACATTTAGATTCTGCTAAGTGTATAGGCATAGACTTAAATATAAATGATATTGCTTTAAGTGATGGAGAGTTAATTAAAACACTTTCAAAAAAAGTCAATGCTAAAAAATATAACGATAAATTCAAAAGACTTATGCGTAAAAATTCAAGGCGAGTAAGGATTAAACTAGAATCTAAAAATAAAAATCAAAAGTTAAGCAATAACTTTAGAAAAACTCAAAAACAATTAAATCAAATCTATGAAAGGAGTAGCAACATTAAAAAAGATAGTTATCACAAGATAACGACTAGACTTATTAAAGAATTTGACTTGGTAGCAGTTGAAGCACTTAAAAATAAGAATATGACAAAACGAGCAAAACTTAAAAATGTCAAACAAAAAAGCGGATTAAATCGCTCTATTTTAAATACTTCATTCTATCAATTCTCTCAAATGCTTGCATATAAAGCATTGCATAATGGCAAATTCTTTGTAAAAGTAAATCCACAATATACAAGTAAAACCTGTAGTGTATGTGGAAAAATAAATGAGAATCTCAGTCTAAGCGATAGAGTGTTTGAGTGTGATTGTGGAAACATAATCCATAGAGATATTAATGCTAGTATCAATATCTTAGAGAGAGGATTAAAGTCGTTTGGGTTAGGAATTAGCCTATTAGACACTAAACAAAAAGCCTTTCGAGTTAGCTAAGGTTGCTTAGCTTTAGTTAGGAAGCCCACACTTCTTAAGTGGGGGTAATTCACTAATTCGCTGAATCTCATCACTAAAAATCTCTGAAACACTTTCGCCTTCCTTACTCTCACTTGAATTAGATGATTGATTGTACATTGCTTTGAATATATACAGCTCCCTGATTTCTTTTTGCAATTCCTCATTTTTGGATTCTGCTTTTGCATTGTTATCTTTCAAGATAGAGTTTTCTACATGGAGTCGATCAATAACTGTTCCGCTTCCTGCTAAATCAGTTTCTAGTTGCTCATTTTCTTGCACAAGTTTTTCTATAGCTTCTTTAAAATTTTTTTCTGTTTCCTCTGCAAATTTTTTCATTTCCTCTTCAGCTTTTTCTTTAAAAAGATTTAACTCATTCACTTTTTCTGATAAACTCCCTTTAAGACTTGAAATTGTTTGTTCAAGTTTTGCAATTTGTTCAAAAGATTTTTGATACTCTGTTTCCCTGTTTGTTATTTCTTCTTTTAGAGAAGAAATCTGTGTTTCTTTTTTAGAAATATCTTGAATATCCCTTGTTATAAGCAAACTTGCAAGATTGATTGTATCATCATCTCTATATTTTTGTTTTGCTAAATCAAGAGCTTCTTTTATGGATATGCCATCATCAATTTGGGTTCTAATGTAAATATAGGCCTCTTTTGCATCTTGTTCCGCTTTTTGAAGTCTCATTTCAAGTTTTTCTCTTTCCTTTTCAGCATAATAAGTTACACCTAGTTTTAAACATTCCTCAAATGAATCTTCAAGATTCATTCTGAATTGCGTTGTTGCTGCTTGTGATAATTTTTGCTCTAGACTCTCTGGGGCTAATGATGTTCTATTCTTCATTTTTTGTGATTTTAATTCTTCTTTAGCCTGATTTCTGATTCTTATTGACTCTTGCTTACTTATCAAAATTTCTTGCCCTGTAACATGGGTTTCTCTCTCAAGTCCTATTCCATTTTTCCAAGAATAACAAAAGGTAATATTGGGTAAAACGTATGCAAAACCTAAACATAAACCACTCAAAATAAAGTTTGTATCTTTAATGTTTTTGGTATTTTCTTTGAAATTATAAGCAACTCTTGTTGTGTAAACTCCAATTTTACTTTCTTCATCAATTAAGCCCCTGCGAGAGTAATAAAAAATGAGCTTTGAATCTTGTATACCTCTAAAATCTAAAAAGGATCGTGAGGTGCAAGTGAAAAAATAATTTTTCAGTATTTCTTGTTCTTCATATCCATATGATTTTATATCAAATGAAATTTTAACTAATGGAACATCTGCAAAAGGTGCTAATCCTTTACCCTTCAGTGCTGAAGCAAGTCTAAAATCAAATTGTGCAATATCTTGTTTGAAGATATCTGAACATTTTTCAATCATTTCTGCAGATTGCATTTTTGTTTCATAGATACTATGAGTCTCTTCCCATTCCAAATGATACTTTTTTAAAAAATCATTCAGGCTCTCATCATTCCCATTCCAAAATGGTTTTAGTGCCATAACAGGCGTTTGCCACAAATCAATTAAACGAACATCTGATTCAGATTCTTCTTTCTCTATTGTAATAAAAATACTAGCCATACCTACTCCTTTTCTTTTGAATACCTATAAGTGAAGAGAGATTAATCATTTACCCTCCCTCTTTCTTGCAACTTCTCTTAGAAAATCTGTCTTATTGTCTGATTGTGGGATATTGTCTAATGTCTTGATTGCATAATCA
>NZ_NHYN01000030.1 GCF_003288845.1 Helicobacter monodelphidis | reverse complement strand
CTATGGAATCTGGCGATGTAGTAGCAGATTCTTCAGTGTCTAAATCCATTGCTTCATCAAGATTTAATTCTTCACCCATCGTATCTAAGTCTAAATCTAACTCTTCGCCACCATCAGTTTTTTCTGTAGATTCTGCTATTGGGTCTAAATCAAGTGAGTCCAAATCTAAATCGTCAGTTGTTTCTTGTGTAGCCTCTGGTTCTTTTTTGGCAGGGCGTTGCAATCCGTCAACCTCAAGTAAATCTTCTCCTAAATCGAGGTCATCTTGTGCTTTATCTGGAGTAGCTTTTTCCTCATCACCTCCAAGCATATCGTGAATATCATCATCAAGTCCTTCAATATCCTCAAGTCCGCTAATTCCTTCAGCTTCTAAATCACCTTCCGGCGGTAAAAGGTCTGGGCTAATATCATCAAGGCTTAAATCCATATCTTCCTCAGTTCCTATCCCTGTCTCCTCTAAATTATCCAATTCACCATCGTCTTGAGAAGTTGGTTGAACCTCCTCCTCCAGTGGTATTTCTTCTTGAATTGAATCTTGAATATCTACTTGAGTATTTTCTTGTAGGATATCGTCTGCTGGTATTTCAGGGGTGGGTGTGGCAAAATCTTTGCGGTCCATTCCAATCGTGTGATTTTTAAGTAATTCTACAAAGTCGGTAGGTAAAAAAGGTTTTTGCACATAAATGTCAAAACCACCTTCTTTCTCGCTATTTTTAGAGTAAATATAACCAAGTTTTGCTTGAGGAATCTTCTCTTTTGCTTCGCGTTTTAGGTTATTTGAGAAAGATTTATCATCAATAAAGATAAACTGAATCTCGCTGATGTCTTGAAGCTGATTGAGTGAATCCGCCTCTATAATGCTAAGTCCCACTTTTTCTGCACTTAATTTCACAAGCTTTTGAACAATGGGGTTGGTATTAATCAATAAGAGTTTCATTATGCCGCCTTCAAAGTCAGTTAAATAAATATAAGGTATTATATCATTTTAAACCTTATTAAAAAGGGAGTTAGAGTCGATGAGAAAAATTATTTTTCTTTGTTGTACAATTTTTATGTTTAGTGGTGTAATTCTTTTTGCTAAAGAGGAAATATATTTAATGCCAAAAGAACAAAAAATGGCTTTAAAGCGATTGATTTCATCGTTCAAGAATGCACAGAAAGAGATTCATATTGCAATTTATAGTTTTACGAACAGAGAAATTGCAAAAGCGTTAAGAGATGTTGCAAGTCGGGGTGTTAAGATACGCATTATTTACGATGAAGAGAGTAATTTGGCTAAAAATAAGAATTCTACAATTGGCTATTTGGGAAAATTAAATAATATTTCTGTGTGTACATTAAGAGGGAATCGTGCAAAAAACGGCAAACACTATGGTATTATGCATATGAAATTAGCGATTGTAGATGGTAAAGAAATTTTTATTGGTTCAGCAAATTGGTCAAAGAATGCTTTTGAGAACAGCTATGAAACGCTTTTTGTGACAGACAATTCAGAGATAATTCAAAAAAGTCAGACATATTATACACAAATGTACGCGAATTGCAGGGCTTATTAGGTGTTTATAGAATAAACTATCTATAAGAACTTCTTTTTTATTTGGTATATTTAGAAAAAGTGGATATAATAGCGATAGACTTTACATTTGATATTAAAGGGTTGACGAGATGCATAATCTGTTAGTAAGAACAATCGAGAATCTTCCTCCGCTACCAGAAACGGTTGTAAAATTGCAGAGCTATGTGGATTCTGCTGGGTCTGAAGTAAGGATGCAGGAGGTTGTTAATATTATCTCACGAGATCCCTTGCTTACAGGGGAGCTTTTGAGGCTTGCTAACTCCCCATTTTATGGATTTTCAAGGGAAATTGTAACAATCCAACAAGTTGTTTCTTTGTTGGGTATTAACAATATTAAAAATGCTGTTATTGCGAATTCTATCAATAGCAAATTAAAAGTTGATATGTCTCCCTATGGGCTAAATACGCAGGAGTTTTTAGCTAGTTGTAGTTTGGAGTCAAGTTTCATCACAAATTGGTTGATTGAAGATGATAAACAGCTAGCACAGATTCTAGTGCCCTGTTCCATGCTTATGCGTTTAGGTATGATTTTACTCGCTGGTGCACTTATTGAGGTAAAAAAAGATCAGGAATTTCTTGAAGCTTTAAAGGAATCTCATTTTCGAAATGTTGCCTTAATTGAGAATGAATTTTGTGGTGTAGACCATATTTCATTTTTAGGATTCTTGTTTGATCATTGGAAGTTTGATGAAGTATTGATTCAGAGTATCTCTTATATTCCAAATCCTCATGCAGCTACGGAAAATGTGCAACGAAATGTGTATGCGTTAGCAATAGCTAATCGTGTTTTTGAGCCTTATACAGGTGGAACACCATATAATATGAGTATGGCGAAGGCGTTGTTTGCTGAAGCGAAAGATAAGGGAATTGTTTATAGCTATGAAAGCTTTGTGGCTAGTCTTCCTGTTAAGGCAAGAGAGAATCTCAATATACCTGTAACTGATTTTGGTGAGGCAGGATTTTAGGTACATCCGTCTTTCGGGTTTGCTTTTGGAGTT
The DNA here is from genome assembly GCF_003288845.1 of Helicobacter monodelphidis. Taxonomy (GTDB): domain Bacteria; phylum Campylobacterota; class Campylobacteria; order Campylobacterales; family Helicobacteraceae; genus NHYN01. The sequence goes on along the minus strand of NZ_NHYN01000030.1, from coordinate 6,396 downwards.
TGGATTGCTGAAATATAGAGAATAATGAAGTTTGGATTAGGGGTTAAGGGGCATGGGTTTGTTTTTTCTTTTTGATTTTTTTATCAAATTACTTTGATGAGAATAGGCATAATTAATGAATCCATTCTTTGATAGGAAGGTTTTATCACAATTTGACTATGTTTTACCTTTTTTTATTCTTCCCCTTATTGTTATTTCCGGTGTGCTTATTGGAGAGGTGAGTGAGCTTCTTTCTAGCAAACATTTAGTGTACTCTCTTGTCGGCATTTCCATTTTTGTTATTGTGGCTTTTATTCCTATTAGGCGATTAAGTTTTTTAGTTCCTATTGCTTATTGGTTAAGTATTTTTTTGTTAATACTCACTGATTTAATTGGTGTTGATCGTGGTATGGGGGCACAAAGATGGCTTGAAATACCCTTTATTCATTTTACATTGCAACCCTCTGAATTTATGAAACCTACGCTTATTTTAATGATTGCTTATTTAATCGACCAAAAACCCCCTCCAAAAGGCGGTTATCGTTTGAAACAATTTTTAATTTTTAGTGCTTATATTTGCCTACCTGTTGTTTTGATTCAGTTGCAACCTGATTTAGGAACAGCCATTACCCTTTTTGCTATGGGGTTTGGAATTTTATTTCTAGTTGGTGTGCATTATAAAATTTGGCTTGCTATTGCTGGCGTGATTATTGTTTTTGCACCTATCCTTTATTCTAGCCCATTTATTAAAGATTATCAGCGTAAAAGGGTTGTAGAATTTCTTTCTGAAAAACCTAAATATCAATTACAACAATCCCTTATTGCAATTGGTTCTGGAGGCTATAATGGCAAGAAAAAAGAAGAGGCAACACAGGCACAACTAAAATTTTTACCCATTGCAACAAGCGATTTTATTTTTGCTTATTTCGCAGAAAGATTCGGTTTTTGGGGTGCTATGGGGCTTCTTGCTTTGTATCTCTTTTTGATTTTACACATTTTGTCCATTGGTATGAGTGATTCTAAGGACTATTATCTACAATGTGTTGCTTATGGTATTGCGATGTTGGTTTTTATCTATACAGCAATCAATATTGGTATGGTGATGGGGCTTTTGCCTGTTGTTGGGTTACCGTTGCCTCTGTTTAGTTATGGTGGGAGTAGTTTTGCCACTTTTATGCTACTTTTTGGTGTACTTGAAAATCTTCTTGCTTTTAAATTCAAATTTGTGTATAATCATCCGCCATTTATTTCTTCAAATATGGGGAAACATCATACTAATACCTAAAACTTATAAAGGGTCCTTAGCTCAGTTGGTCAGAGCAATCGGCTCATAACCGATTGGTCATAGGTTCAAGTCCTATAGGACCCACCACCTCTTTAAATATCTTTAAGCAAAAGCTCCTCTGTATTCATAATTCCGATACCCGCATTCAGTGTTTTTTTTGCAATATCTTGTGCTTCTTGCAAGGAGTGCATCTTAAAAGTACCACATTGGAATTTATTTGCCTCCGGAATTGTATCTACTTTGCAAATATCTTCCATGCTAGCCTGCCATGCTTTTTGCACTTCCTGTGGGCTAGGTGTCCCAATTAAGCTCATATAAAATCCTGTACGACAGCCCATTGGTGAAATATCGATAATCTCAACATTACCAGAATTAAGATGATCACGCATAAAGCCCGCAAATAAATGTTCTAAAGTGTGAATACCTGTTTCGCTAAGTAAGTCAACATTAGGACGCGTAAAACGCAAATCAAAAACGCTGATTTTATCCCCCTTTGGAGTTTCCATAATTTTTGCTAATCGAACTGCCGGTGCAGGCATTCTTGTATGGTCGACTTTGAAACTATCTAATAAAGGCATCTTTTTCTCCTTAGTGTAAGCATTAAATTTCACATTATAGCACAGCCAATATATTTTGTCTAATTCTAAAAGGTATTCAAATATGATAGAATCTATTTTTAGTTATTAATTCGTAAAAAAGAGAGAGTAATGAATACACAGCAAGGAAGGCTTGATAAGATTTTGTCCTCTGAATTAAAACAGAGTCGTAATCAAGTTGAACAACTCATTAAGGGTGGTGGGGTTTTTGTTGATGGTGTGCAGATTTTTCGCCCTGCCTTCATCCTTAAAGGAGGGGAAAAAATTAGTTTCAATATTCCTGATAAACCCAAAATATCATCAATGTGGGATTTAACAAATATGGAAATTGAGATTCTTTATGAGGATGCAGAATTTTTGGTTTTAAATAAACCACCCTTTCTTGCTGTGCATTCTGCTCCAAGTTTGCAAGAAGCAACACTTTGCGATTGGTTGCAATCACGCGGTTTCACGCTTTCAACCTTGAATGGAGAAGAGAGAATGGGTATTGTGCATCGTTTAGATAAGCAGACAAGTGGGGCAATTGTTGTTGCGAAAAATAATACAGCCCACATTGCTTTAGCAAAACAGCTAGAATCGCGCGAAATGGGGAGATATTATCTTGCTTTAATTGATTTACCACTCAAGGATGAGGGAATGTTTGAATGTTATATGGCAAGAAATCCACGCAATCGTCTGAAGATGGCAAAGTGTGAAAAGAATCAGGGGAGATATTCTTGTAGCTATTTTATTCAACTTGCAGAATGCACATATTCAAGCCTCATTGCAGCAAAGCTTAAGACGGGAAGAACACACCAAATTCGTTGCCATTTAGAACAATTAGGTCGACATATTTTGGGAGATAAATTATATGGTTATGGGGGTAAATTTGAAGGCAGGGTGTTATTACATGCTTATGGGCTTTATTTAAAGCACCCAATTTCAGCTAAAGAATATCTTTTTCAAGCACCGATATTTAATGATATGCAAGAATATTTGCAAAAGAATTGTCCTGAACCCATTTTAGAAAAATGTTTAAATCTGTCTTCTATTATTAAAAATTTTAATAATTACTACTAATATATAAATGATAGTTATTTTTGAGAATTAAAGTTGGTTAAAGTAAATTTTAATTATAATTTAATTCTAAATTTATTTAGTAGGAGGGAGTTTGTATGTTTCTTAAAAATATGGGACTATGTGCAGTATTGCTATGTTGTAGTCATCTGTTTGCCGATTCTAACTTTCAAAAAGGGGATAAGCTTTATGCAACGAAAGTTAAAGATTTGTATGCACAGGGAGATAACCAAAAAGCGATTGGAAGACTATTGCCTACTGCTGAAGTTGAAGTGGTTGAGGTTAAAGGTGATAAGCTCTTAATAAAAATCTCTGGCTATGTGCAAGAAGGTGCTCATCATGCAATTTATTTTGCACCCAATCGGCGAATCTTGAATGCGGCGTTGGGTCGGACTGCAGGAATAACACCTAAAATAGGTGCTGATAAAACGCCTAAGGATAGTGTGCAAAAGTGGAATGTAGCGGAGGTAACCGTATGGAGTGATTCGGCAAATTTAAATAAAGAAGTGCAATCTCTCTATAAGCAAGCTAATGAAAGTTATGTTGCAAATTGTTCTATCTGTCATTCTTTGTATGAGACAACAAAATTTAATGCAAATCAATGGTCAGGTATTGTTAAGTCAATGTCAATGCGGAGCGGAATGGACAAGGAAAGTATGTATCTTTTAACGCAGTATTTACAAAAAAATGCAAGCGATATGCCAAAATCTAAATAAAGGGGAAAATTATGAAGAATTCAAATATTACTCGTAGAAATATTTTAAAAGCTGTAGCAGTTTTTGCGGCTATTCCTTTTGTGGATATGGTGAGTCGCCGTTCTGCGTTATTTGCTGCAGGAATTGAGAAATTCAGTACTGAACTTGTCAAAGATGGTGAAGTAGTTAGTGGTGCTCATTGGGGGATTTTAAAGCATACAATTAAAAATGGCAAGGTTGTCTCTTCACAGAATGCTATGAAATCTTCAGTAAAAAACCCTTTCCATTCTGCCACAGCTGATTTGATTTATACACAATCTCGTATTAAATATCCGATGGTGCGAAAAAGCTATTTAGAAAATCCTAAGAATCCAAAGCCAGAATTACGCGGTGCTGATGAATGGGTAAAAGTAAGTTATCAAGATGCAATTAAGCTTATTGCACAAGAATTAAAAGCAACTTATAAGCAAAAGGGTGCTGAAGGTATTTTTGCTGGAAGTTATGGTTGGAAAAGTAGCGGTAATATGCACAATTCAAGAATTCTACTTCACCGCTTTATGGGTATGGCTGGTGGTTATGTTGGTACAACAGGTGATTATTCCACAGGTGCTTCACAGGTGATTATGGCTCATGTAATGGGAAATCTTGAGGTTTATGACCAACAAACTTCTTGGGATGTTGTTCTAGAATCTAGCGAGGTTGTTGTAATTTGGGGTGCTGACCCCTTAGTTACTTTGCGTATTGCGTGGAGCGTAAATGATGGGCAAGGCTTAGAATACTTAGAAAAACTCAAAAAATCTAAAAAGAAAATTATTTGTATTGACCCTATACGCAACGATACTTGTCAATATTTAAATGGAGAGTGGGTAGCACCTATTCCAAATACGGATACAGCTTTGATGTTGGGAATTATGCACACGATGCTAGTGAGTGGGCAATATGATAAAGAATTTGTTGCAAACTACACATATGGGTTTAATGACTTTAGTGCCTATGTGTTGGGTAAGAAAGACAAGATTGTTAAAGATGCAAAATGGGCAAGTGAAATTTGCGGAATAAGTGAGAAAACAATTAGGGAATTTGCAGAGTTATTTTACAAGAAACGTACAATGCTTCTTTCTGGTTGGGGAATGCAACGTGCACATCATGGCGAACAACCGCATTGGATGATGGTTGCTCTTGCTTGTATGATTGGACAAATTGGATTGCCTGGTGGCGGATTTGGCTTGAGTTATCATTATAGTAATGGCGGTGCTCCGACAGCAACAGCGGGCGTGATTGGCGGAATGAGTATTGGGAGTAGTGCAAGTGGAGCAGCTGAATGGTTAGTGCAGGGTGCAAAATATAGTTTTCCTGTTGCAAGAATTGCTGAAGCCTTGTTAAATCCGGGAAAAACGATTGATGATAATGGTAAGAAAGTGACCTATACTGATATTGATTTGATTTATTGGGCGGGTGGCAATCCAGTTACTCAACATCAAAATATCAATGAGTTTTTAAAGGCGTGGAAAAAGCCACGTACAATTATCGTGCATGAGCCTTATTGGACGCCGACAGCGAAATTTGCAGATATTGTTATGCCAATCACAACAAGCTATGAGCGAAATGATATATCAATGAGTGGGGATTATTCTAATTTAAATATTGTGCCGATGAAGGCTTTAGTTGCAAAAGAAGGAGAATCTGTTGACGATTATCAGGTTTTCAGTGATTTAGCAAGGGAGCTTGGATTCTTTGAACAATATACAGAAGGTAAGAATGAAATGCAATGGATTGAACAATTCTATAATCAAGCTTATAAGCAATATACAGCGATGATTGAGAGAGCAAAGGAGCTCGCCATTGAAATGCCACCATTTAAAGAATTTTGGAAGAAGAATCAGCCTTTGACATTTCTAGTGCCAGCAGAGAATCAAAGCTGGGTGCGTCACGCAGACTTTAGAGAGGACCCTATTCTAAGCCCACTAGGAACGCCGTCTGGATTGATTGAGCTTTATTCAAATGTTATTGAAAAAATGAAATATGATGATTGTAGAGCTTATCCGAGTTGGTTTGAGCCGGTTGAATGGTTAGGTATGAAAAATAAACCAGCCGAATTTGCCTTATTAACAAACCATCCACAATATAGATTACATTCACAACTTGCTAATACTTCCTTGCGTGAAAAAAATGCAATTTCTGGGCGTGAACCCATCTGGATTAATACGAAAGATGCAAAGAAAAAAGGAATTAAACAAGGTGATATTGTGAGGGTTTTTAATGCAAGAGGGCAGGTTTTAGCTGGAGCTTATGTGACAGATAATATCAAAGAGGGTGTTGTTAAACTTTCAGAGGGGGCGTGGTATGATCCACAAAATCCAAAAGAGCCAAATTCATTGTGCAAGAATGGTTGTGCGAATGTGTTAACAATTGATATTCCTACCTCCAAACTTGCTAATGGTAATATTTCACACACAGGCTTAGTGAATATTGAGAAATATACACAAAAACCTGCTGAAGTTACCGCATTCACACCACCAAAAGTGGGTTAATGATTTTTAGTTGTTGATTTTTTATGGGTGGTGGTTGAGTTATTTAGCTATGATCACCCATAAAAAAATGAGAATGACGGGTTTTTATGCAGTGAGCAATAAGAATCCATGACTATAAGAGGTCATATGGATTTTCAAGCTCAATACAATATTTTCTTAAAACTTCTTTCTATTCACATCATCCATAATCTTTACAGCAATATTATCTACAGTGTTGCTGATTTCTTGCGATTGGTTGGCAATATCTAATATTT
>NZ_NHYN01000002.1 GCF_003288845.1 Helicobacter monodelphidis | reverse complement strand
AAACTCACAAAAGATGACATTAAACACTATAAAGAAAATGCTAATAAAACAGCACAAATTTTAAATGCAGAGCAAGAGGGAGAAAAGTTGCTTGAGATGATAGAAAATATTGAAAATATCGGAGCTTAAAGTGTTAAAAATTGTTACAATTATTGGGGCTAGACCGCAATTTATTAAAGCAGGAACGGTGAGTCGTGAATTCCAAAAATATCCTAATATGTGTGAAATTATTGTCCATACAGGGCAACATTATGATGTTTGTATGAGTGACATATTTTTTGAAGAATTGCATATTCCAAAGCCAAACCATTTTTTGCAAATTGGAGGATTAGGATATGGTGCTATGTTAGGGCGTATGATTGAATCGATTGAAAAAGTATTGCTTGCAGAATCTCCGCAATGTGTTTTGGTTTATGGCGATACAGATTCTACTTTAGCGGGGGCTTTAGCGGCTTCAAAGTTACATATTCCGATTATTCATATTGAGGCAGGTTTGAGGAGCTTTAATATGAAAATGCCAGAGGAGATTAATCGTATTTTGACAGATAGGGTTTCAACCCTCCTTTTTTGCCCAACACAAAAGGCGATTGAGAATTTGTATAATGAGGGCTTCAATAATTTTGATGCCAAGATTTTTAAAAGCGGAGATGTAATGCAAGATGGGGCTTTGTATTATCGTCAATTTGCGAGACAGCCTAACATTAAATTGCAAGATTCTTTTGTACTTTGTACACTTCATCGTGCTGAAAATACGGATTCTCAAGAAAGATTGAGTACAATTTTTTTAGCACTAGAGGAAATTGCTAAAAATAAGCAGGTTGTGCTTCCTTTGCATCCGCGTACAAAAAAGAGATTAGAGCAATATGCTATTACCCCTCAATATATTACTTTCGTAGAACCTTTAGGATATTTAGAGATGATTTGGCTTTTAGAAAAATGTGAATATGTAATGAGCGATAGCGGAGGTTTACAAAAAGAGGCGTATTTTTTTGAAAAACCATGCCTTGTTTTGCGTGATGAAACAGAATGGGAAGAGCTTGTTTCGTTGGGCTATAATCTTTTGGTTGGGGCAAATCGACAAAAAATCCTAAAGGCTATCACAAGAATAGACGATTTAAGAGGTAATGACTTTACTTGTAATCTTTATGGGCAAGGGCGAGCGGCTACAGAGATTGTGGGGCATATTTTGGAGGTATTTTGATGAAGTATTTTGGATTGATTGGGGCATCAGGTTATATTGCACCCCGCCATTTAAGAGCAATTAAGGAAACAGGCAATCAACTTGTATGTGCATTGGACCCTTATGATGGGGTGGGGATTATGGATAGCTATTTTCCACAGGCAAATTTTTTTATTGAATTTGAACGTTTTGACCGTCATGTAGATAAATTGAGGCGTAAAGGTGAAGGATTAGATTATGTGTCGATTTGTTCTCCAAATTATCTCCATGATAGCCATATTCGTTTTGCGTTGAGAAGTGGGGCGAATGCAATTTGTGAAAAACCATTAGTGTTGAATACTTGGAATATTGACGCATTGGAGGCAATTCAACAAGAAAGTGGTAAAAAGGTTTATAATATTTTGCAATTACGACTTCATCAAAGCATCATTCAGCTAAAAAAACAGATTCAAGATGAATTAGCGAAGAATCCAGATAAAATTTTTGATGTAGACTTAACTTATATTACTTCACGCGGAAAATGGTATTTTATTTCTTGGAAAGGTGATGTAGCAAAGAGTGGTGGAGTTGCGACAAATATTGGTGTACATTTCTTTGATATGCTTACTTGGATATTTGGTGAAGTAAAAGAAAGTGAAGTGCATATTTTGAATGCTGATGTAGCAAGTGGATTCTTAGAGCTGAAATTTGCTAGAGTGCGTTGGTTTTTATCAGTGAATGCGGAACATTTACCAGAATGTGCGGTGGCGGAAAATAAACGCACTTTTAGATTGATTAGTGTTGATGGTAGGGAAGTGGAATTCAGTGAAGGCTTCACAGATTTGCATACTGAAAGCTATAGGGATATTTTAAATGGTGGGGGGTTTGGCTTAAGTGAGGCAAGAAATAGTATCCAGCTTGTTCATTCTATACGCAATGCAAAGCCTTTAGGCAATTTTGGCGAGTGTCACCCTTTTTGTAAAAAGGTAAATTAGATTCTTTGTTTTAGGCTACCTTTTGGAAATTGCATACTCATACAATGCAAACTGCCATGTTGGCGGACAAAAACGGAGCAGTCCACACTTTTAACTTGATAGAAATCTGTAGCATCTTGCAGTATTCTCAATGCTTGAGCGTCTGTATCGAGTCCATAGGTAGGCATAAGAATTGTTTGATTTAGGATTAAGAAATTTAAATAACTTGCAGGTAGCCTTTCTCCATCGTAAAACAAAGGGCTAGGGAGTGGTAAGCCGATAAGTTTAAAACGTCCATTACTCCATTCTTCTAACTCTTGCTTCATTGCTTGTAGTTCTACATAATGTTCGTCATCAGAATTCTCACTAATGCAGTATATGATTGTATCATCTTTAATAAATCTTACCAAATTATCAATGTGTGAATCTGTGTCATCACCGCTTAAAAAACCATGCTTTAGCCAGCAAATTTCTGTTGCTCCTAATTCTTTTTGGAGTTGAATTTCTATTTCTGTTTGTGTGAATGCGTGGTTGCGGTTAGGTTCAAGTAGGCATTTTTGGGTTGTAATTAAAATCCCTTGCGAGTTACATTCAATGCTTCCACCTTCTAAAACTAAATTTTTTTGGATTAAAGGAATATTGAAAATTTGTGCCTTCACTAGCTCTTTACTAATTTTGTTATCAAAATTGGCTGCAAATTTTAATCCCCAACCATTGAAGTTAAAATCAAGTAGCGCCATTCCTTTTTGAGTTCTTACGCAAAGGGGTGCAAAGTCTCTTGCCCAAGTGTCATTGCTTGGTAAATGTATAGGGATAATGCGGGGATTTTGTGCAAGGTCGCATAAGGATTGTAAACCTTCATCAGGCGGTAATACAATAATTACAGAACATTCTTGAATGATGTGTTTGATTAATTCACGCATTGCTTGTTGTGCTTCTTGTAAGTAATTTACCCAATCACTTTTTTTGTGTGGCATTACCAGAAGTACACCATCAACACCGATTTTTTCGCATTCTGCAATTAACTTTTGCATATTTTTCTCCAGAAATTAAAGTTTTTTAATAAGTTGTCGATATAATATTTGGTTGTATAACAAATTGTTCGTTATTATACGACACAAATTCTACAGGGAGGCTTACAGATATGGATATCAATACAGCAAGTTCAATGGCTTCAAATGTCATTAATCGTTCAAGTGTTTCATCAAAAGAAAATAATGTTGCTAATAGCAACAATCTTTTAAAAGGTGTCAATTTAAGGACTGAAGAAGGCAAAAAAGAGGTAATGAAGAATGCATCTAATGTTGACGCTAAGGCACTAATGGCAGAATACGCGTTGCAGTTCCAAACAGGAATGATGGAGAATGCAAGGGATAGTTTCGGCATTCAAGGTGGGCTATCAAAAGCAGGAACAGATGAACTTAGAAAATTTTTAAATAGCATTGATACAAAAACAATTGGGTATAATGGGAAACCTTTAGGCTCTCTTACTTCACAAGAGGCGGCAGATTTAATTAGCGAAGATGGTTTTTTTGGTGTGAAGAAGACTTCAGACAGGCTTGCCGATTTTGTCATTATGGGTGCAGGTAATGATATTGATAAACTTCTTGCAGGACGTAAAGGCATTTTACAGGGGTATGATAGTGCAGAGCGTCTATGGGGCGATAAATTACCCGATATTAGTAAAGAAACTTTAGACAAGGCCCTAGAAAAGATTGATAAAAAGATTGAAGAGCTAAAAGGTAGTTCTTCTAGTAGCTCAGGTGGGGCAGTAGCTCTACCTCTTGATATGAAGGCGTAAGAATTTGGAGGTTTAATGTTATTGAGTATTGAAAGTAGTTGCGATGATAGCTCTATTGCGATTACAGATATAGCATCTAAAAACCTTGTTTTTCATCAAAAAATCTCGCAAGATAGTGAGCATACTCCTTATGGGGGAGTTGTTCCAGAGATTGCGAGTCGTCTTCACGCTACTCAATTACCCTTAATCTTAGAAAAAACAAAGCCATTTTTAAAGCAGGTCAAAGCAGTTGCAGTAACTTATACACCCGGACTTAGTGTTACTTTACTTGAGGGTGTAACGATGGCAAAAGCATTGTGTCTTATGTTAAATATTCCTTTGATTGGGGTTCACCATTTAAAAGGTCATATTTATTCTTTATTTATTGAGAAAGAGGCTATTTTTCCCTTAGATGTTTTGCTTGTTTCTGGCGGACATACACTGTTGTTGAAAGCTAAAAATTTTGCAGAGATGGATATTTGTGCAAAATCTTTAGATGATAGCTTTGGTGAAAGTTTTGATAAAGTCGCAAAAATGTTAAATCTTACCTATCCTGGTGGCCCTATTGTAGAATCTTATGCACAAAAAGGCAATCCTATGCGTTTTGCATTCACTATTCCACTTTCTCATTATAAGGATGTTGCATTTAGTTTTTCTGGTTTAAAAAATAGTGTGAGGTTGGCAATAGAAGAATTAAAACAACAGAAAAATGAATTGAGTTTGCAGGATAAATATGATATTTGTGCCTCTTTTCAAAAAACGGCTATTGCACATTTGGTGCAACAATGCGGAAAGTTTTTGCAATATTCTAAGAATTTAAATTTTGCGGTTGTTGGTGGGGCAAGTGCAAATTTATGCCTTCGGGAAGCCTTGCAAGAATTATTAGGACAAAATAGACATCTTTATTTTGCACCTTTGGAGTTTTGTTCTGATAATGCAGCAATGATTGGACGCGTCGGTGTTGAAGCTTATTTGAATGGGGTATTTTCAGATTTAGATTTACAGGTCATTCCTCGTACTTCAGAGATTTTATAGTAGTGATTAGTGTTTTTTGCTCAATAGATTTGGTGGTATCAATATTTGATAATACTTTAGCTTTTTGAAAGCAGGATTCTTATGTTTACGAAAAGTTAGGCGGGGTAAGTTATATGCTTTGCCATTTCAATAGCAACCCCCTAATTATGTAATTTGCTTAAGAAGTGTAATTCCCCTTAAGCAAAAATTCTAACCCTTAAGTAACTTTACTAGATTAGAGAATTGAGCGGATATTTTGTGCAATGCCCTCAATCAAATGTTTTCTGCTATTCACATAGCCCCAAGCGATATGAGGTGTTAGCAGTAATCTTTCTTGCGGAATATCTTTAGAAAGCAAACAATGATTTTTCTGCATAGGTTCAACTTCGAACACATCAAGCCCTGCATAAATTTCGCGTTTCTTTAATTCTTGTGCAAGAGCGTTTTCATCAATAATCCCACCGCGTCCAAGATTTAAAATAATAGCTTTATTTTTAAGTAAACTTAATTCCTTTTCGCCAATCAAGCCCTTTGTTTGTTCATTTAATGGTGCGTGGATAGAAATAATATCTGACTCTTTAAGCAAAGACTCCAAGCTTTGCGAAGGATAGCCCTGTGCATTTTTGCCGCTTGTAGAATAATAACTTACACTTGCCCCCAAAGCCATAGCGATTTTTGCTACTCCTTTACCAATGCTACCTAAACCAATAATGCCCCATTTTTTATTGTCAATATCAACGGCATCATACTTTAGGTTTACAAATATAGGGCTTTTTGTGTATTCAGCGCTCTTGACATATTGGTCATAGTAGCTGATTTTGGAAAGTAATCCTAGTGCGAGTGTGATTGTGTGTTGCACAACACTTTTAGTTGAATAGCCAGCGACATTTTTGACGGCAATTCCGCATTCTTTGGCCACCTGTAGATCAACATTATTCATACCTGTCGCAGCAATGCAAACTAGCTTAAGCTTAGGTAGTTGTTTTAATATTTCTTTATTAAGGACAACTTTGTTAGTGATGATAATATCCGCATCTTTGCTTCGTTGCAAGCATTCTTGTGGGGTTGTAAAAGGATAGCAGATGAGTTCTCCTAGTTGCTTGATGGGCGTTAAATCACACTCTCCCAAAGTCATTGTATCTAAAAAAACAATATTCATTGACTTTCTCCTATCATAAAATTTGAATGTTTTATGGTATCATATTACAAAGCATTTTTTTCTAATGATACATTGTGAAAACTCTAATTCCAATAAAAATGGGTAGAAGAGTTACAACTAAATTTAAGTGTAAGGAATGAAAATGAGTAAATACTCCAGAATTGTTTCTATTCTTTTGGATTCTTTACCCCACATTAAACTTTTTAATGGTGCGACAATGGTGATTAAATATGGCGGTGCTGCTCAAATTAATCCACAATTAAAAGAACAATTTGCGATTGATATTGTTATGCTTTATATGCTTGGTATTAAACCTGTTATTGTGCATGGTGGTGGAAATAAAATCAGTGAAATGCTACAAACATTACAAATTCCTACAGAATTTGTTGACGGTCATCGTGTTACTTCTTTAGAGGCGATGAAGGTGGTTGAAATGGTTTTAAGTGGCGAAATTAATAAGGAATTGAGTGCATTTTTAAATTTTCATGGGTTAAAGGCAGTTGGAATTAGTGGCAAAGATTCTAGGTTGCTTTGTGCAACCCCTAAAGATGGCGGAAAATTGGGGTATGTGGGTGATGTTAAGGAAGTGAATATTGAAGTTGTGCAAAAGCTTTTAGAGGGTGGATTCGTTCCTGTAATTGCACCTGTTGCAAGTGCTGATGAAGCCCATCATCCGGGCTTTAATATTAATGCAGATACGGCTGCTTGTGCGATTGCGTGTGCTTTGAAAGCAAAAAAAGTGATTTTCTTGACAGACACGCAAGGGGTATTGAATGCGGATAGAACATTACTTAAAAGCCTAAGCATACAAGAAGTTGAATCTTACAAGCAAAAAAATGTGATTGTGGGTGGTATGATTCCCAAAGTTGATGCATGTGTAAAAGCTGTGAATGCAGGTGTGGAAAAGGCACATATCATTGATGGACGTGTGGAACATTCCTTATTGCTAGAACTATTTACAAGTGGAGGCGTAGGGACCGAGATTTTAAGGGATAGCCAATGACTAAGAAGACATCAATAACTTTATTGCTTTGCTGTGTTCAATCCCCGCTATTGTTAGGAGTTTACAAGGATAACCAGTTGATACATTCTTTTTGTTATAATGGTAAGGCCGGAGATGGGCTTGTGCAAGTTACACAACAAGCTTTAAAGGCTCTACAGCCTATTTTAGCTGTCCCTACAAGGCTGGTTTTTGTGCGAGGTCCGGGTAGTTTTACCGCTATTAAGCTTGCATATATTTTTGCACAAACAATGCGTATCACACACGATATAGAGCTATTTGGTGTTGATAGCTTTGCCTTGAATGATAATGCACCTATTTTTGCTTATGGGAATAGCTATTTTGTGAAGTCAAATCATGGTATCACCTTAGAAACATATACACAAGAGTTACCTAAAGTGGAGATGTATTTGCCAAATTCTTTAGATTCTTTAGAACTAGAAAGCAATACAAGTCCACTTTATATTTTACCTGCAGTATAAAGGATTAGAATGAAAAAAGTCATTTTTATGCTAATTTGTTGTTTGCTTATTTGGGTGGGTTGTTCGCAAGATGAGCAACAAAAAACAAATACTGAAGCAGCAAAAGAGGACAAACAGCCAACTTTTCAGCTAAAATTTGCTAATAGTGGGCAGCTGGATATTGAACATTTAGGTGATAGACAATGGAGTTTTGGAAAAATACAAGGATTAAAATTGCTTGTTTTTTTTCGTATAGATTGTGAATCTTGTCGTGCAATTGTACCCCATCTCGTTGATATACAGGAGCAATACAAAAACCATCTTGAAGTGATAGGTGTTATGCTTGATGATGGGGTTAAGCAAGAAGAATTAGAGAATTTTTTGCAACTTTATAATATCAATTTTGAAGTTGCAAATTCGGCACAAAATCTAATATTGAAAAATTATATTGATAAAGATGCAGATATACCTTTTTTAGTTTTATTTGATATGAAAAATGAATATGTGCAACATTATATTGGAGCAATCCCACAAGAAATGCTTGAATTTGATATTCGTAAAGTTTTGCAACAAAATGGGGAATTAGGAGAGCCTGAAAATATAAAGGAAACATCTGATGAAGAATTGCTAGAGGAAGAAAATCTTGAGTCAGATACTGCAAAGGAATCTTAATGCTTGGAATATTTAAAAAAGGTTTAGCTAAAACTCTTGAAAAACTCAATGAAATTGCACCAAAACGTTCTGTTAAAATCCATAAGGAAGTTTTAGAAGAGTTGCTTATTGCAAGTGATATTGAGTATGAACTTGTTGAGTTAATCCTCGAACATTTGAGTGATGAGGTTTCGCGTAATGAGCTTGAAGTTGCCCTTTTAAACCTATTTCGTGGAGAAAGTTTTTATGACCGTGTTGTGGCAAAAGAGATTCAGGCTAAACCATGTGTGCGGTTAATTATGGGTGTGAATGGAGCGGGCAAAACAACTACAATCGCAAAGCTTACGCAGAGATTCAAGCAAGAAGGTAAAAGTGTCCTACTGGGGGCTGGTGATACTTTCAGAGCAGCAGCGATTGAGCAGTTAAGTTTGTGGGCAAAGAAGTTAGAAGTTCCTATTGTTTACAGTCAGCAAGGGCATGACCCATCAGCTGTAGCTTTTGATGCTATTACTTCTGGTTTAGCAAAGAATGTTGATGAAATTTTAATTGATACGGCTGGACGTTTGCATAATCAGACAAATTTAAAAAATGAGTTGGTTAAAATTGCGAGAATTTGTGACAAGGCGTTAAAGGGTGCACCACACCAAAAAATTCTTATTATTGATGGCACTCAAGGAAGCTCCGCAATTGCACAAGCAAAGGTTTTTGAGGAGGCTTTGGGTATTGATGGCGTGATTGTTACAAAGCTTGATGGGACAAGTAAAGGGGGGGCATTGATTAGTATTATGAAAGAATTGAGAGTGCCTATTTTATTTGTGGGGGTAGGAGAGAAGGCGCAGGACTTGGTGCCTTTTGTGCAAGAGGAATATATTAATTCCTTGCTTGATGGCTTGTTTGCGGATTCATAATGACAAAAAAAGTAAAAACACTTTTTGAATGTCAACATTGTGGTGCGACTTCCCATAAATGGAGCGGAAAATGTCCGCAGTGCAATAGCTGGGATAGTGTTGTGGAATTGAATGCAAGGGATCAAAAGATATTACAACAAAGCCATCACCAACTTAATCGTTTTCCAATCAGTATTGTTGATGTAAAGGAAGAACAAATTGAATATTATAGCTCCCTTGAAAGTGAGCTTGATATTGTGCTTGGTGGTGGAATTGTTAGTGGTGGGCTTTATCTTGTTGGTGGATCCCCTGGTGTGGGTAAGTCCACTTTGCTTTTGAAGATGGCAGGCGGTTTGGCAAAGATAGGTAAAAAAATCTTGTATGTGAGCGGGGAGGAGAGTTTAGGACAAATTGCATTAAGGGCGGAACGTTTGGGTGTGTCCACTTCCCATTTGTATTTGTTAGATGAAATTAACCTTGAAGCGATTCTAACACACATTAAAAAGGGTGATTTTGAATTACTCGTTATTGATTCGATTCAAACGCTCTTTAGTGAGAATATTAGTTCCGCACCGGGCAGTGTTTCTCAAGTGCGTGAAGTAACTTTTGCTTTAATGCGTTTAGCAAAAGAACATAATATTGCGACATTCATTATCGGGCATATTACAAAGGAAGGTTCTATTGCTGGTCCTAGAATTTTAGAACATATGGTTGATGTTGTGCTTTATTTTGAGGGTGATCCTAGTCGTGAATTACGGATATTGCGTAGCTTTAAAAATCGTTTTGGAAATGTGAGTGAGGTGGGTATTTTTGAGATGGGGCATTCAGGGTTAATGAGTGCTAAAAATGCACAAAGAGTTTTTTTTGAAAGCCGTATAGAATCTCCTGGAAGTGCTATTACGGCAATATTGGAGGGTAGCCGAGCATTGATTTTGGAGGTGCAGTCTCTAGTCAGTGAATGTGCATTTGGAATGCCTAAACGCAGTTCTACAGGTTTTGATGCAAATCGTTTAAATATGCTTTTAGCTCTTTTAGAGAGGAAGCTAGAGATTCCTTTAAATCGCTATGATGTTTTTGTGAATATTGCAGGAGGGATTAAAATTAATGAGCCAAGTGCGGATTTAGCGGTTATTGCTGCAATTTTGTCGAGCTTTAAGAATCGTCCCTTGAATACAAAAACAATTTTTTTGGGTGAGGTAAGTTTGATTGGAGATATTCGCGAGGTGCATAACTTAGATATTCGCCTAAAAGAAGCTATTTCTCAAGGATTTGAACGAGCAATTTTACCTAAAAAGCCGCAAGCACCATTATCGATTCGTTGTTTTGAAGCGGCGGAAGTTACAAGATTGATTGAATGGATGTAATTTGAGTCAAATATTTTTACCATTATTATTTCTGTTGTTTTTTCTTGTTGGTTGCTCTCATCGTTCGGATATGCAATCTTTTGCAAAAAATTACTATGGTGGAAAAATAGAGCAAGCTTATTCCTTTGCTGCAAATCAGGGTGAAAAAAGTGATTTATTATGGAATATGCAAGCAGGTATTAGTGCTTTTCAATTAGGGAAAGACGATAGCGATTCTTTGTTGAATGTAGCTGAAGTGCAGTTTAGTAAGTATGAATCTGAAGGCTTGTTGTCTGGAGTTTTTGATACTTTATCTTCAGCTGCGGTAAATGATAATATTCTACCATACCGTGGTTATATTTATGAAGGTGTTTTACTGAATTATTATAAGGCTTTAGCTGCTATGAGTCGGAAGGATTTTGCTATAGCAAGAGTGGAATTTAATCGTGCAAATGATAGGCAGAGACGCGCTAAGGATTATTTTAGTAAAGATATTACAAAGGCAATTAGTCAGCAAGAAAAAGATTTTAATCAGAAAACGACAGATGCGAATCAACCCAGAGGTATGGTTGATTTAACAGCAAATTCTTCAAGCCAATTTTTGGAAAATGAATATTCTAATCTATCCGCGTTCAAAGCTTATCATAGTTTTATTAATCCATCTGTTAGCTATATCTCTGGTTTATTTTTTATGTTAGAGAATGATTATTCTAAAGCTTTGGATTTATTTAAAGAATCTTACGCTATTAATAAGGCATCGCTTATCAATGAAGATGTGGCTATTTTAAAAAAACGTCAAATGAGGGTAAATTCTTCTCATACTTGGATTTTGATTGAAGAGGGTCATGGAGCATACAAACAGGAAAAGATATTCTCATTTCCAGCATATTTGGTAAGCGATAAAGTCTTGAATGTCTCTGTCGCTTTACCTGTTTTGACAGCAGGTTCATCGGTTTTTTCGCAATACAGATTAGGGCATGGGGCGAGTTTTGAAGAAATCGCAAATATGGATAGCGTTATTGCTAGAGAATATCAAGAACAACTTCCTTTTGTGTTGGCACGGGCATTAGCTGGGGCGATTCTAAAAATGTATATGCAAGCGGAACTTGCTAAACAATTTGGTGATGCCGGAGTGTTATTTGGAGGATTATATTCTATAATGGCGACAGGGGCTGATGTTAGAATTTCTCTTACAACTCCCTATCGTATTCTTGCTACACGTGTAAAAAATCAGCAAAAAGATATTGCAATATTGGGTGATGGACATTCATTATTTAAAATTAATTTTCAATTCTGTGGAGATGATTCACATAAAATGAGTAAAATTGTAACAACAAAAGTAAAAAAAGCCCATCAAGATGCAATCATACTATGCAATAATCAAGACAATATATTATACTTACGGGTAACAAATGCTGGAGTTTACTTTCAGCTTTTAAAAGGGGAAATGAAATGAAGGTATTCATCATATTTCTAACAGTAGCCTTATTGATTGGTGGTTGTAGTACGCAACCTGAATATGTGGATTTGCAGAACTCCAAAGAATATTCCAGCATGGGGCTTGATTACCATGACTTAGAGGTAGCGGCTTCTCAAAGCGTTAATTCTTTGTTGAATAGTGCTTATGTACAGAATCTTTCGGGAAAACCTAAGGTTTTAGCTATTTCTGATGTTAAGAATGACACAATGCAAAGAATCAATACTGAACAGCTTACGCGTAAAGTTGTTCGCGATATGCGTAATAGTGGGAAGTTTATTCTGACAATGGCAATTGCTGGAAGTGGGGGGACAACAGATCGTATGATTAGTCGTTCGCGTTCCTTAAGAGATAATGAAGAATTTGATGCTTACAGTGTTGCAGAAAAAGGTACACTTCAGGCACCGAGTCTCTCTTTATCTGGAGAAATTGTACAAAGAAACACTAAAGTAGGTTCTAAGCAACGCGTTGATTATTATTTTTTACTCACTTTGACAGATATTCATAAAGGTATTGTATTGTGGGATGATGAGGTTAATATTATCAAAGTAGGTTCTAATGCATCAGTGAGTTGGTAATGAAGTCTATCGGTTTTATCCTTTGTGGGATTTTGGTGAGTTTTTTTGCTGCTTGTGTAAGTAGTGATGCACCACCTCTGTGGTATTTTGAGCATATTCAAAATACGGATAAATTGTATGGGTATGGCAGTGCAAAGAATGATAAAGATGCGAAAGTGGCTGCTTTAAATGATTTGAGTTCCCAATTACAGCTATCTTTGCAATCTCGTTATCAGCTTTTAACGAGACAACATAATGATTTAATAGAAGATACCGCATACAATTCGGTTTCTATTTCTGTTCCGCGAATTCAGCTAAAAGAGGTGCAATATTCTAAGACGGAGTATCATCGTGGTGCATATTATGTACGTGCAGAAATTTCTAAGGATATGTTAGTTAAAGAGTATGTACAACAACATGATGCACAAATTAAGAAGTTGCAATATTTGAATCAAGTCGCTTGTTCAGATTTAAATGTAAGAGAGATGACGCAACTCAAAATGGGTTTGCAAGAATTAGAGCGAATTAATATAGTTTTAGATGTATTAGACCATCAGCAATTGCAACCCTCCAGTTATGAGGAAATTTTACAGAAGAATTCTCCTAAGCCAACTTTGAAATTCGTGATGGATATCAACGATGAGCAATACCGATTAGTGGTTTATAATAGTCTTGTCAAGGAGCTTTCAAAGTTTTATCGCCTAGATGAGTCTGCTTTGAATACTGCAAGAGCCGTTGTGGATATTCAGCATTCAAGTAGCGGTTCTGTAATGGGGCTTGAATTTTCTTTGCAAAATTGCAAGGTGCAGCCGGTTTTAGCACTGCGTTTGAGTTCAGTGTATGGCAAAAGAGGACCTTATGAAAATACTAAATATAATGCGACGCGTGTTGGCGTACAGCTTTATAAAAAACTATTAGAATGGAGCGAGGAAGCACTATGAGAGAGCTAGAATGGACAGAAGAACAAATGGAACGTTATTCGCGTCAAGTTCTTTTAGATGATATTGGCTTAAGTGGACAAGAGAAGATTTATAACGCGAAAGTATTAGTGATTGGGCTGGGTGGGCTTGGGTCACCAGTTGCACTTTATTTAGCTGCAGCAGGTGTTGGAAAAATGGGCTTAGTCGATGGAGATTCTGTTGATTTAAGTAATTTGCAGCGTCAAATTATACATTCAATGATTGATATCGGTATCCCAAAAGTTGAATCTGCACGCAATAAGATTTTGGCTGTTAATCCTGAAGTTGAAGTAGAGACTTATCAAACTTTCTTGAATGCTACAAATATCTTGGAGATTGTTTCAGGGTATGATGTTATTGTTGATGGAACAGATAATTTTGCAACAAAATTCTTGATTAACGATGCTTGTGTTCTTGCAAATAAACCCTTTTCTCATGGCGGAATTTTACGCTTTGGTGGGCAGACGATGAGCATTAAACCTAAGGAAAGTGCTTGTTATGCTTGTATCTTTGACCGCCCTCCACCACAAAATACGATACCGACTTGTGCTTCAGCCGGTATTTTAGGTGCTGTTGCTGGGATGCTTGGCTCTATACAAGCGGCTGAAGTTTTGAAAATAATTACAGGCATTGGAGAGCCTCTGTATGGCCGTTTTCTAAGTTACGACGCTAAGACGATGAAGTTTCGTAATATAAAAATTAAACGCAATGTTCGATGTCGTGTTTGCGGGTTGAAGGGGATTACAACTTTAAGTGATTATGAGCAACTCAATTGCTTTTTATAGTAGATAGGATATGTCATATTAGTTAAAGACTACCATAATAAAGAGGTATAAATGCAAGTTAATATGAAAACTTCAATTTTATCAAAGAATGATAAAGAAGCACAGAAGCTAAGGGAGCATTTTAAACAATTTGGTCTATTTGTTGTGAACCTAATGAGTTCTCCAGGCAGTGGTAAAACGACACTTTTGGAATCTTTAGCAAAGATTGATTCAAATTTTTGCGTGATTGAAGGTGATTTACAAACTAATCGTGATACTCAAAGGCTTTGGGCAGCAGGAATTCAAGCTATACAAATCAGCACTGGTGATGCATGCCATTTAGAGGCAGCAATGGTGAGAGAGAGTTTCTTAAAGCTCCAATCAAGTATTACACCGCAAACACAATTCTTGTTTATTGAAAATGTAGGTAATTTGGTTTGCCCGGCAAGCTATGATGTAGCTGCACATATGAATATTGTTGCATTATCTGTTTGTGAGGGTGATGACAAGGTTTTGAAATACCCAACAATGTTTTTATGTGCTGATGTTGTTTTAATTACAAAGGCGGATTTGATGCCCCATTTTTCTTTTGAAGTTTCACGCGTTCAAGATGATTTACGACAGCTGAAAGCTGATATTCCACTATTTCTTATTAGTAAAAACCAGCAAGAAACTTTACAAACATTTTACCAATATCTTATTTCAAAAAAGGAGCAAGGATATGTGTCTAGCCATACCTTCTAAGGTAATTTCGATTGACTCAGAAATGAATGTAGCCTGTTTAGAGACATTGGGAGTACAACGAGAGGCGAGTTTGGACTTAATGCAAGAGTCAGTTGAAGTTGGTGATTATGTTCTCTTGCATGTGGGTTTTGTGATGAGCAAAATTGATGAAGAGAGTGCAAAGCTTTCGCTGGAAGTTTATGAGCAAATTTTAGAATCTCTCAAAGAAGAGGAAGAGATGTGAATAATATAGAGATATTACAACCATTCAGTGATGCTAAAACGATTGCTACTCTTGCTAAAGTAATTACACAAAAAGCATTGACATTATCAGAACCGTTACGCATTATGGAGGTTTGTGGCGGACACACGCACACGCTTATGCGTTATGCTTTGTTGGACTTGTTGCCACCACAGATTGAATTCATTCATGGACCCGGTTGTCCGGTTTGCATTATGCCTAGAAGTCGGATTGATGCTGCAGGAATTATTGCACAACAAAAAGATGTGATTCTTGTTACTTTGGGTGATATGATTCGAGTACCCGGAACTTTGGGAAGTCTTGCAGATATACGTTCAGCAGGTGCAAATGTTAAGGCTGTATACTCACCCCTTGAGGCTTTAAAAATTGCACAAGAGAACCCGCATTCTAAGGTAGTATTTTTTGCAATTGGTTTTGAGACGACAACACCAATGACGGCGGCATTATTAAAAAGAACGCAAGAATACAAAATTCAAAATCTTTTATTTTTTATTAATCACATTACGGTTGTGGAACCATTAAATGCGATTCTTGATGCTCCAAATCATCGTATTAACGCTCTCCTTGCACCCTCTCATGTGAGTGTAATAACGGGTGAAAAAATTTATTATCCATTAGTAGAAAAATTTCAAATTCCCATTGTTATTGCTGGTTTTGAACCTGTCGATATGCTTGAATCTATTTTAAGGGTAGTGGAGCAAAAACAAAAAAATATTGCAAAAGTTGAGAATCAATATCATCGATGTGTGAGTGTTTGTGGAAACATCAAAGCGCAGCAACTCATCCATCAATATTTCGTAAAAGATGACTTTGAGTGGCGTGGATTAGGTATTATTGCAGATTCTTCTTGGACTTTACGCGAAGAATTTTCACATTATGATGCACAGAGGTATTTTGCCCCTATTTTACAAAATATTATTACTAAAGAACATAAATCTTGTATTTGTGGTGAGATTTTACGGGGAATGAAAAAACCCTTTGAATGTAAATTATTTGGAAATGTTTGTGTTCCCTCTAATCCTATAGGGAGTTGTATGGTAAGTAGCGAAGGGGCTTGTAGTGCTTATTATCGCTATGCCCTGAAAAGGGCTTAAATGTCAGAATCTGTTGCTTTGTATGAGCGATTAGTTGATGCTGCTTCTTTGTATTATGTATTCTTAGAGGAGAATCAACGCGGTTTAGAGGCATTGCCCGTGGTAAAAAAACAATCCAATCTTGATGGTGTGGATTTATTTTTGCAGACAAAGTATCTTTTTGCAGAAGCTTTGGTGTTACAAATCGGCGATAAATTCTACCCAATTGATGGTGAGATTTTGGGAGTAAAAAGTTTCGATGAAAAAGAAAAGAAATTAGAAATTTTTACTGATTCTGAAATAAAAGAGCAGATTCTTAATCATACGATTGTACTTTATTCCGACTTAAAGTTCTTGGTGATGAATGTGGAGAAATTTTTTCAAAAACATGCAGATAATTTACCTTCGTTGTTTGATTCTGAACGTCTGGAGGCAATTTTTAGCTTACAAAGCGAATATAATTTTCAAGAAGTTTCTAGACTAAGTCAGGAGCAAAATACTGCTTTAAAAAATTTGTTGCAATCCCCAATCTCCTATATTTGGGGGTTACCGGGTAGTGGAAAAACAAAGGGTGTTTTGTTTGAAGCTTTAAAGTTTCTTTTAAGTAAAGAAAAAAGAACTCTAATTTTAGCACCGACAAATACTGCATTAGAACAAATTTTATATGCTATTTTACCAATGTTGGCAGAACAAAAAATACCCTTAGAATTTGTGTTGCGTTTAGGTACCCCTACCCAAAATTTTTTCTTGCAATATGGGGAAGTGTGCGATCCAGGTATGCTTACAAAAAAATTTGAGCAAAATTTATTTACATTCGAATTTTCTAAAACTATTAAACAGCGTTTGCAAGAGGCTAAAGTTATTGCCTTGACACTTGATGGTTTTATACGTCGTTATGAGAGTTTAGGAAAAATCGACCATATTTTTCTTGATGAAGCAGCGTCTGTCCCCTTAATTAAATCCTTAAGCCTTGCTTATTATGATGCTCCTTTGACATTGTTGGGTGACCATAAACAGCTGAATCCAGTTTGTGAAGCCAATTCTAGTGATATGCGACAACTAGAAAATGGGCATTTATTGCAACTATTCAGCCTTTCTAGCCTTTATTGTGAGGATTTTTTTAAGAATGGTGAAGCTATGCTAAAGAATCCAGCTTTTGAACCCACTTTTGAGCAAATTAATTTAAGTGTTTTGACGCGTAGCTACCGATATGGGGAGAATTTGACACAAATTTTAGACCACTTTATCTACCATGCAAACTTGCATGGTTTGCAAGAGGCTACAGAAATTTTCTATATTGATAGCGGAACAAATGTTATCAAGGATAGGGAATATTCTTCTTTAAATGAAGCACAATCTATTGCTGTATTAACCCAATCTTTAAAGATGCAGGATTTTGGCATTATTACACCTTTCCGACAACAACAAAAATTGTTATATTCTACCTGCACACATTTAAGGGGTTTAGAAAGAATTTTTACGATTCATAAATCTCAAGGCTTAGAGTTTGATACTATTATTTTCTCTCCTGTTTTATGTCATTACCACTTGACTGATTCGCGCAATTTAAGGGCTTTATCAGCTCTGAATGTTGCGGTGAGTCGTGCTAAGAAGAGAATTATTCTTGTTTGTGATGTAAAAGAATGGAGAAAAATGAAAAATCAATTTATCACGGCTTTACTCAATAATGCAAAGCCATTCAAGGAGGAATCATGCAAAGAATTTCTTTAGCAGAGGGAAGCGGAGGGGTTGAAAGCCAAAAGCTTTTAAATGAAGTTTTTTCGAAATATTTGGGTGAATTTTTGTTGTTTATGGGTGAAGATGGCGGTATCATTCAGGCAAAAGAGAATCTAGCAGTTAGTAGCGATGGTTTTACTATTTCTCCTTTATTTTTTCCGGGCGGAGATATTGGAAAATTAAGTGTTTGTGGAAGTTTGAATGATGTTGTTATGATGGGTGCAAAACCGCAGTATTTAACTTGTTGTTTTTTGATTGAAGAGGGATTTTTGAAGAAAGATTTAGAGAGAATTTTAAAATCAATGGCGGTGGAACTTAGAAGTGCTGGTGTTAAAATTCTTTCTGGTGATACAAAAGTGCTTAATAAGGGTAGTCTTGATAGGATTTTTATTACGACAACAGCTTTCGGAGAAATTCAATACAAAAACCTTTCAGCCAAAAACCTTCAACCGACAGATAAAATTATTTTTACGGGTGAAGCGGGAAGTCATGGAGCATTAATTTATGCTTTGCGTGAAGAAATTGCATTGCAAAGTTCATTAAAGAGTGATTGTCAGCAACTCTATCCTTTTTTTGCCCCACTTTTTATGAATGAAACCCTACAATTGCGTTGTTTAAGAGATGCGACAAGGGGTGGAATTGCAGCAGTCTTGAATGAATGGGCAATTTCATCTAAAGTGAGCATTCTAATTGAACGGGAGAAAATTGCTTATGCACAAGAAGCATTGGGAATTGTATCTTTTTTGGGTGCTTTGGAATTATTAGAATTTGCAAATGAAGGTGCAGCTGTTGTAGGTGTTGCGGCAGAAGATGCAAAACAAGTTGTAGAGATGCTTAGGGGAGCTGGAGCAAAGGATGCACAAATTATTGGTGAAGTTCAAAAATCACAACATTTAGGCGAGGTAATTATTGTTGAAAAGGGTGGTGGAAAGCGTTTTTTGGAATATCCGAGTGGTGAAATTTTACCACGAATTTGCTAAGGATTTTTATGCACGAATATTCAATTGTTGCTTCATTAATGGAGCTATGTGAGGAACAAGTTTTTATTCATCAAGCTGATTTTGTGTCAAATGTTGTCGTTGGGTTAGGAGAACGTTGCGGTGTAAATCCGCATTTGTTTGAATCCGCATTTGAGAATTATAAAGTGGGAAGTGTCTGTGAGAAAAGTGGGCTAGAAATAAGGAATATTAGGGTAAAATTAAGTTGTATATGTTGTCGGCAAGAATCTTATCCGCATGGACTGGAATATGGAGTTTGTGGTTTTTGTGGGTCGAGGGAGGTTAAGATTATTGAAGGACAGGATATGTTGCTACTTTCAGTAGAGTTGCAAAAAGAAGAGTCTTAAGGATAGAGAATGCAAGGTAGAGATAAGATTTTAATGCGGTTTATGGAACAGGAATCAAGCATTAAAGAGAAGTGGCAAATTGTTGAAATTTTTGAAGAAGAACGTAAGCGATTTGAAAAAGAACATGCACAGTTGATTGAGGCGTGTGAAAAGCTTAACCAAGAATACAATATGAAAATGGAGCTTGTAGATACTTTGACAGAGCAGGTAGAAGCCTTAGAAGAAAGCTTTAAAGCTATCGATAGGCAAGAGAAAGCTAGTAAGCAGAATTTTGAAGAGCGTGAACAATATTTGCGAGAATTACACATTGAAAATGCACACATTGAGGAACAGGCTGTTCAATTAAGGCAAGAAGTCAAGGATTTGCAACGAGATGTGGAACGTTTGAAGGCTGAATATATTGTGCGTCAAAATGCGTTAAAAGCGATTAAAGATCGCCGTGATACTTTGTTGGAGAGTGCGGCTGAATCAGGTATTTATGAAGCAATTCCGCTTAGACAAGTTGAGGTGATGGGAAGGGGTGGAAAAATTATTAAAGCTCAACCAGCAAAAAATTATTATGAGCAAACGATTGTTTCTATTAAGAGTGGTGAGAGTCGCAATGAAAAAGAGCTTTTAGAGGAAATTGAAAAATTACAAGCAAAAACAATTGAATTAGAGATTGAAAAGGGAGAATTGAGTATTGAAGTACGTGAGCTTAAGAGTGAACTTTATGCTTTGAAGGGGGAGGGGCATTTTAATAACTATCGTAGCTCTTTGTTTGCACAAGAGGAAATGCGACATTTGCAAGCTGGTGGTGAACAAAATGTGGAATGCAAGGAAGAATTAATGCAAAAAGAGTCTGTGGAGGAAGAATTAAATAAACAAACACCACAAGAGCAGAGTAATCAAGATATAGAGGATAGTATTTCATCTTTGGGGGAACCTGTCGAGGCGAGTAGCTTTAAAAAGGAAAAAAGTGGGGATTTTCAAAGTTTAGAAAGTGAACAATTATTCCAAGAACAAAAAGATGAGGAGCAGCAAAATATAGAGAATGCTAAAGAAGTATTAAGCCCACATTCCATGAATAACGAAATGCGGATTATTACGCCATCTGGATTCAAGAAAGTGGGCGAGGTTTTTAATTGAAACTCTTAGTGAGTGCTTTAGAGCCGAGTTCTAATTTTCATCTTAGGTGGCTTTTACGCTACTTGAGAGATGTAGAGCTTTTAGGCATTTTTGATGCAGAAATTGCACAAACCTATCAATGCACTCCTATTTTTAGCCCATCGCAATTCTCTGTAATGGGTTTTAGTGATGTTTTAAAGCAGCTTCCCTTTTTTATGAATGCACAAAATCAGATGGTATCGTTAGCACAGGAAGTTGATAAAGTATTAATAATGGATTCTTCATCTTTCCATATTCCTTTAGCTAAAAAAATTAAGCAAAGGGGTTATAAGTGTGAAATTATTTATTATATTTTACCGCAGGTTTGGGCATGGAAAAAATATCGTGCAAAGAGTATTGAAAAGTATTGTGATCGTTTAGCAGCGATTCTCCCTTTCGAGGTCAACTATTATCAACATAAGGCTGAGTTTGTTGGGCATCCCTTACTTGATGTTATCCCTCCCGTCCAAGCACAAAAGCAGAGCCATAAAATCACTTTTATGCCGGGTAGTCGACGGAGTGAAATTTGTCGTATCTTTCCTACTTTTTCTTGTGTTGCTCAAAAATTGCGTATAGAAGGTTATGAAACACATTTAGTGATACCGCCCTTGTTTTCACAGCAAGATATCGCTGAGATTTATGGAGATACAGACGGGTTTATTCTTTCAAATTCTGCACAAGAAACTTTACAAGATAGTGCGTTTGCCTTTATCTGCAGTGGAACAGCAACGCTTGAGGCAGCTTTGCTTGGAACACCTTTTGTGCTTGGTTATCGTGCAAAATCTTTAGATTATTTTATTGCACGTCGTTTGATGCGACTCCCTAATGTAGGGTTAGCGAATATCTTTTTTGAAAAAATGGGTAGGGGAAATTTACATCATGAGCTATTACAGGATGATTTAAGTGAGGAGAATTTATTGAAGTCTTTTAGGGAATCTTCTTTAGAAGAGTTTTTGGAAGGGGCGAATCTTTTGCGAAAATATTTACAACATGGTAGTGCTCAAAATGTGGCGGAATGGATACAAAAAATTTAAAGCCATTTTAAAATGCTTTAAGCTATGATAACAAAAAATATTGGTTTTAAGGGAGCGTTATGCAAAAAGAGCCTATGACGGCGTTTGGTTATGAAAAAATTGTGAGTGAATTAAAGAATCTCAAAGAAAATGAACGTCCAAACATTGTAAAAGAGATTGATATTGCACGTGGGCATGGTGATTTGAAAGAGAATGCTGAATATCACGCAGCAAAGGAGAAACAGGCTTTTATTGAGGCAAGAATTAAAGAATTGAGTGAGCTACTTGCACGTGTGCAGGTTGTTGATCCGTCAGAATTAAAGCATGAAAAAATTGGCTTTGGTTCTACATTTGAATTGTTGGATATTGATACAGATAAGCAGTTGACTTACACAATTGTGGGTAGTATGGAAGCAAAACCAGATGCAGGGCTTATTTCGTTTCATTCCCCCTTGGCAAAAGCTTTTAATGGAAAAAAAGAAGGTGATGAGGTGAGCGTAAAGCTCCCTAACGGTGAGGTAGATTATGAAGTATTGCGTGTTTTTTATCAAGATATACAATTTGGATAGAGTGCGATGAAACTTGCGTTCAAGAAACTTCATCCCCTTGCTGTAATTCCTCGCTACCAAACACAAGGTTCTTCAGGTTTTGATTTAGTTTCGATTGAAGAATTAGAAATTTCTCCATTAAAATGGCAACTGATTCGTACGGGTTTAGCGGTGGAGATTCCTAGTGGCTATGAGATTCAGGTACGTTCTAGAAGTGGTTTAGCGCTACAACATGGCCTTAGTGTTTTGAATTCACCCGGCACAGTGGATAGCGATTATCGTGGAGAATTAAAGGTAATTTTAATGAATCATTCTGTTTTACCCTATGTTGTGAAAATAGGAGATAGAATCGCACAAGCCGTGCTTTGTGCAGTATATCAGGCTGATTGCATTGAGGTGGAAGAATTAAGCCAAACACAGAGAGAGGGTGGTTTTGGAAGTACAGGGCGATAGAAATTTGATTCTAAGAAAGGAAAAAAATGAGCTTAAAAGAGAATATTAACTACATTAAAGAAGAGATTTCTACAGAAGAAAAATTCTTAGAAGGCTTGATTCGAGCTGAAAGCTGGTATAAACGTTACAAAAATATTTTTATTTTGATTATTGTTGTAGCGGTTTGTTCTTTTTTGGGTTATCGTTTAATGTCTTGGTATCAAGAAGAGAAGAGGTTTGACTCATTTATGCTTTATAGTGAGGCGTTGAAGGAGCAACAAGGTGGAAAAAAATGGTTGGCACTTCAAGAAACGGGTTCAACGCTTTATGATTTTTTATTGCTTTCGACAGCCTTAAAAACACATAATCAAGAGGATCTTAAACAACTTTCAAATTCTAAGGATGGTTTTATTGCTGCCTTTTCTGCCTATGAGGAAAGTAGTTTAAAGGGCGACATTAGTGGCTTTGATGTATTGCTTAAGCGAGAAAATTTAGAGCCTTCGTTTAAGTATGCAGCAATGTTGCAAAAAGCGTATTTGTTACTAGAGGAAAATCGTATTCAGGAAGCACACCAAATTCTTTTACAAATTCCACAGACTTCTGGTGTATATAGTATTGCTCAAGCATTAAAACATTATGGTGTAATTCAGATGGAGGTAACTCAAAATACGGATTTACAGAGTTCAGAAGTAAATCAACAAAAAGAAGGGCTGGAGGGAATTGAAATTGCACCACAGGGGCAAGGCGATGAATCATAAATTTCGTATCATTTTTTTATGCTTTACAGCAATTTTCTTTGTCGCGTGCAATTCTAGGCAGTATTATACTCCTGAAATAACAGAGGGAGAAATTGAGCCTTTAAGAATCTCGTCAGCTTTGAAAACAGCGAATAGAAACGGTATTACTCTGGAATCTGGACAGATTTTGACTGCTGATGGGATTTTAGAGTTCCCCATTCTTCCTAAACAATGTTCTTTTTTAAATCAAAAAGATGATCTTAGTATTGCTGTGTGCGAAGAAGGAAAAAAGAGTACTCAAGCTAATCTTGTTATTTTTGATACACAACAAAATGAGCTTTTTTCTGCTTCTTATGAACACAGACCTCTTGCAGCAACATTAGACAAAGATTTATTAGCTCTTGTTTTGGCGGATAATACATTAATTATTCAAAATATTAAGAATCGGCAGACTTTATTTTCACAGAAAGAGAGTAGTGTGATGACCTTTACAAGCATTACCGCAAGTCCAGTATTTACGCGTGATTTGATTGTTTTTCCCTTACTTGATGGTGCTTTAATGATTGTGGATAAACGCAACTATAAGATTGTAAGAAAAATTCCTGTAGGTAATGATGAGAATTTTAATAATGTTTCTTTTTTAGATTTATATAATAATCGTCTTATTGCTGCAACAAAGAGTCGTATGATTACGGTTAGTCCAGAGTTTGTTAATACCTATGATGTGAATTTGCGTCAGATTCTTGTATTGAGTGACCGTATTTATCTCTTTACTGCCGAAGGTGAAGTGCTTTTGAGCGATTTTGATTTGAATATTAAAAAACGTATTAAATTCCCATTTGCCCATTTTCTAGGAGTTAATTTTGGCACTGATATTTATATTTTAGAAAAACGAGGTTATTTGATTGCATTGAATCCTGATTTTGTAGAATTCCGAACATATAAGATTCCTGGTGGAATTGATTTACCCGTTTTTGGAGCAAAAAAAGCTTTGTATTTTGGGCAATCGTATATCAAAATTAATTAGAGGTAGAAAAGTGGTTTTGTGTGATGCTGGGAATAGTTATTTTCATTTTTATTATAGTGGAAAAGTATGGAAAGTACAACCTGAAAAACTGGAGAGAGATGAGGTGCTTTTGCCTTTGTACTATATTAGCGTGAATCCAAAAAGCACAAAGAAATTATTAGAAATTTTTCCAGAGGCAATTAATCTTTCTCCCTATATGATGTTAAATACTGCATACAAGGGGCTTGGTGCGGATAGAATTGCAGCCTGTTTGGGTATTGGTGATGGAGTAATTGTCGATGCGGGTAGTGCTATCACAGTTGATGTGATGCAATGCGATATTCATTTAGGTGGATTTATTTTGCCCGGATTGGCGACCTATAGCAAGATGTATCGTGCAATTTCTTCTGCACTTGAAACAAACTTGAATCTTACCATTGAGTTGAATGCTATTCCGCAAAATACGCGTGATGCTGTGAGTTATGGAGCCTTGAAGTCAATTTTACTAATGATTGAGGGAAGTGCAAAAAATAAAAAATTATATTTTACTGGCGGAGATGGTAAATTTTTGGCACGTTTTTTTCCTGATGCAATTCATGATGATTCCTTAGTGTTTAAAGGTATGATGCGTGCAATTACAGAGGTATCAGAACGTGGTATTAGTATTGATTATTCACGCAATAAAGGATTTTCTTGAGTGTACAACAGATTTTAACAATTGCCTTACCAAAAGGTCGGATTGCGACACAGACACTGGAGCTTTTTGAGAAAATTTTGCAACAAAGAGTAGAATTTGAGAATAGAAAACTTATTCTTCATCAAGATAATATTCGCTTTTTATTGGTGAGAAATCAAGATGTTCCTGCTTATGTGGAGCATCAGGCAGCAGATTTGGGCGTTGTGGGTTTAGATGTTTTGGAAGAAAGTTCTTCAAATGTTATGCGACTTTTGGATTTGGGCTTAGGAAAATGTCGCGTTGTTGTTGGTTCTTTGGAGAATGCACAGCCTTATACACAAAAACCTATCGTTAAGGTCGCTACAAAAATGGTTAATATTACAAAAAGTTATTTTGCATCCAAAGCCATTGCGGTGGAAACAATTAAACTTTATGGCTCGATTGAGTTAGCACCCTTAGTGGGTTTGAGTGATGTTATTGTGGATATTGTTGAGACGGGTGAAACAATGGCACAGAATCATCTTAAAATTGATGAGGTTATTTTGCATTCTAGTGCTTATTTGGTTGCGAACTCCAATAGTTTTTATGCAAAGCAAAAAGGAATTTTACAAGTTAAGGAACAACTAGAAAAAATTTTATAAGGAGTTTAAATGTGGAAGGTAATTTTTATTTTATTCTGTTTGTCAAGTTTTTCAAATGCACAATGGGTAATGTTTGCCGACCAGACTGATACCTATATTTATAATAATCAGACGGGTGAAGTTTATGTGCGTCATAAGCGAGGGGGTGAGAATTATAATGATTTATTTGTGCGTATGCCTAATGGTGCAGTACCAAATAGTGATGGCTCTATTAATGTATACAGACCAGCGAATACACCCACAAACCCTTCCTCTAAACCAACTGCACCTAGCGTTTCTACGCCGAATGCCCCAGATTCTAGCACGAGCGACCACACGCGTAATGCAAATAAAATTTTAGAAGAGGCAAATAAACAACTCGGGAATATGTTGTTTCAGGGGCAGTAGATGGCTTCAAATAAAATTCTTAAAATTCTTAATATCGCAGCTAAGAATAATATCCCATCTTTTGAGGAATTTTTTACTTTTTGTGAAACAATCAATGTACCTCACCTAAAAGCCGCACTTGAATTTATAGAAAAAGAGTTTTGTGATATTGTCTTATTTTGGGAATTACCGATTGATGATGATTTATTTGATACGATTCGTATTATTCATAGCATTAATATGCAGGCAAAATTTTTGATTATTTCTCAGCTTGAATTTGAATTTCCACAGGATTTGCGATATGCACAGATTAAAAAATGTCCAACACACGCATCCAACATTTTAACGGAAATTAGTAAATTCTCAAATTCATTTTTAGGAGAAAATGATTTTTTTGCAGAGAGAAGCTCTTTGAATGAGTGTCTACATGGTAAACAGGAGTATATTTTAGCTCTTTTGCAAGTTCCAACTATTATGCGTTGTCGTTTGATTTCAGCATTAGAATCTATAGATTCTCTGATTGCACAGATTCAAGATTTTTTAAGCGATTATCGTCCGCGCGGGACGCGTGTTTTTGTGGTTGATTCAGACACATTTGTGATTTTATTTTTTGAGGCAAGTCAGCAGGAAGTTTATGATTTTGTCTCTTCTCTTGATGTATTACGTTTGGAGCATGATTTTATTGTTGATGGGCATGAGATTGATGTAGAATTTATTAGTGGTATTGTTTGTGGTAAAGGGAAGGCGTTGCTACCAAAGGCTTATAGTGCGGTGGAGGAAGCAAAAAGGACTAATACAAAGATATGTGTTTTGGAGCAAAGTGATGAGGAATTTTTTGCAATGCAACAGAGGAATATTCATTGGATGAAGGCTATTCATCTGGCGTTAAAAAATAACCGAATCGTTCCTTTTTATCAACCTATCGTTAATAATGTTACGCAGAAAGTTGAGAAGTATGAAACACTTGTGCGTTTGCTGAATCATGATGGTTCTGTGGTTAGGCCCGATATTTTTTTAGGTGTGGCAAAGGAATCTGGTTTAATGAATAATATTTCAATGTCGGTTATTAATAAAAGTTTTTCTTTTTTTAAGGATTTAGATTTAGAATTTTCTATTAATATTTCTGAAGAGGGTTTGCGAGATAGACAGATTGTTAATTATCTTTTAAATCGCTGTGAACGTTATGGAATTCACCCCAGTCGCGTTCTGTTAGAAGTTTTGGAAGATATTGACTCAATTAAAGATAAGGTACTTGAACATATTAATGAGCTTCACGGTAAGGGATTTAAGATTGCCATTGATGATTTTGGAGCCGCAAACTCTAACTTTGGACGCTTAATTGATATGAAAGCAGATTATATTAAAATTGATGGTTCTTTTGTAAAGAATATTGATACCGATGAACGTAGTTATAAAATTGTGGATTCTATTGCAAAGTTTGCTAAAGGGATTGGTGTAAAGAGTGTTGCAGAGTTTGTGCATTCTGATAGGATATATCAGATTATTTGTGAAATGGGTATTGATTACTCTCAAGGCTTTTATTTTGGGAAACCCAGCCCAACACTTCTCTGAAAGATAATTGCTTGTCTTGAAAGTTTTGAATGCCAAAAATTCACTTTGATGAGAAGTTGTTAGCAAGTTTAACGCCACCAGAAAGCAAAAGAAAAATAGATTTTTTTGATACAGAAATACGTGGATTAATGCTAGAAGTTCGTAAAAAAGGTAAAACATATTATTTTCGCTACCAGGATTTTGCACACAAAACACGTCAAAAACGATTAGGAAGATTCTCAGAAATTTCTTTATGTTCTGTCCGTCAAATTGCCTCTCAAGCAAGAAAAAATTTAGCATTGGGGCGAGATCCTTATTGCCAAAGAGATTCTCAGCCTGAAATTCTCTTTGGAGAGTTTGTACATACCATATATTATCCTTATATTAAACAGCATAAACGTTCTTATAAGACAGATGAATCTTTATTAAGAAATCATATTTTACCCCTTTTTAATCAACGTCCTATGCAACTTATTATGCCTTCCGAGATTGTTGCCTTACTTGCTTCTCATAGCCTAAATCATGCCCCTGCCTCAACAGATAGGCTTTTGATTTTATTGCGATATATTTTTAATCTTGCCTTAAAATGGAATATTCCTCATTTGAGCAAGAATCCAACAGCAACAATACCGCTATTGAAACCTGATAATGCAAAAGAAAGGTTTTTGACAATTAAGGAAACTAAGAAACTTTATATTGCACTTAGAAAATCAAACAATAAAAAATTATTCTTTATTATATATTTTTTATTATTGACAGGTGCACGGAGAGGTGAAGTATTAAGGGCAAAATGGGAAGATATTAACTTTGAGAATCGCGAATGGAGGATAGAACGCAATAAAACAAAAAAAGTTCGTTATGTTCCTTTGTCATTTGAAGCAATGGAGTTATTGCGTTCTCTACCTAGAGAGGGAAATTATTTATTTTTGAATAGCAAAACAAAGCGTCCATTTAGAAATATTTATTATAGTTGGAATAGTGCAAGGCAAGTTGCAGGGCTTTCTGATGTTAGAATTCACGATTTACGCCATTCTTTCGCTAGTTTTTTGGTGAATGGTGGAAAAAGTTTATATGAAGTGCAAAAAATTTTAGGACACACACAATTAAAAACAACACAGAGATATGCACACTTAAGCCAAGATACACTATTAAAAGCTGTTGATTTTATTGGTGCACAAGTAGGTGTTTTAATGGGTGGAAATGGGATGGTGTCATCCAAAGTAAAAAATAATAAAAGTGCACAAAATAAAATATAAATAGCATTACAAAAACTCCATTTTAGGCTACCTTGCACTCCAAAGAATATTTATTGTTGCAAGGTAGACTTTTAGATTGCAAGATAATCAAGCGATAGAGTTTGAAGTAATAATAGGCAAATTATTGTTGCTGTGTTTCCTGATTTTGCTGTTGTTGATTTTGACAACAATTTTGAACAAAAACCTGCACAGGTGCACTTGTTGTTGGATAAGGTTGGGTTGCTTGTGGGGGTTGTGGCATCTGCATTTGGGGTTGAATGTATTGCATATTGCTCGGTGCAACATAAACTTGTTGGTTTTGGGGTGTGCTTTGAGGTTGGATAATGGGTTGAACAGGTTGCTGTGGCGGTAATTTAATCGCTTCATAATGACGTTGAATTGCCTCATTTTGCTGAAAAAAACCAACTTTTGGGGTGTGTTGCTCAAAATAACGATAATCCGCAAAAACAAAACTGCATAGAGCTAATGACAACAAAGGAAATTTCATTGCATATCCTTAATCTAAAATTATTATTAGCGAAATTATACACAAAGTCATATCAAATAACAAGTTTATTTGTTTAGAAATATCTATAAATAAAAAAATTTAACAATAAATAAATCAATGATTTTAATGAAAGAGGCTATAGTTCTTGTCGAAATTACACACTAAAGATTAAAGCTTTGAAGATTTATGGGGAGATGTAGCGAAACTTGTAGTTAGAGCTGGTGTAAGGCAAGTATTTTTACAACATAGGTAGAAATTGGGTATAATAGAGTGGCTAGCATAGTTAAAATTATGGAAAGACAGGGAATAGCAGGATAGTGAAAATGGTAGTAAACCTGGAGGGGTATTAATAACTCTTGATAAATAGTATTAATAGGCATTTATTAGTATGAATATAATTGAAACTGATAGATTAATTTTAAGAGAATTAATAACAGATGATTATGATGATTTATGTAATATACTTCAAATGAAGAGGCTATGTATGCCTATGAGCATGCTTTTTCTGACTATGAAGTTATAGATAAAAAACATAATTTTGGTTTATGGGCTGTTATACTAAAAGAAGATAATACTTTTATAGTCCAAGCAGGGCTTACAATTCAAGATATAGTTAATAATGAATTACTTGAAATAGGATTTCATTCAACAAAAAATATTGGCATAATGGATATGCAATAGAATCTGCTATAGCATGTAAGAAATATTCTTTTGAAGAGTTAAAAGTAAATAAGGTTTATTCTATAATGAGAGATAACAATATGTCATCACAAAATGTTGTCAAAAGAAATGGAATAAAAAAGTTATATAAATTATAAAATATTATTATAATATTTATATACCACATTGTATATTTTGTATTAAGAATTTTAAAAAAATTTTTATATTAAAATATAATAATATAAATTTTAATGTATATTTATGAAGTTGGATAAGAAACAAAAAAATTGGTAGATATTTAAGTAAAAATATAGGAGTATTTATCGATTAGGAAAAAAGGGGGGGGTAAAAATCCTTTTAAGTCTTGTAGAGGTATTATGCGGTATATCTTGTTTAAATTTCATCAATGAATAGTTCTATAATATATTTTGTGAATAAATCTTTGAAAGAACAAACACACCACCACGCCCACAAAGTATTTTTGAAGAATATTATGTAAATACTACTTTAAAATAATATTTACATAAAAATGTTAAAAAATAACTTGAATTTATTTCTTGTAATATTCTGTTTCTCTGTGTGAGTAATAAAACCACTTTTTGATTCATTTCTAAACACTCATTCAAGTAAATATTAAAGATTCAGTCTGGCTGAAAGCAAAGTGTGGTAGAATATGCCCATTTTTAAAAGGAGTTTTTGATGGCAGAGATAAAACCCCCTCGCATTTTGATTATTGGTGGTGGTTATGGTGGGCTTAGAGTCGCAATCACTCTCCAAAAAATGCTTAAGTATCAGCAAGCAGAAGTTACTTTAATTAGCAAACACGACTATCATTATCAAACAACACTTCTCCATAAAGTTGCGGTGGGGACGCTTGGGGCTAGAAAGGCGAGAATTTTTTTCCGGAAGGTTCTTGATCCTCAAAAAGTTCGATTCATTAAAGATAAAATTACGAAAATTTCTCCTGAAAGTTGTCAAGTTTATGGTAATGGTGGGATTTATGAGTATGATTATTTGGTTATTGCTTTAGGGTTTAAGCCTGATAATTTTGGTATTCCCGGTGTCAATGAATACGCCTATAAACTTTCATCACTAAATGCTGCATTAAAGTTATCTGCAAATATTGAGCATAAATTTAAGGAGTTTGTGCATACAAAAAATGAATTGGATTTGCGTGTTGTTGTCTGTGGGACGGGATTTACGGGTATTGAATTTGCAGCCGAAATGGCAACAGAATTGAAAGAGTTATGTTTAATTTGTGGTATTGACCCGAGTCTGCCTAAGGTGATTTGTATCGGACGATCTGAGCAAATTTTACCTGTTTTTTCTCCAAAATTAAGTCAAATTGCAAAAGAAAAAATGGAAGCGTTGGGTGTAGAGTTTATTTGTGGTGGTAATGTGAAAGAATGTTTACCTAATGGTGTGAGAATTGACATTAGCGGAGAGGAAAAGATCATTGAAGCCAATACGGTTTTATGGGGTGCTGGAGTAAAAGGGAGTGATATTGTTGAGCATAGTAGCATTCCTAATAAAAGAGGTAGAATTGCTGTTACAGCGGAATTACGTTGCAATGAATTTGAAAATATCTTCGTTGTTGGGGATTGTG
This sequence comes from Helicobacter monodelphidis, assembly GCF_003288845.1. Taxonomy (GTDB): domain Bacteria; phylum Campylobacterota; class Campylobacteria; order Campylobacterales; family Helicobacteraceae; genus NHYN01. The sequence continues at coordinate 140,633 of NZ_NHYN01000002.1, read as the reverse complement.
CCTTTGCTACCTCAAAAGATGTTATTCATGCACCAACTGCTCAACTTTCCGCACAAATGGGAGACTATGTTGGTGAATCTCTTTGCAGGATATTGAATCAGCAATCGGCTCTCCCCCCTTTTAAGTTTGTGCATCGTGGAACGGTTTGTTCTATTGGACATACAGATGGTGTGGGTGTGGTGTATGGGAGAAGTGTGAAGGGTGAATTGGCAGCTTTTATGAAAAATACTATCGAAAATAGGTGGTTGTTTGGGATTGGTGGCTTTGGAATGGTTTTTAAGAAAGGACAATTCCGCTATCGCACAAGTAATTAAGGTGATTTAATGATAGTATTGAAAAAACTTTTTTTAATCTGTTGTTTTATTTTACCTTTGTATGCTGAGGGTTGGTTGTTGGTTGGCGGAAGCATAGATATACAGAAGGCTTTTTCAATAAGTCAATTAGAGATTGTTGGGCTTACAACCGAAAAGCATAATCTTTCAGAAATGTTGATGGGTGGAGAGATTCGGCTTGGGTATTTGCCCGATAAAGAGAATCGGCTTTATTTAGCCATTGAAACAGCCCATAAGAAGGCTGGTCTGCATTATTATAGTTTTATGGCTGAATACAATCGTACACCTTTTTTGACGCCCTATTGGAAACTTTTATTTGGAGGTGGGCTGGGATATTCGTTCACGACTTTAGATAAAGAAAATCTTACAATCAATGATCAATCTGCAGAGAGCGATTTATCTTTTCAGGGTATTGCGTATAATCTTAAGGGCGGTATTTTATTTACTCCTAATCGTCATATTGAGTTAGAATTTGCAGTTAAAGCAAGGCATATGATTCTTGGTAAGGCGGAAAGTAATCACCCTATTGCCCCCCTTGCGTTAGATATGAATAAAACCTTTACTGTTGGGGCTGGGGTTGGCGTGAATGTAAAGTTTTAAGTTTTATTTTAACCGCCGGTTTTATAGAATGCACGACTAGAAATTTCACTTGAAACCTCACTCCATCGATTCTTCTCTGCCTTATTATTTAGAGCTTTTTGTACGCCCATTTTCATTTCTTGTTGATCATTGTTGAGTATAGCTTCTTTTAGATTGATGGCTTCATCAAAATAAAGGCAAGGAATAATAAAGCCCTCAGAGTTCAAGCGGATACGGTTGCAACTTTCGCAAAAATGGTGATCGTGGGGTGCGATAATGCCAAATGTAGCTTTTTGTGGAATTTCATAAAGGGATGCTGGTCCAAAATTTTCTTTTTCTTTTTTTTGTGTGGCATAGCGCAAATGAATAATATTCAAAATATCAGTTGCCCTTAAGCCCTTAATTTTTGTACTTGCATGTTCGTTCTCCATAAATTCAATAAAACGTAACATAATTCCTTTTTGTATTGCAAATTCTAAAATCTCTAAAATTTCGTCATCATTTATCCCTACTAGAGGCACCATATTTAGTTTAATTTTTAATCCAGCTTTCAACGCCTCTTCAATCCCACTTAGGGTTTGTTCTAATATATCTTTTTTGCTTAATAGGATTGCTTTTTCTTTCTTAAGTGTGTCGAGGGAGATATTTATGCGTTTGAGTCCTGCATTTTTTAATCTTTGGGCGTAGTGAGGAAGAAAATAACCATTTGTCGTAAGGGCAATATCGACTTGTGGGGAGTAGGCATAAATTTTTGCAATAAAATCATCTACATCCTTACGCAATAAGGGTTCGCCACCCGTGATGCGAATTTTTTGGATACCCTCATCAATCATTAAATAAATAAAATTAAGCATAGCATTTAATGGAATTTCCTCAAGCGAATCAAAAAAATCATCAGGCGTGTTAGGCATACAATATTGGCAACGAAAATTACATTTTTGTGTTATAGAAATGCGTAAATAATTTACGACTCGACCAAATCGATCTTGAAGCATTCTTATCCTTTGTAAAATTTTTGGTAAAATAGCGTGATATCCCTAAAAATATTATTAAAAATGATTCTTTATTTAGGAGATTAGCTGAAGGAGGAATAATGAATGCGGTGATTTTGTGCGGTGGGCAAAGTAGGCGTATGGGACAGGATAAGGCACTTTTAGAGTTGGGTGGAAAAACCATGTTAGAGTATCAATATCAACGTCTTGTAGAGTCTAGGCTTTTTACAGAAGTTTTTTTGTCATCAAAGAAGCACTACAAAGGTTCTTGGGGTAGTAATATTTTTATGGATTTACAAGAGATTTCAAGTCCTATTAACGGGTTATGTAGTATTTTAGAGCAATCTAATTGTGAACAGAATTTTATTATTCCTGTGGATACCCCGCTTGTAAGTCTTGCACAGATTCAAGCCCTACAGGAAGCTTTTAGGGCTGAATCTAATCTGGGGGTGGATGCACTTGTTTTTAAAGATTCTAGTCATATTCATTCCTTGCTTGGTATTTATACAAAAAAATCACTTTCTGGATTATACCGTATGCTTAAAAATAATATTTTAAAAATTAGTGAAGCTGAAAGGTTTATTTGGATAAAATACCTTGAATGCGATGAGGTTAAATTTTTTCAAAACGCAAACACAAAAGAAGAGTATCAAGCAATTTTAAGGGATTTTGGAGCATAGTATGGCTGATGAAGAAGAGAAAACAGAAGAACCTTCAGCGAAAAAAATAGAGAAAGCAAGAGAAGAGGGAAATGTTCCTAAAAGTCCGGAAGTTGTGGGCTTTTTTGGTTTGGTGGTTGGTTTTATTTTACTTTATGTTCTCTTTACATATGTTGTTGACCGCTGTATGGATATTTATCATTTTTCTATGAGTTTGTTTAGCGTAGAGATGACAGCAGCTAATGTTGTTTCGATTACATTGCGTTTTATTCAAGAATTATTTTTCATTATTGCACCATTTTTTGCAGGGTTGATGATTGTTGCAGTGGCGAGTAATGTTGGGCAGTTTGGTTTTTTGCTTACTTCTAAAGCAATTAAATTTAATCTTGCAAAAATCAATCCTGTCAGTGGATTTAAGAATTTATTTTCTATTAAAAAATTGGTTGATGGTTTTTTGCTTACAGTCAAGGTGTTGGCTGCTTTTGGCATTGGTTTTTGGGTTTTTTCTTGGTTTATTGGTGAATTGACAACTGTTGCTTTACTTCCCCTTTATGACCAAATGCGTTGGTTGCGAGATAAAGCGATTATTCTTGTGGCTATTTTGTTGCTTTTTTTCTTTTTGATGAGTGCTATTGATTATGTGATTAAGCGAAGACGTTATTATAAGAGCCTTAAGATGACAAAGCAAGAGGTAAAAGATGAATTCAAGCAACAAGAAGGAAATCCGGAAATTAAGGGTAAAATTCGTTCTTTGATGTTTCAAGCGTCACGCAAACGTATGTCTCAAGCTGTACCAGGTGCAAGCGTTGTTATTACAAATCCAACACATTATGCAGTCGCTTTGCGATTTGACCAGGCTCAAGAATCTGCTCCACGTGTGGTTGCAAAGGGAGTCGACCATCTTGCAACAAGAATCAAGGACATTGCATTTGAAAATGATGTGCCGATTGTTGAGAATCCATCTTTGGCACGCGAGTTATATAAGTCTGTAGATATTGAGGAAGTTATCCCAGAAGCTATGTTTGCGGCTGTTGCTGAAGTTCTTGCCTATGTTTATCAGGCGAACCAAGAAAAAGGGAAGCTAAATAATGGCTAAAGCCTAACTAATATACCTAAGGAATATAAAAGGCTGAATAAGTAAAACAAAGAATGGTGGCCACGATTGGACTTGAACCAACGACCACTACCATGTCAAGGTAGTGCTCTACCAACTGAGCTACGCGACCAATAACGAAAGGAGTTGCAATTATACCAGAAAAAATTTTAAGCCTTCTTGAAAAAGCTTTGATAAAGAATCAGTAGCACAGCAAAGTTAATCATTATATCCGCAAAATTGAAAATAGCAAATTCAAAGAGATAGTGCCAAAAAATATAATCCACGACACCGATATGAATAAAGCGATCAATAATATTTCCAAATGCTGCACCAAAGAGAATGCCGATGGGCAAATAGTGGGCATTGAATAGGTTAGGATTCTTGTAGAGATAAGTTGCAATGAGTAACATAAGAAGAATTTGCAAATATTTTAGCCAACCTTCAAGCCCAGCAAACATTGAGAATGCAACGCCTTTGTTGTAAGCAAGAACTAAAGAAATGGGGGTGGCTTCAATGTTGACATTTGTATAAACGGCCCAATATTTAATGGCTTGGTCGATGACAAAAACCACAAAGGCAATGCTTGTCGCTTTGATAAAATTCTTATTGATTACCACTAGATTAATGCCTTTTTAAATAAATCTTCAAGTTTTTTAAGATATTCTTCTAGAATACTTAAATCGTTCCCTTCCAGAAGAATTCTTAATTTGTTTTCTGTTCCAGAATAGCGAATAAGGTGTCGCATATGTTGCTTTTCAATTTCACTTGTTAAATCTTTTAAGCCATCAATTTCATCAAGATTGCGTTTTTTAGAAATGTTCAAATTCATAAGTCGTTGCGGATAGAGTTCAAATAGTTTTAAGGCTTCTGCACTACTTTTATTGCTTTTAAGCACAAAGGCGATAACTTGTAATGCTGAAAGTAATCCATCTCCTGTTTTTGCAAAATCACTCAAAATGATGTGTCCACTCTGCTCACCGCCAAAATTAACACCCTCTTTTTGCATTAATTCAAGCACATATTTATCGCCTACATTGCAACGTAAAAGATTCAATTTAAGTGTTTTTTTAAGATATTCTTCTAGCCCAAGATTGCTCATTTGTGTGGCAACAATGGCAGGTTTTGTGAGGGCATTAGTCCGTTTTAGGTGTGTGCTTAAAGCACCAATGAGTTGGTCTCCATCAATAATTTCACCTTTATTGTCTACTACAACGAGCCTGTCTGCATCTCCATCAAGCGCAAAACCAATATCAGCACGTACACGCTTAACTTCTTTTGCCAACATTTGCGGTTGTGTTGCACCGCAATTTTCGTTGATATTGTAACCATTTGGCTTATCGTTGATTACAAATACTTCTGCACCTAGTTCACTAAAAATCGTTGGGGCTACTTTATATGCTGCACCATTGGCTACATCAAGTACAATTCTAATACCAATGAGTGATAGTTCTTTGGAGAAAGAATTTTTAATATGTACAATATAGCGTCCAATGACATCATCAATGCGTTTAGAGCTACCAATCTCCTTACCCATTTTTTGGGATTTTTCTAAAAGGGTGTCATCATGGAAAATTTTTTCAATCTCACATTCTGCACTTTCATCAAGTTTGAATCCGTTAGGGTCAAAGAATTTAATGCCATTATCATCATAAGGATTGTGGCTTGCACTAATCATAATTCCTGCATCGCAACGCATATCTTCTGTTAAGTATGCAATGGTGGGGGTTGGCATAGGACCAATTTGAATGACATTATAACCTACAGCAGTTAAGCCACTTACAATTGCATTTTCAATCATATACCCGCTGCGACGTGTATCTTTGCCTACAAGAATCTTGTTAGTTTTAGAATTTTTGCGAAAATAAATCCCTGCTGCAAGTCCCATTTTTAAGGAGGTGAAAACACTAATCTTTTCACCCGCTTTGCCTCTGACTCCATCTGTCCCAAATAATTTCATTCTGTAACCTCCATACATCGCTTAAAGATAAATAAATGTTCTTTTGGTAAAGCTTTATAGATACTGAAAGCTAATCGTCGTATTTCCCATAATGCCTTTTTGCTAGAACGCAATGTGAAAAAATTTTGTAAGCTCCTTGCGTTCACGCTCCATGTAAGTTCAGTGCGATAGCATTCAGGCATTGCAAATTTTGCTAAATCATTACTGATGCCATCAGATAATAAGCCCCTTAGTTGTTCCAATGCATGGATGCTTGCTTCATTCACTTTTTGATTTTCCGTAAAAATGATGAATTGTTTTGCCCTCTGAATATTTATGGAATTGATGGGTAAAAAGCTTGACTCTTGCTTAAGTTCCTTTAAGGTGTAACGCGTAGATTTTACACTTAAAGAAGCAATTCGATGCCGTGCTAATTCTTGTAAACACGTTCTGCTAATACCTTGAATGTAAAAATTATAGTAAAGATGTTCGAGCGTGCTTGAGTGTCGATATTGATTACCGACTCTATCGATAAGCTCACAATCAATCTCCCCGCCATTATCCCCTTTTGCAAAGCTTTGCCAGCAAGTTCGTGTTGCATGGGAACAAATATGCAAGGGTGTGTGGTGCAAAAGTGTAATAAGTGGTAATTCTTCTTCAGACATTAGGTTTTCCTTCTTTGTTTTCCTGATGGTTGAACTCAACAACAATTTCCTTGAGTTTCGCGATTTTATCTTTACAAGTCAGCAATTCTTGTATTTTTTGTTCCAATAGCTGAATAGAATAGGGCGTTGGACGTGCAACGTGGATGGAATCATATTGTGTTTTTGCTTCTGAATCATCAATTAATAATTCTTCGTAGAGCTTTTCACCGGGTCTTAAACCGCTAAAAATAATTTCTACCTCATTTTCTTTGCGATAAAGTTTGAGCATATTTTTTGCTAAATCAACAATCTTAACAGGGGAACCCATATCAAGAATAAAAATTTCTCCTCCTTCAGCGATGGAGGCTGCCTGCAAAACTAAACGACAAGCTTCTGGAATCAACATAAAATAACGCGTAATATCAGGGTGCGTTACGGTGATGGGTCCTCCGGATTCAATTTGGGCTTTGAATTTTGGCACAACACTTCCACTGCTACCTAGCACATTCCCAAAGCGTACAGCGACAACCTCACTTTTTTTAGAATCAATATTTTGTGCGTAGAGTTCTACTGTACGCTTTGTTGCACCCATTACATTGGTGGGACGGACGGCTTTATCTGTTGAAATGATGACGATTTTAGGAATTTCTGCTTGAATAGCACAATCAATAACATTTTTACTACCAAGAATATTATTTTCAATCGCACTCAAGATATTTGCCTCACACAAAGGAACATGCTTATAAGCGGCAGCGTGGAGTAGGATATCTGGTTTATAAGTATTAAGAACTTCTTGCAGACGTTCTTTTTCAAGAATACTCATCATCACAGGTAAGCCTTGTTCTCCAATTTCTTCCATGATGGCGTATAGATTATATTCACTGTGGTCAAGCAAAATCAATTTTTTTGCACCAAAAATTTTACATTGTCGTGCAATTTCACTCCCAATACTACCACCACCACCGGTAATTAATACAACTTTATCTGCGATAAATTGTGAAATTAAATCTTTATCTAAGTCCTTAATGGGGCGAGAAAGTAAATCTTCAATGGAAATGTCTTTCAATGGTGCTTTAGAGTGAGAATCTGCATTTGATTCTTCACTTAAAGTTGTTGCAATTTTAATATCTAAAATACCTAATGCGTCAAGTTTTTGAAAAATATCTTCTAGTGGTGGTTTTGCAAATTCTTTTGTAAGGATAGCACTGGTAATTTTATGTTTTTCAATAAGATTTTGACATTCGCTAAAGGGGTGTATTTTGAGATTCCCAATATATGTTCCCCAAGAAGCTTTGCGATAATCAATGATAGCTAATGGGTAGTGTGGAATTTCTCGACTTAAAGCACTCTTGATAATGTTTGCTGCTTGTGTGCCACCACCAAATATAAGGGTTGGTCTGGGGGATTGTCTCGGAACATTTTCAATGTAAATGCGTTTAGAAATTCTCATACAACCAAGAGTAATAGAGGAAATAACAAAATCCATAATAATGACACTAAGAGGAATGTGGTCAAGTAGGCCAAGAATATAAAAAAGCAATGCACAGATGCTGTAAGCAACGCTGTGGGCATAAAATATTTTTAAAGCTTCACTTAAACCAAAGAATCGCCATGGAACAAGGTAGATTTTAAATAAAAAAATAGCTATAATTTTACAAAAAATTAATAGCAAAAAAGAAATTTTTACTTCATCAGTAAACTCAAGAGGAACTTCAAAGCTATAACGCAAATTATAGGCAAAAGTTAGTGTAAAATAAGAAAATAAAATATCTGCAAAGACAAAAAAAGTTGTCCGTTTAAAATTGCTAGGACGCAATAAGCGGACAAGAAAACGAGAGTAAAAAACCCGTTTCATATGACTTCTTTTAAGATATCAACGACTTTGAATACTTGCTTTTGAGTCATCTTTGTGCCACTAGGAAGGCAGATTCCAGACTTAAACAATTTTTCTGAGTTACCATTAGTAAAGCTGGATGCATCCTTGAAAAGTGGTTGTAAGTGCATAGGCTTCCACAATGGACGTACTTCAATTTTCTGTGATTCAAAAATTTTTACCAACTCTAAGGGATTACACTTTTCAGGTAAACAGAGTGTTGTTAACCAACGATTGCCTCTTGTGTTGGGCAATTCTGGCATAAATTGAAGTTGAAACTCCTTAAGGGCTTCTTGATACCACTCAAAAATTTGTCGTCTCTTTAATACCCTTTGTTCTAAAACTTCCATTTGTCCAACACCAATAGCAGCACAAATATTGCTCATTCTATAATTGTAGCCATATTCTTGATGTTCGTAATAAGGAAAAGGTTCTTTTGCTTGTGTGCTTAAGAATCTTGCTTTTTGCAATGCTTCTTGATTTTTTGCAATAAGCATACCACCACCACTTGTTGTGATAATTTTATTACCGTTAAAAGAGAACACACCAAAATCCCCAAAAGTACCTGTGCTTTGCTGATGATAAAAAGCACCCAAAGATTCAGCTGCATCCTCAATAAGAGTAATATTTTCATTTTTGCAAATTTCGATAATTTCATCTAATTTTGCACATTGCCCATATAGGTGAGTAAGAATTAAGGCTTTTGGAGGCTTTTTAAGCTTTGAGATGGCTTCTTTAAGGAGAGTAGGTGAGAGATTCCAAGATTCATCGCAATCGACAAAAACAGGAATAGCTTTTTCGTAAAGAATTGCTGCAATAGAGCCAATAAAAGTGAAGCTGCTAGCTAGAACAAAGTCATTTTGTTGAATGCCACTGACACGCAAAGCCAAGTGTAATGCCGCCGTGCCACTACTTAAGGCAAGTGCACAAGAAGAATGCGTATAATTTTTGATTGATTCTTCAAAGCGGTCTACGAAAGCTCCAAGTGGTGCAATATAATTGCTCTCAAAAACTTCTTTAACATATTTTTCCTCATTTCCACCCATATCCGGTGGAGATAAAAATATTTTATCCATAATTTCCCTCCTTATTAAGACTTGTAATTCTAAACTAAAATAGCTTTTAACTTATTTAATTCTCATTAATTGATCAAATCTAATTCACACATTTCCTTTGTATGATAGCTAATGATAATATCAGCACCCGCACGTTTAAAGCTTACCATTGTTTCTAATAAGGTACGTTGATAGTCAAGAATCCCGGCTTTTTGTGCAAGCTTCAAGAGACTATATTCGCCACTCACATTATAAACTGCTAAAGGTAGTAAGGAGTGTTCGCGTATTTCCCGCACAACATCTAAATAAGCTAAAGCTGGTTTAACCATTAAAATATCTGCACCTTCTTTTTCGTCATTGAGGCTCTCAAGAATTGCCTCTCTACGATTGGCGGGATTTTGTTGATAGCCTTTGCGGTCGCCAAAACTTGGTGTAGATTGTGCAACATCTCTAAAAGGTCCATAATAGGCACTTGCAAATTTGGTTGAGTAACTCATGATGGGAATATGGGAAAAATTACTTTTCTCTAAAACCTGCTTTAATGTAAGAATCATTCCATCAAGCATACCGCTTGGAGCTAATATATCCACCCCAGATTCTGCAAGAATCAGGGCTTGTTTAGCAAGAATTTCTAAAGTCGCATCATTGTGTAAATGCCCTTTTTCATCCAGAATGCCACAATGCCCATGGTCTGTATACTCACAAAAGCATAAATCAGCGGAGATTAAAAATGCGTCCCCAAAATATTTTTTTATCGCAAGAATACTTTTTGCTACAATAAATTCTTCTGATAATGCTGCAGAACCGATACTATCTTTAATTTTTGGAATACCAAAGAGTAAAAGATTTGTAACACCGAGTTTGAGTAATTCTTCACATTCTTTAAGGAGATAATCTATGCTCATCACAAATACTCCGGGCATTGATTCAATGCTATTTTTAATATTTTCCCCCTCAATAACAAATAAGGGGTAAATAAAATCTTTTTTACATAGCCTTGTTTCGGTTACTAAATCTCTTATGAGCGGGTTTTGGCGTAATGTTCTGAATCGTTTAAACATATTTATCCTTTTTTGTGGTTGATTTGTTTTTTAGGCTTAACCATCGCACCTTTAATGATAAAGTGATGGATTTGGTCTTGATAAGCATATTGGAATTTTAATCCTTGTGCTTCAAGCGTGTTTTTAATGATATATAAACCAAGCCCTAATCCTTGCGAATGTGGATTCTTAGAATCCTTAAAAAAAGGTTTAAAATATTCATTAATGGGATACAAAAGGGGTTGACCATAATTTTTAACAATGATAGAATTTGCATCAGTTTCAATGATAACACTACCCTCACTTTTGTATTTTAGTGCATTATCAATAAGATTTTTGAGTGCAAGCGAGAACATTTCAAAATCAACTTTAACGATAAAATCTTCTTGTGGATAAATAATACTTTCATTTTGTTTGTAATCATTCATTAATTGCTTAAATACAGAATCCAATACTTCTTGAAAAGGGTACTCCTGCTTTGAAATTTTATAGTTTTTTGAACTCATTTCCTCAATTTTTGCAAATTCATCGATCAAAGAATTAAGACGCATAAAGATAAAAATTAATCGTTCCTTTTGTGTTTGGTTTTCCACCATTTCTGCAACGATTCTTCCCTTTGTAATAGGCGTTTTTAGTTCATGCATAATTGTGCGTAAAAATAAATGGCGAGATTGGTTGAGAGCACTAATTTTTTTAATCGCATTATCAAATTCACGCGACAATTCTCCAATTTCGTCGTTATGGGGAATAACGCAAGAAATGTTTTGTTCGCCTTGTGCAAATTTGCGTATAGATTTGCGTAACCCTCTCAACGGCATTAAGCTTTTGATGATAAGAATATAAAGAACAATTACGATAAAAAAAGCCATAAAAGTAAGGATGTAGGAGTTTTTGCGAGATTCTTTGGAAGAATCTTTGTAAAGTGTAGCTTTTTCTGGCGTTTGAACAAGAATGTAAATGCTATCTTCATCGTTAAGGATTTTAGCAACAATTCCGCCAAAATTAGGTGCAACTTGTGAAAATAACTCTTCTTTAATTTTTTGATTATCAATCATTTGGAAGTCAAGTTCATTAAGATATTTTTCAATTAGTGCGAGATTGCCACCATAATAAATAATTTTGTTTATTGTTGCAATGAATTGATTATATTTGCGTTGGGCTTCTAAATGTTCATTGTTGGCGTGCATCCGAATAAAATAGAAAGAGAATGCACCAAGTCCTATTAGGGAAAAGGCAAAAAGAATCGTTACTTTAATAAAGATGGAATTGTATCCTTTCACCGCAATTCCTAGATTCCTACTTAATGTTACTATCTAAGCGGTAGCCAATTCCGCGGACAGAAATAATATGCTTAGGTTCTTTTGGATTTTCTTCAATCTTTGTACGCAGACGTCCAATGATGACATCTATGCTTTTGTTGGAGCTTTCTGGGTTGATGGAGGGGGAGCTAAGTGAAATTTCTTCGCGTGAAATGGCTGCACCATTGCGTTTGATGAGATGGGCAAGAATTTCATACTCTGCACGTGTTAAATCTAGCGATTTTCCTTTGTATAAAATTTCACGATTACTTTCTTTGAGTTCAAACACTTTTTGTGATTGTTGTTGTTTTTTGTCACTTGAATTATTTTGGTAACGTCTCAAAATACTATGAATGCGTGCAACAAGTTCCTCAGGGTCATATGGTTTAGGGAGATAATCGTCAGCACCAAACTCCAAACTCTGAACTTTATCGTTAATATCGCTTCGTGCTGACGAGATGATTATGGGGATGTTTTTGCTTTTGGCTACCCTTTTGCATACCTCAAGCCCATCAAGATTGGGAAGTGTTAAATCTAAAAGAAGGAGGTCAAAATGATGAGTGTTCAATGCACTCATTCCAGTGTAGGGTTCATCATAGCTGGTCACGGATATACCGCGACCTTCGAGGTATTCACTAAGAATAGCCGCCAGCTCTAAATCATCTTCTATCATAAGAATCTTCAGCATAAAAGGTCCTTTCTGTGCAACAAGGAGGAGGTTTAAGGCAATTTCTGCATTATCTTAAAGGAATTGGGTTGGTTTATGGGGTTTAGCCATTTATAACGCACTTCCAAAGACCTTCTTGCTTTTACGATTCAAAAATTAAAAAGAACAGTTAATGAGGTATTCCTCAAACAGATTGATGCTATAGATCCCTCTGTCAAGACACCTTTGGAGACACCCGTCTAAAATTGCTATCACACAACTCCTAATCTAAATCATTAAATTAGGCATATAAACAATGCTTAAAGAACAGGCTTGGTTGCATCTCAAGACTAAGGCTAGATGGGGTGTTGGGATATTTTTGGGGGTATCCTCTAGCCTTAGCAAATTAAATACAAAACCAAAAAAGAGATTTCTCTCTTCTCTCAATCTCTCCATTCGATTGAGATGGTGGAATTATAGAAAGCTACAGTAAATCAAGAGTAAATGCTGGAAAGTAAGGGTGGGATTTTTATGCATAGGGAATGGCTCAACCGCCTTATTAAGCCTATCAGCGGTTGAGAGATTTTTTTACCCTAAAGTTTGTGCCCATCTTAGCAACAAGAATGTAAGTCCACTAAGAATGGCAGCTGCAGGAACGGTGATTAGCCAAGTTGCAACAATTTTATTGAATGCAGAACGTTTAACAAGCTCTTCTTTATAGGCTTTTTTGAGTTGTTTTTGATCTTTTTTAGAAAGAGTCGGTAATTCACTCATTTTTGTAAGTTGGAGTCCATCATCTGTTCCGACAACAACACCAGCAGCAGCCAACGCTTCTTCTGATTCTCTACGTTGCTTTAAGCCTTTTAGGATTAACTGTTTTCTTGCCAAAGGTGCTTTGCGGAATTCAGCCAAGAATGTGTTGATTTTCTGTGTTTCAACTCCATCATGTGCAATAATGATATTCTGTTCGATCTCATAATAATGTTTCTTGATCCCTTCTCGTAAAAACCCAACGCCAAAAACTGCACCCACAGCAATATGGGTAGAGCTAACAGGAAGCCCTAAAGCAGAAGCGACAAGAACTGTAACAGCAGCACTCATTGCAACGCAAAATGCACGCACTTGGTCGAGGTCGGTTATTTCACTTCCTACTGTGCGAATTAATTTTGGTCCATAAAGGGCAAGCCCTAGCGAAATCCCAAAACCTCCTACAATCATAATCCAAAGTGGTACAGTCGCCTTAGCATCTGTTGCAATACCAGTTTCGATACTTTTGAGTGTGTCATTGATGGCTGCCAATGGCCCAATAGCATTTGCAACATCATTTGTGCCATGTGCAAAACTCAGAAGAGCGGCAGCAAAAATAAGTGGTATTGTGAAGAATTTTCCAACCTCTTCCTTTGTGTTATCCATTTTAGAGGCTGCCATAGCAATAAGAGGGCGACAAATCAAGAAAACAACAATGCCTATAACAAGAGAAACGGCAATCGACATTGGTAGTGAAAGTGTAATGACTTTCTTTAAGCCCTTGCTAATCATATACATAGAAAAAGCAGCACTCATTACAAAAAGTAAAAGTGGTACAACCGTCTTTGCTGCTTTGAGCTTATCTTCTTTATAGGTGATTGTCCGTTTAATGAAAAATAAGAATGCTGCTGCAATTCCTCCACCCAGTAAAGGTGAAATCACCCAACTAGAAACGATTTTACCCATTTCGCCCCAATTAACAATATCAAAGCCACCAGCCATGATCCCTGCACCAAGAATGCCGCCTACAATAGAATGCGTTGTTGAAACAGGAGCACCTACAGCAGTAGCAAGGTGTAACCATATAGCCCCAGAAATGAGAGCGGCTAACATAATGTTAATGAAAGTCTCTTGGTCTGTGGCAATAGTAGGCGATACAATTCCAGAACGAATTGTATCTACAACATCTCCACCAGCGATAATCGCTCCTCCTGCTTCACAGATGGCAGCAATTAAAATCGCACCCCCCATAGTTAATGCTTTAGAACCAACAGCTGGTCCAACATTATTTGCGACATCGTTTGCACCGATATTGATAGCCATATATCCTCCCACCATCGTAGCGACAATAAGAATATAAATTCCATGGTCAATCGATGAAGAGTAATAAAGGGCGATGATAGCGGTTAAAAGAATGAAAAGAATAGCAAAACTAAGCTTGAAGAAGTCGCTACGATTAAAATGCGTCGCTTTTTCAAGCTTATCTAATTTTCGCATACTATCCATAAGAAAACCCCCAATTTTTAAGTTTTTAAGAAACTAGCCAAAATATAACAACATATTCTTTATTTAATCAATAGAAAATATGCTTCCCTATTCAGGATAGCCCTTAATATTAAGCCTTCAAGTATCAGCTTAATGTTGTCATTATAACACGGTAGCCTTAAAATATTATATAATTTTTTCTTTGAATATAAATTTGAACATAAAGAAATTTGAGAATATTAACGATTTTTAAAGAAAATTTAGAGTAGAATATTTGGAGGTATGCCTATTAGTTTATCGTTGATCTTGCATCTCACGATAACCTCATTTTAAGGAGGAGAGGTGAATCAAAATTATCAGTTTTCTCAACATACTCAAGAAGAATTAGTTGCTGTTCTTCAGTCTTTTCCTATTCCAATTTTTTGTTTTAGTGACTCGCCTGACGATAACTTTAAGGTAGTCGCTTATAATAGTGAATTTTTGTCATTTTTTTATTTAGAGGCTAAATCCATTCATCAGTCATCACCATTCTTAAAAAATCTTTTTACTCATTTTGCTTCTTTAAAGAATGCAATGCAGAAGGAAGGGAATGATATTATCTGCTCTCCAATGTCCTTGCAATACCAGACCGAACAAGTTGTTGTCCAGTTAAAAAAAATTTATAATAATCTCTTTATCGCCTTGTTTTTTAATGAGAAGATGGAGGTTTTTCGACTTTTGGATAAAAATGAGCAAATTCATAATTTAGAATCTTTATTTGACGAGTTGGAATCTGTTATGCAAAATGAGATTCGCGTACGTTTGACAAGCGAAAGACGTTATCGGCAACTTTTCCATATAGGCTATGATGGAATTTTTATTTTGACTGCCAGAAATGATGAGAATAGAGAATGTGGGAATATATTAGAAGCTAATCATATTGCATTGCAAATCGTGGGATTGAAAGATATACAAGGTGTTAATTTTTTGCAGTTAATTCCAGAGAAAGAAAGAGGAGATGTTTCAGAAAAATTACATCATATTCAACCAAATGATAATCTTTTTATTAATGCAACTATTATTAATCAGCAAAGCCAAATACCTTTTTCAGTTGAAATTTGTGGGCAACTCTTTATTTGCGACAACCAACGTAATATCTATCTTGCTGTTCGCGATATTAGTGAACGACTGGTGTTAGAAAAGGAAAGAGAAAAGGATCGTGCATTGTTGTTGCAACAAAGCAAAATGGCAAGCATGGGGGAGATGATTGGCGTGATTGCACATCAATGGCGACAACCCTTAAATGTTCTTTCTTTGGAGATTTCTAGTTTGCATGAATTGTTTTGTGAAGGTTCTTTAGACCAAGAAAGTTGCACGACTTATATTAATCGTATTTATCAACAAATTGATTTTATGAGCCAAACAATCAATGATTTTAGAGATTTTTTCTCCCCTTCAAAACAGGCAAAATATTTTAGTCCAAAGAAAGTTTTAGAGAGTGTTGTTGCTATGCTAGAGCCTCAATTTTTAATGAGGAGTTGCATTCGTATAAACATTAATGATGAGACTTGCCAAACGACGATGATTTATGGGTTTTCTAATGAGTTCAAACAAGCCCTTTTGGTGTTAATTCAGAATGCAAAAGATGCAATTCAAGAAAAAATCCAGCAACAGCCGGATTTTTTAGGTGAGATTTATATTACAATTCAGCAGGTTGAGGGCAATTCAGCGGTTGAAATTGGTATTTTGGATAATGCCGGAGGCGTTTGTCCTGCTGATTTGCCTTATATTTTTGACCCTTATTTTTCAACAAAGGGTGCGAAAGGGAGCGGGGTTGGGCTACCCACAGCAAAGATGATTATTGAGCGGAGTATGCATGGAAAAATTCGAGCTTTCAATAAGAATCAGGGGGCTTATTTTCAGATTACTGTCCCTTGTCAGCCACCAAACCAAGAATGTTCAGAGGCGATAAAATGAAAGTGCAAAATATGGCTTTTGACGAAAATACTTTTATTGTTTCTGATACACATTTTGGCCATCAGAAGATTTTAGAAAAAGAACCACATCGCTTTGATGACCTTTCTTCCAAAAAAGAGGTATTTAAACGTTTAAGGAAACGTTGGAATAACCTTATTCAAGATAATGATACTCTTTTACACTTGGGAGATTTAATTGGGGATAAAGGAAAAAAGTATATAAAAAAATTAAAAGGACATAAATATCTTATTTTAGGAAATCATGATATTAAAGAACAAAATTTTTCAGTGATTCAGCAGAGTGATTTTTGTATAATTCATGGGTTGTGCCTCCTCGTTCCACAAAAACAGGAAATTTTGGAACAAATGCAATTTTTTTTGAATAATTTGCCAATAGAACAACAATCTCTTTTGAGTGCAGTTGTTGCGGATATTTGTGGAATACGGATTTTGTTTAGTCATTATCCTTTGTTTGATCGTTACCCTAATGATAATCGTTTTATTGCAATTAAAGAAATATTAGAGAAACTTTTTGAAATTTCCCAATGTGCAATGAATATACATGGGCATACGCATAGCCATGATACTTTTGACAATCGTTGCGTGAATGCTTGTATTGATAAAACAGATTTTATGCCCATTCGACTAAAAGACTTATTGAGTAAAGAAGGATTTTAATGCAAAAAATGATTATTTTTGAAGCATGTAAACAAGTTGAAGGAAGAGATAGAATTGAGCGTGAAGCCCTTCTTGAGGCATTAAGAAGTAAAGGTTGGGAAGGTGAAGTTAAGGTTTTTGAGGTTTCCCAAAAAGAAGAATTGTTTGAATCTATTTCTAAGAGTGCAAGTGGATATTTTTCACGCATTGAATTGGAGAATTTATATCCTCTAGAGCGAGAAAGCTATTTAGAGTTGCTTAGAAGTCTTGAAAGGGTAGGTGTTTTTGGAGTTATTGCTCCTAATGTAATTGAAGAATTTTCGCGTCGGGATTCTTTGCTAAAGTTAATATCAAACGGTCTTGTTGCGGAAGATTCTTATGGGTATGGCAATAAAGAACGTTTTAAAGATTCTTTTCCTTATTCTCTTGTTACTTCTGAACGTGTTTTAAAGCCCTCTTTTGGCAGTGAGGGGATTTGGAGGGTACGTACTCTTGAAAATAAAGGATTAGAAGATAAGGTTAAATTAAGTGATATGATTGAGATTTTTTCTGCTAAGGAGCATCAGTTACGAACTCTTGCACTGGGAGATTTTTTAGAAGGTTATTCAACTTATATTGACGAAACAAAGGCGATTCTTGATTTGCCTTTTTTGGCAGATATTGCTAGAGGTGAATTATCGGTGCTGATTAATTATGATACTCCTTGTGAAATTTTATGTAAAATTCCTGCAAAAGGAATGTTTGGGACGAGTCTGTTTATGGGAGCACAGTATCGTTATGAATTTTTGGATTCTCATCGAACGCTAATCAAGACTTTGAAGGCTAAAATTCCAGAGATTTGTTTAAAGTTGGCAAACGGAGAAATTCCGCCCATTTGGTCTGCAGATTTTATCCCACACGGTGAACATTATATTTTAAATCGTCTTAAAGTAGGGTGTGTGAGTTTTGCAACAAGAATTGATCTAGTTCAAGAAATTGCCCACAATATGATTAAAATTATTAAGAACAAGCGAGCGAATGGAATTTAGGAAGTATTTATTTGTGAATGCAAATATTATGCATTCACCTCCAGCTATTTTTCAACGATAGAGAAACTTAAATCTAATATTTCGCGATGTTGCTTGATATAAGCATTGATGTCTTCTAATTGCAATCGTTCGATATTTGCAAGTTCTTGTATGCCAAAATCTAAGGGTTGCCCAAAATAGTACGCATTATAGGCTTTTGAGAGGCGTTGTGAAAGGGTTTCGTTGCGTAAAGGTTCGCTACCAAGCAAGAATTTTTTAGCCGCATCTAACTCTTCTTGCGTTATTCCTTTTTGAATAAAATCTGAAATCACTTCTTTGACAACCTGAATCGCCTCATCTTTGTTGTCAAGTTTCGTTTGTAGGTAACCTAAACCGTAAGTAGCTGATTTCGTATTGTAGGCATGCCAATAAGCTGAATAAGCAAGCCCTCTTTTTACGCGCACTTCCTCTAAGAGGCGACTACCAAAGCCCCCTGCACCAAGAACGAAAGCTGCCACACGCATTTTATATGCCTCTTTTGCGTAATCTTGAATAGTGAGCGGTGATCCAAAATAAACATAGGCTTGCTCTGTAGGTTTTTTAGTAATTATATTCTCTTTGGTTTGGGCGAGAGTACATTTTTGAATAGGGTAGGTATTGCCCTTTTTGAAATTTGATAAAATTGGTTGAATACGTTTTTCAAATTCCTTAAAGCTAACATCACCTCCAGCGAGAATCACTAATCCACTAAGGACAATATGACGCTTATAATATTCTTCAATATCTTTGAGCGTCACTTTCTGTATGCTTTTTTGCGTTGGAATATAGGCACATGGTGTTCCTTTAAAAAGAATTTTTGTCAATTCATCATTGGCAATTTCATCAAAATCCGCCTCTTTCTGTAAGATATTTGCAATCGCATCTTCTTTTACCTTATTTAAAGCTTTAGGGGTGAGGTTAGGAGAACGTAATAAAGCATCTAAATATCCTAAAGCGTCTCCCATATCTTCTTTTAACGCTGAAAGAGAAATAGAAAGACTCTCTCTCCCACTATCGCTACTTAAGGTAATGGAACGTTCTTCTAATTCTTGTGCAAATTTCACACTTCCTAACTGCTTTGTGCCTTCTTCTAATATGGCTGAACCCAAGTCTGTAATTGACGATGCGTAATCTTTTTTGCTTGACATAAATGTACCTAATTCTCCGCCATTTGTGAAAATTAACTTCAAATTGAAAGCTGGTACAAGCTTAGATTCTTCATAAATTACAGGAACTTCCACTCCATTAATATTAATTTTCTCCAGTGTTGCTGCCATAAGTCCTCCTGTAGTAAAAATAAGGGTACAAAAGCCCAATTTTAATTTTTTGATAAATTTCATTCAAATTTCTCCAAAATACGATAAGCCGTATCTCTTTTTGCTGGAATTTCACCGATATCTTTAATTAATCGAATCATTTCGGCCTGATTCATTGAGTTTTTTGCACCTGCTGCTGCGACAACATTTTCTTCAAGCATTGTGCTACCCAAATCATTTGCACCAAAAAGAAGTGATAATTGTCCAATATGGCTACCTTGAGTAACCCATGAGCTTTGTATGTTGGGAAAATTGTCTAAGTAGATACGACTTGAAGCGAGTAGTTGTAGATAACGATTTGAAGAAGCTTTCTGAATGTGTGGAAATTCTTTTTTTAATGGTGTGTAATCAGGTTGGAATGACCACATAATGAATGCACGAAAACCGCCGGTTTCATCTTGTAATTCCCGAATTCTACGCCAATGTTCAATAATGTCGTTATCATCTTCTAATGTTCCAAACATCATTGTAGCAGTGCTTTTAATGCCTAATTGATGGGCGGTTTTGTGTACTTCAATCCATCTATCAGCACTTAATTTTTTAGGGGCAATCAAATCACGAATACGATCGCTTAGAATCTCTGCACCTGCACCAGGAATGGAACTTAACCCTGCTTCCTTGAGTCGTGCCAAAGTTTCTTGTAAAGAAATCTTAGAAATTCTTGCGATGTAGTCAATTTCGATAGCAGAAAAACCATGAATTGTGATTTGTGGATATTTTTTTGCGATATGTCGCACTAAGTCTTCATACCATTCTATCTTTAGCTTAGGATGTACTCCACCTTGAAATAGAATTTGAGTTCCGCCAATTGCAATGAGTTCATCAATTTTTTTGTCAATCTCCTCAAAACTAAGAATGTAGCCTTCATTCTCATCTCCAAGTTCTCGCTTAAATGCACAAAATTTGCAATCCACCCAGCAAATATTAGTGTAATTAATGTTGCGGTCAACCACAAAGGTTGTGAGTTTTTGTGGATGCAATTCGCGTTTAATCTTAAAAGCCTCTTTACCTAATTCTTTCAAAGGTACTTGACTCATTATCTGTTTTATTTCATTGTCATTTATTCTTTGCATAGATATCTCCTTAAAAACGTGTTCCCATACCAAATTCAAAACGCGAAGTTTTATCACCCGGTTGTGGGTTCAACGCATACGGGAACATAAAGCTAATGGGACCTAATGGTGAAACCCATTCAATCGCTGCACCCGTTGAATAACGTTGGATTTCATTAAAACTTGCTTGCCCAATCATACCATAATCAAAAAAGAGAGTTAAGCGCATCTGCACAGTTTCAAATAAACCAAAGCTCATTTCAGCACTCCCAGCCGCCATATATTTTCCACCAATTCTTACGCCATTTGCGTCAAAAGGGGTTACAGAATTTGATTTGTAACCCCTAAGGCTACTCACGCCACCTAGATAAAATTTTTCATTGATAGGGAGATAACCTTGCTCTTGAATCATTCCTGCTCTCCCTTTGAGTCGAAAAATTACATCGAAGCCATCAAAGTTATCCAAATTAGTGTAGCCTGCTCCACGACCAAAATATTTAATAAACTTCTCATCACCACCAACTCCTGCAAATTCAATAAAAGTGGAGATGCTCAAGCCGTTTCGCGGAAAATAATAATCATCCGTGCTGTCATAGCTTAATCCTGGAACAATAGAGCTTTTTGCGTAAGGTCTATCATAAAAATAAGGGCGATAAATTTCCTCTAAGCCACCATAAAAATTTGTTAATTCTGTAAGGGTGTAATTATAACCCACAGTCGCGTGAAAATGGTCAAAGAATCTTCTTCCGCCTGTTAGGGAGAATCCTGCTCCCCTTTCTGTGTAGTCATAGGTGATGTAGTCGCGTTTATAAACATCAGTTGAGAGACTATAGAGTGAATCTAATACGCGTGGATTATAGAGGTTGGCACGATAATTGCCTTCTTTTTGGCTTTTATCGATATAAATTCCTGCATTCATACCGCTACCAAATAAATTCCTTTCGCGTACAGATATATTCCCTAAAAACCCATCATAACTACCATAGCCGACACCAAACATAAATTCACCAGTTCTTGTCTCTGTTACCTGCACCAAAAGGTCGACTTGATTTTCGTTGACGCGTTTTTCCTCAATTTCTACTTTTTCAAAAAACCCAAGTTGTCGTAAATTATTGCGAGAGGTTTTAACTTTTGATAACTTATAAAGGTCGCCGGGTGAAAGCGTTACTTCGCGTCGAATAACTCTATCAAGAGTGCGTGTGTTGCCTGCAACGATGACACGATGGATTTTTACTTTTTCATTTAGAGTAATTTTGTAGGTGATATGGACTTTTGCATTCTCTCTATCGCTGTCTAGCTGTGGGTCAATGCGCACAAACGCATAGCCTAAATCTCCAATAATTTCACGCATTCTCTCAATATCTTTACGCACAGTTTCGATATTAAATCTCTTACCTTCTGTAAGATACAGTGTATCCATTAACTCTGTGCTTAGAATGACTTCTTCATCAACATCAATACTCACACTACCTACACTATATACTTCACCCTCTTTAATTTCATAGGTTAACTTAGCATTGTAGCTATCAAAATCAGCTTCTAAGATTGGAGCACTCACAGAAGCATCTAAAAAACCTTTTGTCATATAATAGTTTTTAATGCGTCCGGCATCTGTCCCCAATTCACGCATTTGTAGCTTCCCATCATTAAAGCCCCACATCCAGCCTAACCATTCTGCTTCTCTGTTTGCAGCTACGCTTTCAATCTGGCTTGCAGAAAGGGCATAGCTACCATTGTAACGTGCTTGACGAATAATAATTTCTTCACCTTGATTCACATTGATAATCAATTTCAGAGCACGTTCATTTAGTTTTTCTGTTTCTGTTTCAATAACAGTGTCATAAAAACCTTTTTGTTCTAAAGTGGATTTGATTCTTTGCTCTGCACGTTCAAGTTTGCCGGTATCGTAAAAATCCCCTTTTTTAATACCGATTTCTTTGTATAAAGCCTCCTTATCTGTTCCGCTCCCATAGCCATTAATTTCGATTTTTGCGATTGTAGGTTTTTCAACAAAATTAAAAGTAAGTATTCCATTACTTTCAGTTACCCATATGTCTTCAAAATATCCTTGCTGATAGAATGCTAAAATTGATTGGTCCACATCAATTAGTTTTAATTCTTCACCTATTTTAATAGTTGCAATTTCATTTGCGAGGAGAGGAGAGATATAATTCAAGCCATTATAGTTTACTTCTCTGATGATTGGTAGCGGGGCTGCAAATAAACAAGCAGGCAACAAAAAAAGAAAATAAATAATAAAATAAAGTATTTTTTGTTGAAACAAATAATTTAATCTCCCTAAAGTTTATTGGTTATAAAAAGCGGATTATATCTCTTTTGAGATTAATTGTCCTTAAAAGCAATATGATGTATAATTGAATTCTCTCATAGAAGTTTCAAGGATAGAAGGAAAAAAATGCAAGCAGGGATTATAGGTTTAGGTTTGATTGGTGGTTCGCTTGGTTTGGCTTTAAGGGAAACAAAAATGTTTAAGAGTATTGCGGGATTGGATACGAATGAGTTACACGCACAACAAGCTTTAAGCTTGGGTTTAGTTGATGAGATTCTTGAATTACAAGAGATTAAGGAATGTGATATTATTTTTCTTGCCACCCCTGTTGAAGGCATCATAGAGACGCTTAATCATATTTCTCCTCTTTCTGCTCATACAACTCTTGTGGACTTAGGTAGCACGAAACAACGTATTCTTGAGTCTGTTCCTAAAGAAATTCAAAAAAATTTTGTTCCCGCTCACCCAATGTGTGGGATTGAAAACAGTGGTCCTAAAGCCGCATTCAAAGAACTTTTTAATGGCAGTTTGATGATTTTATTTGATTGTCAAGAAAGTGGTGATTTTCAAAAAGCTTTTGCAAAGGAAGTTTTTCTTGCTTTAGGAATGAAGATTCTTAAAATGGATATTTTTGACCATGACCATCATGCAGCTTATATTAGTCATTTGCCACACATTATCAGTTTTGCTTTAGCTAATGTTGTTTTGAGACAAGAAGATCCAAAAAGCATTCTTGCTTTAGCTGCAGGAGGATTTAAGGGCATGGTGAGAATTGCTAAGAGTTCACCCGTAATGTGGAGCGAAGTTGCAAAGCAGAATCAAGAAAATTTACTAGAGAGCATTGAAGCGTTTCAAAAAGAAATGCAACAATCAAAAGAGTGGATTAAACAAGAAGATTGGCACAGTTTATACGAATGGATGGAGAATGCCAACCATCTACATGATATTTTTTGATTATTTTAGTAATTTTTTATATTTACCTTTTTTTGCTAATGTTTTACACTTGATTAAAGGATGACTATGGTTAGACATTTGATTGAAACACAAGATTTTAGTACACAGGAAATAGAAGATATTCTTGAGGAAGCGACAGGTTACTTGGGAAATTATCATCGCGAAAGACTCAAAAATCATCTCATTATTACTATTTTTTTTGAAAATTCTACACGTACTTTAAGTAGTTTTGAGATTGCTGCAAAGCAAATGGGGGGTGAAGTTGTACGACTTGATGTAAGTAGGAGTTCTACCTCAAAAGGGGAGACTCTCTATGACACAGCGGCAAATTTGAATGCAATGTCCCCTAGTGCGATTGTTGTCAGACATAAGAATTCAGGTGTTCCTAATTTGCTTTCTAAACATACGAGTTGTGCAATTGTGAATGGTGGTGATGGGGCACATGCACACCCCACACAGGCATTATTAGACTTACTTACACTAAGACGCAATTTAGGGGAATTGTCGGGGAAGAAAATTGCCATTGTTGGGGATATACGCAATTCGCGTGTTGCAAATAGCAATATTGAATTATTAAGTCGTTTTGGAATGGAAGTGATTTTGGTTGCACCCCCCCATTTTATCCCCAAAACTTGCTTAAAGACACATGATAAAATTGAAGATGTAGTTGATGATGTTCAAGCAATTATGAGTTTACGCACACAAACAGAACGACATGATTGTCAGATTTATGGTAGTTTGAAAGATTATGCAAGTGATTTTTGCATTACACAAAAATTAATTAAAGATAAAGATATAATTATATTACATCCAGGACCAGTGCATCGTAACATAGATATTGAAGACGCAGTTTTGAAAGATTTTCGTTGCAAGGTTTTAGAGCAAGTTACTTGTGGTGTAGCTATTCGTATGGCAGTGTTGCGTTTTTTGATTGAGGCGAACGCTTGATTATTATTGATATTTGCTTTGATTCATTTGTTCTAATTCTTTTAATTCTGCTTGGCTGAAACCTGCTTGGAGTCTTGCATTTTTATTTAAAATTGAACCTGTTAGGTAAAAGTGTTGATATTGTTTGCATAGTTCTAAGAAGTTGGGTGTTTGTTCTCCTGTATCTAATTTCCACCATTTATCTCCTTTTTGGACATGTGTAATTTCATCTCTTAAAATTATATTAAATACCTCTTGGATTTTTGGGTTTAACTTTGATGGAGAATTAAGAATCTTCCTTATTACGAATGGATTTGCATCAAGCCCCTTTGCTTCTAAGCCACGATGGACAATTCCCATTCTTACCTTAAAAGAATGTTGAGTGGCATATAAAGCTTCAAATAGGTTAAGATGAACTGGAAAATCTCCATAAGCAAAGCCCAATTCTTCCAGTAAGCCATTTAACAAGCGAAAATGGTAAATTTCTTCTTTAGCCACCTCTAACCAATCTGCATAAAATTCCTGTTGTAACCCTCGAAAGCGAAAGACAGCATCAAGGGCTAAGAAAATCGCACTACATTCGATGTGTGCTACAGAATGCAGTATTTTTGCAAGAGCCAAAGGTGTTTTTGCATGATTTGGGCGACGGATTTTTGTTGGGTGAGAGAAAACACACTCACGATTTGCAAATATACCTAAAATCCGATGATATAAAAAGGAAGAATCAAGTGGTTTTGAGTGCTCAAAAACTAAAGAAGAGGAAAAAAAATCCTCATATAAATCATCGAAATGCCCGTAAAACTCTGTTGCTGTCTGACATAGAAAAAGTTGTTCTATCCTTATGAAAAACTTATTTTGCATAGATTATTTGAGTTTTTCATATTCTGCAAGTTCTACTTTTAACTCTTCTAGCTCAGCTTGTAATTTGGACACCTTAAATGATTCTTTCTTAACCTTGTCTATTTTCCCTTTTGCTTTTGCTTCTTCTATATCCTCTTGATTCTCTGCAATTTTAGATTCTACTTTAGAGATTTTGTCTTGCAAATCTTGTAAAACTTTTTCATCGCTACAAAAATGTTCTACAGAACTGAGTGCGATTTTAATTTCTCGTTCCATTTGTGCATTTTGTATCTCCTTAGCAAATTCCAATTTTTTATTCAAGAGTGTCCGTTTGTGGTTGCAGATTGCACCAGCAAACACGAATGCACCACCCAATAAAAAAATAAATAATAAGCGAAACATTTTCATTTCCTTTCTCCTTTAACCCATTAAAGTATCAGGTTGATATACAGTAACTCCAGCGACCATACCCGGAGGGATAGTTTGATTCCAGTTGTTTTGGGGAAGTTGTGCATTGAGTGCATCAGCTTGCTGAATGCAACCCGCTATATCTTTTTGTGTTCTTACATCAGCTAATCCATCACCAAAACGTAAACCGCGAATATCATTATTTGTTAGTGCACCTGTGAAGTTAACAGCGGTATAGTTGGATACCTCAACGCGTGCAAAAAACAATTCTAGTGCATCCTTATCTTGTTGTGTTTGTGCATTGTAATGTACAACCGTATCAATGAATCGTTCCACTAATTCTTCTTTGCGCATTCCATTGATTAAAAGTTGAGCCCAAAAATCAATTCCCGCTTCATCGTCCGCTAAACTCTTGCCTAAGGCATTTTTGTAAAGTGTCATCACAAATGCATAGGGGCTATTACCCTCAAGCGGTGTGTGTTGCATCATCGCTTTTGCGGTATCAGCAATGGAAGTTGATTGATTATAATGACTCCAAAAATCAGAACCAACTTTTTCAGAAGCACGACCAAAAAGACTCACATAAAGCTGTGAGGTTTCATTTTTACTCAAAGCCATACCAAACCTTTATGTATTAAAGATAAAAATTAAATCCATTTACCTATCAGGATTTTCACCATTATAGCTAAAATAATCTTAAATTTAAGCTTATTTCAAAGTTCCATTAAAGTTTTTCTTAACGCTGTGTAGGGTACAATATCGTTATTTTTTATATTTCTGAAATAGGAGTTTTAGTGAGTCGAGCATGGAAATTTGGTGATAATATTGATACTGATGTGATTATCGCTGCAAGATACCTCAATACCAGTGATCCAGCAATGCTTGCCCAACACATTATGGAAGATGTACGTCCTGATTTTTTAAATGTTTTTCAAAAAGGCGATATTATTGTGGGTGGGAAGAATTTTGGTTGTGGCTCTAGTCGTGAACATGCCCCTATCGCACTTAAGTCTGCAGGGGTAAAGTGCGTTATTGCAGAAGGATTCGCACGTATTTTTTATCGTAATGCTTTCAATACAGGTTTTCCTATTTTAGAGGTTGCACAGAGTGGTGAAATTCAAGAGGGTGATAGTCTTGAGGTAAATATGGCTGATGGTATTGTGTTTAATAAAACACAACAAAAGCAATATCGTTTTAAGCCTATTCCCCCTTTTATGCAAGAGCTTTTAAGTGCCGGTGGTTTAATTGATTACGCGAAACTAAAGTTATCCCAAGGAGTGGTTTAATGTCTTATAGAATTGCAGTTATCAAAGGTGATGGCGTTGGTCCAGAGGTGATTGATGAGGCAAAAAAGGTTCTTGATGCGGTTTCTTATGCGTATAACTTTAATTTGGATTACCAAGATTATTTAATGGGTGGTGCAGCGATTGATCGTGTGGGAACTCCATTACCTGAAGAGACATTAAAAGGTGCATTATCTTCTGACGCTATTTTATTTGGAGCAATTGGAGGGGAGAAGTGGGACACTCTTCCGCTTGAGCAGCGTCCAGAGGCAGGGCTTTTAAAACTGCGTAAAGCATTAGATGCTTTTGCAAATTTGCGACCAACACTTGTTTACAATGAGCTTTTAGAAGCGAGTACACTTAAACCAAATGTGATTGAAGGTGTGGATATTTTGGTTGTGCGGGAATTGACAGGTGGAATTTATTTTGGTGAGCCACGTGGTCAGGATAGCCATAAAGGCTATAATACGATGGTTTACACTGTAGAAGAAATACAAAGAGTTGCTAGGGTTGCTTTTGAAATTGCGATGAAGCGAAGAAAAAAGATTTGTAGTGTTGACAAGGCAAATGTACTTGAAGTGAGTCGCTTATGGCGTGAGGTTGTAACACAAATGGCAAATGAATATCAAGAGGTTGAACTTACGCATATGTATGTCGATAATGCTGCAATGCAACTTGTGCGCAATCCTAAGCAGTTTGATGTGATTTTAACAGGGAATTTGTTTGGTGATATCTTAAGTGATGAAGCAAGTATGATTAGTGGCTCTATTGGGCTTTTACCTTCCGCTTCAATTGGGAGTAAAGTTTCATTATATGAGCCCATTCATGGTTCCGCTCCAGACATTGCACGACAGGGAATTGCAAATCCTATCGCTACAATTGCGAGTGCTTCAATGATGTTGCGTTACTCCTTAAAGGAAGAGAGTGCAGCAAATGCTATCGATAGGGCAATTCGCAAAGTTTTGAAAGAAGGTTATCGGACACGTGACATTGCTTCTTTTGGTGCAAAAGAGCTATGTACAACTGATGGTTTAGGGTCAATAATTGCAGAGTATGCCACAGAAGGAAAGTAGTAATGGACGAAAATAAAACCATCACAATGGCGGCAATTTATGAAGCACAGAATCTTAAAAAAGAAGCTTTGGAAATTTATAAGAGTGTTCTTAAGAGGGAGCCACATAACGAGGAAGCAAAGATTGCCATCCGTCGTCTTATGGGGGAGCGGAAAAAATTTCAAGGTGTTGATTCAGAAATGAGAGATTTTTTCATTAAAATGGATACAGAAATTGAATTTAATGAATTTGAAAGGTGGTTAGCAAAACTATGGAAATGAATGATAAAGACGACTTAAAAGAGATGATTCTTTCTACTCTTGCAGAGATGAAAGATGATGACAATAAAGAAGAAGTTGATAGTGGAACAGTATCTGATATTTCTATGGAAAATGCTGAAGTGGTTGGAGAAGTTGAGCGTGAGTCGGTAGTAACTCCTAATCTCCATAATCTTTCTACATTTAACCCTGATGAGGTGCTAGAATCTATTAATAAAAAAGATCCACCTCTTATGCCTATGGCACAAGAGGTTTATATGCCAGAAGAAATAATAAATGAAGAAGAATCAAAGCCTACATTGCAAAAAATTCAAGAAGATGAGCAACGGTTTTTGGAAGGTTTGAGAGAGCGCATTTTGGTAATGTTTGAGGGTATGCAGTCTCCTAATAATCGTGTTCCTGAAGCAAAGATTGATTTAATTTTAAATTTCTTTGAATGGCAGTTAGCGATGATTGATGAAAGATTAGAACGTAAGGGAGAGTAGATATTCTTGTAATCTTGAATTTTCTATTTCATATTTAAGTATTTACCTTAGTTTTGTTTAATATATGTTGGGGTTGTGTGCATTGAGGCCATCGGTTACTAAAACAAACACTTGATCTGATGATTATGGCTTGAAATCCAATCCGACTGGAGGTCAGAGTTGGCTAAGTCCTTAATCTGGCTAGAGTATATTGCACGGGGGTTCTCATAAATAAATTACTCCCCCCGTAAATTGAAAAAGCTATTATTTCTGTGCGTCTTCCACAATATTAATAATTGTATTTGCCACGCGTCTAGCTGTTTTATCAAGGAATTCTACAGGTGAGGTAAAGCCCACGCAAGAGCAGTTAATCTCACCCAAAACATACTTATCGTTACCTTTTTCATCAGTATCAAGGATAAAGTCTGCTGTCCAAATAAGTGGTAAGTCATAGTTGCCAAGCTTTGTTTTAATCTCTGGAAGATTAGAGAGGAAATAATCTACCAATTTGCCCCATTGCTCTGGTTTGTCATAGCGATATTTTGCACCACTAAAGAGTGTTGCAGAGAATGCATCAGCACCTTCAGCTGGTTTTTTATGCACGACATAAATAGGATCTTTATAGAGCATAAGGATTCGAATCTCGCCTTCTTTAATGCGTGGCAAGAAAGTCATATCCACGAGCATTCCATTATCGCCATGTAAGTATTTCTCACAAAAATCCATAAATTCGCCGAGTTTGCGTTCCTCAACATGATTATCAACAGCCTCTGTGCAACGGATTTCTGCATCAAGAGGCAATTCGCTTACACCTTGATATTTGCTAGGGTCTTTGATTTGCACACGCCAAATACCTTCACCCGTAGAACCACGATTTTGCTTTAATACTCTCTCGCCTTTCGCAAGGGTTTTTGGAAAGTTTTTCTTAAAATCATGCTCGCCACCAGCAACCCAATTCACGCCGATTCTCTTTGCTTCTGCAGGATCATAATAAGCAAGTGTGTCTGTTGGAACAAGTTCTGTATTTCTTAGCTTTGTGAGTGCGTCCTTTGCCCCATAACCAACCATTGCATCAGGATGTGGCATACCAATCACGCCATCACTACAAAGCTTACGCAATACATCAAAATACAATTTTTCTTCTTTTAGGTTGCCAGGATTTACGCGTGAAACATAAGCATCCGCAACTTTTTTGACATACTCATAAATCTCATTTTTCTTTTTTTCATCTTTAAGAATTTCATCGGTAAAAAACACAACTTCTGCATTCCAGCCCAACTTCTTAAGATAATCCATCATTGGCACAGTATCCTTTCTGTGACCATCTTTACCCTTATCACTTCCACCAACTGCCTCAAAAAACACAACATGCTTCTTCATTACGAAACCTCCGAAAAATTTATTTTGAAAGCCTCATTCTATAAAAAAACCTCTTAAGAATGCCTTATTTATGATTGCTTTACACTATGTAAATCCTTGCTTAGGAATTTAATGTAGAATGAGTTGTGTTATAATGATGCAAAAACTGAAGGCTGATTATGCAAGATAAAATAAACCTTTGCCAAATTCCTAAAAAAGCGACTGCAAAAGAAGCTAAAGAGATAAAAAAATTAATGTTAGAGCATTATGCACATGCTAAAACAGAATTGAAATTTCGTAATTTATATGAATTGCTCATTGCGGTTATGCTCTCTGCTCAATGTACTGACAAACGTGTAAATATTGTAACGCCGATGCTGTTTGAATGTTTTCCTACGCTTGAATCTTTGGCAAATGCTAATCTTGATGATGTTAAGGCATTAATTTCAAGTTGCTCTTTTTTTAATAATAAAGCAAAAAATATGGTTGCGATGGCACAAGAAGTGATGACGCGATTTGATGGTGAAATTCCACTTGAACGCGATTCTTTGATGTCTCTTAGTGGAGTAGGACAAAAAACAGCTAATGTGGTTTTAATTGAATTTTGTGAAGCTAATTATATTGCCGTAGATACCCATGTTTTTCGCACAACACATCGCTTAGGATTGAGTGCTGCAACCACACCCATAAAAACAGAGGAAGAGCTTACAAGGTTATTTAAAGATCATCTTTCCACACTTCATCAAGCTTTTGTATTGTTTGGTCGTTATATTTGTAAAGCCCAAAAACCCTTATGCGGAGAATGTTTTTTGCAGAAATATTGTAAAAGTAAAAGCAATTTCAAGGCTTAATCTAAAGAATCTTGCTATAATTAAAACAGGAATTTTGATTCAGGAGCCGACAATGGACTTTTTTAAAGAGGCATTTTGTGTAGCGATGGAGCAAAGTCTGGGGGATACGCCTAAAGAGTGTAAAGAAAGATTACAAGAGGGGTTTATTTCCTCGATTCGTATCACGCAAGAAGGTGAAGAATTTAGTCTTTATTTGGTGATTTCCAGTCAGTTATTAGAATACTTTGCTTGTTCTTTGTTGATGGATGATACTCCCGATAAGGAAGTTTTAAAGGATATTAGTCAGGAGTTATCTAATTTGATTGCGGGAGTGGCAAAAGTTAAAGCATCTGATGCAAGTCGTTCATTTCAGATGGGAACGCCCACATTCATTTGTATAGGGCTTTTTAGTCAACCTTTTAAGCAATATTGTAGTTTTGAATACTTAGGTGCAAGATGCACACTTTACTGGTAAGGATTAAAGAATATGGAAAAACAAAAATTAGCAAGAAAAGAAGCCAAGCTTGATGAGGCAGCGTTACGTCAACTAGAGCTTTCAAGATACCTCGAAGGGGTTATGCACAAATACACAGGTTTATTAGATATGGAGGTAGTTTTTACGGCTGAATTAGGGGCAACAAGGGTAACTTTAGCTGAGATTTTGAAATTTGAAAAAGGATCCATTATTGATTTACAAAAACCCGCTGGAGAAAGCGTTGAAACATATGTTGATGGAAGAATTGTTGGCAAGGGAGAAGTGATGGTTTATGAGAAGAATCTAGCAATTCGTATCAATGAAATTCTTGATTCTAATGCAATTATTTATTACCTTGTGAGGGAGAAGAGTTAGTGCAAAAAAATTTCATTTTTTTATTTTTGTTGTTAATCTCCCCTTTATGGGCGGTGAATGTTAAGAATGTTGAGTTTTTTGACCGCCCCCCAGAACGCGTTGATATGATGATTACATTTGATTCAGCCTACAAAGGTGAAGTGAATGAGGAATTAAAAGATGATTATCGACTTTTGATTCTTAAGGGAGTTTCCATCGCCAAAGAAAGGGAAGAAAAAATTTCTACTTTCGACATTGGTTCTATTAAGCTTTTTAATAATGAAGGTAATTTATATATCGCAATTTTTAATCCTGATAAAGTTGCAGTGTATGCCTCTAATGTGGCCGATGGATTTGGCTTGCGGTTTCGTATTACTCCGGCACCCAGTAATGCACTTGAAGCAATGAAAGCAAATGCAAAGCATTTAAATCCAAGTGTTTCAGATACACAAAATCCAACTACTCTTAATCTTCCTTTGAAGGATAAAGACTCCACCTTAGACTTTAAGACAGATATTGGTACTTCTGCTATGGGGCAGATAGAATATATTATCTTTTTAATTGTTATGGTTATTGTGATTATTGCCTTACTTTTGTGGAGACGTAAGGTTTTTGGCGGGCAACCTATTTTGTTAAATAAGCGCGGTGAAGCAGGTAAGAAACAAGATGATTTACGCATTATTTCACAACGTCCAGTGGATATGAAAAATCGTCTCGTTACCTTTGAAACACAAGGTTACCGTTATTTAGTGATATTAGGCACTAACCATTCTACTTTAATTGATAAAATACCTATCCATAAAGAATCTGCAACAGATTTTACACAACATTTTAAAGAAAGAAACTAGTGCGAAATGTCACGCGAATTCAAAGCTTTTTGCCTTTCTTTATTGATCCACTTTCTTTTTGTGGGTGCATACTTTGTTTTTTTAGCCAACAAAAAGGAAGAAACGATGGGTTACCAACGCATTTCTTTGGCTGGACTTCAACTGAAGGAACTTGAAGAGTTAGTCATTCCAAAAACAAAATCTGAACCGCTTAAGACACCGACAATGTCGGTAAATCCAGCAAAACCTATACAAAAGCAAAATGCACTCCCAAGCCTTGCACAAAAGCAAACCCCAAAGCCAAAAAGTAAAGACAATAAACAAGCACAGGATGCATCTTCTCAAGTGGCTACAAAACAAAGCAAAAATTTGCCTATCACAAGTACGCAACCACCATCATTTTATAGCCTCAATCAGCTTTCGTCTGATGAAAGTGAATTAAAAAAACTATATGGTGCAGAATTCTATAGTCTTTCTAAAGCAGATAAGGATTTTTTGAATCAAAATTATCGAAAAATTTATGATATTACTAATCGTTATCTGATTTATCCTCCAGTAGCAGGGCGACTAAGAATAAGTGGCACGAATCGTTTAGAATTTTATTTGCATCCTAACGGTAATATTAGCGGATTGAAAATTATTTCATCTTCCGGATATGAGATATTAGATAAAAATAGTTTGCAGACAATTGAAATTGCCTATAAAGACTACCCGTATCCTAAAAAGACATTAAAGATGATTTTTCAAATTAATTATAAGCTTTAGACTCCTTATTGTAAAATTTTTTGTACTTCTTTAAAAACTTCTTCTGGTTTTAAATTTTCCATACAGGCATGGTGTTTTAAGGGGCAAATGCGTTTCTTGCAAGGAGAACAAGGAAGATTCAAAGAAAGTAAAATCGCTTTTTTTGTTAACCATGGTGATGTTTCTGTAGAATCTGTTGAACCAAATAGTGCAATGATGGGAATTTGCAAGGCAGCAGCAATATGCATAGGACCGCTATCATTGCTAATAAATAAGTCTAACGTTGCAATGGAATCAATCAGTGATTCTAAGCTTGTTTTACCGCTTAAGTCGAGTAAGTTAGAATTATTTTTTAAAGATAATATAATTTTTTGGTTTGCTTCTACATCTTCTTTCCCGCCAAAAAAAATTACGCCATACCCCTCCTGTAAAAGTAATTTTGCAAGCGTGCTAAAGTGTTCTTCGCTCCAACGTTTTGCACTCCCAAAAGCTCCACCTGTATTAATACCCACACACTTGAGATTTGGGAATATGGGTGGGGTATTTGCATGTGATAAAAATAAGGGTGGAATGGGCGGTAAAGAATCACTAATGGGGCTTAGGAGGTGAAAGTATCTTTGTACTTGGTGAGCAGATTTGAGGTTTTTTAATGCATGGGTTAGTAAAAAACTGCGTCCCTCATTTGCATAACCGATGCGTATATTTGAATTAGAAAAAAATAAAAATAATGCTGAAAGAAAATTATTTTGTAAAGAAAAACTTATATCGTGGCTACCAATTTGTTTGGCAAGTTTATAGAGTGCAAAGAGTCTGAAAGAAGATTTTTTACTTTCATCAAGTATAAAATTTGCACCCTCAAAGTCTCTTTTTAGTACTTCCAGAGAAATGTAAGAACCTACGAGTGTAAAATCTGCATGGGTATATTTTGTTTTTAAGAATTGTAGAAAAGGTGTCGCCATTAGTGTATCCCCAAGCCATGTTGGTAAACGTATAAGAATCTTCATTTGTGTGAACCTTTGTGTTTCTCCGATTATACTCTTTTTTACCTTTATGATGATAGAATGTACTCTTTGGTGAATAAATTATAAAGGATAAAAATGGCAAAAATTACTCCAAGAACATTAAGCGGATTTAAGGATTTCTTACCTAAGGAAGCCGTGCATAAAGAAAATTTACTCCATCAGTTGATAGCTATTTTTAGAAGTTTTGGTTTTTTGCCCATTGAAACCCCTCACTTAGAGTATGCGGAAGTATTACTAAAACAAGGGAGTGATGAAATTCAAAAAGAGTTGTATCGTTTTAAAGATCATGGGGGGAGAGATGTAGCTCTGCGATTTGATTTAACTCTTCCTTTGGCACGTTATATCTCACAACACAGACATGAAGTTGGGATACCTTTTAAACGTTATGCAATAGGGAATGTTTTTCGTGGTGAAAGGGCACAAAAAGGGCGTTATCGTGAATTTACACAATGTGATTTCGATTTTATTGGTAGTGATTCTTTGGTTTGTGATGCAGAAATTGTTCAACTTATCTGTGCTGCATTAGAATCCCTTAATGTGGGTGGCTTTAAAGTCTTTGTCAATCATCGTAAAATTTTGAATGGGATTGCAGAAATTGCTGGAGTATCCGAAAAAATACAAGATTTATTAAGAATTATTGATAAGCTTGATAAGATAGGGAGTGAAGGTGTGAGTGCAGAATTAGAAAAAGAATTGGGGCTTTCTGCAAAGAGTATTCAAACAATTTTAGAGCTAGTGAATTTAAAGCAAACAGGAGATGCAATCGAATTTATAGATTCCGTCATCAATCGTTATTCTAGTGTAAGTTTAAATGAGGGATTAAATGAACTAAAAATCTTTTTTCAGATTTTAACTGCTGCAAATATTGCAGACAAAATTAAGATTCAGTTTTCGATTGCAAGAGGGCTTGGTTATTACACTGGAATAGTTTATGAAACTTTACTTGATGTGTTACCTTCTATTGGTAGTGTTTGTTCTGGTGGGAGATATGATTATTTAACACAAAACTTTTCAGAAGATAAACTGAGTGGAGTTGGAGCCTCTATTGGTTTGGACCGACTCCTTGCAGCACTTGATGAATTAAAATTGCATCAGCAAAAATTCTGTGGAACGCTTGTTATTGTTATGGATTCACAATATTTTCCTTATGGTGTGAAAGTGGCTACACAGTTACGAATGCAGGGTAATGTTGTGGAACTCTATCCAGATATTGTTAAGCTGAAAAAATCTTTGGGCTATGCGAATTTGCATGGCTATGACCAAGCAGCTATTATTGGAGAAGAAGAGGTAAAAGAACAAGAATTTACACTTAAAAATATGCAAACAGGGGAGCAACAGAGAATTAAATTACAAGTTAAATAATAAGAAATTTAAAATAAATTGAACACATTTTTTGGTTAAGCAAAAATAGACTATCGGTTTAATTATAAATTCAGCTTTAGTAGACTATCATTCTACTAATTCTTAAAGACGAGGTGCTTGGATGATGGTGATACGAGATGGCTAAAAGAGATGAAATTATTGCAATGGGTAAAGGAATGCTTGATAAAGAGGGAGTAATTAATTTT
Organism: Helicobacter monodelphidis; assembly: GCF_003288845.1. Classification (GTDB taxonomy): domain Bacteria; phylum Campylobacterota; class Campylobacteria; order Campylobacterales; family Helicobacteraceae; genus NHYN01. Next base: position 104,550 of record NZ_NHYN01000002.1, on the reverse strand, counting down.
TCTCTCAATACCTTTTTGGCACAAAATAATATTTCAAAAGGGAGCTTTTACCATCATTTTAAAACACGTAACGAGCTTATTTTTGCAATTTTGGAAGAAGAATTAAGAATTTTTCGTGCGAATGTTGAGGAGAAAATTTACTCTCTCCATACATTGCAAGAAAAATTAATGCTTATTTTTGGTTGTTATTGTTTTGATACGCCAAAGAATAGGCATATTTGCAAAATATATGAGGATTTAGGAAAAGCTTGTTTGTATGATGAAGTTTTTAATGCCCATTTGAGAAAAATACAAAAAGATATGAGCTATCTTATCGTGCAAAGTATAGAGACAAGTCGCCTTAGCCCATCTAAGCGAAAAATCGCATTGGATATGGTGGAAGTTTTGAGTATTGGAATTGATGGATTCTTTGTATATTATGGTTTAGTGTTAGATACGGATAGTGACACTTATGCAGTGAGAAGTGAACAAATTATGAGTTTTGTTGTCGCACTTTGCACACTTCTTGGTTCGAGTGTAGAATCCAAAGTTCGTAAAAGAATATCAGATACAGTTAAGGAGAAAAAATGAAATACTGGGTTTTTTTGGTTGTGGCAATTGTCTTAGAAACTATTGGAACAACTTCGCTTAAACAAGCAGCAACAACGAGTAACCATCTATTTACATTGATTTTTGCATTAGCATTTGTTGGCTCTTTTACGCTTTTTTGGAATGCACTAAAAGGGATTGATTTGAGTATTGCATATGCTATTTGGGCTGGAGCTGGAGTAGTATTCATTAGTCTTTTAGGAATAATTGTGTTTAAAGAAGAAATTACATTTCCTAAACTCATTTTTATTGGCTTCATTTTGGTTGGTGTTGTTGGCTTGAAACTTAATTCTAAAATATAAAGACTTAGGGGAGTTTATGAATAAAAATATAGCATGGCTTTGTGTGATTTTTGGCGGAATATGTGAAATTTTTTGGGTGAGCGGACTCAAATACGCGGATTCTATATTGCTTTATGGTTTAACGGCTTTGGGAATTGTATTTTCCTTTACTTGTATGGTTTTAGCCTGTAAAGTGATTGAAGTAGGTATTGCTTATGCGGTATTTGTAGGGATTGGAACAGCTGGAGTCGTTATTGCAGAAATGTTGGTATTTGGAGAAGAAGTTTCTATGCTCAAAATTGTCTTAATTGGAATTATGCTTGTGAGTATTATCGGGTTGAAATTGTTGGGCGATAGAGACGAAAATTGTATGAGGGTTGATTCTAAAGAGTCTACCAAAGTTTAAAATAAGGTAATAAAATGGGTTATTGGATTGTCTTGTTTTTAGCTGGTTGTATGGAAATCGTCGGTGTTTTTGCACTTAAAAAATTTACGATGAGCAGAAAAAAAATCTTTTTATTAGGGATAATCGCACAATTTAGCTTGAGCTTTAGTCTCCTAAGTTATGCTATGCAGGGAATTTCAATGGGTGTGGCTTATGCAGTTTGGACAGGGATTGGTGCAGGGGGAGGTGTTATATTAGGCATCTTGCTATTTGGAGAAAGAAAATCTACCCTAAAACTCACTTTTGTTACACTTATCATTCTTTCAAGTATGGGGTTAAAATTTTTGAGTTCTTAGCTTGCTTAATAATTCCTTTGCTTAAAAAACTAAGGGTGGTCTTGCCATTCCTTAGCTCATCTAATTTATTATGTTTTAATTCTTCAAAACCATTTCTATTTAATTTCAACCCCAATCTTCATAAGATCTATATGATACCCATACTTATGGTAATGATGCTTACAATTACCAAATCAATGCTTTTAATGCCTTCTTAGGTGTATTGTTTTAATATTAAGCTTTTGTAATGTTTATAGAATCTCTCGGGCTTATTTTTCTCAAAGAAAACATGATATTTGATATATGGCATAAGTCTCCTTGTCCTTCATCATCTTTGCTCTTATCTTCAATCTATGGACGATAGTGGGTTATAAGAAGAGAGTGTTTTGTAAAATTATTATTTTTTAAAATCGTAAATATTTCCATTTTAAAGTTTGTATGGCAAGTTTAGATTCTGAAGATTTTTTAAAATTTTGTTCTTAAAGATATAATGATGTAATCGTAATTGCGTTAAGTTTCTATAATCTTTTTTATTTCATTTTGATACCATTTACTTCCCCACATTTCTTTGCTTTTAAGGACTTGATAGAATCTTGGTAGGAGGTCTGCATAAGGCATATTTGAATACAAAATATTTATCAAATCCTGTGTGCTAATGGGTAAAATTTTCATACCTTTAATGTGGTTTGTATCATTTTCAAAATAGCATGAGATTCTAGACCTAAAATCATTTAAGACATTTTTATCTAAATATGGAGCGATAAATATTACAAAGCTCTTTCTTGCTTATTAGAATCTAAGCTTAGAAGTAGATTCCCTCAATGTCAAATTGCAGAAAGTTCTCTAAAACTTTAATGCGTATGGATTATTCCTCAAGGAGATTGATAATATCTTCCTTATCTTGTAATTTTTCAATAAATTCAAGTATTTCAAAATTTTTTATCTCTAAATTTTCATCAAATTTTATAAATTTTACATATCTTTTGGAATCTTCAAAGATTTTAGGAGCGATAAAAAGTGCAAAATGATATGTTTGATTTGATTGTTTGATGATTTCTTTTAAATGCCTTGTAATCGGCAGTAGTTCATTATTGACCTGTGCTTTACCACAAATAAGACTTACCTCAACTATGCTTTGAGAATCTTTTGTGATACAAATAATATCTGGCTGATTACCGCCTGCATGACACTTTGGTAAGCCCTCATCATCAATACTATAATTTGGCAAAACTTTCAGATTCTTAAAATTTTGCTTTAACGCAATGCTTGTGAGAAATTCAAACCTTGTAGGCTCTGGGATAAACTTAAAAATCTCATCTTTACTTTGAGATTTTTTTGAAGTGAGCATTGATAATTCTTTATAGATAGAATCTTTGCTATAAGTTTTTGCAAAATATTCTAAAGTCTGTAATTTTAAATGATTGGTATCAATACTTGCTATATTTTCTTGTATCTCTAAAATATGAGAATCTATTTGTCCCATAAAGTTGAAATATGATTCTTTAGTATCAAATATCCTAGAATTTGGCAAATAATATTCAAGTATGTATTCAATTTTTGGCATTTCAAATGTATTAAAATCAATAAATCGTCCATTGCCTCGCAATGAGATAATACCTGTAATACGCATTTTCCTGATATATTCATCGATTGCTTCACCACAGATTTGTGAGATTTTGAATCGAATTGTGTTTGTAGAGTTTAAAATTTTTAAGCACTCTTCATAAGTTATTTCATTAGAATATTGAAAGTTGGGATATTTTTCTCGAAAAGCTATGATTTTTCTTGTTAATTTATGCGAATCTGAATCGAGCCAACAGAGAAAGAAAGGAATTTCACTTGTATGTATCTTTGAATCCCCTTGTATAGTTTTGAGATGATTCATTACATTAAGTAAGAGTGGTAGAGGTTTGTTTGCATTGAGAATCTTTCTAAATGGATTATTGGTTTGATATTTCATCATACAATTTAAAAATACATTAGAAATTTTTACCTCATTAGTAGGAACTTCGTTGTTTGCATCAATTAACAAATGTCCTGTATTTGAGATAATAATGGGTTTGTTCATTTCGTAAAAACAAAATCCAAATTCCATAGGAAGCTTGTAATATGTATCAAATCTTGAATCCCATCCTTTATCAAATCCCGCTTCTTTATGATTTTGTGGTGAATTATCAAGAATTTCTTGGATTTGAGATTCTGTAAAAGTTCCATAAGATTCTATAATTTCTTTATAGTATTTTGTTGCATAAATTGGAATGTATAATTTATTTTTAATTAAGTCGGCAATAATTTGCATAATAATTTCGTGCGTTAAAAGATGATTTTCATAAGGTAATAATATTTTAAGAAAATCCGCTATCCTTGATGGATTTCTCATAGTTGTGCTAAAAGATAATATTTTGAATTGTGAATCTTTAATTTTTGACATTTGTTATATAAACCTCCGTAGAATCTTTTTTAATGGTATTATCATTAAAGCTTATATAATTACTTTTAATATAATGTGTAGAATAATTTTTCATAAAATCTTGTAAGAAATGGTTGATTTTTCCTTTATGATGTAATAAGTTCGTGATACCCCATCGCACCCCTTTAGAATCTAAATCTTGCAAGGTTTGATAAAGTTGTATTTCAAGTAATTCACCCCAAAGTTTGTTGTATTCACTTCCACTAATCAAATATGGTGGGTCAAAATATAGAAAATCATCTTGTTGAATTTCTATACTATTTAAAAAATGAATATAATCAAGGTTAAAAAATATTATATTATTGTTACGCATAAATTCTATATAGTTTTGTAATGCATTAAAAACATTTTCATTAAAATCTACATTTCCAACAGGAAGATTAAAATCCCCTTTGCTATTAAATCTTATCATATGATTAAATCCATAAATCAGCAAGAGATATAATCGTAAAATGTCATTTTTATTTGCATTAAAATCATTGCGTAATTTTATATACGATTCTTGATTGAATCTTGCAAAATATGTTTTTTTATATTCCTCTCGCAATTCTTTTGATGGGATAATATTTTTTAATGAGCATGAAAGATTGTATTTTTGTATTAAAGAAAATATTTTATTGATTATTTCGTGAAAATAATTTTGTTGATTTTTAAAGAAATTGTGCAAGGAGATAATATTTGAATCTACATCATTAAGAATATAAGAATTTGCACTTGTATTAAGAAATGAACTTCCACCACCAACAAAAGGTTCTATATAAGTATCGATATTTTGTGGAAACAATGTTTTTAATTGTGGCATAAGCTTATACTTATCTCCTACATAAAAAAATGGAGAGCGAATTATTTTTGTCTCATTAAAAAGTGTGGGGTTTTTGATTCGTGTCGTCATCTCGTCTCACTTATAAAGATAAATTCTTTATGTCCTTTAAAATCTGTCTTTCCGCTACTAAAAGCCTTATAGTCAAACTCATAAATATGTATTTTACCACAAGATTCAAGGATTAATCTAATATCATCGAGTTGCATTTTATTCTGACTTGAAGCCGAATGAGAAGTATATGTATTATTATAAGTAACCACGATATTTTTACTAATTTGCGCGAGATTTGTTACCAAGTCCTTGAACGCTTCTTTTGCTTCTACCTTGCAATATTTGCTTATATTCTCTGGATTTGGCTTTTGTGCTATACCATAGAGTTTGGGTTTATCATTTTTGCTTAAAGTTTCTAGTAAATGATAAAATCTACTATACTGCCTTGAATTATAAGGAGGGTCTATAAAGGCACAAGTGATAAATTTTTCTTGATTATCGCGTCTCATTTTTAGCATTTTTGCTACTAAAGCATTAGAATCTTCTCTAAAAATCTCTATCTTTTTATCAGTAATGATTGGCTCTATGAGTTGAAAAATAAATCTATTTTCTAAAATAATATTTTTGCGATATGCATCATAATGCCCCACCGTGTTTGCTATCCTATCAGCACTATATAGAAGACTTGAAAGTAAAATATAAAATTCTTTATGATTGATAGTTTGAGCCTTTAGCCTTGTATCCAAATCATCTCGAATATGTCCAATGATTTTAGAATCATTTTTACTAAAAAACCTCTCTCCAAAGTGCTTAGAATAATAATTCTCTATAATTTTTTTAGAATCTAGCTTTTGATATTCTTCTCTTAGAGATTCTATCTTCGCCCTATCAAAAGGACTTTGTAAGAAAAATCCTTGATAAATCGTATAGTTTGAATACAAGAAATCATTGATAATAAAGTGATTAAAATCATTATAAGAATTTTGCTTGTTTAGTTTTCCCAAGCTTGTTTCGTGAGAAAGCATGATAGAATCTTGCTTACTTGGTTCTTCTAAACTTTTTTTATGAGAAATATTCGCTAAATCTTGCTTCCCTAAGCAAAGATTCTTAGTCTCTCTCAATCCCTTTATATCATTCATATTATTTCTTTTTCGCATAAAATATTCACTCACTACACCTGTCCCACCAAAGACATCAAAGAAAACTCGTTGATTATTTGATGAATGAATGCAATCTTGTGTGGTGGTATTATGTAAAGATTGCGTGTTGCTTGTATCTCTTGCCTTGAGATTGCTCATAGGGGATTCTAAACAATGCTTTGAAATCACAGAATCTATTTTTTCTAAAAGCTTTGTTTTTGCACCTGTATAACGCCGTGAAGAAAGTTTGAATGAGCTCGGATTATGTGTAGCTGGTGCTTGCAAGCAATCTCCTTTGGGAATGTGCAATTTATCTCGCATAGAATCTTTGTGCGAAAAAACTAAAAGATTAGGCATAGACACTCTTTTATATCGCTCGTGTTGTGCATACTTTGGGAGAATTTCGCATTGTCATATCTCTTGAAATAAATTATTGCGAAATTGTAACCTATTCTATGTTAAATTTTGGCTTTGGTTGAGGGGGAATATTTCTTAGCGAGAATCTTTGCTTTAAGTCTTTAAGCCACGCATTATAAATACATCACACATATCCTTAAAGATGAGAGTAAGATTCTATAAAGCAATATGACGATTACTCTCTATCTTATGTGTGGGCGGATTTATGCTATACTCACACAATATTTCCTCAAAAGGACAACAATGCTTACAATGCAAGAGCTAGATTCAAAACAAGAATTAGCAAAACTCCACATAATCGCACGACAACTTCGTCCGCATCTCTCGCAAGAGGAGTTTATAGAGCGAGTTTTCACACAAAAAGAAAAAATGGGCTATCGCCTTTTTGGCTTTTTGCTTGATAATGAATACATCGGAATGTGTGGCGTTATGCCCTTTGAGGTGCTATATCACACACAATGTCTTTATATTTGCGACTTTGTCATCACCGATACATTAAGGGGCAAGGGATTTGGGGCTATATCGCTTAGTCTTATAGAAAAATGGGCGAAAGAAGCAGGATATAAGGAATTAGAACTTAGCTCTAGTTTTCCACGAACGGCGGCTCATCATTTTTATGAATGTAAGATGAATTATGATAAAACAGGTTTTGTTTTTAAAAAAACATTGTGAGTTATGAAGAGGGCGATTCTGTAAAATTAAATGTGGAATAGAGTTGTGCAGGTTAGAAATTAGCCTATAAGCAAAAAGCCTTCCAGGTTATCTAGCATTGGCTAGAATGCTAGGAATCTCCTCATCTCTTTAGTAGGGGTATTTTATTGCAGAAGCCTTTTGTTTAAAGTTTTAAGGGTTTTAGTAGATAAACTTCTAATATAATTTTAAATTGAGGGAATATTATTGTTTAGTATTGTACTTCTATGGTAAAATCTCACTTATTTATTGGAGGTGAGAAATGCAACAGACTTTAACGGAGAAAATTTTTTCAGATCACGTGGGCAAGGAAGTTTTTGCGGGGGAAATGGTGCAATCTTCCATTGATATGGTGATTGGAAATGATATTACAACACCTATTTCTATTAAAGCTTTTAGGGAAAGTGGTGCAAAAACTCTTGCAAATCCGAATGGTTTTTGTATTGTTCTTGACCATTTTATTCCCGCAAAAGATATTGCATCTGCAAATCAAGCAAAGATTAGTCGAGATTTTGCAAAAGAACATCATTTAAAATATTTTTTTGATGAAAAGGATATGGGGATTGAACATGCTTTACTTCCTGAAAAAGGTATTGTTGTAAGTGGTGATGTCATTATTGGTGCGGATTCTCATACCTGTACACATGGTGCTTTAGGTGCTTTTAGCACAGGTATGGGTAGCACGGATATTGCGTATGCGATGATAACGGGTAAAAATTGGTTTAAAGTGCCAGAGTCTATTTTGGTAGAATTTATGGGTAAACCCGCAGAACACATTTATGGCAAGGATTTGATTTTAGAGGTGATTCGTCAGATTGGCGTTGATGGGGCGTTGTATAAAGCATTAGAGTTTAGCGGGGAGGCAATTGCACATTTAAGTATGGATGATAGATTTAGCCTTTGTAATATGGCTGTTGAAGCCGGTGCAAAAAATGGTATTATTGCAGTAGATTCTACCACGCGGGAGTTTTTGAGTGAGCGTCCAAGCCTGCGTTCTAAGCCTAAAGAATTTCAAAGCGACGAAAATGCAAAGTATATTCAAAAAATCCAAATTGATGTTAGTCGTTTAAGTCCAGTTGTCGCATATCCTTTTTTGCCAAGCAATGGAAAGAGTGTTGAACAAGCGGTGAAAGATTCTTTGAAAATTGATCAAGCATTTATTGGGAGCTGTACGAATGGACGCTTGAGTGATTTAAAAATTGCTAGTGAAATTCTTAAGGGTAAAAAAGTACATAAAGATGTGCGTCTGATTGTAACTCCAGGAACACAGAAAATTTACAAAGATGCACATTCTTTAGGATATATTGATATTTTACTCGAGGCAGGGGCATTAATTTCAAATCCAACTTGTGGTGCTTGTCTTGGTGGGTATATGGGTATTTTGGGTGATAATGAACGTTGTGTCTCTACAACAAATCGTAATTTTATCGGTAGAATGGGTGCAAGAAGTTCTGAAGTCTATCTTGCAAATTCCGCAGTTGTTGCAATGAGTGCTTTGGAAGGGAGAATTGCCGACCCAAGAAAATAAATTTGAAGTAGCTCTACCCCTTTTGTTCGAGGGGGTAGGCTGAACAATAATTTGCATTTTTAGTTTTGGTTATTTTTATTGGTGTATTTTCATATATGGGTATTTGAGGTTAGTGTTATTCTTGAATCTTCCCAAAGCGTCTATCTCTTTGCTTAAATTCTTCAAAAAAACAAGCGAGTTCTTCCACTTTAAAATCAGGCCAGAGTGTATCGCTAAAAAATAATTCTGCATAATGGCTTTGCCATAGCAGAAAGTTTGATATACGTTTTTCTCCACCAGTGCGTATGAGCATATCAACATCAGGAATGCCATTTGTGTCCATCGCTTGACCGAAATCCTCTATTGTTAAAGAGTGTGGATTTTGTATGTTGTGTGGATTATGGAGAATCTTCTTGCAAGCACGTAAAATTTCATCACGGCTACCATAATTTAAGGCAAGAATCTGCATAAGATTCTTGCCCCCAGCACTAATTGCTTCTAATTCTGCTATCTCTTTTTTTAAAGTTTTGCGAAAAGGTTCTAAATTCCCAATAACTTTGAATGCAATTTGATGCGTAAGATAGGTTTCGCGTTCTTTGCGCAAATAATCTTTGAGAAGTTTCATTAAAAAATCAACCTCTAGTTTTGGGCGATTCCAGTTTTCTGTTGAGAATCCATAAATACTGAGATATTCCACCTCACTTTCCGCACAAAAACGCGTAATATCGTGTAATGTCTCTGCTCCCACACGATGCCCATCGCTACGTTTAAGATTCCTTTGTTTTGCCCATCGCCCATTTCCGTCCATAATAATCGCAACATGTCGTATTTGATTCATCTTAGCCCTTCATATCTAGCAAGGAACTATGGCTTTCTTTGAAGTCATAAAGAGGTTCAATGTGTTTATCGATGGTAATTGAAAAATTTTGAATTCCTTTTAAGAATTCTTTATTTGCTTCGAGTAATGCTGCTGAAGTAGGGAATGTAACTCTAAGTGCAAGGTTTACATTTTTGCCATCACTAGTGAGTTTTCCTCCTACTGCACCCAAATTAGGAAAAACAGCATAAAATTCTAATTCATGGTACTGACCCGCTTTTTTCTTGCGCATTTGTAACATTGCCTCACGTTCTTCTATGTTTAGGGGAAGTGTTAAAACGCGATTATGCATAGAAAGTAGCATTTGCATATAAAAGTTGAAATCCGCTTTATTTTCAGCTAAAACAGCCCTCTCTAATAGCTGATTTTTTAAATTATCCCATGGGTTTGTTTTGGCATCTTTGAATAATTCCTTGAGTTCTTCGCCACTTAGACGCATAGGTGCATTGGCGAGGTGGGCTAGAATTTTTGGTTGTGGAGTTAGTTGAGAAAGTGCAATTAAGCCATCACTACCGCGTCCCATTTGCGCCCAATATTTTGCCCCTATAACCAATTCTGTGAGACTTTTTGTTTGCATTGTGGTGTTTCCTAATCTAAGCATATAACGCGTTGGACTTAGTTTTTCCATGACTTCTAAAGAAATAGGAATGGTATTGTTAAATTGTTTTGGTGTATTGTTTGTAGTTGACATTTTGTTTGAAACTTCTGCACCTTGTGTAACCTGATTAATCATGATTATTCTCCAATAAAGCACTATACTTAAGAATGTTTAAGCTAATTTCTAATTTAGAACCTTGCAAAGATTCTTCAAAATAATGTGTGATAAAATGAATTTGACTGGAATCGTTTCCAAAAGGTGAAGATTCGAGCGTATTTAAGCATATTGCATCAATTTTTTTTGTTTGTAAAGCTTTTTTTGCACGGATAAGAGCATTTTGGCTTTCTTCTAGTTTGAATCCGATAGTATGCAATCGTGTTTTATCAATAGACGCAAGAATATCGGTATTTTGCGTAAATTCGAGTTGCCAATTTTGTCCCAAATTTTCTTTTTTAAGTTTTCCTTTTTGAATATCCTTCGGGGAATAATCACTAATGGCTGCCGCCATAAATAGATATGGGACTTTGGTAGTTGTTTTTCTTTGGGTAATCCACTCTTGCAAAGCATTTTGGAAATCTTTTGCACTATTGAGATGTTGGATTTGAATTTGTGTGCTAAGCGGAAGGTTGAAGAGTAGAGGGTAGGGGAAGAATTTTGATGCCAGTAAGGTTACATTTGCACCTCTTAAGTACGCACTTAAGGCTAAATTCTGTGCCATTTTTCCACTAGAAAAATTACTGATATAACGTACAGAATCGATACATTCAATACTACCCCCACCAGTGATGACAACTTCTCTATTTTCCCAGAACTCTTCTTTGAGTAGCATTCGTGCGGTTTGTAAAACAATTTCATAAGGCTCTTGTAATGCTCCAATCCCAGTATCTTGACAAGCTAATTCTTTACAAATAGGTGAAATAATATGCGTATTTCTTTGTATGAGTTTTTGCAATGATTCTTGAGTGGAAGTATCTAAAAACATTGTTGTGTTGGCGGCGGGTGCAACTACTTTTTGCCCTTTGAATGCAATAGCAGTTTGGAGTAATAAATTATCCGCAATCCCTGCTGCTAGCTTGTTGATTGTGTTAACGCTTGCAGGTGCAATAAGAAGAATTTCTCCCCACTTAGCAAGAGAAATATGATTAAGTTTATTTGCCTCCCACGATTCAGAGTCGCATTCTAGTACTTGAGAATGACTTAGGGCTTCAAAAAGGAGTGGTGTAAGAAACTTTTTACTTTCATTGCTCATCACGACTTTAATCTCTGCTCCAAGCTTTTTGAATAGCTGTAAAATTTCCAAACTTTTATAGATGGAGATACTTGCACTAACGCCTAAAATAATTCTTCTTCCCTGCAATAGCTGCATTAGAATTGCTCACTCATACAAATAATTTCTTCTTTGCTTAGCCATTGTGTATTTGTTAGAGAGTCATATTCAAAACCAATTTCTACTGCTTTTCCTTTTTCTCCATTTGCTGTAACTGCGTAATTAATGGGAGTTTGAAAATTGATTGTGGGTTTGATGATAAAGAATTCACTAAATTCAAGACTTAAATGTGAATCGTCTTTTGGCACCATTACTTCATGGAGTTTTTCGCCGGGGCGAATACCAATAATTTTGCGTGGAATATTTGGTGCAAGGGCATTTGCAAGATCAACAATCTTCATGGAAGGGATTTTAGGGATAAAAATTTCTCCGCCCTGCATCCGCTCCAAATTTTTGAAAACAAATTCAACGCCTTGTTCTAGAGTAATCCAAAAACGTGTCATTCTTTCATCAGTAATAGGAATCTCTTTTGCACCATTTTTGATTAATTGTTTAAAAAAAGGCACAACACTTCCCCTAGAACCTACAACATTTCCATAACGTACAACACTGAATTGCGTTGTTTTACTTCCTTTCATATTGTTAGCTGCTACAAAAAGTTTATCGCTAGCTAGTTTTGTTGCACCATACAAATTGATGGGATTTGCTGCTTTGTCTGTTGAAAGTGCGATGACTTTTTGTACTCCATTTTGCAAACACGCATCAATAACATTTTGTGCACCGTGAATATTTGTTTTAATGCATTCTGTGGGGTTGTATTCTGCGATAGGGACATGTTTTAAAGCAGCAGCATGGATGCAAATATCCACACCATTAAGAGCTTGAATTAATCGTTCTCTATCCCGCACATCACCAATAAAAAAACGCATTCTTGAATCGGTAAAATATTGAGACATTTCGTATTGTTTTAATTCATCGCGTGAAAAAACAATTACTTTTTTAGGGTTTGCAATTTGAAAAAGTTGAGTAATGAATTTTTTACCAAAACTGCCCGTCCCCCCAGTGACAAGTACAACTTTATTATCAAGTAACATTCTATCTCCTTGTTTAAATAATGAATTATATCTTAATTATGAAAATGCTAGGTGATTTGAGGTTGAAAAATGAAACAAAGAGGGATTAAAACTTTTTTCTTTTGTTTCATTTTTCTCATAGTGAGGAAACTAAATTAATGATCGACAGCTTCGCTAATACCAATACCGCTTTGTGCCCTGAAATCTTGTGCTACAAAACCTTTCTTATCTATTTCTGCACGTTTCCCTGTGTCTGTAATGGAGAATAGCCAAATTAAGATAAAAGTCAATGGAATTGTAAATAATGCTGGATGGTCATACGGAAAAATAGCTGATTCAAATCCAAAGCTTTTCACCCAAATACTAGGGCTTAGAATCACAAGCATAAGCACAACGACAAGTCCACACAATCCACCAATGAATGCTCCCCTTGTGGTAAGGTTTTTCCAATAAATACAAAGCAAGAGAATAGGAAAATTCACGCTTGCAGCAATGGCAAACGCTAATCCAACCGTAAATGCGACATTTTGTTTTTCAAAGATAATTCCAAGTATAATTGCAAGGATACCTAATGCGATTGTAGAACCTCTTGTTACCTTCATTTCAAGATCATGGTCGCAATTTCCATTTTTAATGACATTTACAAACAAATCATGACTAATTGCACCCGCTCCTGAAATAGCCAACCCAGAAACAACCGCAAGAATTGTTGCAAAAGCGACAGCAGAGATAAACCCTAAGAATACATTACCGCCAATAGCTTCTGCAAGAATGATAGCGACCATATTTGCTCCACCCTTAAGTGTGCCATCTGCATTTGTAAATTCTGGATTTCCAAGTAAAAGGACAATCGCACCAAAGCCGATAATAAAAGTTAGGATATAAAAATAGCCGATAAGTCCTGTTGCATAAAATACAGATTTTCTTGCCTCTTTTGCATCTTTTACTGTAAAAAAACGCATAAGAATATGGGGAAGTCCGGCTGTTCCAAACATTAATGCAAGCCCTAAAGATAATGCAGAAATGGGGTCTTTTACAAAGCTGCCGGGCGACATAATTCCTTTTCCTTCTTGATGGTGTTCGATAGCTTGATTAAAAAAATAAGTTAAATCAAATTTTGTAAGATATAGAATCATAAATGCCATAAAACTTGCACCAGCAAGGAGTAAAATAGCTTTGATAATTTGAACCCAGGTTGTAGCATGCATTCCGCCAAACACAACATAACAAATCATCAAAATGCCAACTAAGATAACGGCAATCATATAGTCGAGTCCAAAAAGTACCTGAATAAGTTGCCCAGCACCTACCATTTGTGCGATAAGATAAAAAACAATTACAGATAATGCACTCATAGCAGAGAGTGTGCGCAAAGGTTTGGCGTTCAAGCGATAAGCGGTAATATCTGCAAAGGTAAATTTTCCTAAATTACGGAATTTTTCTGCAATGAGAAATAAGATGATTGGCCAACCAACAAGAAAGCCGATAGAATAGATTAAACCATCAAAGCCATTACTGAAAACAAGAGCGGTAATACCAAGAAAACTTGCAGCACTCATATAATCTCCAGCGATGGCTGTTCCATTTTGAAGTCCTGTAATGCTTCCCCCAGCCGTATAGAATCCAGAGGCTGATTTAGATTTTTGATTAGAATAGTAGGTAATAAGAAGTGTTCCTACAACAAACGCTAGAAACATTCCAATTGCAACAACATTCACTTCACTTTTTTCTGCTCCGCTGACATCGATGGGTGCACCCAAAGAAAGTATAGATAATGCAAGCAAGGTAATAAGAATCTTCATGATGTCCCCTTTGTAATTTTATCAGCAACTCCGCTTTTTTGTAATTCCTCAACAATTTGTGCTTGGTCGCGGTCAAAGTAGGTATTCGCAACAAAAGTATAAATACCCGTGATAATAATTGAGGTTACAATAATGGTTAGTCCCGCTAGAATGCCGAGTGTTACAACGCTAGGCCCAATAGGGTAGCCCAAAACTTCTGGAAACCAGCCTACACCGATAATAAAGGCATAATAGCACGCAAGAACAATAATGGACAAAATAACAGAAAATTTATTACGAAATTGAATAAACTTTTGGTATTTGTCATATGCTTTGGCTTGTTCTTCTGTGAAGCCAAGTTCATCTTGGATACGACTCATTTTTCCTCCTTAAGGTAAATTATGACTATAATGTAGCATATAATTTTAAAGAGTTTTCAAAATATCCTCAAATAATAACGCGAATAAAGGAAAAAAATTATTAAAGTGTAGTAAATAGTAACACTTTAATCTTTTTAGAGTGCTTTAATATGCGATAAGATTTGATTATTTAAAGTTGTGAGGGCGATAAGAATTTTGCAAAAACTTTAAATCACCCCTTGACTTTTTTAAAAAAAAAGTATATGATTCTGACTCTTTTAGTTTCTTTGGTTCCTAGAGAAGGACGAATGTTTTTGATTGGAATCCTTATTCCGGATTAGCTCAGCGGTAGAGTAGGTGGCTGTTAACCACTTGGTCGCAGGTCCGAATCCTGCATCCGGAGCCATCTTAAGTTCACTTATATTTTTTATTACTTCTTAAAATATATCAAAAGTTACTGGAGTGTCGCTGATTTTGTTGTCGATTTTTTAAGAGATTTTTTGGTTAAAATAAGCCATAATACGCTTTAGTTTCCAATGTAGGAGAGTAAATGCAAATCACAGATGATTTATTACAAAAATTAGAAAAACTTGCGATGATTCGCATTAGTGACGATAAAAAAGAGGACATTAAACAAGAGTTGGGCGAGATTGTCAATTTTGTTGCAAATCTTAATCGTGTTCCTACTCAAGATATAGACGTACGCTCTGTGTTATCAACGCCGTTACGACAAGATATTCCCTCTTTAGATGAATCTGTTGCACAAAGCGTCTTAAAGCATGCACCAAAAAGTGAGGATTGTTATTTTATTGTACCTAAAATTATTGGTTAAATATTGTGGTTGATTTAGAACGTATCCAGATTGAACCTGAATGGAAAGAAGCATTAAAAGATGAATTTTTAAAGCCTTATTTTTCAGAGTTGAGGGAGAGGTATATTATTGCACGTAGAGATGCGAAAATGCGTGCAAAAGAAGTATTCCCTCCTCCTTCTTTATTATTTAATGCATTTAATTCAACGCCTTTTAGTCGAGTACGTGTTGTAATTTTAGGGCAAGATCCTTATCATAATAGAGGTGAAGCAATGGGACTCTGTTTTTCTGTTCCACCTCATGTTAGGATTCCTCCTTCTTTAAAAAATATCTTTAGAGAATTGGAGCGATCTTTAGGGATAAAACCTCCAAGCAATGGCGATTTGAGCCGTTGGTGTCAAGAGGGAGTTTTTTTGCTAAACTCTATTTTAAGTGTTGAGGAAGGAAAGGCGGGTTCACATAGGAATTTAGGGTGGCAATTTTTTAGTGATGCGGCTATTACCTTACTCTCTGAAAAAAGGGAAAATCTCTTTTTTTTGTTGTGGGGTAACTACGCGAAAGAAAAAAAGAATCTGATTGATACGACAAAGCATATTGTGCTAGAATCACCTCACCCATCACCACTGGCTGGAAATCGTTTTGTTGGAAATAATCATTTTTTTGAAGTAAACGACATATTGCGACGCAGAGGGGAGAAAGAAATTCAGTGGCGTTTATAAAATTTTAAGGTGGATTATTTAAATTATGAAAGAATTAATCAGTTATGCACAAGCGGGTGTAAATATTGCGGAGGGGAATCGGCTTGTTGAAAAGATTAAACCCTTAGCAAAGAGTACCGCTATTAGTGGAGTATTAGGAGGGATTGGTTGTTTTGCTGGTGCGTTTGAGATACCGCAAGGTTATCGGCAGCCTGTTTTGTTTGCTGCAACAGATGGCGTCGGGACAAAACTTAAGTTAGCCATTGAGCATCAATCTCTTAAAAGTGTTGGGATTGACCTTGTTGCAATGTGCGTGAATGATCTCATCTGTAATTTTGCAACACCTCTATTTTTTTTGGATTATTATGCAACTGGTGCTTTAAATGTGGAAGAAGCAACAGGAGTGATTGAGGGTATTGCTAAGGGTTGTATTGAAGCTGAATGTGCGTTAATTGGCGGGGAAACAGCAGAGATGCCCGGAATGTATCAAAATAATGATTTTGATTTGGCTGGTTTTAGTGTGGGTATTGCCGAAAAACAAGATTTAGATAAAGAGAAGATTAAATGTGGGGATATTCTTGTTGGGATACCTAGCAGTGGTTTACATTCCAATGGATATTCATTAGTGAGAAAGATTATTCAAACAAGGCAGTTAGATTTACAACAAAATTTTAATGGTAAAACTTTGCTTGAAACATTTTTAGAGCCGACACGCATTTATGTAAAACTTTTTAAGGAAATTAAAAATGATATTTCAGCCTTAGCTCATATAACAGGAGGAGGAATTATTGAAAATCTTCCACGTATTCTTTTGGATGGACAATGTGCAATTATTGAGAAAAAAGCCATACCGACTCAGCCTATTTTTGAATTACTAAGGGAAAATGTTGCTGAAGAAGAGGCTTATAAAACCTTTAATATGGGTGTTGGAATGATTTTAGCTATAGACAAACAAAAGGCAGAAAAAGTTGCCTCTTTAAGTGGAGGCGTTATTTTAGGCGAAGTCAAATCTGGCTTAAAAGGAGTTCATTTGACTTAGAGTTCAACAAGGAGCAAGGGAGGCAAAAATGCAAGAAGTTGAATTAAATTCTATACAAAGGAATATACGCAAATTTGTATTGCTTTTTCGGGTGTATTCTATTCCACTGTTGGTGCTTTTTTTGGGATTTGGCATCTACTATATGGTTTTCGAGTTAACACATTATTTAAAAAAAGAAGAAGTAATATTAGTAACGAATAGTGAAATTAAGAAGTATGAAGATGGTGTTGTTCGCATCGTTTCAGACAATGCGACAACAAATCCGCCACGTGCAGAGGAATTACCAAGTATGCAATCTAGTCCACTTGCAGTAACACCACAAGCACCGAACTTGGATATCATAGAAAGTGGCCCTGCTGTTGCACAAGTTGCTACAGAACATGATGGTCAAACACAAAGTATAGATTCTAACTCTAAAGTAGAACCTATAATGTATGTTGTGCAAGTAAATTCTTTAAATGTGCGTCAGGAACCAACAAGATCTGCAATGGTGGTGGCAAGTAAGAGTCGTGACACGGTGCTTTCTGCTCTTGAAAAAGTTGATGGTTGGATACGCATTGAAGAAGGGTGGGTTTCTCAACAATATGTTAAACCTATTCAAAAGCAAGAATCCTTAGCTAATTTAGCCGAGACTAATACAAGTAGTGCTAACATAGAAGGAGTTGTTTATGTCGTCGGTATTGCGGTGATGAATATTCGAGAGAAGCCCTCAATCCATTCTCCTATCACAGTTAAGAAAAAGAGGGGAGAAGAGTTGGTTGCTTTAGCAGAAGTTGATTATTGGATTCTTACTGCTGAAGGTTGGGCGTATAAACCGCTTTTGAAAGTAAAAGGAGAATCGTGATGAATTATTTTGCTGTCTTTGGTCGTCCTATAGCCCATTCTCAATCACCTTTAATTTACAATACTTTATTTGCTAGATTGGGCTTAAGTGGTCGTTATTCCTCTTATCTTTTAGAAGAAAATGCTTCTGTTGTTGAAGTGTTTTTGCGTCTTGGGTTGACGGGGGCAAATGTAACATTGCCATTTAAAGAATCCGTATTGTCTGAATGTGATGAAGTAAGGGGTGTGGCAAAAGAGATTGGTAGCGTGAACACCATTGTTAAGGAGGGAGATAAAATTATTGGTTACAATAGTGATGCAGAAGGATTTTATCGTACACTAAACAAGAGAATCTCTCCTAAGAATGCGCTTTTGATTGGAGCTGGAGGCAGTGCAAAAGCTATTGCTTTTATTCTTGCACAACATAATATTCCTTTAACGATTGTGAATCGCAGTGTTTCTAAGTTGGAACGGTTCAAAACGCAGGGATTTTCTGTTTGTTTGAGTGACGATTTTAATCCTGTTGAGAAATACGACTTAGTTATTAATGCAACTTCAGCAGGTTTGCAAGATGATAATCTTCCTTTGAGCAGTGAACAAATTGCAGCTATTTTTAAGAATATGCAGGGCAGTCAAGATGTTCTTGTTTATGAGATTATTTATGGACGTACGACACCTTTTTTAGCTTTAGCAAAAAATTTACAGATTCCTTCTGTGGAAGGATTTGAAATGTTGATGATGCAGGCTGCATTGAGTGCGACACATTTTCTTAAGGCAATGAATGTCTATAAAGATATTGGAAGTGTTCCTGATAAAGATAAATGTTTTGAAATTATATCTTCAGCTTTGGAATAGTATAAGTAAGGAGAGTGGGTGCTAAAAAAGGCGATAGTGACAGGTATTACAGGGCAAGATGGTGCGTATTTGGCAACCTTATTATTACAGAAAGGTTATGAAGTCTATGGAACTTATCGCCGTACTTCAACATTAAATCTATGGCGTATTCGAGAATTAGGCATTTTAGGAAATCCACATTTGCATCTACTTGAATGTGATTTAACGGATTTTGGTAATATCTTACGGGTTGTGCAGGAAGTAGAACCTCAAGAAATCTATAATCTTGCAGCACAGAGTTTTGTGGGTGTATCTTTTGAACAACCCATCACAACAACGCAAATTACAGGATTAGGTGTTACTCATCTCTTAGAAGCTATTCGTATGACAAATACAGAAATTCGTTTTTACCAAGCTTCAACTTCAGAAATGTTTGGTATTCCTGCTTATTGCCCACAAACAGAAAATACCCCATTTTGTCCGCGTAGTCCTTATGGAATTGCTAAACTTTATGCTCATTGGATGACAATTAACTATCGCGATAGCTATAATATTTTTGCAGTCAGTGGAATTTTATTTAACCATGAATCGCCTTTAAGGGGGTTGGAATTTGTTACACGAAAAATTAGCCACAATGTTGCATTGATTAGTTTGGGGCTATTAGATAGATTAGAATTAGGAAATCTTGATGCACAACGAGATTGGGGGTATGCGAAGGAATATGTTGAGGGAATGTGGAGAATGCTTCAAGCAGATATTCCTGAAACTTTTATTCTTTCAACAGGCTGTTCTGCTAGTGTGCGTCAGTTTGCCCAACTGGCCTTTAGCGTTGTTGGAATTGATTTGCATTGGGAGGGGAGCGGTGTGAATGAAGTGGGCGTTGATAAGGATGGTAGGATTCTTGTATCCGTAAATCCAAAATTTTACCGCCCTTCTGAAGTGAGCTATCTTGTTGGGGATTCTTCAAAGGCAGCAAAACTCTTGGGTTGGGATCCACAATGTAGTTTAGAAAAATTATGCACAATGATGGTTGAATCTGATTTGAATAGATGTAAAACTAAAAATTTTTTTCCATGAAAGTTTTACATTTTGGAAAATTTTATCCACCCCACTATGGAGGTATAGAGCAAGTTATCAAAAACTATGTGGAGGGTTTGAATGCAATAGGTGTTCAAGCGGATGTTTTGTGTGTGAATGATTTTTCTTATTCTAGTGTTGAGTCATTTTCCTATGCTGGAGTTAAGGTAGATTCGCGTCCATTATATACTGTTTATCGTATGGCAAATTTGGGTTTACTTGCTTCAGCACCCATCGCACCAATGTTAATTTGGAAGCTCAAACAGATTGCTCATCGGTATGATATTATCCATATCCATCACCCAGATCCTTTTGCTGCTTTAGCTTTATTTCTTGTTCAGCCCAAATGTAAGGTGGTTTTGCATTGGCATAGCGATATTGTTCGCCAAAAATACCTTTTAAAACTATACCACCCTCTGCTTTTATGGCTTATTCGACGTGCAAACTTGATTCTTGGTGCGACAAAAAACCATATTCAAAAATCTGATTATACTGCTTTTTTTGGGGATAAAGCTGTTATTCTTCCTTTTATTATCCCACCATTAAAAGTTCCTTTAAATCCTGTTTCAACAAAGATGAATCCGCACCAATTCAATATTTTTGCACTAGGGCGATTGGTCCATTATAAAGGTTTTAAATATTTAATAGAATCGGCTCTACATTTAGGTGTGGATTATGCAATTTATATTGGTGGTCAAGGGAAACTTGAATTTGAGTTGTCAAAACAAATTCAAGATTTAAATCTACAAAAGCGGGTTTTTTTGTTGGGTGGGTTAAGTGAGGAAGAAGTGTTTAGTTATTATCAAGAGTGTGATGTGTTTGCACTTCCTTCCATTCTTCGTACTGAAATGTTTGGAGTTGTACAGGTTGAAGCAATGAGTTTTAAAAAACCGATTGTCTCAACACAAATTTTACATTCTGGCGTAAGTGAGGTAAATGTGCATGGGCAAAGTGGTTTGATTGTACCTGTGTGCGATTCTTTAGCCCTTGCAAAAGCTTTTACGCAACTGAAAGAAGATACTAAGCTTTATCACCGATTGAGTATGGGAGCCTACGCAAGAAGTCAAAATTTTAATCAACAAGAAATTATTCAAAATCTTCTTAATTTGTATAAAAGCTTATAATCTACTAAACTCCTTGATGATTGTTGAACTTTTTAAATTCATTATCTTCTTGCTTATTCAATGGATTCTATGTTTTTTTGCAAAAAATCTGTTTGAGATTGATATGAAAATACTCCACGTTTTAAATAAAGCTAATGCAAAATACTAAAATTATTATGAATGTAAATATCCACTAATCACTTGTACAATAACTGGCGTAAAATTAGTTTGGGGGTAAAACATATCTTGTTTTTATGATATAGTGGTAAAATTTTAGCCATGCTAAGCACAGCTAAAATAGAAAAATTTATTTAATTGCTTGTTTAGCAGAAGCGACAATTTTTGCAAAATTTTCTGGTTCATTCATTGCTAAGTCAGCAAGAATCTTCCTGTCTAATTCAATATTTGCAAGTTTTAGCCCATACATGAATCTTGAATAACTCATTTGATGAATACGACAAGCGGCGTTGATTCTTGTAATCCATAATCGTCTAAAATCGCGTTTTTTCTGCTTTCTATCACGGAATGCATAGCAAAGACTTCTTTCGAGTTGCTCTTTTGCCTTTCTGAAATGCTTACGACGACCACTATAGAACCCACGTGCTAATTTTAGAATCTTTTTGTGTCTTTGGCGTCTGACAACACCGGTTTTTACTCTTGACATCTATTTTCCTTTACCTTTGAAATTTTTAAGGTGAAGCTTTTTAGCTCACTTTCCCTGAATTAAGGGGCATTAAGATGAGGCTTACGCCAAACAAAGTAACTTTTTAACTTGCTCAACATTTGTTGAATGAACATATTGAGGTGCATTTAATCGACGTTTCTGCTTAGGAGATTTTTTTGTGAGAATATGGCTCTTAAAAGCAGACTTGCGTTTAATCAGATTTTTTTTCAGCTTAAATCTTTTAGCCGCACCACGACTCGTTTTCATCTTGGGCATTGTGCTTCCTCCTTTTCTAAAATTTAAAGCGGATATTCTACCAAAAAATTGTTGTATATTTGCTGAAAGATAGTTTTCTGTGGAAGAATGGCAACAGGAATTCTATGATTATACCACGATAAATTTACTATATACTTATATTGTTAATAGGCATACAACAGATTTTTATTTATTATTTTCTCTTCTTTTTGAATTTTTCGTCAATATAGCCTAAATCTACAAGGGCATTTGCTAAGACAACAACAGTATCACCTGCCCAAGAACCGTGCATTCCATGTTCGATGAGGACGGTAATGGCATATTTTGGTTGCTCGTATGGAACAAAAGCTGTAAACCAAGCATGAGAGCGGTGGAAGTATTCCATATCTTCTTCCCTGATTCTTGCTTTATCAGCTTGAGGAATACCCGTAACTTGTGCCGTTCCTGTTTTGCAAGCTAAACGTACTTTAGATTTTAATGCTCTAAAATAGCCTGTTCCGCCCTCTTCGTTACAGACCTGATACATTCCGATTCTTGCCGCTTTCAATTTGCTTTTTTGGAAGGGAGTAAAGACATCTTGCGTCTCCACCATAATCTGTTCATCTCCTTTTTGTGTAACTAGGTGGGGGGTTACAAGTTTTCCGCTTGCTATTGCTGCAGTATATCGGGCAATCTGTAAGGGGGTTGTAAGCATATAACCTTGCCCAATGGAAGAGTTAATGGTATCACCAATATGCCATTTTAGATTGTAACGTTTTTTCTTCCATTCTGGTGTTGGGAGAATTCCTGCACCTTCTGCGGGAAGATCAATGCCACTTTTTTGCCCAATGCCAAAGAGCTTTAAGGTGTTTGCAATATTGTCTATGCCTACTTGTAGGGATAGTTTATAGTAGTATACATCAACACTGCGTTTAATTGATTTAAAAAAGTCTGCACTTCCATGACCTCCGGTTTTCCAATCACGAAATTTACGACTACCAACCTCAATAGATTCAGGGGTAGGAATAACTGTATGTTCATCAATTCCAGCAAATTGCAAGAATGCAAGCCCGATACCCATTTTTATGACAGAGCCAGGTGGGTATGCTCCATATATCATTTTATTGTAAAGTGGTTTATGTGGATCTTCTTGTAAAGCTTCCCATTTTTCAATAGAAATGCCACTTGGAAATTCATTGATATCGTATTCAGGATAGCTTCCAGCAGCAATAATTTCGCCATTTTCAACATCAATAACAATAGCTGCTCCATTTTGTCCCTTAAAGGCAGCATCTAATGTTTTTTGCAAGCTTAAATCTAGGCTCGTTTGAATATGGTTGTTATATGTGGGTTGTACTTCTTCAAGCACTTCAACTTCCTCATTAAAGGCGGTAACTTTTGTCTTGCGCCTTCCTAATTCTCCTTGTAAAAAGTCATTATATTGTCTCTCTAGCCCCTCTTTTCCTATAACACCTGTGTATTTTGAAATAGGGTTTTTTTCAATATCATTTGTGTTTGCTTTACCGATATAGCCGATAATATGGGCAGCAGTTGAACCATTAGGATAGCGTCTACGGCTGGTGGGTAGAAGTTCAAAAATATCACGATTTTGTTCTATGATAGGAAAGAGTCGATGTGCAAGCTCGTAAGTAATAAAATCCACCGTAGGGATAAAATCGTGATTATAAGGTGAATCCTTGTCTTCATATTGCTTGATAATTTCCTCTTTTGTTATGGGTAATAGCGAGGCAATTTGTTCAAGCTTCATTTCAAAGGTTTTATCATTGGAATTAAGATGGGGTGCAATAGAGAGAGCAAAGCCTGTATCATTAACCGCTAAGGGTTTAC
Organism: Helicobacter monodelphidis; assembly: GCF_003288845.1. GTDB lineage: Bacteria > Campylobacterota > Campylobacteria > Campylobacterales > Helicobacteraceae > NHYN01. The sequence goes on along the minus strand of NZ_NHYN01000002.1, from coordinate 80,839 downwards.
CGTGTCGGTCAAAAATATACCCCCGAATGGGTGCAATAATGCTTTCTTTATTGATATTGCTATTTGCAAGATCGCTATATTTTGTGCGTGATTCAATAGCAATATAATACACACGCCATGAAAGAACTGCCCAAACAACCAGTAAAATTCCGATAAAAATTTTAAAACGTCCACTCATATGATTAACACCAAAATAATTGCTTCAATGACACTAAAAAGAATCAATATCCAAGACATTTCCGGCACATCAATACCCATAAAGCTACCTAAAAAATAACAAAATAAAAAGTAGCTATAGTAAATAAATAAAGCATAGAATGGCAATAGATATTTTCCAGAATGGACTAAATAACGAATATGTGGAATAATAAGAAAGTAAACAATAAAAAAGAATATAATCGTGCTTAGAAACGGGAAGCCTTTACTTGCTTCAAAGAAAAGGAGATATACGAGGAGTGGAACAGCATAATGCACTTTGCCTTTATCCATAAATTCACAGAACAGAATAAAAGCAACACCTAAAAGTGGTGGTAGCCAATAAAGAATATCACTTAATGCTCCGTATGCCAAAATTGCAAGGAGGAGTAATGTTGTTTTTATAGCTTCTTTACTAAAGCGATTTCGTCGCATATTGGAAAATGTTTGCATTTAATACAATCCGCCCATATTTTATGATTAGGAATTTCTGTTTTTTGAATCTCTACAAAACCTAGAGACTCAAAAAGACTTTTACGATAGGTTAAAGAAAGAATTTCTTTAATGCCAAGTTCAGCTGCCTCTTTTGAAATGGCTTCTATAAGCTGTTTTGAAAGCCCTCTCCCGCGAAATTCTTCTTTAACAACCAGAGAACGTACTTCAGCTAAAACGGAAGAATAGATATGTAAAGCACAAAAGCCAATGATGGTTTGATTCTCCTTGATAATATGATATGACCGAATAGCTGTTGCAACTTCGTCATCACTTCTTTCCAAAATTAAACCCGCTTGAATTTCTGGTAGAACGAGCTGCTGCATTTGTGGAATATCTGCTAAGACGGGTTTAAGAACTTGCATAGATTCCTCCTTGTATGCCTAGTGTGTGAATATAAATATTCTGCAAAATGGCCTGCACCTCATTTTTTGTCATTTTAGAATGCGTAAAAAGTGATTCAGGAAATTTGCATTGTAATTGTCTAAAATCATTCTTGTTAAGTTTATCACATTTTGTGAAAATTTGTATGACTTTTTGATCATTTCTGAGTAATTTTTGTAAAAATGTGGAGGCTTGTTTATCAATATCTAAGGCGGGGTGTCGCGAATCTATAAGTTGTAAAAAAAGCTTAATGCTATCTCGTTTTTGTAGGAATTCTTTAAGGTTTTTTATCCATTGTTCTTTGATGGCTTTGCTGACTTTTGCATAACCAAAACCAGGTAAATCAACAAAATAAAACTCTACAATTTCATTATTTACATTCCACTTTGTTTTAAAATAATTTATTAATTGTGTTTTTCCGGGTGTACTTGAACTTTTTGCCAATCCTTTTTGCCCAAGCAAGAGGTTAATAAGGGTACTTTTACCAACATTACTCCTGCCAAGAAAAACAATTTCACTGATAGAATTTGGCGGTGCTTTATGGATTGTTGGTGTTGAGGTGATAAAATGTGTTTGTAGGATGGAAATTGCCCCTTCCTTAAAGATTGATTCCATTTTTAATCCTTTTTGGAAGGGTTTTCGTCAAGCTTGAATATGACTTTTGCGGGTGCATTTTTGCTACCTTGTACATTAAGGTAACCATTTTTGCGACTGACTGCAATTTTATTTCCACGTACACGATTTGGTTGTCCAGCTTCTTGTACATAGGCATTTCCTAGTAATTCATATTTTTCTTCATCAACAATAAAAAATACTTCGTTGCCCCCACCTTGAATAACGCGTCCATCTTCAAGAGTGATTTCAAAATGCACATTTCCTTTTGCGTGGTATGAAGTAGGACGTCTTGTTGTTGTGTTAAAGTAGAGGGTAAGTTCATTGGTGTTAAGTTTGTCTTTGCCTTGCTTTACGGTGACATTACCGCTGATAATGCTTGTACCTTTATTTTGGTCGGTGATAATATTTTCTGCAACCACTTCAATGGGCTCATTTTTGGCATAGGCAAAAATGAGCAACAGCAGAAAAAGCCTTAAATGTTTCATTTTCTCTCCGCTAGAATGCGAATAGCTTGTGCAATGGAAATGGAGGAATAATAGTCGTAAAAGATGTTTTTACCCTGCATTGTTGAACCACTTGTATCGTTCATAAAAAAATCACCTTCACCATTAAAAACTCTTGATTCAATAAAATAAGTGCCCTTCTGACTCCAGAAAAATAAGGAGTCATCGCGTGAAAAATAAACACCTTCATCGAAAAAAATTTGATCACCTTTTCTGATGGCGAATGAGGTCATTAAGGAGCTTTTGTGGTGGTCTATATCTTGTATGAGAGATAAATCTCTAATGAATTCTGTTGTTTGATTATTTTCAGTTGTTTGGTAGGCATGTGTTCCTTCTGCTTTGAGTTTTACACCTTCTTCGCCATTGATTTGATAGTAGGTAAATTTAATCAATTCTAAGGGTAGATAAGAGTTAGCCACTGTAGAGTTTTGGGAGCGATTTTGTATCATTAAAAATACAAAAACTAAAGAAATAGCAATAAGAGTAAAAAAGAATAAATATAAACTATTTCCATAGCGCCAAAAATTCATCCAAACGCCCCTCTCTTAAAAGAATTGTTTCAACCATTTCTCTAACTGCACCACAACCTCCATTATTTTTTAAATGGTGGTCAATGTGAGGCATAACAAGCCAAGAACAATCCTGAGGTGCAAAATTTAAAGATGATTCTTTGAACATTTTTATATCATTTAAATCATCGCCGATGGCGGCAATTTCTTTCTTTTTAAAGCCGTATTCTTCTCGAATTTTTCGAACAATATGCCCTTTGTCTTCAATACCCTGAAATAGTAAAGAAATGCCAAGTTCCTTTGCTCGCATTTCAACAACATGCGATTTCCTGCCTGTGATGATGGCGATATGTCTGCCTAATTTTAACCAACAAACAATAGCTAAACCATCTTTAACATTAAAACTTTTAATTTCATTTCCATTAGAGTCATAAGTGATTTTACCATCATTGAGTGTTCCATCAACATCTAGTAAAATAAGTTTAATCATAAAATACCCTTTGTGCTTGGAATATGAATGCGTTGATTATGCGTTAGTGCACGTCTGAGTGCCACAGCAAATGCTTTGAAAGCAGCCTCAATAATATGGTGTTGATTTTTACCACGTTTTTGAATAATATGCAGTGCAATTCCTGCATTGAAGGCAACTGCCTTAAAGAATTCTTCTGCTAATTCACAATCAAAAGTTCCAACTTTTCCACTTACCTGTAAATCACAAACAAAAAAGGGGCGATTGCAGAGGTCTAAATCACATTCAACGCATGCTTCATCCATCACAATAGATGCGTTACCAAACCGTTCTACACCTTTTAGTGGATAGAATTTTTCCTTAAAAAGTTCACCCAAAACAATTCCACAATCTTCAACGCTATGGTGGTCATCAACATGCAAATCGCCCTTACATTCAAGTTCTATATCAATCAAGGAATGCTTAGAAAAACTCTCTAACATATGGTCAAAGTAGCCTATGCCAGTGGAAATTTTGGCTTGTCCTGTTCCATAGATATCACAATTTGCTGTGATGTGTGTTTCTTTGGTGCTGCGTGTTATTGGCATCTTTTTACTCTGTGATAATGAATGCACCACGTAAGCTTGGCTCATTAGAGATGAAATCTCTTGCCTCATTCTCGCTTTTGAAGCCAGAAAGCATTACGCGATAAATAGGTGCACCATCAAGCTGAAATTCACGCACGACAGCAGTATAACCTCGCATATTGCTATGTTCTTTTTTGTAATATTCTGCACCAGATTTTTTTCTAAATGCTCCAATTTGCACTAAGAAGCGACTTAATGAAACGGTGGTTTCAATTTTACCTACAGGGAATTCTTGAGAGTCGACAGAGACTTGGGGAAGAGCATCAGAATCGCTTGAGATGATACCATTAAAACCTAGAACTTCAATGCTAACAGGGGCAGTTCCAGTTTTTATCATATCAATTTCTTGTGCCGCAGATTGTGAAAGATCGATAATCCTTCCTGCAACAAAAGGTCCCCTATCGTTAATTCGCACAACGGTACTAAGATTATTATTTTTATTAGTTACTTTCACAATAGTGTTCATAGGGTAAGTTTTGTGTGCTGCTGTTTTTGCATACATGCTATAAGTTTCACCGTTAGAGGTTTTTCTTCCGTGAAAGTTTGGCCCATACCAACTTGCCAGCCCAGATTCCTCTGCACCTACCGCAACTTGACTTGGATAATACCAAATACCATTGATTTGGTATGGTTTCATAGTCCCAGGTCCGCTTTGTGCATTTTCAGGAATATTTCCTACTTCTGTAGGATAATCAATGGGAGTATCCGGGTCGGCACAACCAGCTAAGATGAGCAAAAAGCAAACTCCGATACTTCCTAGAATGCGTTTGAATCTTACCATAAATCACTCCTTTTAAGACTGTTAAGATTTTATCGATGTTTATTTGCTAAGGCAAAACGTTGCTTTTGGCGTGAACTAAACTCATTACTGCGGTAAGTGCTTAAGCTTTCATAGGGGATGTAAAGATTATAAACTCCACCCTTTGGGAGTCTCCCTTTTTTGATGTGGTGGTTATATTTTTTTAGCTCGCTTACACTCATTCCAGCTTGTTTTGCAATATCTACTAGTGGAGAGGCACTCACACGAATAGAAGAAATACTAGGCCCTCCAATTCCACGATTCAAGAGGTATTCATATCCTTGTTCCTTGAGTGCGTCAACATCGCTTAGAAGTAAGGAGACATAGAGGATTTTACGGATATAGTTGCGACTTTCCTGTGGAATATATGCTTCCTCTGAATCAAGTAAAACCTCTAGTTCGTCTGTTCCTGCTTGCTCAATCGCACGCATTAAGCGTCCATCACCACAATTATAAGCAATGGCTGCAAGATACCACTTGCCAAATGTATCGTGGAGATATTTAAGGTAAGCAATAGCCCCTTCTGTTGACCGCACAGGATCAAGTCGCTCATCAATTTGTGAATCTACCCTTAAGCCTACCATTTTTGCTGTTTTAGGCATAAACTGCCAAATACCTGTTGCCTTTTTTGGAGATTTTGACTTAGGTGAAAAATTAGATTCTACTAAAGCAAGATAAAGGAATTCCTGTGGGATGCCGGCTTCTTTTATTTTTTGTTTTAGTAAAGGAATAAAGCGTTCACCGCCCTCAAATCCTTTGAGAAAATTGCGTGCTCGTAATTTTTCGTCCATGTTAGTTTGGAATGTAATGAAATCTTCACTATTGACGAATGAGGGATTGACATCAAATTTTTCAAAGACCACACCAACATTTCCGCGATAGGCGGTATCAAAAGCAGCAGATAATGGGGAGATAAGAAAAAGCAATATAAGGCTATAAAAAATTTTCACAGCAAACCTCTTGCAATAACGAATTTTCAAAAATAAAGGCGAATTATATCTAAAAGCAACTTAAAAATTTCCCTTTTATCGGAAAATTAATGATTTGTCTGCCAAAAAAGTGTATCTGCATTTTGATTGGTGATTATTTCTATTTCCTCTTGAGTTTTTTGACACAGGTCAGCAATTTTTTGTGCAATAATAGGGATAAATTCTGGACTATTTCTTTTTCCACGATGAGGTTCTGGCGTTAAGTATGGAGCATCTGTTTCTAAAAGAATACGATGAATAGGGATTTTAGGAAGAATTTCTACAAGTCTTTTTGCATTCTTGAAAGTTAAAACACCGCCAATTCCATAATAAAAATTTTGTGCTAAATTCAGCAAAATAGAGTCTGCGTTATAGCAATGTAAAACACCTTTTAGCTCTTGCATGTAGGGCTTTAAAATCTCATAAGCATCATTTGAAGAATCACGTATATGCAAGATGATGGGTTTTTTGTATTTTAAAGCAAGGGAAATTTGAGCAAGAAAAACCCGTTTCTGTGCCTCTTTTATTTCTTCCTCTTTCCCTTTTTCTAGTCGGAAATAATCCAAGCCACATTCACCAATAGCGATACATTTTTTATCTTGAATGAAAGACTCTAAAGTGTCTTCATCATAATCATCGATATGATAAGGGTGAATGCCTGCTGCAAAGTATACTTCAGTATATTTTTGGCTTATTTCTTGTGCTCTTTGTAAATCACGTAAATCTGCACCAGGAATAATAAAGCGATCCACGCCTACGCGAATAGAATTTTCAATTACTTCAGGTAAATCTGCAAAGAAGCATTCTGCATCTAGATGACAATGTGTGTCGTACATTATTTTATTCCTTTTTTAAAGTAAATTTATATTCTTATTTAAGAATCTGAAAATAGTCCAAAAATGCATCATCAATATCAATCAGCTTTCTTGCTCTTAAATCTGCAATCACTTCAGCATTGCAATTTGTTTCAAGTGGCCATTGTCTTGTATAGCCTTCTAGTTTTCCTTTGTCTGTAGAATCAATACATATCATTTTTTCAAGAATGCGTATATCTCTTTTTGCATCTATACTGTTAACGACTCTCCAAAGTGTCATATAAAAGTTTTCTGCGTCAAGTTTAGAATAATCTAAACAGACGACTACGCGCAAATATTGTTTAAGAGGCTCTAATGCTTTAAAACATTCCGTAATGGGTTGATCTTTCTTTTGTACGCCTATAAGAGTGATGGGGTTGGGCGTATCTGTAAAGATTTGATGTAATTTAACTGCTTCTGGCATAAGTATCGTAAGCTTATTTAGCAATTCTCCATCACTTAAAATTTCAACATCATTAAGAACTTCATCACCTGTGCAATCTACGCCTAATTTACCACCTTTTGCAAAATGTTCACTAGCGTGGTCAAGTGCGTCACAAATGCCCTCGCTAATTAGTAGATTCTGTGTTGAAAGTCGTTTAAGAATGTATGTGGTAATAGCCTTTGCATCGCGCAAATCTGGTGCGTTTTCACCCACAAATAAAGCGTGCTTAACAAAACTCATCTGCCCAACACCCCAAAGTGCGTGCATAATTTGTTGGGCATGACTTGGATAGTGCGGTGCAATTTTTGCAAGAATCAAATTGTGAAAAACACCATTTTCAGGCATATAATAATCAATTAATTGTGGAGCTGTCGTGCGTAAAAGAGGTAAAAATATACGTTCTGTAGGATAACCCAAATATTTATCCTCTAGAGGCGGTTTTCCGACAACAGTGGCAAGATAAATAGGATTTTGCTTGTGTGTAATGGTACTCACTTCTAGCACTGGATAAGGTTCTATAGGCGTATAGAATCCTGTATGGTCACCAAAAGGACCTTCATTTTCTAAGCGATTAACATCAACAAAACCTTCAATCACAATATCTGCATCAAAAGGCACATACAAGGGGTTACTGATGCAAGGGACAAGCTTTGCTTTTTGTTTGCGGATATAGCCATAAAGAAGTAATTCAAAAAGTCCATAGGGTAGAGGAGCGGTTGCACACCAAGTGTAGAGTGGATCACCACCAATCGCCACAGAAACAGGCATTTTTTGTCCATTTTTGCGATATTCCTCGAATAGGTGCATAGAATCTTTATGGATCTGCCAATGCAAACCTAATTCTTTTTTATTAAAAACTTGTAGACGATACATTCCTAGATTTTGAATACCGCCATCTAAGCTTTGCGTGTAAAGTTGTCCCATTGTTATAAATGCTGCTGCATCCTTTTCCCAAGTTTTAAGAATGGGTAGCGAATAGAGGTTGATGGCATCTCCTTGATGGATCATCTCTTGGCACAAACCCCTTTGCTTTGTGCGTTTGGGAAATGCCTTGTTTAAATGCCAAAGTTTAGGTAACCATTCTAAGGCTTCTTGAAACGATTTTGGGGGCTTGAATTTGATAATTTCTTCTACGCTAGTGGCAATTTTTTCGACATCACCCAAAATGAGTTCCACAAGAGAGTGGTTTCCAAATAAATTCATTAACACAGGCATATTGAAATGTTGATTTGTTCTTTTGCAGATAGGTTGAGTAAATAAGATGGCTTTTGAATCTTGTTTTTTAACTTCAACATAGGCAATATGTGCCATTTCTAATTCAATATCAACGGGTTCATCGATGATTTTAATGAGATTTTTTTCTTTTAGTAAATCAACAAATTGACGCATTTTTCCTCTTTTTTGTGGAATTATAGCGAATGCAAACTTGTATATTTTTAAAGCCAAATAATGTTAGAATCCTACCTGAATTTTATCATTCAAGGAGTTTTATGCCTTTATATGTACCCTCTTTGCGTCCGGATTTACAGGAATGCTATACAGAACTTTCAAGACAGATTGAAAAGAGTTTAGCAATCTCTCAAACCTCTTCGCGTTTGTTTGTAGAAATCTATGTAGAGGACGAAAAGTCAAATGTTGAATCACATTTACAACTCCCAAAAAAAATGCTTTATCAAGCAGTCTGTTTAGCTGAAGTCGTGGCACAGACATTCAAGCCTACAGAACCAATAGGTTTTTTATGTTTAAATCAAATTCTTCATCGCACGCCCAATCCGTATGATTTAGTACGTTCTTTAATCCCCTTACTTGATATAGATGGGAGTTGTGGGATTATTGAATTTTCTCCAACACAACAGAGTCCATATCCACATAAAACCCCAGCAGTTTTTAGTTATGGAACGCGTATTGAGCAAGCTGAGGAGTATTTGGAAAGCTGTTATTATCAATCAATACAAATTTTTATAAATCCGCCTTTGTATTTATTGGTAAGTAAGGCGGTACATTAAATTTTCCTTATGGTAAAAAAGATTTTAATGAGTATCAAAGTATTTTTTAGAGATACTAAGCTTTGTAAATATCAAATAAAATGAGGTAAAGAAAGAATGAATCAAAAAATTTTTTTAAGTCTTGGTTTGGGTTGTTTGCTTCTTATTGGAGGTTGTAGCTCCAAATTAGAAAATGAGGCAGTGAATGCAGCACTAGATGGTGCACCTGCTTGGGTGTTAGAATCAAGTGAGATGTTGAGTGCTGTTGGGAGTGCACCCATTAAAAGCAATAATATTAACTTTGCAAAGACACAAGCTTCAAATGCTGCTAGAGTTGAGATTGCTAACCAGCTTTCTGTGCAAGTTGAGAGTAAGTATAAAGAATTAGCAACAAGTGATGCAACAAGTGTAAATCAAGAAACTGTGCAAGCTATTCGTAATAGTGTGAATAAAACATTGGCAGGTTCAAGAATTGTGAATCAGTGGGTAAGTAAAGATGGGTCGACATTGTGGGTTTTAGTGAAGGTTGATAAGCTAGATACAAAACTTCTCCAAAATAACCTTATGCAAGTTGCAGGAGTAGATAAAGCTGCGGCGTTGGAATTATCCAAGGCTGTTGATGCGATCATTGATGGGGAATGATCTGCAAAGCAGTAGATTTTTAGTTTATTATGTTTAGGTTTGTGGGGGAGTTAGTAACTCCCATTTTGATTGTGTGTAATAAAAATATTACTTCCGCCTTTATCGTCTTCGCGTCTTTGAATCTTTAAAAAAGTCAAATTGCGGACAAGGTCTCCCATTTTGTCGTAACCATAATTTCGAGGGTCAAACGACGGGCGGTTGTGGCGAATGTAAATCCCAACAGCACCCAGATGGCTATAGCCGTCGTCTTGCATTGTTCCCTTGAGTGCGGAGGTAAAAATTTCTTCTAGTTCTTGGTCATTTTTTTGCATTAATCGTTTTTGGTTGTCATTGCGTAGAATTTCAACAAAAATAAAACGATCGCATGCTTTCTGTAGTGCAAGGGGTGTTTTTTGTTCTCCAAAGCCATAAACTTTTAAGCCACTTTCGCGAATACGTTTAGCTAAATGCGTGAAATCGCTATCTGAAGAAATAAGGCAAAAACCATCTAGTTCTGCTGTGTGTAAGAGATCCATAGCATCGATAACAAGGGCAATATCGCTTGAATTTTTGCGTTGTGTATAGCTAAACTGCTGAATGGGGGTAATTGCATAATCAATCAATTTTTCTTTCCAGTTTTTTGCTGTTTCTGATGTCCAATCCCCGTAAGCACGTTTAATGATTGTTGTTCCATATTTGGCTATTTCATCTAAAACTTCCTTAATAAGGTGATATTGTGCATTTTCAATATCAATCAAAACAGCTAACTTATCTTCGTATAATTCCTCCATTTTCATTATCATCCTCCCAAATATCGCTTTTTTATCTCTACATTTCCTAATAGGGCATTTGCTTCATCTTCTAAAGTAATCTGCCCATTTTCAAGTACATAAGCACGATTTGCAATGCCTAATGCTAAGAAGGCATTTTGCTCAACAAGTAAAACGGTAATGCCTTCATTTTTAAGATTTTTAATGACATCAAACAGCTCTCCAATTACTTTAGGTGCAAGGCCTAAACTCGGTTCATCAAGCATAAGGAGTTTGGGTTCGCCCATTAATGCCCTTGCAATGGCAAGCATTTGCTGTTCACCCCCGCTCATTGTTCCTGCCATCTGATTTGCTCGTTCTTTGAGGCGCGGAAAAATCTCATACATTTTTAAACGCAAACGTTCAAAATTCTCATCATTATGGTACGCACCCATTCTAAGGTTTTCGTCAATACTTAGATTTGTAAAAACTCTTCTGCCCTCTGGGACAAGTGCGATTCCTCTGTGAATAATTTTGTGCGTAGGGATTTTTGCAATATTTACACCAAAGAATTCAATTTGTCCTTTAGATTTAACGCTATTCACAATAGCGTTTAATGTAGAGGTTTTTCCAGCACCATTACTTCCAATAAGTGTAACAATTTCGTGCTCTTCAATGTGAAAGTTAATATTTTTCAAAGCATGAATTAAGCCATAATAGACATTCAAATTCTTGACATTAAGCATCATTCACCCCTTGAATTTTTGTTAAATCTCCTAGATAGGCAGCGATTACACTTTCGTGATTAATAGCTTCTTTTGGTGTCCCGCTGAAAAGCATTTTTCCGTAATCTAACACCAGAACGCGGTCGCACAGATGATTAACAAAAGGCATATCATGTTCAATTAATAAAACGCTCAGTGTAAAATCTTTACGCATTTTAAATATGAGAGAGGCTAAATCCTCTGTTTCTTTTGGGTTCATACCAGCAGCAGGTTCATCAAGCAATAAAAGTTTGGGTTGTGTGCTTAATGCTCTAGCAATTTCTACCTTGCGCTGGTTACCATAACTAAGGGCTTTTGCATTGTGTTGTGCAAATTCTACAATACCGATATACTCTAAAATTTCCAAAGCTTTTTGTTTAGCTTGTTTTTCTTGCGAGAAGAATCTTCCGCAACGAAATGCAGCCTCTAAAAAGCTATACTGCGTTGAAGTGTGTAAACCGATAAGGACATTTTCAAGAACATTCATAGATTCAAAAAGGCGGATATTTTGGAATGTTCTTGCAATACCTTTTGTGACGATTTGATTAGGTTTGCAATGTGTAATTTCTTCATTTCCAAGTAAAATATGCCCATTTGTAGCGGGAATATTGGCAGTAATGAGGTTAAACATTGTTGTTTTTCCTGCACCATTTGGTCCAATTAAGCCAAAAATTTCACCCTGCATGATTTCAAAGGAGACTGAATCAATCGCTTTGAGTCCACCAAATTGTTTGGTGACATTACAGACTTCCAAAGCTTTCATTTTTTAAACTCCCATATTTCTTTTTTGCCTAAAATGCCCTCTCTTGCAAAAATCATCACAAACAATAGAATTAAAGAAAATATAACCATTCTTAAGCCAGGATAGCTACCATCAATACCAATAAAGCTTAAATCATCATCTAAGAATCTTAGCCATTCTCCGCCACCAATAACTAGAATTGTGCCAATAATTGCACCCGTTGTACTTCCAAGCCCTCCTAGCACGATAATGATAAGGAGTTTGAATGTGAGTTCAAATCCAAAATCTTTTGCAACAATTGTTGTTAAAAGTGCGGCTAAAAGTCCACCACCTACACCTTGTAAGAATGCGGAAGTGCTTAGGGCATAGAGCTTAATTTTAAAGGTATCAATACCCATAGCAAGGGCGGCATCTTCGTCGTCGCGAATAGCTTTCATTGCTCGCCCATATTTAGAATAAATAATTTGCAAGATAAGGATTGTCGCCATTAAAGCAATAAAGCCACACCAATAGATATTTGCGTACTCTGGAATATCATTTAACCCAGTTGCACCATTTGTGAGGGTTCTTTCTTGTTCAATGACGATTTTAATGATAAGCCCAAAGCCTAATGTAACGATTGCGAGATAGTCCCCACGTACACGAAAAACAGGGATTGCAAGTATAATAGCTGCAAGTGCTGACACAAACCCACTAACAAGTAAGGCAACCATTAGTGAAGAGTCATTGAATAAAAGGGTTATATCAGAGATTCCTAGCTGATACATATCCATTTTGTTTTCTTCACTCAAAAGCATAATAGCTGTAATGTAAGCACCAATAGCAATGAATCCATTTGGACCTAAAGAGAGTTGCCCTGTTACACCATTAATGAGATTATAACTGACAGCAAGGATTGTATAAATAAAAATTTGGTTAAGAATCATCACCCCATAATCTTCAAAAAATAATTTAGAAAAGTATAAAAAAGCAAACATAATAAGGTATAAACATATATGGAATATGATGACTTGAAAGCTTGTTTGTGGAGTGGTAAGGGGAGAAATCTTCATTAGAATCTACTCCTTTCTAGACGTTCATCGCCCATGATTCCAACAGGTCTAAATAAAAGCACGAGAATCAAGAGTAAGAATGCAAAGGCATCTTGGTAGCCACTTAATTCTGGAAGAAACATAACCGCCATTACTTCCGTGAATCCTAAAATAAAGCCACCTAAAACAGCACCCCCGACACTCCCAATTCCACCTAAAACAGCTGCAGCAAAGGCTTTTAAACCGACCATTACGCCCATAAAAGGGTCAATAGTAGGGTAAGAAACAGCATAGCAAATCCCACCAACAGAAGCAAGTGAGCTACCAATAATAAAGACTAATGAAATGATTTTATTTGCGTTAATGCCCATTAGCGAAACAGTGCTAACATCAAAAGCAACAGCACGAATCGCCATTCCTTGCTTTGTGCGATAGAGTAAATAAAGGAGCATTAGGAGTAAGATAAGTGTTAGGGCAGGGACAACGAGAGTAATGAGTGTGATAGAAATCTCATTAATCAAGATTGTTTGTGAAAGAAATTCTGGCGAAGAAAAGGATTGGGCAGAACTACCAAAGAAAACATTAAAGCTATTTTCTAAAAAAAAGCTAACCCCAATAGCGGTAATTAACATAGAAATTCGGGGTGCGAAACGCAAGGGTCTATAGGCAACTCTATCCACAAATGTGCCTAAAAGAGCAGAAAAGATAACAGATACAATGCAAGCTGCCCAAAAAGGTAAGCCAAAATATTGCATAGCAAAAAAACAAAGGAATGCTCCTACCATCATAATATCGGCGTGGGCAAAATTAATTAGTCGTAACACGCCATAAACCATTGTGTAGCCAATCGCAATCAAGGCGTACATACCGCCTAAGCTAATGCCATTGACAATTTGTTGAAAAAGAGTTGCAAAGTCCATTAAAATTCGTTACCTTAATTTTAAAATACCACATCCTTAAAGTGATAGTGTAAAAAGCCTACAATTCTATCAAATTTAAGCTTAAAACTTATATCCAGACTGTGTTGAGAGTTTTTAAGCAAATCATCAAGTTTGTTTGTGTTATAATTTTGCTTATAACTTAAAGCATAAAGATGGGAAGAATCACTCATAATGGAAGTAATTGGAGTAAAATATAATAACGAAATTTATGATATGCAGACTGCTAAAGAGCGTGGCATTGAAGGTGAGGAGATTTTTTTTGATAATTCTCCAGAATCTTTGTCAATTATCCGCCATTCTTGTGCCCATTTGATGGCACAGGCAATTAAGGATATCTACAAGGATGCACAATTCTTTGTTGGGCCTGTTGTGCAGGAAGGTTTTTATTATGATTTTCGTGTAAAAGAAAAAATTGGCGAGGAAGATTTAGTTAAGATAGAAAAACGAATGAAGGAAATTGCTAAAAAAGGGGCAGAGATTCAAAAATATTTTATGCCTAAACAAGAGGTAATTCAGAAGTTTAAGAATGATGACTTAAAACAAGCGGTCATTTCAAGAATTCCTGATGAAAATCTTTCTATCTACAAACAGGGTGAGTTTGAGGATCTTTGTCGTGGACCGCATTTGCCTAATATTTCTTTCTTAAGAGCATTTAAGCTTACAAAAATTGCGGGTGCATATTTGGGTGGAAGTGAAGATAGTGAAATGCTTACACGCATTTATGGAATTGCTTTTGCAGATAAAGAAAGTTTATCAACCTATTTGCATCAACTTGAGGAAGCTAAGAAACGTGACCATCGTAAGGTAGGTGCAGAAATGCAACTCTTCACCTTTGATGAGGCGGTGGGTGCTGGATTACCCATTTGGTTGCCCGCTGGTGCGAGGTTGCGTAGAAGATTAGAATCCTTGATGACGGAAGCCCATGTTCGCCGTGCTTATGAGCCTGTACGGGGTCCAGAGATTCTTAGAAGTGACTTATGGAGAACAAGTGGGCATTATCAGAATTATGGTGAAAATATGTATTTTACACATATTGATGAATTAGAATATGGGATAAAGCCGATGAATTGTGTTGGGCATATTAAAGTATATATGCACAATATTCATAGTTATCGTGATTTACCCCTGCGATTTTATGAGTATGGTGTGGTACATCGGCATGAAAAGAGTGGTGTTTTGCATGGGCTTTTGAGGGTGCGTGAATTTACACAAGATGATGCGCATATTTTTTGCCAACCTAGCCAGATTCGTGATGAAGTAATTGACATTATTGCTTTTGTGGATAAGATCATGTCTTCTTTTGGTTTTGAGTATGAATTGGAGCTTTCTACACGTCCAGAGAAATCCATTGGTGAAGATGAGATTTGGGAGAAAGCGACTCAAGCCCTAAAAGATGCTTTGGAAAGAAGAAACTTGAAGTATAGTATTGATGAAGGTGGTGGTGCATTTTATGGACCAAAGATTGATATTAAAATTACAGATGCGATTGGGCGAAAGTGGCAGTGTGGAACGATTCAGGTAGATATGAATTTGCCAGAACGTTTTGATTTGAGTTATATTGATGAAGATAACAATCAAAAGCGTCCTGTGATGTTACATCGGGCAATTTTAGGTTCTTTTGAGCGATTTATTGCGATTTTGACGGAGCATTTTGGCGGTGAATTTCCTTTGTTTATTGCACCGACACAGGTTATTATTATTCCTATTTCAGATAAGCAGTATGACTATGCGTTAAACATCCAAAAGGAGCTGAGAGAGGTTGGTGCTTATGCGGAGATTAATCATAAGAATGAGACACTGAATAAGAGGATTCGTAATGCTGAAAAGGAACGTGTGCCATTGATTTTAATTTTGGGCGAAAAAGAGGTGCAGGAGTTTAGTGTAGCGGTTAGGGATCGCCGTTTGAAGTCTCAATACGAGATAAATAAAGATGAATTTATCAATTTAATAAAGGAAAAAATGAGTGAGGTTAGCTTTTGAGTAAGAATGAAGAGATACTCTTAAATGAGGATATTCGATTAAAAGAAGTTAGGTGTTTGGGTGATGATGGTGAGCAATATGGGGTAATGTCTTCTGGTGAAGCCTTGAAAATTGCACAAAGGGAAGGATTGGATTTAGTTTTGATTGCACCTAATGCAACCCCCCCTGTTTGTAAAGTAATGGATTATAATAAGTTTCGCTATCAGCAAGAAAAAAAGCAAAAAGAGGCTAAAAAAAAGCAGAAACAAATTGAGATTAAGGAAATTAAGCTTTCCGTTAAGATTGCGAGTAATGATATTAACTATAAGGTGAAGCATGCAAGAGAATTCTTAGAGGATAATAAGCATGTTAGATTTCGTGTTTTTCTCAAAGGGCGTGAGGTGAGTACCCCTCAAGCTGGAATTGAAGTTTTAGAACGTGTTTGGGCATTGGTTGAGGATATTGCGGTGATTGATAAGGAGGCAAAAGTAGAGGGACGTTATGTGAATATGACAGTGATTCCAAAACCAAAAGGGGCAAAATAGAGGTGCCACATTTTTAGTTGGAGTTTTTTTGAAAAGATGTACAATGATAGAGATGGTGTTGTGGAGCAGGTAATTACAGAATTTTTAGATGAACATGATTTTATGTTGTTAAGGCTTTAAGTCGTATTTTCTCTATGGAAGAATTATACAGTAGCTAAAAAAATGGTTTAGAAAAGGCATTGCCATAATTTTTTGCAAATAATCTTGAATGTTTTGTGAATCAGTGTGTTTATAGTGAGCGTATGAGCTAGCATGTGGGGTAGCTTGAGGAAGTAACTAGGGAATTTTCACAGATTGTGTAACTACAGAGTTAGTACAATTAAAAATGTGTGAATTTTATCGATATTACTCGGCGTTGCTGTAGAAATATCAATAAAAGACAAATATTGCTTGGGATAAAGTAGAATATAATTTGATTGCAATAAGGGAATATATTATTTGTTGCAGTAACAGAAATAGTATAAATTTTTTGTTATTTTAGGATGGATTAAAGAAAAATTTGTAAGATTGGGTTGATTTAATATTATTAAAACAAGGCGAGAAATGATTGTAAAAAAAGCGAAGAATCTAGGTTTTTGTTTTGGTGTGAAGAGGGCTATTCGTCTAGCTGAATCTAAGCCGGGCGGTATTACACTTGGGTCATTAATTCACAATCCAAAAGAAATTAATCGCTTAAAAAGTGATTATGGCGTAAGTGTATGTGAAAGTGTTGCAGAGATTCCTAATCATTCAGAGGTTATTATTCGTACGCATGGAATTCCTAAGAAAGACTTAGAGAAATTACGTCTTAAAAGCAACCAAATTACCGATGCAACTTGTCCGTTTGTAACTAAACCTCAACAAATCTGTGAGCAAATGAGCAAAGAGGGTTATCAAGTAATTATTTTTGGTGATGAATCTCACCCAGAAGTGAAGGGAGTAATGAGCTATTCTATGACGCCAGTGCTTGTTGTTGGTAATTTGGAAGAACTAAAAAAAAAGTCTCTGTCTGAAAAGATTGCTTTAGTATCTCAAACAACAAAAAAAATTAGTGAATTTTTAAATATTGCGGATTATCTTGTGCGAGAATGTACAGAAGTGCGTATTTTTAATACGATTTGTAATGCAACTTTTGATAATCAAGAAGCAGCCAGAGAATTAAGCTGTGAAGTAGAGGTGATGATTATTGTGGGGGGTAAAAATTCTTCAAACACCAAGCAATTATTGTCTATTTGCCAGGAGCATTGTGATGATTCCTATTTGATTGAAGATGAAAATGAATTACAAGAAGAGTGGTTTTTGCATAAAAAAATTTGTGGGGTAACTGCAGGTGCATCAACTCCAGATTGGATTATTCAAAATGTTGTTGCAAAAATTGAGGCAATTACTCCAATATAGCAGTTTTTAAACAAAAATATGTTACAATAACTAAAAGTAACCACTAAGGTTGAGTTTTTTATAAAGGTTGTAAATGGCTGAAAGTAGTAAGTGTGCCTCTTTTGGGGAAGATGAGGGTGAGGATTTTGGTGCGATATTGGACCAATTTGATGCGAAAAGTAGAAGTGGTAAAATCACTGTAGGGACAATTGTTAGCATTAACGAAAATGAGGGCATTGTCTTAGTTGATGTAGGTGGTAAAAATGAGGGTAGAATTAGTGTTGCGGAAATTACAGAGAATGGGGAGCTGAAGTTTAAAAAAGGCGATAAGATTGATGTCATTGTTACAAATGAACATAGCGAAAAGCCATCTGTATCTCACGTTAAGGCTTTAAAATATCATAAGGTGCAGGAAAAGATTATTGCTTTGGGCGATCAACATAAAGATGTTGTCGTTGAGGCAAAGATTGTTCATAAAAATCATGGTGGCTATACGCTTGAGGATGATGAGGGTGTGGAATATTTTATGCCACGTAAGATGTCAGCACTTAAAGATGATGGTAAACATCTTAATAAAAGAATTAAGGTGTGCATTATTAATGTCAAGCCTGACGAAGATACGATTGTTGTTTCTCGTAAGCGGTTTTTTGATATCAACAATAAGATAAAAAAAGAGGGTGTGCAGAAGCTTTTGGGTGCAACAGAACCTCTTGTAGGCATCATTAAGAAGATTACTGCTTTTGGAATGTTTGTTGAGGTTGAAGGCATTGAGGGGTTAGTGCACTATACGGAGATTAGCTACAAGGGTCCGGTAAATCCTTCCAAAACATTTAAAGAAGGTGAAAAAGTTAGTGTCAAGGCAATTGGTTATGACGAGGAGAAAAAGCGACTCTCCCTATCGATTAAGGCGACTGCTGAAGATCCATGGAAAGAAATTGAAGATGAGTTAGAGGTTGGCGATGCAATTAAAGTGGTTGTAAGTAATGTTGAGCCCTATGGTGCATTTGTTGATTTGGGTAATGATATTGAAGGATTCTTGCATATCTCAGAGATTTCTTGGGACAAAAATATTAAACATCCGGGTGAGCATCTTAAGAGTGGGCAGGAAATTACTGTTGAGGTTATTGAAATTAATGTCCAGTCAAGGAGATTACGTGTTTCTTGCAAAAGAATGCTAGAGCGTCCTTTTGAAAATTTTTGCAAAACACACAAAGAGGGTGATATTTTAACAGGTGAAATTGCAACTTTGACTGATTTTGGTGCATTTATCAAGATTGGGGGCATTGATGGCTTGTTGCATAATGAGGACGCCTTTTGGGAGAAGAATTTGCGTTGTAAAGAGCAGATGAAGGAGGGCGATAAAGTTGAAGTAAAAATTATCAAAATTGACTCGGAAAAGGAGAGGATTTCTTTAAGTCGCAAACATCTTTTATCATCTCCTGCAGATAGTTTTAGCAAGAAGCATCAAGTTGATGATAAAGTAATTGGTAAGATTCGTGACATTAAGGATTTTGGTGTTTTTATTAATCTTGAAGATGGCATTGATGCTCTCATTCGTGTAGAAGATTTAGCACCACTAAAAAAAGAGAATCTTCAAGTTGGCGATGAAATTGAAGGTGTGATTTCTTTAATTGATAGAGATAATAATCGCATTCGTGTTTCAGTTAAACGTTTGGAGCGCAAGAAAGAGAAAGAACATATTAAAGCTTTTAATGGTGATGAAAAAATGACATTAGGCGATGTTTTGAAAGAATTAAATTCATAGCAGAGGCGGGCGGTATTTGAATGTCGAAATTTGCGGTTGCGTTGTTTGGTTTAATTGTCATTGCCTTAGCGGGCGTGGTTACTTTTAGCTATCTCAAGCTTTCTGGATTTGAAGATGAGCTTGCTGAACGAAGCAATCTGTCTTTAAGTGATGATAAAACCGGAATTTCTAATCAAAAAACCCTAATGGAACAGGCAACGGAGGAGGTAACCTCTTGGGCTGATGGGCTTTCAAGCGGTAAACGCGGTTCTTTTGTTTATCCTGCTTTGGAGTTAAGTATTAACTTTGATGTTACGCCTCCTGAGGCAGGTGAGCAACGATTTTTAGTGATGGTGGAACAACTTGATGCTTATCGGTTTTTTTGTCTGAATTATGTTTTAAATAGTAATGGCATCAATTATGCCTACTATAAAAATGGAGGCAGAATTCAGCTAATGATTAATGCAAGAAGTGAGCAGTATTTGAAGTCTGTTTTAGAGCAACTTAAGCAATACGAAATTCAGTATCAGCTACAAAGAACTTAAGGAGAGTTTATGCCTTATAAGATTGTTGTATGTGACCATATTCATGCACATGGTTTGGATATTTTAAAAAAAAGTAGTGAGGTTGATCTAATTGAAGTAGCAGATCACCCAAAAGATCGTTTGGCTGAAGTGTTGTCTGGCGCTGATGTTGCTATTACACGTAGTTCCACTGATGTTGATTCAGCGTTTTTAGCTGCTGCAACTGGTATTAAAGCTATTGTAAGAGCGGGTGTAGGTGTAGATAATGTTGATATTGATGCTTGTTCTCGCAGTGGCGTAGTTGTGATGAATGTTCCAACTGCAAATACGATTGCGGCTGTAGAATTAACAATGGCACATTTATTGAATGCAGTGCGAAATTTTCCAGGTGCGAATCACCAATTAAAAAATGATCGTATTTGGAAACGTGAAGATTGGTATGGTACAGAACTAAAAGGTAAGAAATTAGGCATTATTGGTTTTGGTAATATCGGTAGTCGTGTGGGCTTGCGTGCCAAAGCGTTTGAGATGGAAGTCATTACCTATGATCCGTATATTAAACCTGCTAAAGCAACAGACTTGGGTGTAGGTTATGTGACAGATTTTAATGCTATTTTAGAGTGTGATATTATTACGATACATACTCCAAAAAATCGTGAAACAATTAATATGATAAATAAAGAACAAATAGAAAAGATGAAAGATGGCGTAATTCTAATTAATTGTGCAAGGGGTGGATTATATAATGAGGAAGCTTTACTAGAAGGCTTGAAGTCTAAAAAGATTCGTTGGGCTGGAGTTGATGTTTTTAATAAAGAACCAGCAATACAAAATCCACTACTTGATGTCCCTAATCTTTATGTTACTCCTCATATTGGTGCGAATACTCTTGAGTCTCAAGAGAGGATTGCAATTGAGGCTGCAGAGGCAGCAATTGAAGCTGCAAGGGGCTCAAGCTTTCCAAATGCCTTAAATCTTCCTATTAAAGAAAATGAGCTACCCTCTTCGTTAAAGCCTTTTTTAGAGTTGATTCAGAAGATGGGGTTTTTAGCAACACAAATCAATAAAAACCCGATTCACTCCATTCAACTTACATTGGAAGGGGAACTGAGGAGTTATTCTGCTCCTTTACAAACTTCTTTACTTGTTGGTGCCTTGAAAGCAAGTTTGGGTGATGCCATTAACTACGTTAACGCCCCATTTGTTTCTGAAGAAAGAGGGATTAAGTGCAAGGTGGATTGTAAGGAAGCACATGGTGCCTATCAAAATGTTGTTTCTATTAAGTTAACAAGTGAAACAGAGACAATTACTCTTAGTGGAAGCGTTTTTGATGGCAGTATTCAACGCATTGTTGAGGTAAATGGCTTTTATTTGGACATTAAACCTAAAGGAAGAATGATTTTTTTTAGAAATACAGATGTTCCGGGTGTCATTGGTGCTATTGGGACAATTCTTGCTAATCACCAAATTAATATCGCTGATTTTCGCTTGGGGCGCAACGCACACAATGAAGCTTTAGCGGTTATTATTGTTGATGATGAAGTGAATCAGGCTACACTTCAAGAATTGCGCAATATTAAGGCTTGTTTAAATATTGCATATGCAGTAATTTAATTTCTTTTTGTAATCATGTTTATGATGGGGTGTATTGCCCATCGCAAGGACCTTTATGAAATATTTTGCGTTTTCCTCTTTTTTTGCCCTGGCGGGTTTAGTGGTTGCGTTTATTTTTTTGGGTGGTGTGAATGCTGCCTATATTGTCTTTTTACTTGCGTTATTGGAAGTTTCTATTTCATTTGATAATGCTGTGATTAATGCAAAAGTTCTCAATACAATGGATGAAAAATGGCGTTTTCGATTTATTACTTATGGGATTCCTATTGCCGTTTTTGGTGTTCGTTTTATTTTGCCCATTGTTATCGTTGCTCTTGCTAGCTCTAAAGGGTTTGTTGAAATTACGCAACTGGCTTTAAATGACGCTGCAGCCTATGCTGCATTACTTTCTGAAGTGATGGGGACGATTTATGCTTTCGGTGGAGCATTTTTATTGATGGTGTTTCTGGAATTTTTCTTTGATGAAGGGAAGGAAATTTCTTGGATTAAG
Organism: Helicobacter monodelphidis; assembly: GCF_003288845.1. Taxonomy (GTDB): domain Bacteria; phylum Campylobacterota; class Campylobacteria; order Campylobacterales; family Helicobacteraceae; genus NHYN01. The sequence continues at coordinate 58,915 of NZ_NHYN01000002.1, read as the reverse complement.
GGCTTAGAGCAGAATGCATTTGTTGTAAAAATTAGTAAGATTAACTTTATTGAATTATTTGTTGCTTCTGTGGTTGGTATTATTCTTTTGGGTATTAGTCAAGATATTTCTATTGGTATTGCTTATTTTATTGGTTTAGCATTATATGCTTTGATTAGGGGTATTGATAATGCACTTGCGAAAACGGGTGCAAAAAGTGGGGTAATTGGGTTTTTGTATTTGGAAGTTCTTGATGCAAGTTTTTCACTTGACGGTGTGATTGGTGCATTTGCTTTAAGCAATAATGTTTTTATTATTATGATTGGTCTGGCAATTGGTGCATTCTTCGTTCGCTCTTTAACAATTTATTTTGTTGAAAAAAAAGTGCTTTCAGAATTTATCTTTTTAGAACATGGAGCAAGATATGCGATTTTATTCCTTGCAACATTGATGTTTGTACAGATTTTTCACCACATTCCGGAAGTGATTGTGGGTAGCGTTGGTATGATTATTATCGTTATTGCTTTTGTGCATTCAGTGATTCATAGTAAAGCAAATCGTAAGTAGGAAAGGGATTTATGAGTAAAAAAAGAATATTTTCAGGTATTCAACCAACCGGAAATATCCATCTGGGGAATTATTTAGGTGCGGTGAAGAATTGGGTTAATTCTCAAGAGCAATTTGAAAATATTTTTTGTATTGTCAATTCTCACGCTATCACTGTCAAACAAGACTCTAAAATATTAAAAGAGAAAACTTATGAATTAATGGCTATGCTTCTTGCATGTGGGATTGATGCAGAGAAGTCTATCCTATTTGTACAATCTCAAGTGAATGAACACACCGCACTTGCTTGGATTCTTGATTGTTATATTCCAATGGGAGATATGAGTCGTATGACGCAATTTAAGGATAAGAGTAGCCAGAATGCAAAAAATATTAATGTTGGCTTGTTTAATTATCCTGCTTTGATGGCAGCAGATATTTTACTCTATGATGTTGATTTTGTTCCCGTTGGAGATGACCAGCGTCAGCATATTGAATTAACGCGTGATGTTGCCCAACGTTTTAATTACGAGTATGGTGAAACTTTCAAGATACCAGAATCGATAATCCCTGATGTTGGTGCTAGAATTATGAGTTTGAGTACGCCAACAAAAAAAATGAGCAAAAGTGATGCTTCGCCACAAGGTACAATCGCTTTGTTAGATAGTCCGAAAGATATTTTAGCGAAAATTAAAAGGGCGACAACAGATTCTTTAGGACATATTACATTCAATACAGAACAACATGGTGTTTATAATCTTTTAAAGATTTATCAAGCACTTAGTTTGCAAACAGAAGAGCAGATCATATTAGAATTTGAGGGTAAGGGTTATGGGGTGCTAAAACAAAGGGTTTCAGAGGTAATTATTGAGTCATTAAAGCCCATTCAAGAACATTATTTTATGCTACAAAAAGAACCGAACTATTTAGAGCATTTGATTTGCAAAGGGGCTGACGCGGCAAGGCAAATTGCTGAAAGTCGTTATCGTATTGTAAAGGAACGTGTAGGGCTTTTATGATTGACAATCGGGTTAGAGAAAAGCTAGAACTTTTTTTATATTTGATTCAATCTTTAAAGATTGAAAATAAAACGGATATGCAAATAAGAGATTCTTTTTTAGAGTATGGCTTAGATGACCAAGAGTGGTATGATTTATGGGAGATTTACACTGCTTTGGAGCAACATTGGCGAGAAGCAATTCAGAAGCTTTTTTTGCATGGAGGTATTTTTGATGATGAGATTCAGCAACAACTAAAGGGTTTAAGTGAACCCTTGTTTCGACAATTATGCTTAGAGGAAAAGCAGAAGATTCAAGAGGAAATGCAAAAAAACCAGCCCCGCCCATCCTATTTTTTATGGAAAATGGCAGGGGTTTATGGAATTTGCATATTTTTTGCCATTGCATTTTTGTGGTTTTTTATATTTTAAATTCTTTAATAACTTTTTCTAGCTGATGCGACGCATCTTCAAGCAGTTTGATTTCATCTCGACTTTTTTCTAAAATATCTGAAGTCTCCTGAGCTATATTTGCGATTTCATTAATCTCCTGTGATAACCTGTTAATTTCGTTATTTTGGTTTTCGGAGTGCGATGCAACTTGTTGTATTTTATCTAAAGAGTCTGTTGCTTGATGATAAATCTCATCTAGCACTGAAGAGGCTTCATTCGCGACCTCGTAACTATTATCAATTTCTCTCACCATTCCTTCTACACTTGAAACTGCTTCTTTTGTTTCAGTTTGAATAAGCTCAATAATATGATTAATTTCTTGTGTGGCAACCCCAGTTCTTTCTGCAAGTTTGCGAATTTCATCCGCAACAACAGCAAAACCTCTCCCTGATTCTCCTGCTCTTGCTGCCTCAATAGCTGCGTTTAAGGCAAGCAAATTTGTTTGGTCGGTAATTTCTTGAATTAATTCAGCACTATTACCAATTGTTTGTGCATGTTGGTAGAGAGATTGAATTTTTGAGGCGGAATCTTTAGCAGATTGAGTAACGCTTTCAAGATTTTCAGCAGTTTTTTTAACTGCCTCTCTCCCCCTTTCACTTAATTCAGCACTTTGCGTTGAGTTATCGCTAGTGAGTTGTGCAATTTTTGTTACCTCTGCTATGTTCACTTGAATTTGTTTGATATCTTCTGAAAGAGAGGTTGTCATATCTTCCTGACGATTTGCAGCATTTTGGGATAGTAAGGAAGCATCCGAAACAATGTTTGTTTTGTCAAGTAATGTTTTGGATACGCCAACAATTGTTTTAATAATTTCAGAAATTTTAGCTTGCATTAATATAACAGCACTAAGAGTGCTTCCCTCATATGCGGAAGTTACCTGTTGCGTGAGGTCGCCCTTTGCAATTACATTGACAATGCGTTTGAGTTCCTGTGGTTCTCCACCTAAAGAATGCTTAAGGAATCTTCCTAAGGCAAAAGCAATGCTAATGCCAATGCATGCCATAATGATGGTTAAAACAATCATTAAATAGCTAAAATTTTGTGCAATATCTTTAACTTCTTGTGTGATGACTTGATTTTGGCTCTCTTCATAATCAATCAATCGGTTGATAGCGGCTAACCAATTCACAAATTGTCCGGCAACCGTTGTTAAAAGAATCTGTTTTGCCTCATCATCTTGATTTTGTTTTTTTAAGCTAATGATTTGTTGGACGCTTGCTACCGTTTCTTTCTCAATGCGTTGAATTTCTGCAAGCAAGGCTTTTTCTTCTGCATTTACCAACTGATCGTTACTGAAAATAACTTGTAAATTTTTGGCAGCTTCAGAATACATATCCCTTAACCTTTGAATTTCTTGAAGTAAGGAATCCATTCTTGTTTTTTCAAATAAAATTACATCCCGAATAGCGATGGACCGATCATGAACACTACCACGAAAATTAATAGCGTAACGTTGCTTGAGAGCATTGAGTTCAGTGATTGTTGTTAAACCCTGATTGATATTACCCACTTTAAGCATTCCTGTTGTTGCAACAAAAATCATAATGGCGATCAGGATTCCAAAACCTAAATAAAGTTTTTGATTCATAGACAAATTCATTGCTTACTCCTTTAGCTTGTAGCGAGGTGATTATACATTAAAAAAGTAAATCCACACCCTATAAATGTGTTAAGGTAATTCTTTCTCTTAAGTTCCTTACTTCATTTAATCTTTCTAGGGTTGGAGCAGTCCTGGACTTTAAGATTTGCATTTTTGTTTCCATTAATTGTTTATAGCGGATAAACATTTTTTGGTATACGCGTACGAGTGTTGTTTCTTCACCCTCAATGCGGGGCAAAAAACTAGCAATATTAAAAGATTCTTCCACGATTGTTTTGATTTCAACAAAAGTAGGAATGTATATTTTGAAGCTTTTTGGTTGAGAGAGATGGAGGGTTAAAGATTCTTCCATACGTTTTTCAATTGTTAAAATGACAAGTTCGGTTAGCTTTAGATGGATACCATTAAAAAGTGTATTGATACCTTCTATTTCCGTTTGGATATAAGCATTCATTTCCAAGATGAGTGCTAAGCAATCTTGAGCAATCTCCTCATAGATTTTTAATGCAAAATGACGTAATTGGTTATAACTTTCATCAGACGCTAAATGATGTCGCTTATAAAGAAACTCACAACTTTCTTGCCAAAGTTTTAACTCTTTTTCAAATTTTTTATAAGTTTGTAAAAAATCTTCTTGGATATGGATTGATGCTTTTTTAAGTTTGATAGGAAACTTTTTAAAGAATTTAATATTCTTAGAATCTCCTAAAAATAGTTCTTCATTAATGCGATCTTTATCAAAATAAGCAATATTGAACTCTTCTTTCACGATTTTATTGCCCAATATTCCGGATTTTTCCGTGTAAACACTCTTCAAACCTTGCAATAAGTGTGTGTATAAAACTTCTGTAATGCTTTCTAGATGATAATGAAATTCTTGCCCCAAGGCAGAAAGTTCCTCTTTATAGCGACCCTTTAGTTGCTTTAAGAGATTATTAATCTCCTCTTGGTGATGTTGCAAAATATTTTGTAATTCTTGATGTGCTTCTTGAATATGTTCATATTGCTCTTCAAAAATATCAATGATGCCTTGAATCTCCCGCCTAATTGTGAATTCTTTTGTGGCTTCAGCCTGTGGACGGATTTGTTCTTGAATGAATGTAATAACAGATTCAAAATTAGATTTTTTGTAAAGTTCTTGAATCTGTGCTGTATCAATTTTTTGGAATTTTTCAACTTCTCTTTCTTGCTCTATACAGAGTTCTTTTATCTTTTCTTGTGAGTATTCATTAGCTTTAAGCTGCTGAATACGTTGTGCTAAATGTTTGAGGGATTCTTGTATGCATTGAGATTCTTGATTTTGTTGTGATTGTAGTGCTACTTTAGAGGATATGGCAATAACATCTGCAAAAAATTGCTTAAAACGTTCTTTAACATAATTGATGGCGGTTTGGATTTCTTCTTCAGAAGAAAGGCGATCCTTTTGATTTAAAACGCATAAACTCTTATTTGCATAGCGGCCCATAAATTTTTCCAAAATTTCTAGTTCGCTTTGTTTGCCTGCATTATCAATTAAAGTTAGCCAAATGATGCCATCAACTTTTTCCAAGATACGATTTGTTGTATCTGTATCGCTTTGTCTTTGGGAGTTAAAGCCAGGAGTATCTAAAAAACTAATTTCTTTCAATATTGGAATGGGGGCTTTGAGGTGGAATTCCTGAATTATTTTTAAGGGTTCATCTTCTAATGAAAAAATGTCTTCTACTCTTCGTAATTCTCTATTAGCATTTTGATAAATAACTTCTAGGTTAAAATCATAGTCATAGCTTAGGCGACAGACTTTTGAAGTTATGGGAGTTACACCTGTGGGGAGAATCTCGCCTTTCAGGATGGCATTAAGAAAAGTTGATTTTCCAGCGGAAAATTGCCCAACAACGGCAATAAGCATAGGTTCTTTCGCTTTTTTGTGTAACCTCTTAAATTCTTCTTTGAGATTGTCTGATGGATAAAACTTTTCATCAAGAAGAATTTCAGCTACCCCAATAATGCCACCACCCATTGTATTCTGTTGTTTTTGTGCTTCACTTTTTTGAATGTATTGCGTTGTAAATTGTTGTAGTAATGTCATGAAACCTCTTTTAAAATGGATTCAAATGTATTTAAAATATCAAAAAGTGCTTCCTCTTCCAGTAGAAGATCTTTTTCTTTGTCCTGTGTCTCTGTATTTGTTCTTTGTTCTAAAGCATTCTCTAAAATTTCCTTTTCATTACGGATTTTTTCATGGACAAATGAATATAAATTTCCAAAAGTTTGTGTGCATTCTTCAAGAATTTCATCATTTAATATTTTTATCCAAGTTTCTGTCCGTTCGCTTAAAGCGTCAAAGCCAAGTATAAATAACTGGTCAAGTTCTTTTTTTAATTCAGATCCTTGTTTTTTTAGGGCAAGTTGTGCTGCAGAGTGTGGGATTATAGAGGTTTGATCAATAAATGGACGTTCTTTAAATTTTTTGAGTAATAATATTTGTGTATCAGCCATTTTCTCATCAATGAAACGATTATCCAATTCTTCAAATGCATAAAAAAGTTCACGAATTTCTTGAAAAAAGAAATGTAGCGATCTCTCTAACTTATAGCAAAAATCTCGTCTTGCTTCTGTTACGCCATCTTGAATACCAATAATGAGGTTTTTTTCGATATGATTGGCTTGTAGTGAGTGGTTTTGGGCATTTGCATAATTAACTTCATCAATTAAGCGATTTTTTAAAAGTTGTTCATATTCTTTGAGTTTAAATATTGCAGCTTTTCCTAGCTGTTCAAATTGTTGCATGAAGGTTGTTGTGCTTTCTGATATGGATTGTTTTACTTTTTTCTCCAAAGACTGTGCATTTTGTTCATGTTCATGATGGGCTTTTAAACGTTTTTGCAAACTTTCTGCACCTTCTTGAATAAGACTTTTTTTCAATTCAATTTCAGATTGAATCAAAGAAAATAAGTCAATCATCTTGCGACAACTTCCATACAGAAGGGTGCGACTTTTTTCAGATTCAGAACCAAATAGTAATTCTCTAAGTATGGATTCTAGTTTTAAAATCCCACTATCCTCTAAAGTGTAACCTTTTTCTAATGCCTCTTGTGCACGATTTGTGCGATGTAATAATGCCATATAAGCAGCCGTTGGAATAAATTCGATCCTTTCAATAATTTGGTCAAATCCTTCTGTGGAACGAAATTCAAGTAAACGATTCTGAATGCTTGTTTGTGTGTACTCTAGGACAGCTTGTAAATCTGAATGACTGATTGTGTCGACATGCGTTAAGACAACCAAAAACCGCGATACATTTTTGTTGGTTAGTGCATCGACGATAAAATCAATATCCTTCTGTGTTGCACTTTGTGCCGCATTCATTAAATGAACAATCACATCACAACGCGTGAGATAAGTTTTTGTGATTTCTTCTCTTTGTGTTAGTGGGTCGTCAAGACCTGGCGTATCAACAAGCTCAACACCATTTTTTAAGAATTCTAAGGGTGTAAAAATCTCAACACTTTTAACAAGATTGCAATATTTATGAGGATTTTTAGCGGAAGTATAAGTTTGCAAAGAATCGATGGTGATATCCATTACCTTGCCTTGTTCTGTAATTTCAAGCATCAATTGATCTTTAAACTTTTCTTCACTCTCCCGGACGAAAGCAGCAATCCCGTCATTAAATGTCGCAGATTTTCGGATATTATCCCATTCTGCTTTATTCCAAAAATAAATCTTTCCGCTTTCTTGTTCTCCATACTTTAGGATAGTTAAATTTGCTGTCTCTGGAATGACTGAAGTACCCAATACCTCTTTTTGCAAAATTGCATTCAATAGTGTACTTTTTCCAGAAGACATTACGCCTGTAACGCCGATAGAAAAATGTTGATTTTGCAATGATTCAAGAATGTCAAAAGCTTTTTGTTTGCTGTGATAAGTTTCTAAAATTCTAGTGTTTTGCAATAATAATTGATGAATTTTTGCAATATTTTCTTTAAATAAATTTTCATTTTTTTGCGGAGTGTTTAATTCTATCTGTTTGGGTTTAGGGCGGAGTTGGTGGAGTATAGAACGCATTTTTTGTTCTTCATCATATTCTAAAACTCCGCACTCTCTAAGAGATATTAACCTTTTGGTTAATTCTTCAACAACTTTTAGTGATGGTTTTGTCGCAAGAATATGGAGAATGCAACACTGTAGAGTGCGGATATTTTCAGGTAATGGTGTTGTGTTAAATTTTTCGCATAGATGGTGGATTACCTCTAAGGAACAGAATATATCTTGATTGCGTCTATTGCATACAAGTAAAATGGCATAGGAATCAAGCCCTTCTTGTTGTAGGGAATGCAACCACTCTTTATTGTATTCCGGTGTTTCATGATGATGTAATAGCGTAAAAAAATCAGCAATAATTCTTTGAAAATTCTCATTCATTAATGCCCCTTATTGTGTAGAATTTGGGATAGCGGAGGCTGGAATGGTTATTCCACCTTGTGTTACAGCTTTATCTGGATTCGCACTCATTGGGGTTGCATTCTTCTTTGTAAAGCTTTTGATACCGATGGTATATTTTAATCCCCCCTTGACAGATTGCAATTTAATAGGAAAGCTAATCTCTAAGGCATAATTACTATTTTGTAGAGATTTAATTAAATCTCGAAATTGTTTTGTTGAAGCGACTGTACCAGAAACGCTAAATGAAGATTCAAGGATGTCAGCATTTTGCTTAGCAGCTTTTGACTGAATTTTCACGCCCTTAGAATTTCCCATTAGCGATTGCAAGGAAGATGTTGAGAGAGAGTTATTCATTTTTGCAATGAATTGCATATTTTGTTGGTCATATTCCTTTTTTTGTGCAGTAATTTTTGCGTATTCTTGATAGAATTGTTGCACCAAGACTTCTTCGCGTCGATAAGTTGCATTGATAGTGCGATATTGATTGATGTAATCCCACCAAAACAAAGAAAGAAAAAGCAGAATTCCAACGCTATAAAAAAGTAGCCAAGCTGTATTTGATATCCAATCTATAGATTTCCAGCTATTCATTGTTTTTCCTCCTCATCAATATCAAGAATAATCATTTTGCTTACGGAAACAAAATTAAACCACCCGCTTGATAGAGGGTAGAAATCGACACGGCTCTCGTGAAAAATTGCTCTTAGTGGAGCTTCAAGCAAAAAGCTATAAATTTCTTTTGAGGGCGTAACACCCTTAAGAACTAACATATCTTTATGCATTTCAATGTTGCTTAAAGTGATTTGGTCAGGTGTTAAATCAAAAAGATTAGAAATGCTTTTAGCCACCTTATTGTTTTGTGTATCAATACGTTTAGCAAAGAGAACATCAGAGTTTGAACCTTTTAGTTGTGCCTGCACTTGTGCAATCTGGTCTTGATAGGTTTGTTTTTGTGCAACACTTTCTTCAATGCGATATTGCATATAAATTTTTTCTGATTCAATCCACGCAATATAAGCTGACACAATACCGACAGACAAAATGCAATAAAAACCCCAAATTTTTGTTAATTTGCTGAATATACTTTTCTTTTCTGGGCGTATAAAACTATACATACTTTACACCTCCGCTAAATCTCTACGCACTATTTCTGAAATGACATCACACATATCAATAGAAATTATGCTAAGGTCTATCATGAGATTGGTTTTAATGTAGCTAATAGCTTTTTGACTCATTTGTAGTGGATCGACACAAACAATTTCACTGACAAAATCACTTTCGTACATATCATTATTATAAAACTCATTTAAAGATTGTTTGATGCTATTGACAATACTCACAGCACGTGAAAAATCTTCAAGACTTTTTTTGCCTTGCTCTAAGGAGTTTATTTCCATATCCTGTGAGGTGTCTTGAAATTCTTGTGGTCCTTCAATTTCATCAAGATTATCAATTTCTCCAATTTCTTCTAAGCCTTCTTCTTGTATAGCTTCTATCGAATTATCTTCCAGCTCATCTTCAAGTCCCGCTGAATTAACAGCCTCTAATGGTTGAATACAACCATAATAAAGTTTCGAAGTATCCATAATCATCATTGTAATGGTTGATTGTTGTTGTAAGAGATAAAGTTTTTTGGAATTATCAAGCCTTGAGCGAATGGAATTATAAAGAATCAGAAAAGGAGAGTATAGGAAATCCAGTGATGGGGCTTTAGAAAAATTATTTCTTTCTTCAATGATTGCACCTTTATCAATAAAAGCTGTCCATTGCTTACCTACAATCACGCGCCTAACTCCAGCTGGATTTACACCAAAACGCGAACATTCACTATCCCCTATAGCAGAGAATGCACCTTGATAGATAGTTTGGCTGATGGTAGCGATATAAGTAAAAGGGTATCGTCTCCGCATACGCGAAAGGTAGTGTGCGGCTTCAATAGGTAGTTCATTAGGTGAAGAACGGAGTGTTTTGATTTCTTCAAAGACAACTTGCCCACCTTTCAATACTTCAAATTTAATGCGACAATCCCTTAAGTCAAGGTGTACACTAGCAATTGCTGTCGCAAATAAACTTCTTAATAAACCCATATTAACCTTCCATTGCTTTGATTTTTCATCTCTGTCCCCTATGTTTGATGATAAGATTCTTGATAAGATTTATAATAAGTTTCAAATGGATATTCCATTTCTTGCTTAATAAAAATTGTTGCTTCTTCTTCGCTTAATTCTTGTATGTAAATTGGTTTTGATGTGATTAACGAAAAGGAAGAGAAGGGTTTAGGGATTAAAAAGCGATCCCAACTTTTCATCTGCCAAGAATGTTGTGCAAAGAATCTAAATATCACAATCGGCACATTACTTTTTTGTGAAAGAGCAACAATGCCATTTGAGATTTTGTGATAAGGGCCTGTTGGACCATCAGGGGTAATAGCAATATCTTTTCCTTCTCTAAGTGCTCTAAGTGCTTTTAAGAAAACACGTACACTACCTCTTGAGGTAGATCCACGAATTGTTTCTAAGTTAAAAAATTTAATCAAACGCACGACAACTTCCCCATCAAAGTGTAGACTGCTAATCACATAGCCCTTAGGTTTTTGACGTATGTGTTGGTATAAAATGGGTTGAAACAGCATTTCCCCATGCCAAAAAGCGGCAATAAAAGGCTTATCGACAAGTTCAAAGACCTCCTTATGGATTAATATTTCTTTTTTACACAGCAAAAAGAGTAGCCTAACCAGCAAATACCCCAATGGTGGCACGAACAATAGTGTGAAGAATCTTGAAATTTTCTTTTTTATATTGCTTCTCCTATTAAGTATGCACGGCGAGCATCAAGGATTTGTGCATAGCCCACTTTCCCAATTAGCCCATTTTTAAAAGGTGCACGAACCAATTTTGCATGATCGCTTTTACCTTCTAAGAATCCGTCTTCACGGATATTCTCCCATAAAACTTCACATACTGTACCAATTTCTTGTGCATTATTTTGTTCCAAAATCTCCTTATGACGGTTTTGTAGTCGTATTAAGCGATTAAGGGCTTCTTCTGCATTAACTTGAATACCCCAGCGACTTGCTTCTGTATGTGGACGTGGAGAGTAAATAAAGCTATACATTGTATCAAAACGCACCTCTTCTAATACTCTCATTGTCTCCAAAAAATCGGCTTCTTCCTCATAAGGAAATGCAACGATAATGTCTGTGCCAATGCTAACGGAAGGAATAAGCTCCCTTAATTTACGAATTCTTTGTAAATACCAATCTTGTGTATAACCCCTTTTCATTAATTTAAGAATCTTATCCGAACCACTTTGCAGAGGGATATGGATGCTTTTGCAGATTTTAGGATTGTTCGCAAATTCTTCTAAAAAAGCATTATCCATTTGTAGCGGGTGAGGTGAAGTAAAGCGAATACGTTTTAAACCATCAATTTTTGATATTTCTTGCAATAATTGCGTAAAATTCATCGGTGTATGTTCTGTGCTAAAACGACGTCCGTAGTTATTAACATTTTGCCCTAACAACAGCACCTCTATTGCACCATCATCTACCGCCTTTTGCACTTCTTTTAAGATAATATCAGCAGGAATGGAGATTTCTTCCCCTCTTGTATGTGGTACAATACAATAAGTGCATTGTTTATCGCAACCAATGGAGATATTAACCATTGCCTTGAGTGTTGAGTGTGAAGAATTTGAAGCAAAAACATAGCGACTATCATCATAATCCGTATCAACTTCCACAGCACCTTCTTGATGAATGATGGAAGTAATTTTTGAGACATTTCTTGCACCTAAAACAAAGCTAACCGCTTTACTTTTAGTAAGAATTTCTTGACCTAAATGACTGGCAGTGCAACCACAAACACCAATTTTTGCACCCTTTTTTTTGAGTTTGTCGTATTGTCCAATTTCTGAGAAAAGTTTTCGTTCCGGCTTTTCGCGTACACTGCAGGTATTGATAAGAATTAAATCCGCTTCTTTTGCATTTTGGGTAAGCTTATATCCTTCTTTAGATTCTAGCTCGGCAAGCATATGTTCTGTGTCCTTAACATTCATTGCACAACCCATTGTTTCTATAAACACTTTCTTCTGAAATGCACTCTCTTTTTGTTGGTTCATTGATTGTCCTGTCATCTTGTGAAAATAATTATATATTTTGAATAAGGTGAACTTCGTAGAGAAAATCTCCACTATCTAAGCCATAATAAATTTCGTGATAGTGCACACTAAAGCCTTTTTTTGAAAAAATATCGCAAAACTTTTTAATATCTTTAGCTGAATTTTCTTTATCAAGATATAATATTTTCTGTCCATTTTCCTGTAACTGCTCCAAGATTTGTTCGCTTGTGATTTTGTCTATTTTTCCGTCTAATTGTTTGCGTGCCTGTTTGACTTCCATAGTCTTATTTTCCCTTCTTGAAAAAATATAATAGGTATGGATTTTACCGAAATTTTGCTTAAATTGTTCTCTCATTTCAGGTAGAATATTAAAAATGGCTAGGAAGTTTTGAGTCTTGAGGAAGGGTTGCGATCAAGTTAAGGTAGCTTGAATAAAAGAGCAAAAGGGCAAAAATAATAAATAGAACACCACAAATTTTATCAATCCAATTAAATAAATGGTTTGTGATGATTTTTCTAAAAAATGAAGCAACAAGAATGACTAGCCAAAATGCTAAAGCAGAGCTAATAATAAAAACAATTAAGCCGATTTCTAGCATATCTCCAATGGTGGGAACAAGGATGGAGATGACAAAAATAATAAATTTTGGATTAGAAATATTAATTATGAAACCCTTAATGAAACAGGTTTTTGATGGAGGAATGGTCGAATTTTGATGTGTAGATAAATCAATCGTATTTGTTGTTTGGAGGAGTTGGTAAGAAATGTAGAGTAGATAGAATCCACCCAGAATCCCAATACCCATTTGCACTAAAGGTGATTGCAAGAAATGCAATAAGCCTTGATAAGCAATAAATAAATAGATTGATGAGGCGACAAAAATCCCGAGCCAACTAAAAAACCCTTTTTTTGCACCATACAGCAGAGTGTTTCTTAAAATAAATAGTAAATCAGGACCTGGAGTCAAGGCACCAACAAAGCTGATGGAAAAAATAAGTAATAAGTTTAGAACTTCCATTATATAAACCACCGCCAATAAGCAAATGCAAACAAGGTGACGGCAAAAATTCCTACTATACTTAAAATTGCTCCAAAACGAATCATATCCCATGCTTTAATGTTGCCCTTTTCAAATACAATTGCATTTGGGGGTGTACTGATGGGTATCATAAAGGAGAAACTTGCACAAATTGTGATAGCGAGCATTACGATTGTAGGTTCCTTGTTGGCTAAGAATGATTGTGTTGCGGTGTAGACGATGGGTAAGAGAATGGCAATGAGGGCAGTCGTGCTTAAAAACCCTGTTGCAATAATCGCAGAAATACAAGCTAAAAATAAGAAAATAAGGAAAGGTAACCCAGAGAATTGTTTAAAGAATCCTTCAAATGCACCACCTAGTTCTGATTGCGTGAATGCGGTTGCAATACAAAAACCAGCACCAAACAAAAAAATGAGTTCATAGGGGATAGATTTAGAATCATCCCAATCCAGAAAACCTACCTTAGGCACAAACATTAAAAGTCCAAATGCGAGTAAAATAATATTCTCATTTAAACCAAGCCCATTGTAAAAAGGTTTAATTGGAGAATTGAGAAGTAAAAGTACAAGCAAAGCACCAATAAAACAGAGTAATCGTTTATGTGCAAAAGTGATTTCTACACTATCAAACATATTAATTTCTAAGGAATGTTCTTTGGTTTTATAGGATAAAAGATAGATCATAGCATACAGCATAAGAACGGTGAGTGGCACCATCATAAAAATCCATGTTGTAAAAGAAATACCTTCAAAGCCAAGTTTTTCCAAAAAACCTAGAAAGATTAGGTTTGATGGACTTCCAATGGGGGTGCTGATTCCACTTATACTTGCTCCAAATGCAACAGCAAGTAAGAATCTTAACTTTAAGAAATAATCCTGTGTGATTGAAAGTGCAATGGGTAGGAGCAAAATAGCGACTGTTGAGTTTGAAAGCGTTGTTCCAAGAACAACAGAGGCAAAACCTAATGCTGAAATGACTCCTTTTGGTGTTGCAGGAAATAAACCTAAAAATTTTTTTGCAATGACACGATGTAGGTCAATTTTTTCAGTCGCGGCGGCTAACATAAAACCACCTAAGAATAGGAATATAATGGGGTTTCCATAGTTAGCTGTAGCACTCGCTGTATCTAAAATCCCAAAGCTTGGAAATAAAATAATCGGCAATAAAGAAACAACACCAAGAGGTAAAGCTTTATTTGTCCATAATGTAACAAGCAACAAAATAATGCCAATTAATGCGGAAACCTTAAAAGATGCACCAAGATAAAATTTTGAAAGTAGGGCGGCAACAATTCCCATTGCAACTGCTACACCAAGTCCAATTGCAATTTTAGTAAAACGTTGTTCAGTTGTTAATTTTTCAGTTGGTGGCTCTAAGACTTCCATTGCTTCTTGTGTAATTCTATCTTCAAGTTCATCTAAGCTTTCATTGGTGGGGATTGTTTCTCTTGAATCCTGTGCTTGTGGTTCTTCATTTTGTATGTTGGAATGTTGTTTTGCGTCATTTAATTCTTCTTGAGAATCTGTATTCTTGGGGGCTGATGATTGTTTTTCTGACATTTGGAGGTAGCCTTAAATTTTTATATAATTTTAAAAAAAATCCTCTTAAAAACCACTGAGAAAATCGTCATATATTCTTTTTTTTATAAAATGTAACACCCCCAATTTTTATTTGTTCTAAAAGATTTTTTTGTAACATTTCTTCTAATAGTAGTTGATTTTCAACATTTCCTATTTCTTGTATTGAGAGGGGTCTCCTTGAGAGTATCTGCAATAATTCAGCTTTATTTAAAATGATAGGGCTGGCTTTTGATCGCTTAGCAACAAAAAGGGGTAGGTTTTTAAAATAGGGTATGAGTTGAAAAATTTCTTGTTCGCTAAGGGGTTTGACCCCATAGGCAGGAGGACGGTCAATTGTACTAATATCAACACGATGTGGGGAAATTTTATGGAGTGTATCCGCAATTTTTTGCACTTCTTCTACGCTGTCGTTGACACCTTTAATAAAAAGTACTTCAGCAATATATTCACCTTGAAATTTTATTCCAAAATCAATAATGCCTTGAATAATACTTTGAATATCTGTTGTAGGTGTGGCACGATCAATTTTTTTAAAGATTTTTGGACTCACTGCATCTAATGAGAACTTTACCCAATCACAATACATTAAGGCTTCTTGTATTTTTGGTTTATAAAATAAAGAACCGTTGCTTAAGATGAGTAATTTAGGGGGATTTTCAAGAGGTTTTAATAAATCTTTAATCCCTTTTGTGAGAGTAAGCAAGTGAGGGTAAAGTGTAGGTTCTCCATTTGCTGTTAAGGTAATGACATCATAATGTGGATTTGCTTTAAGATTTTGTCTAAGTGCTTCTAAAATAGAATCTACCTCAATGACTGATTTCATCGTATCTATTCCCTTTGCTTTTTGCAATTCACAATAAAGGCAGTCAAAATTACATTGTTTGGAATCAGGTGATAAATCCACCCCTAAGGATATTCCAAATCGTCTAGAATGTACAGGTCCAAATAATATGGATTTCATATTATGATATTCTCTTTTGTTGTACAATTTTTACAAGCTCAATAGCAGATTCACGTGGCAAATCTGGCATCATACCATGCCCCAAATTGAAAATAAAAGGTGTATCTTGCATTACTTCAAAGATTTTTTCTACGCCATCAACCATACTTGAATGTTGGTATAGTCTTGCGGGTTCTAAGTTTCCTTGTAAGACAAAGCGGTTTGCTAGAATCTTTTTTGCAGATTCCATCGGCGTTCCCCAATCAACACCAAATACATCAAATTCTCCATCAATGGATTCTAAGTATGCCCCAATGCCTTTTGGAAATAGAATAATGGGAATATGTGGATATTTCGCCTTAAGATAGGTGGCGATTTGTTTCATGTAGTCCCAGCTAAATTCAAAGTATGCACTCTTCTCCAATGCTGCCGCCCAAGAATCAAAAACCATCACAGCATTAGCTCCAGCATGAATCTGCATTTCTAGATACTGCTTTAATTCCTCTGTGAGTTGTTCTAATAGGGTATGTAGTGTTGATGGGTCTTTGTAAAGTAGACGTTTGGAGTGGGTATAGGTTTTACTTCCCTCACCCTCAATCATATAAGTAGCGAGTGTCCATGGTGAACCGCAAAAGCCAATCAGTGCTTTAGAAGAATCTAACTTTTCACGCGTAATTTTTAGAGCATCATACACATATTGTGTACGTTTGAATGCTCCTGTTTGAAGTTTTCTTAAATCTTCTTTGCAACGCATGGTGGAGTCAAATTTGGGTCCCTCACCCTCATAAAATCCAAGTCCCATACCCATTTCCATCGGAATTACTAAGATATCGCTAAAAATAATTGCTGCATCAACACCTAAAATATCCACAGGCTGGAGTGTAACTTCACTAGCTAACTCAGGATTCTTGCATAAGCCAAGAAAGTTTTTTGCTTTTTGTCGTGTCATTTTGTATTCACTCAAGTAGCGTCCGGCTTGTCGCATTAGCCAAATCGGCGTGTAAGGTGTTTTTTTCTTGAAACATACATCAATAAAAATCATTTTTCTCTCCTAATGTTTGGAATCTTTATGTAAAAAATATAGAGACAATGCAAGCGATAAGATAGAGATAGCAAAAAATAACATATCTAAGGGTTGCTTCATACCCATATTCAAGACTTTTGAAAAAAAGGCAACAATAAGTGCCATTACAATTACTTTTGCTAGCTTATCTTTGAGCTGGTCTAAAGTGTGAATCTCTAAAACTTTGGAATTCTCACTCCCCTTCATTTCAATTTTTGAAATAAAAAGCTCATATAAGCCGAACGCAAAAATAAGCAAGACAACAGCGATAAGGTATAAGTCAATCGCCATAATAATAGTATTTAACAAAATATTGTGAATGTCTGCCCCTTTTTCCAGCATTCCTGTATAATATAAATATGTTTGCTTGATAGCTAACACAATGTCAATGCTTGCAACGATAAATAGCAAAATTGCACCAAGCATAGAGAGGATAACAGCAAGGATGATGAATAATCTAGCATTCCATAATATACCTTCAAAAAATCGTTTTAACATTTTACTTTTTACTCCTTTGGTTGCGTAAGATTGCTTTGGGGTAGGATGCAGGCTTGCATAAAATCTGTAAAATACTGTTTAACGCTTTTGTCTCCATAAAATTTTAAAATCGGCAAATCCAGCATTGTTCCACTTAACATTTCAATAATACCCTGTATTTCTTCATTTTTGTTTAGGGCATGGAGACGCACAAATTGTGCAAATGTTTCCCCAACTAATGCAAGTTGCTTTTTATTTTGAAGTTTAAGAGATTTTATCTCAAATTCTTCATGAATATGGCACTCACACGCAAATAAATAATATTTAATTGTATTTGCACTACTTTGTTGTAAAAAATTTTCCTTAATATTAATACCAAATAGTAGCTCTTTATCATTTTGAAAAACAATCGATTGCAAAAAGGTAGCTGAATGTGAGAGTTTATCTTGCGGTAGAGATTCTTGCTTCTCTTCATTGATTAAAATAGAAGCTAATTCATCAACAGAACCGCTTAACTTTTCTAAATGGTGTGTTAAATGTGCAATAAGAGTTTCTTTTTGTGTTGTCTCTGTTTGTGCTAATGTTTTTTCTTTTTCAGCGATTGAAAGTTGTATTTTTAATTCCTCTAATCTTTCTTGTAATGCTTTGTTGTTTGCTTCGATAATTGACTTTACACTTTTGAGTGTTTTTATCTCTTCCTCTAATTTACTTTTTTGTAGCAATAACTCGTCTTTTTGGATATTCCACTGTGTTTGCATATGCTGTAATTCTTCTAATTGTTGATTCAACTCTTTATTGCTTTGTGTTAATTTTTGATTCATTTCAGCAAGATAAGATTCATCAATTGCCATTATGATTGTCCTTGTAGCAAGATGGCTGTTTGAATGGCATTCTCATAACTTTTACAAGAAATATCTTGTTGTTTGTAAGCTTTATCAAAAGCAACACCATGATCAACAGAAACGCGTATAATTGGCAATCCTAAAGAAACATTAATGCTCTCATCAAAATATAGGGTTTTGAGTGGGATTAAACCTTGATCATGATAAAAAGCAACAAAATATGAAAATTGTTGACGTTGAAAGGGAGTAAAGGCTGTATCTGGGACAAGAGGACCACTAAAAATATTGCATTTTAATTGTGCATTTGCTTCAGCAATTGCTTCTTGAATAATGAAGTCTTCATCGCCAAGCAATCCACCATCACCAGCATGAGGATTCAAGCCCAGTACACCACATTTTCGCATATGTTTTAGGCAGGAACAAAGCTGAATGAGAAAGTAGACAATTTTATCCTTTTGAATGGTGGCAGGAACTTGCTTTAAAGGAATATGGTCGCTAAATAATGCAACAAATAATTTTGGACAACCTAGCATCATAATAACAGATTGTTGGTAGAGAAATCTTAACAATTCTGTGTGTCCAGCATAATGAATTCCTGCACCTGCCCACGCTTGTTTGTGGATGGGGAGGGTAATGAGGGCTGATATCTCTCTTTTTTGTGCAAGTAAAACGCCTTGTAAAAAACTTTTAAGGCTATAAAGCCCAGATTTAGAACAAATTGTGGCAGGTTGGATGCAGGGGATAGGCATTGGTTGAAGAAAATTGCTGAGTGCTGTATTAAATGTTTGTTCCCATAATTGTTGTGAATTCTGCATGGCAATGGAAATACATGGGAGAGATTCAATATCTATGTTAATATTAAGTAACTCTTTTCCCTTCGCTAAAATTTCTTTATCTACGCCATAAATCCACTCAATATGGGGATATTTTTTTTGTAAAGAAATGTGGGAACGCAATAAAATTTCTAAACCAATGCCATTGATATCACCTACACTGACATAAATTTTCATGCAGATTCCTGTTTTTGGATAAGGTTATCATAATATTGAATCATTCTCTGAATGATAATATTGAGGGTTTTGTTAAGAGCGTAGATTGCTTTTTCTTGCTCTAAATTTTTTAGCTCCCATTCTTCAAATGCACTATAGCGGGAAATAGTAGATTGTTTTTGAATATCATAGAGAATAAAATCCATCGCAAAAATTGCTTTTTGCTCTTTTTTGTCTGTGTGATGAATAATTCCCATTTCTGGGACAATGCTTAAAAGTCTGTATTGCGGATTTTTTGGAGTTGTGTGTAGGCATGCATGCAAAGAATCTTGTATAGCAGTTTGAATCATAGACGCAGGGTTTTGTGTCCATTGTGCATTTTTGAACATTATTGGATAATTGCTGTATTGTATGATGGCAATTTGTCGGTTGAGTGTGTAGAGTTCTTTGGAAAGGAGGGGAGTATCTATTTCAACTTTGTCCATATATGAACATTGTGGTATTGTTTTGGCAGGAATATATTTGAGTTCGTGGAGATTCAAAGTCTGTGCGTTTGGCGTGGCACAACCGATGAAGCATAAAAGGATAGTAGCTAGTGTAAAATATTGATAGGCAACAATCATTGCGATGGGTAAATCCTTAAGCGTTCTTATTTTTGGGCTGTATTATATCATAAATTATTTAACCGGAATGTAAGCGATCTACTTGAATTCTTTAATGCGCAGAAAAGATGCAAATTTTGGTTTACCTTTTTTTGTTTTTCCAAAATAGCGATACTCAATTAAACTGCCAATAGGTGGCGGATTTTCACGCATAGATTTTTTTAGCCCTGTCCCAATTTTAAATTCTAATTCACCCTCTTTGCAAATTAATGAGGCAATTTGATGAGTATTGTGCTGTTTGCTTTTTTCATAGCCGATGAGGGTGCATTCGGATTCTAGGTGATTTTTAAGCTTCATGGCTAAAGGATTTCTGCCTGTGCTAAAGGGGGCAAATGCTTCTCGAACAACAACGCCTTCGCCACCTTTTTGTACAATGGATTCTAAAAATTGATTGAGTCGCTCTTCTGATTCAATCGGAATTTGCTGAATGGGATGAATGAATGAAATATGTGGGTTTTGTGTTAGATATTCTTGAAGAACTTGCATTCTTTCTGATAAATATCCTTTTTGATGCGGAATTTCAAAGATGTGGTATTGAACTTTTCGCCATCGATAATCTTGAGGATTTGCTGATTGAATGAGTGAGGATATTTCCTCAAAATTTCCATAATCAAGCCACAATTCTCCATCAAGTGGAAATGGTGGCAGGGATTCTGTAAACCAAGATGGAGTGGTAATAAGGTAGCCATTACGCGTTTTGAGTGTGCGGGTATCCCAAATTGCACGTACCCCATCAAATTTTTCACTCATAACAAAGCGATGCCAAGCATTTTGAAGTCGATCCTTTTTGTAAGGCGACAAAAGTAAAATTTCCTCTGCATGTAGGAAGGTTAAGCATAAAAGAAACAACATAATATGCATAAAAAACCTTTGGTGAGGCGATTCACTCTAAGGGTATGGTACAAAACTTAGAATGAAATTCTGGTTTATGCATGTGCTTTTTTGATCTTATCTGAAATTAAAAAAGCAAGCTCTAAAGCTTGTGTGGCATTTAAACGCGGGTCGCAATGTGTATGGTATCGGTCAGAAAGATTTTCTTCTGTAATTTGTTGACTACCACCCATACATTCAGTCACATCTTGTCCGGTCATTTCAAGATGGATTCCTCCTGCATAACTACCTTGTGCTTGATGAATTTCAAAAAAAGAACTAACTTCACTTAAAATGGCATCAAATGGGCGCGTTTTGTAGCCACTTGTTGCCTTAATGGTATTCCCATGCATAGGGTCAATACTCCAGAGTACATGGCGTCCTTCTTGAGTAAATTTTGCAAGAAGGGGTGGAAAATTCTTCTGAATTTTATCTGCCCCCATACGAACAATAAAATTCAATCGCCCTTCCTCATTTTGTGGATTTAAAATGTCACAAATACCACATAATTCATCAAGTGTCGCATTGGGTCCAATCTTTACACCCAACGGATTCTTCACCCCTCTTAAAAATTCTAAATGTGCTTCATCAAGCCCTCTTGTCCGTTCGCCTATCCATAACATGTGTGCAGAACAATCATACCAGTCATCCGTGAGGCTATCTTTGCGTGTCAATGCTTCCTCATAATTTAGCAACAAGGCTTCATGTGATGTGTAAAAGTCTGTTTCCCGTAACTGTGGAATTGTCTGTGCATTAATTCCACATGCATCCATAAAACGGAGAGATTCTGTAATGCGTTGTGTGATTTTTTTATATTTTTCTTGACTGTGGGCTTCCGTAAAATCTAAATTCCATCGTTGCACTTCCTCGAGATTTGCAAAACCACCTTGTGCAAACGCACGCAATAGGTTGAGTGTTGCGGCAGATTGGTGATATGCATGGAGAATGCGTTGTGGGTCGGGCTCTCTTGATTCTTTATTAAAATCAATGCTATTAATATTATCACCGCGATAACTAGGTAAAGTGACACCATTAATTGTTTCAGTATCGCTTGAGCGCGGTTTGGCAAATTGTCCTGCAAGACGTCCAACTTTTACGATTGGACATTTTCCTGCAAAAGTCAATACAACTGCCATTTGCAGAATAACTTTGAACATATCGCGGATATTAATCGCATTGAATTCACTAAAACTTTCCGCACAATCTCCACCTTGCAACAAAAATGCCTCACCTTTGGTAGCCTTTGCAAGACATTGTTTAAGAGAACGTACCTCACCAGCAAAAACAAGTGGCGGGTAGCCCGAGAGTTCTTTTTCTACATTTTGTAGTAAAGTCTGATTTGGGTAGGTGGGTTGTTGCTGAATCTTAAAGTTTCTCCAACTTTTAGGAGTCCATGTTGCATGTGTGTTTTGAGCCATTTGTATTACCTTATTTATTTTTTGCTGGAAATTTTGAGGCAATTTCTGACAAATCCAAAACTTCTAAAGGTCGGTCGTGATAGTTGATGAAGCTATAAAATTTATCAGTTGTTGTTGAAATATTGCCCAATACAGAATGTACATCTTTACGAAATAGTCCATCTTTAAAGAATTTTTCAATATCAGGTAGATTTTTGTCAAACATTTTGCTTTCAATTTGGGCAAATTTCTTCTCTATTGAGAAAACCAAACGAACTTTATGGCAATCAAGTCCTTTATATTTCATCATATATAGTGCTTCTAGCCACGCAGAATGGCTAGGGTCAATGAATACAACCTTTGGATTCATACCTACAAAAGTCGTGTGAAAATCTTCCAGTGCTCCCAGTGTGCAACGTAAATTCGGGTCGGATTCTTGGAATCGACTCAACTCTGTTTTAAGAATCTTAATACTTGAATTAAGAGAATCCTTCTTGATACCAAATTGAGCTGTAAAGAAGTCATCAGTTTCATTGAGGAGATGTTTTGTGAGGGCTAGATGAAAATGACAGTCTTGCTGAGAGCAGAAATCTAAGCAACGATAAACATTATTGAGAATACTGTCAATATGTGTTGTCCAATCTGGCAGGTAAACAACATATTCAGGATCTTTTTGGATATTGCCACCGCGATTTGCTTTGTATTCATCAACAACTTGACGTAAATAGGCATAGCGATAAGAATCTTGCATTTGATAAATCATTTTCATATTGGCAAGCGGAATGATTTGATTGAACCATGCGGGCTCAACCTTTAACACTTTATCTTCCCATGCACATGGCTTTTTTTGATTCATGAATGGGCGACTACGATAATCTGGACCAGAAATAGAATTCCCAAATTCTACAATTGGAATATCAGGCATTGTTCCGGGTTTGATGTAGCGATAATGGGAGTTAAAGCTGAAAATATAATCAATATCTTGTTCAGGGTCACCAAATTTCTTTTTTAATACACTGACAAGAGTTGTTAGCGGTTTTGTTGCTAACATTTCTGGGGCAATTGGTAAAGTCATATATTCAAGTGTTCCCTTGCTTTGTTGCTTAAGGTAACCCATATAAGATTGGATAAAGAGTTGAGAATCTTCTAGTAGACACAGCACTTTAGTCGCCATGATTAAACTCCTTTTGATAGTTGATTTCGTATGCAATTATAGACAAAAAATACCACTTTTTCAATCTTTCTTGAGAATTTTAGGGTAACTTTGTTTTTGGAATTAGAGATTTATTTTAAAGGGAGTAAAAGCTAAGCTTATCTATAATAATACTTCCTGGATGAAACGAGATCCCAAATAAATGGGGTCAGACAATCAAAGTATTTTTAAGCATATAGATTTCATTCTTGTGTGTCGGTGTTTCTGCTTGAGTCTTTAACGATTAGGATTTACCGCCTAATTGAGTGCTTGTGCTTATGTTATTGGCTTTTTGTGGCCACGATCATTTGGTAACGTTCATCTGGGTGCTATTTAGAATTTGGAGATTTTATATGAAAATACTCATCATTGGAAATGGTGCAAGAGAATATTCAATCGGACTTTCCTTAAAACAAGATCAGCGTATTAATAAACTTTATTTTTACCCCGGCAATGGCGGAACTCATTTACTTGGTGAAAATGTACAAGTCTCTTCTTATGATGAACTAATTTATGTAGCTAAAGAACTTAATATTTCCCTCGTTGTTATCGGTCCTGAAGCTCCTTTGGTAGAAGGAGTTGGAGATTTATTCGAAGAGGCAGGATTTTCTGTATTTGGACCAAGTGCAAAGGCGGCTATTCTTGAGGGATCTAAAGCTTTTATGAAAGAATTTGCAAAGAGACACAAACTTCCCACAGCACGTTTTATTCAAACGACTTTACAGCAGGAAGCGATGTCTTTTATTGCTAAGATTGGTTATCCTGTAGTTATTAAGGCTGATGGTTTGTGTGCAGGTAAGGGTGTGATTATTGCACAAGATCAGCAAGACGCAGAAGTAGCTTTACAGGGAATGTTGAAAGATGGGCAGTTTGGTAAAGCTGGAGAATGTGTTGTTGTGGAAGAATTCTTAGATGGTTTTGAGTTATCTGTTTTTGCGGTTTGTGATGGTGAAACGCATATTTTGCTTCCAGCAGTACAGGATCATAAGCGACTTTTGAGTGGTAATGTGGGTCCAAACACTGGCGGAATGGGTGCATATGCACCAACTCCACTTGCAACAAAAGAGATTATCCAAAAAATTCAAGAACGGATTGTGAAGCCAACTTTGAAGGGTATGAGTGATGAGGGAAGGGGCTTTAAAGGTGTTTTATTTTGTGGGATTATGGTTGTAGACAATGAACCTTATTTGTTGGAATTTAATGTTCGTTTTGGTGATCCAGAATGTGAAGTGCTTTTGCCTCTTTTAAAAACCCCTCTTTTAGATATTTTGCTCGCAAGTACGCGGGGAGAATTAGGGAAACTTTCTGTTGAATTTTTAGATTCTTATTGTTTGGCTGTGATTCTTGCTTCTAAAAATTATCCTTATACAAATTCACCAAATGCAATAATTCATATTAGTAAGGATTATATGCAAACTTTGCAGTCACACTTTTGTTTTGCGGGTGTGGAGCGACAGGGGGAGGAATTGTTAGCGACAGGGGGTAGAGTGATTGCATGTGTAAGTGTTGGAGAGACATTAAAAGAGGCACAACTTGGTGCTTATAAACTTTGTCAAATGGCTACATTTGAAGGAATGCAATTTCGCGATGATATAGGTTTGTTGGCTTTGATGAGGTAGGCAATGAAGAGTGAAAATGAGCGACTTGAAGAAACCCTTGAGCGAGAGGGATTAAAAGTTCCTACTATTCAGAAACGTTTTTTGGCGTATGTGATTGATGATTTGTTTTTATCGCTTGCCATTTTAGCTTTTTTGTGGAGTGATATTCAGGCAATCAAAAGCCATCAGAGTTTGGTTGATGGTTTAGCGGTGGTTGCACTCTTGACAAAAGCAATGCCAACGATTATTTTTGTACAATTCGTGTATCATTGGTTGCTTATTGCTTTTTTGGGGTCTACTTTAGGAAAGATGTTTTGTCAAATTCGTGTTGTAGATATCACAATGTTAGATCATCCAAATATTTTTAGAGCCGCAGTTCGGTCGGCATTGCGTTTATGTTCAGCTGCTTTGTACTATATTCCATTTTTAAGTATTTTTACAGATTCATTCAAAAGAGGATTACATGATCGCTTGGCACATAGTGTTGCGATTTCTTTGGATTAATTTTTTTATAATGATTCTCTTTATGGTGAATCTCGAGGCTTCACGTCCATCTATTGGGCACTTTAATAAAGAAAATAAAAAGGTGTTTGAATTTTTAGCTGATTCTATGAGCAATGAGGGTGAGCTTTTGAAGGGAGAAGGTAATGTTGTCCTTCTTACGAGTGATTTTTATATTGTGGCACATCAAGCTACCTACAATACGCAAAAAAAAATTATTGAAGTGCGAGGGTCCGTACTTGTTTTTAAAGGTGAGACACTTTACATGAAAGCTGATAAAGTCCGCTTTGAGCTTGATGAGCAATACAGCATTTTAGAACCTTTCTATATGCATGATGCAGAAAGTGGCTTATGGGTAAGTGCACAAAAAGCGATATTGGAGCGACAACAATATAATGTTCAAGGGTCAACTTTGTCAGCTTGTAGTCTTGAAATGCCGATTTGGAGTATTAGTTTTAAAGAGGGAACTTACAATCAAGAAGAATCGTGGATTCGTCTGTGGCATGCAAGATTTTTCTTGTTTGATTACCCTGTTTTTTATTCACCATATTTCTCATTTTCAACAAATCGTTCGCGTCAAAGTGGCTTTCTTTTCCCAAAAGTTGGGCACTCTAAAGATGATGGAATCATCTATCATCAGCCATTTTATATTGCTGTCGATTCTCAATGGGATGCAACAGTCACTTCTCAATATCGTCAGCACCGTGGTTTTGGCGGTTTAGCAGAATTGCGTTTTTCTGACCATCGCAATAGTGTTGCAACATTGAGGGCTGGATACTTTCGCAATCAGCAAAGCTACCAAGATACATTTGATCTTGCAAATAAGGCTTCTTATGGTTATCAAGCAAGGTATGTTCGTTCAGGCTTATTTTCAGAATTTTTTAAGCTGGTTAAGGAAGATGGTTTATATATAGACTGGACAGAGCTAAATGACATTGAATATTTGCGTATTCAAAAAGAAGGCGAAGGTGATGTTGATATTTATGATAAGCTTTTAACTTCAAGAATTAATTACTTTTTAAAAGGGGAGAATAATTATGTTGGAATTTATAGTAAATATTATATTGATCTATCTTTAACAAATAACGATACTACGTTTCAAACGCTTCCAACGATTCAGTATCATTCTCATACCTCTCCATTGTTGTGGGATAAACTTTCCTACAGCATTGACTACAAGCTACATAATTACTGGAGAAAGGAGGGCTATACAACTACTCAAAATGAGCTAACAATTCCTATTTCATTAACTCAGCCTTTATTGAATGATTACATCATGCTGAAACTCTCAACCGCACTGTATGCAACTTATGCAAACCATTCTAATATTACACCGCAATTAAATGATTTTCTATTTTTTAGTAACTATTATACTTTCGCAGTATATTCAGACTTAATTAAGCCTTACAAAAGTTTTAATCATTCTTTGCATCTTGAAACAGAGTATACTTTGCCTGGAATCAAAGAAAGAAAAGGTGATGTTGTCCCATCTTTGCAATTACCTGGCGATCAGAATAAGGTCACTTTTTCTGTTTCACAATATTTTTATAGCCCTAGTAAGCTAGAACCCTTTTTGTATCATCGTGTAACACAACCTTTCTATAGGAATCATCAATATGAAAATATTGTTGGAGATTTTGAAAATGAATTGCGATGGTTTTTAAGCGAGAATTGGTCAATTTCTAGTTCTATATTTTACTCTTTTTCTAAGCATAGAATTGCTGAACTCTCACATGACTTGAGTTATCAAACACCTGAAACCTCTTTATATGTGGGGCATTTTTTGCGTAAAAAAGGAATGCGGTATTTGGAAAATACATATGACTTGGCAGAAGCAGATTTTATTCATTTTGCCATTAATAAGAACTTAGGATATTTTGGAGTTTTTGGAAGTTTAGGGTATGATTACAAAGAGCATTATTTTCGTACATGGAATGTAGGTTTGCAAAAAAGTGTACGTTGCTTTTCGTACCGCGTTCGTTTAGCTAATGAGATGCGTCCAATTCTAACAACGAGCGGGATTCAACCTCAAGAGAATCGTTATATTTTGTTTGAGTTGCAATTTGACCCTGTTGGTGCTGTAAGTATAAAATTATAAGGAGGATGGGATGAGGTTGGAAGCAAAAGTGGGTATTTTTGTCGTTGTTGCAATTATTCTACTTTTTTTGATGAGTACTCAAATTAATCGCTTTAATTTTTCCCAACAAGAGGCTTATCCTGTTGAAGTAGCAATTGGCAATGCCGCAGGCTTGAATCCCTATGGAAAAGTAAGGATAAATGGTGTAGAGGCTGGATATATTGCCAAAATTTATTTGAGAGGTAAAGAGGCGTATGCGACAATCATGCTTTATTATGGTGTAATGCTACCGACAGATTCTGTTTTGGTTTTAGCACAAGAAAATATGCTTGGGGGAAAGTATATAGAAATTATACCCGGAAAAAGTGAAGAAATGATTGCAGAAGGTGGGAGCTTGACGCAGATTCTTAATCGTGCTACACTTGATGAAACAAGTGATAGCATCAAAAAGGCTGCTGAAGAATTTCAACTTTTTGTACATGAGTTTCGTTTGTTATTTAATGAACAAGTTCGTGTAGATTTGCAAGAGGCTGTTGCACACATCAAGGAAACTGCCTCATTAAGTAGAGAAATTTTAACAGAAAATCGGGAAAATATTTATAGTACTTTGCAAGGGATAACAGAAATGGCAGCAAGTATCCGTCAAACCAGCGATAAATTTGCGATAACAGCTGATGAAATTAATCGTAAATTACCTGTTATCGCTGATAAAATTGAAGTTTTTGCATCAGGTGCAACGGATATGATAGAAGAAAATAAAGAATCTTTAGGCAAAACACTCAGGTCAGTTGATGGGTTTTTTACTGATGGGCGTCAAGTGGTAAATCGTCTTGACCAATATCTTTCTGTTGTGGATAAAAGTCAACTAGAATTAGCGATGCGTGCGGAATATTTATTGACGGATGGGGTATCTAAGGGCTATGCTTCGGCAGTATACATTCCTAGCCCAACGCGATACTACATTATGGAGGCAATTGGTGCCGTGGACTATTCGCGTGCGGATAATAATGGTGCCTTAATTGAGCCTAAACGTTCTGATAAAGATAAATTATATTTTTCTTTGCAGTTGGGTAAGCGATATGGCAGTGTTTTATTTCGTGGAGGGTTGATTGAAAGTAGTGCGGGTGTTGGAATGGATTATTATTTGCTTGATGACAAGATGCGAGCAAGTATAGAGGTTTTTGACTTTACGGGAAAGAGGGATTTAAGGGGAGATTTGCCCCATCTTAAGCTAACATTGCGTTATACTTTACTGAAATATATTGATTTTTTTGCGGGATTAGACAATCCACTAAATAAAGATACAATAAATTTATTTGTAGGTGCGGGTGTACGTTTTATTGATGATGATGCAAAAAGCTTAATTGGGACAATTGGCGGAGCTGCTGGAATGGCGAAATAAGGAGAATGAATGCCGATAGAAAAAGATATACATTCACCTACTTTATTGCGTTTTATTGACCGTGATGATGCATTAAGTAAGCTTGTTGAGGTAATGCCTATTGCAGAGATGAGCAACCGTGAGAATCTAGTGATTGCCATTTCTTTTGGTGGTGTTCTTTTTGCAAAAAAGTTAGCTACTATATTAAAATGTCCTTTTGATGTTTTATTTACGGCGTCTATTCCTGCCCCTCTTAATCCAGAATGTCCTATTGCAATGGTGAGTGAAACTTATGATATTATTATTCATGATGCCCTTGTAAATGCATTTGAAGTGAGTCTTGATTATATTTATGGAGAAGCAAAAAGACGTTATGAAGAGCAAATTCTAAGCACGATTTACAAGTTTCGTAAAGGGGAAGTTATTAGTTCTCTGAAGGGTGAGGATGTTATTATTGTTGATGAGGGTATTGATAGCGGTATGACAATTACAAATGTTGTCAAATCTTGCATTAACCATCAAGCAAAAAGTGTTTCTATTGCTGTTCCTGTTATGCCTGCTGATGTAGAGTTTCTTTTAAAAGATATTGTTGATAATCTCTATACAATTTTGCGTCCGCGTCATTTTGTGGAAGTAAGTAGTTATTATGAACGTTTTGATGTATTGAGTTCTGAACAAGTGGAAGAGATTTTGAAGGAAGGATTTTTGGTGCAGAGACAGCAGAAAAAAATAAAAGAAAAAGATCAAAAAGAAAAGGAAAACAAATGAAAGTAACCATTGAGTCGACACGGAAAATTGAATATTTTACACTTAATAAAGTTGCTAAGCAAGCTAATGGTTCAGTTTTATTGCAAGTTGGAGATAGTGTTGCTTTAGCGACAATTTGTAGTGATTTTGCTGCAACAAATGACAGTGATTTTTTGCCCCTTACTGTGCAATATATTGAGAAGAGCTATGCAGCAGGTAAAATTCCAGGAGGTTTTATTAAAAGGGAAGCAAAGCCGAGTGATTTTGAAACATTGAGTGCTCGTATTGTGGATCGTACATTGCGTCCTTTGTTTCCTAAGGGTTACCATTATCCCACACAAATTACTATTTTAATTCTAAGTTGTGATGGGGTAGCTGACCTTCAAACACTTGCTTTAAATGTTGCCTCTTGTGCATTATATTTGTCTGATATTCCTGTGAGACAACCAGCGGTAGCTGTGCGTATAGGGAGAATTAATAAAGAATTCATACTTAATCCAACTTTAGAAGAAATGAATAAAAGCACATTAGATTTATTTGTTTCCGGCGTTCATCATGATTTATTAATGATTGAAATGCGTTGTTTGAGCAAAAAAAGTACGGATTCACAGGTGATTGGCGGGGCTTGTGCAACTTTGAGTGCTGAAGTTATTGAAAATTTGACGCAACATTGTGCAAATGAATTAAATGAAGAGGAATTGTTGCAAGCCCTAGATCTTGCAATGCAGGAAATTGCAGCTATGAGCCAAAAATATGAAGATGCATTCCAGTCTTTAGCTAAACCCAATGCGGTTATTAACTTAAAGGCTGAATCTTATTCGGACGAGATTTATCAATATTTGAAAGAAAAGGTTGGTGATGAGGTGAAAATTGGCTTGCAGCAAATGGCAAAAAGTGAGAGAACAAGTATTCTTGCTGATATTTTAAAAAAAGTACTTCAAGATGAGGAGATTCAGAATCGGGGATTTGATGTGGAATTGGTTGAACTAATGTTGCATCAATTAAAGCGTGATAGTGTGCGAAAGATGATTTTGCAAGAACATAAAAGACCTGATGGGCGGGGGCTTTGTGATGTGCGTCCAATACAGATAGAATGTAATATTTTGCCTAAGGCACATTCTTCCGCATTGTTTACGCGTGGACAAACTCAAGCACTTGTTATTGCAACTTTAGGCGGAGATTCAGATGCACAGAGTTATGAGTTATTAAGCGATAAGGGAAATAAAAAAGAAAAATTTATGATGCATTATAATTTTCCGCCTTTTAGTGTCGGGGAAGTTGGTGTTATTGGTTCACCCGGTAGACGTGAGCTGGGACATGGAAATTTGGCTAAACGTGCTTTAGAGCCAGTTATTGAAGATTTAGATACTCAAACTATTCGTCTTGTTTCTGAGATTTTAGAGTCAAATGGTTCAAGTTCAATGGCAAGTGTATGTGGCGGTTCATTAGCACTAGCGGCAGCAGGAGTCGGTACGACAGATTTTGTCGCTGGTGTTGCGATGGGGCTTATTATGGAAGGGGACAAGTATGCGATATTAACCGATATTATGGGCTTAGAAGACCATGATGGGGATATGGATTTTAAGGTTGCTGGTACACATAAGGGTATCACTGCTATGCAGATGGATATTAAGCTTGGTGGACTTTCTATGCAAATTCTTAAAGAGGCTCTTATTCAGGCGAAAGAAGGAAGAGAACATATTCTGAATATTATGAAAGAGGCATCAAAAGAGATTGTGGTCAACGAAGATAACCTTCCATCGTTGCAGATTTTTTCTATTCAGCCTTCAAGAATTGTTGATGTGATAGGGCAGGCAGGTAAGACAATTAGGGAGATTATTGAAAAGTTTGAGGTAGCCATTGATTTAAATCGTGAGAATGGTGAAGTGAAGGTTAGTGGTGAAAGTAAAGAAAAAGTTCTTTGTGCTAAAGATTTTATTCTAAATATAGCAAATCAAGAAGATGGTCATATCCAAAAAATAAGAATTGGTGACTTGTATCAAGTTGGGGAAAAATATGAAGGTAAAGTAAAAAAAGTTGTTGAATTTGGTGCATTTATAGAATTACCTAAAGGTGGAGATGGGCTTTTGCATGTTTCAAGAATTGTCAGTAATCGTTCTGCAGAAATTCGTTCTGTATTGCAAGAAGGGGATAAGCTTGAGGTTGAGATTTTATCCGTCAATAAAAATAGAGTTGAGCTGGGCTTTTTGCGTAAGATTTAAATATTTTTTAAGAAATAGGTTGTATAATTCTGAATTCTGTGGAAATGGGATTAGTAGGGGGAAGAATCCGAACAGCCATTATGTTACAGGATATAAAATATAAAGGAGTCTTTATGAAAAAGTTTGTCATTTTGTTCCTTGCTTTTGCAGGTGCAGTTTTTGCAGCGGAAGCGGTTACAGGAACAGAGTTTATTCGTGCGTATTCTGTGATTGGTGCAGGAATTGGTTTAGGTATTGCTGCTTTGGGTGGTGCT
Organism: Helicobacter monodelphidis; assembly: GCF_003288845.1. Taxonomy (GTDB): domain Bacteria; phylum Campylobacterota; class Campylobacteria; order Campylobacterales; family Helicobacteraceae; genus NHYN01. Next base: position 26,961 of record NZ_NHYN01000002.1, on the reverse strand, counting down.
ATTGGTATGGGTAACACAGCAGCTGCAACAATTTCTGGGACAGCTAGAAATCCTAATGTTGGCGGTAAGCTTACAACAACAATGTTTATTGCATTGGCGATGATTGAAGCACAAGTGATTTATATGTTGGTTGTTGCTTTACTTCTACTTTTTGCAAACCCTTTCAAAGTATAATTTATTTAAATGTCCGCAATTTTGCGGACAGATTTAAAATAGGCGCTGGTGGTGGAACTGGTAGACACGCTATCTTGAGGGGGTAGTGGGATTTTCTCGTGCGAGTTCAAGTCTCGCCCAGCGCACCATTGTTAGTATTATGGTGACATTGTAAGCCGGAGTGGTGAAACTGGTAGACGCGCTAGACTCAAAATCTAGTAGGGGCAACTCTGTGTCGGTTCGAGTCCGACCTTCGGCACCATCTTTAATCTATGATGACGCTCTTATATCCTTAAATATTGTCCTTGCAAACTATTGGTTATTTATGACAGATATAGATTGGTTGTTTTTATGTTATTGATTAGGTTGCGATTTGTACTTGCTGTGACGCTAGGTTACTTAAAGCAAAGATATAGTAACATTGTGATAGAATACCCGACTCTTATTAATAAAGAAGGTGTTTATGACAAAAACAGAAGCAATAAATCTCTATACACAAGATATTTATGAGATTGGCGAGAAAGCAGATAGAATTCGTAGAGAATTTCATCAGGATAAAGTTTTTTTTAATTCCAACGCTCACTTAAATCCAACAAATGAATGTGTTGATACTTGTAAATTTTGTGGTTTTTCTGCTCATCGCAAAAATCCAAACCCTTATACAATGACTCTACATGTGGCATTAAAACAAGTGGAATGTGCTGTAAAAGAGGGGGCGTTAGAAATTCATATTGTTGGGGCACATAATCCTAAATGTAATTTAGATTGGTATGTGCAATTATTTAGTGAAATCAAAAAGCAATATCCACAACTTCACATTAAAGCTCTTACGGCAGCAGAGGTAAATTATCTGGCAGATTTGCATCAACTTTCTTTTAAAGCTGTGCTAGAAAAGATGATTCAATCAGGGGTGGACTCAATGCCTGGTGGTGGAGCAGAGATTTTTGATGAAGAAGTTCGCCGAAAAATCTGTAAAGGTAAGGTAGATTCTTGTAGGTGGATTGACATTCATCGACATTGGCATAAACTGGGCAAAAAAAGTAATTGCACAATGCTTTTTGGGCATATTGAAAGCAGGGAGCATCGTATTGACCATTTGTTGCGATTGCAAGAGTTGCAGGAGGAGACAAATGGTTTTAACGCGTTTATTCCCCTTTTATTTCAAACAAAAAATAACTTTTTGAATATTCAAGAATCGCCAACTGGACAAGAGGTCTTGAAAACAATTGCTATTTCAAGAATTTTGCTCCATAATATTCCGCATATTAAGGCGTATTGGGCAACTTTAGGTATTAATGTTGCGATGGTTGCACAAGAATTTGGGGCAGATGATTTAGATGGTACAATTCAAAAAGAATCTATCCAAAGTGCAAGTGGCTCTAAAAGTGCACAAGGAATTACAAAAGAGGAATTAATTTCACAAATTAAGAATGCTGGTTTTATTCCGATAGAACGGGATACACTTTATCGGGAAATTGCACGATACTAGGAGGAAATATGCGTTACTATGGTTATAATGAATTCTTGGTTGATATGAAACAATTGGTGAATGTACTTGATTTTGAGCCTGATGGTATTGTAGCAATCGCACGAGGTGGTATGAGTATCGCCCATGTTTTAGGTATTGCGTTGGATATAAATGAAGTTTATCTTATTAATGCCATTTCCTATAGTGATTATCAAAAAGAAGTCTTAAAAATTTCTAATCCACCCTCTCTTGAAGGGCGAAAGGATATTTTAATTGTAGATGATATTGTGGACAGTGGTGAGAGTATGCAAAGGGTTTGTCAAATTTTACAGGATATGAATCCTGACATTCATTTTAAGACAGCATCTATTTTTTATAAGCCTGAAGCTATTTTTAAACCAGATTATTATATTCATCAAACTCATGGCTGGATTGAGTTTTTTTGGGAGGTCGATGTCCTAAAGGATTAATGTATTTAAATCTTACTCTAATAGGGGCAGTTTTTAGGAAGTTTCAATACATATTTTTATTATTTTGTTTGTATCGTTGGCGTCTATATCTTGCTAGATGGTATCTAATTAGGAGATGCCGGAAACGCAAGTAACCATCATATGTGTGGTATTGCAAGAATTTAGAGTATAAGTGTAGTCAATGAAAGCTGTTTTTTGTAAAATTAAATTTTTATATCTCTATTTCTATTTTAAAAGTGTACAGAATAATAGCAGGAAATTTTCCTTATCAAAGCTTAAATTTTTTTGAAATAAACTAAAGAACTGATATGTCGCCCATTGAATAATAAGAGTTAAAAAGGCTTGAAAGTATGTTGTTGATGTTGTTTTATTTAGCTGATCGCCTTAATTGTTACATAAAAATCTAACCATAGAACAAGGAAGTAGTTTGGTGCTACTATCCAAGAGTATGTTTCGTAATAGAGGGGGAGAGTGCATTGTTTGATTGCTCTAAAGATTGCTTGAACGATAAGAAGGAATAGTGCATTTTGCTTTGCTATTTTGTTATTAATATGAAATGAAATAATATTTTCATAAAGCACAAGAGGAAATCTCTTCTTAGGAATTCTGACAGATTTTTCACTGAAAAAGAGTACTTTTGATTTTATTGTGCTGAAAAACTAGCTTGTATAGCGGCGATTCCGCTACTTCAAGCTAAAGTTTAAGAGTGTGTCGCTTATTTAAAGATTACACCTTAATTTGAGACTGTTGAGAAGATCGGTTTGTTGCCACCTTTGTTTCTTTGCTTTCTTGCCCATCTTTTTCTTCTTTATCTTTTTTGTTCTCATCAGTATTGACTCCACTGCTTGAATAAGATTCTTCGGTATTTTGTGTACTCTTTTCTTGCATTTTTCCGATAATATTCAAGAAGTCATCAATATTGCTTTCACCCGCCTTGCCAATTACAAGACGATTTAATGCAAAGATATCACTGACCTCACCATTGATAACTTTTTTTGCAACTTCTTTGCTATTTTCGCCTGCTAATTCCTTAAAATTCAGCACTCCGTCTAAATCTTCATCTTGACGAATGGAGTGATTAATGAATTCAGAAATAGAACCTATAAACCCAAACTCATCTAAAAATGCGTCCATATCTTTTTCATTGCTAAAAATATCTGACAAAGATTTATAATTGCTAGGTGGTTCTTCACTGACTGAAACTAGACCTTTCAGATGCCTTGCCTCTTCCTTAGAAATTGTGCCATTTCCATCGGCATCATATTTTAAATAACCAACACCATAGGCTGCGTCATTATACCAGCCCTCTAAATAACTACTCGCTTTCTCAAGAGAACCAAATTTTTTTTCAAGACGTTCTACATTGTCTTCATCAAGAGTAATCACTACTTCTTTTCCAGAATACTTATCTGTAATCTTAATGCTATTTCTGGGCAGTTGTATTGAAGAATCTTTTAGTTCGAGAGGATTATAGAGGTCTTCAATGTTCTCTGGGGGCGTAATGCTTCCACCTGAATTTACTAAAGGTTTATTTAAGAGTGCATCAACTGGATCTTGATTTGATGGACGATTAATATTGCCTACTCCTGCCGTATTTTGCGTAGAATTTTCTTCCTTGCTTATATTGTTTGATTCATTAGAGGTTTGCTTTTTGGATGACTCCTCTAAGAGTTTTGAGACAAGTGCAAAATAGCTCCCATTCACAGCATCAAGCTGGTCTTTAATATTGTTCAGATTCTCCAATGTTTCAGGATTGTTATCTGTGGAAGTATTCACTTGTTCTTGGATAGTATTCATCAGTGCATTTTTTTGTGCTTCTAATTCAGCAATCATTGCTTGAATTTCTTGTGTTGATTGATTCTTGTGTTGATTGCTATTTTCGAAACCAAACCCATGTTCGCTTTGTATGTTTTCATTTTGAGGTTCAAGCTTGCTCATGAGTTGCTGAATTTGCTCTTGAAACTTTGCAACTTCTCCTATATTTTGCTGGTTGGCACCATAATTTGTTGCACCATATTGATTTACTTGTTTTGAATACTGTTGAACACTATTCATATCTTTGCTCCTTTATAGAATAAAAATTTTGATAACGATATTTTTACAATAAGCAATTTATGTGCCAATTTTGCCAAAAAAGATAAAATTTTATAAAATAAAGAATAATCTTCCTTGATATTATTTATATATTTTTTCACTTTAAAAGATGTTTATTGTGCTTTCTATTTGTATTGATTCACTTTAATGCCCTTTGATAGGCTTTTGGAATATCAATAGAAACACCTAACTCTTGACTTGCCTGTAATGCAAAAAATGGGTTTTTGAGCAATTCTCTTCCCAGATAAACACAATCACTCGCACCACTTTTAACAATATGATTTGCAGTTTTTGCATCACAAACAAATCCGCCACCAATCGTTGGTTTTCCTAAGGCAAGCTTAAGAGTATGGGCGAGATGAATCTGATAACATGGGTATGCTGGAATATTTGCTTCAGCAATAACGCCTCCACTGCTCACATCAATGGCTTCATATAAATCGTTAAGTGGGGCAAGTAAACCTGCCATATCAATGGCTTCATTTCCGCCTATTGCCCAATCATTTGCTGATATACGCAAAATAATAGGTATTTCGTCATTAATGGCATCTTTAATGCTTTCTAAAATTTCTTGCAAAAATCGTGCTTTATCTAAGCCATAATCATCGCGTCGTTTGTTAGATAAGGGAGAGAGAAAACTGGAGAGTAGATAGCCGTGTGCGGCGTGAATTTCAATTGCATCAACTTTTGTGCTAACGGCACGGATAGCTGCTTTTACAAATGCATTTTTGACATTTTGTAAATCCTGCCCTGTCATTTCACGTGGTGTAGCATTCCCTGTGAATGGAATTGCACTAGGAGCGATTAGTGGGTTACCTTCTGCCCCTTTTCGTCCTGCGTGGTTGAGCTGGATAGCAACTTTTGCTCCTAAATGATGGCATTCTTCAACAATGTGTGCAATACCTTCGACCTGTGAATATTCCCAAAGCCCTAGATCTTGAGGGCTAATAACTGCATCTTTACTAATTGCTGTGGCTTCAATGATGATTAATCCAACGCCCCCTAAGGCACGTTGGACATAATGTTGAAAATGCCACGCATTGACTTTACCATCATTAGCTGCACTGTATTGATCCATCGGTGGCATAACAATGCGGTTTTTTAACTCCAAAGGCTTAGAAGAATGAGGAATAACAAAAGGTGAAAATAAATGGGGCTTTGTCATAAACGACTCCTTTTATTGTAAGAAATGTTCTAGAGATAGATCGTCTTTTTCTGTATACTTTTAAATATATAAAAATTTAATCTTTCTTACATAAGGGATTGACTTGAAAATTTCTCCGCTAAAGCGGAGATTTTTAATTTATTGAATCTGTGTAACTATCCTATTGTCCTGATAATCAAAGAGGATAGTATTTCCCTCTTTTACTTCCTCTTTTAAGATTAACTCAGCAAGTACATCTTCTACTTCTTCATACAAAGCTCTTTTTAGGGGTCTAGCACCATAAATAGGGTCAAAACCTGCCTTAGCAATAAATTCTTTTGCCTCTTGCGTGAGAGTAATTTCCAATCCACGTTCTTGTGCCTTATGGTAAATGTGTTTAAATAAAATATCGACAATTTGGATAATTTGTTCTAACCCTAAAGGATTAAAAATGATTTGCTCATCTAAGCGATTCAGAAATTCTGGTTTAAAATATTTTTTTAATTCTTGCCCAACTGCCTCTTGTAATTGTGTTTTATCTTGAATTTCTAAAATTTTTTCGCTTCCAATATTGCTTGTCAAAATAATAATGGTATTGCGAAAATCAACATTCACGCCCTTATTGTCTGTTAATCGTCCATCATCAAGGACTTGCAAAAGCATATTGAATACATCAGGGTGAGCTTTTTCAATCTCATCAAATAATACAACAGAGTAAGGTTTTTTTCTGACAGCTTCTGTAAGTTGTCCGCCTTCTTCATAGCCGACATATCCAGGAGGTGCCCCAACCAAACGACTTGCAGCATGTTTTTCCATATATTCACTCATATCAATACGGATAAGATTTTTCTCATGGTCAAACAAGAATTTTGCCAAACTCTTCGCAATTTGTGTTTTTCCAACGCCAGTTGGGCCTAAAAAAAGAAAACTTCCAATAGGGCGATTATGCTCACTTAAGCCCGCTTTGTTGCGTTTAATGGCTCTTGAGATAGCTCTGATTGCTTCACTTTGCCCAACAACACTTTCTTTCAATTCTTCCTCAATACCTAATATTTTTTCTTTTTCTCCTTGAAGCATTTTTTGAATCGGAATTTGTGTCCATCGGCTAATCACAGCTGCAATTGATTCTGGTGTAACGGCGTTTTTTAGTAATGTTCCATACTGTTGCATTTTCTCCCATTGTGTGTTTAGATTCTGTTCTTGCTTTTCTAGTTCTGGAATTTTTCCATAATCAATTTCAGCCGCCTTGTTAAACTCACTATTGCGTTTAGCCAATTCAGATTCTTTACGCAAAGAATCAATTTGGGTTTTAATTTTAGCAATTTCGTTAAATACGCTTTTTTCACCTTCAAATTGAGATTCTAATTTGCGTTTATTTTCGTTTTTATTGGCAATTTCTTTTTCAATTTCTACTAATCTTTGTTCATTTTTGGTGTTTTTTTCCATTAGTAATGCTTCCTTCTCTACAAATAGAGAAGAAATTTCTCGTTTAATTTTTGCTAATTCACTGGGTTCTGATTCTATTTGCATTTTTAATTCTGCCGCCGCTTCATCAATTAAGTCAATAGCCTTATCAGGCAAAAATCTGTCTGTAATGTAGCGATTAGAAAGTTTTGCTGCAACTACAAGGGCAGAATCTGTGATGCTAACATTGTGATGAGCTTCTAAGCGTTCCTTAATTCCTCTTAGGATTTGTAAAGCTTCATTTACGGTAGGTTCATTTAATGTAACAGGTTGGAATCGTCGTTGTAGAGCTGCATCTTTCTCAAAATATTTGCGATACTCTTTTAATGTTGTTGCTCCGATTGTGTGCAATTCGCCACGTGCCAATGCGGGTTTTAGGATATTTGCAGCATCCATGCTACCTTCAGCTGCACCTGCACCAACGATAGTGTGAATCTCGTCAATAAAAAGGATAATGTTTCCTGCTTTTTTTACTTCATCAATAACTTTTTTTAATCGATCTTCAAATTCTCCGCGATATTTTGCCCCAGCAATCATTGCGCTCATATCAAGCGTGATAACTTTTTTATTTTGTAGAGAGATGGGGACTTCTTTCTTGATGATTCTTTGTGATAAACCCTCAACAACAGCTGTTTTTCCAACGCCGGGCTCGCCAAGCAAAATAGGGTTATTTTTTGTTTTACGAATAAGGATCTGCATCATATGGTTGATTTCTTCATCGCGTCCAATCACAGGATCAAGTTCATTATCCATTGCTTTTTTTGTTAAATCAATACCGAATTTCGCTAAAGCTTCTAAGTTTTCATCTCCACTTGCAGATTCAATTTTCTGTTCTCCTCGCATAGATTCCAGATTCTTTTTTAATTCTAAGGTGTCGATATAAGGTTCAAAAACCTCTTTCAATGTGGAATTTTTGCTTTCAATTAAAGCTATAATAAAAGTATCAACTGCAATGAATTGGTCACCATTTTTTACACTCAAGCCATCAGCATAGTTTAAGGTGTCGATAAAATCTTTAGAGAGTTTCATATTGTCTTTATTGACACTAGAGCTTTTAGGGAGCTTATCGACACATGAACGCATTTCTAGTTCAAGGACATTTTTGTCTGTATTTAAGCGATTCAAGGCTTGATTTAAAATTGATTGTGAATCAATAAGCAAAGCCCATAGGATATGAGGTATTCCAATCTCTTGATTCTGTGCATGTAGTGCTAAGGAAGCTGATTTATCAAGAGATTCTCTTAAGTTATTTGTTAGTTTTTCTAGTAGATTCATTATGTCTCCTTTTGATATCAATGAATTTTATATATTTGACATTATATAAAATGAGTCTATAAATGTCAAGTTTTTTTAGCTAAAACTATGTATTTTTATTATTTAATGGAATAAGAGTCGTGAAAATTATTCATTTTTTGTAGATATTTTGAAAATTCATAGATTCTTGTTTTTGTGGTTGAGCTAAAGAACTTTACCACAATAAAAAACAAAAAAGTGTGCTTTATAGACTTTTAAGTTCTTTATTGTATAATATCAGATTAACCATATATTCTCATTGAATCCCAAGAATCTTGGAATTTCTGATGCAAGACATAAGGAAGATCATGAAAGAACTTTTTACGCAAGAAATTAACTCACACATACTGACAGCACAAAAAAGTCTAGAATCTCTACAAGTCCCAGTTTTAAAAGCCCTTGACCTTATTGTTTCAGCCCTAGATTGTGGAGGAAAATTACTTATTTTTGGTAATGGTGGGAGTGCTGCAGACGCACAACATATTGCAGCAGAACTTACAGGGCGTTACAAGAAAGAAAGAAAGGGAATTGCTGCAATTGCCCTTAGTACCGATACTTCAGCCTTGACTGCTATTGCGAATGACTATGGATATGCTTATGTTTTTGCAAGGCAGGTGGAAGCATTAGCAAAGAAGGGCGATGTTTTATTGGGCATTTCTACGAGTGGCCATTCTGAGAATGTGCTTCTTGCTTTAGAAAAAGGCAGGGAGTATGGCTGCTCATTGATTGGAATGAGTGGTAAAGGTGGTGGAAAAATGAATGATTTATGTGATATTAATTTGGTAATACCTAGTGATGATACTCCACGCATTCAGGAAATGCATATTACAATTGGGCATATCTTATGTCATTCCATTGAAGAACACTTTGCCTTTTGATGAGGATAGTAAATGGTTTTGTTTGAAAAAACTCTTAAGTCAGCTTCCTTATCGGTACCCCATTCTTTAAGCCATTTTCTTATGAAGAATCTTAGGAATGGTGGTGTAAGTTTATCTTTAGCTGATATATGGTTAAGTGAATCTGGTATCTATTTGCTTTTAAATAATTACACATTAATTCGTGTTTTAGTGCATAAGGGGATTTTAGCAGATAAAGAGTTTCAAACAAAGGGTGTTCCGTGCTTTCATTTTATGCCTTGTCAGACCATTCAGGACACTCTCCAGTCGAGCATGGATACAAAGTCATATTTTTTTGCTTCCTTGACTGGTTCTAATTCCTTTACCTTTAAAATTTCTACGCGTCGTGCAGCTTTGAGTGTCCACCATGATGCTCCTTTGGAGGTATGCGAAGAATGTTTGGTCTTGAGTCGTTTATCCAAAGATGAGGTTTTAGGGAGTTTAAATCTTTTAAATGCCTCTTTGTATAGCCCTCAAGCAGGGATTAAAGAGGAGGAGTACCAAAGCCTTTTCGCGTTTTTTAAAAATATTTACCACCATCGTTGTTCTTGTTGTGAAGCGGAGAATGCTGAATTATTTTTAGCACAGGATAAAGAAGGATCATTTTACCTTATTTGTAATCAACACCAACAAAGTGGGGAATAAAATGGAATGTCCTGTTACGCAATTTGCCCATTTTACAAATCCGCTTTACTTAGATTCTGGACGTATTTTAGAGCCTTACACTCTTGCTTATGAGACTTATGGTGCATTGAATGCCGACAAGAGTAATGCAATTTTGATTATGCATGCCTTTAGTGGTTCTCATCATGCAGCAGGGGTTTATGAGGGGGAGCAAAAAGCTGGCTGGTGGGACTCTTTGATCGGACATAAGAAAGGTATTGATATTGATAGGTATTTTGTGATTTGTGTAAATGCCATTGGCAGTTGCTATGGTTCAACTTCACCTATGTCATTGCAGCACCCAAGCCAAATCCCCTATCGTTTAGACTTTCCAGTGATAACAATCGCGGATATGGTTCGTGCACAAAAGATTCTTCTTAGTACACTTGGAATTGATTATCTTAAGGCGGTTATTGGTGGTTCTATGGGTGGTATGCAGGCATTGAGTTTTGCACAACTTTATCCTAAAATGGCAGAACATATTTTTGCTATTGCGACAACACATTGTACTTCAGACTATGTAATCGCTGCTCATAAAGCAATGAGTGAGGCTATTATGAATGATCCTCTTTTTCGTGCAGGACAGTATGAATCTACAGAGGTTGCACAAATGAAAGGTTTAGCTATTGCACGTATGATTGGATTCTTGCAATATTTTTCACCACAAACAATGCAACGAAAATTTTCTCATCGCTATGTCAATCAAGATGGTTTGTATGAGCTATTTGGACGTTTTGAGGTGATGCGTTATTTGGATTATAATACGCAATCTTTTTGCCATTATTTTGACCCTCTTAGCTATTTGTATCTTGCAAAGGCATTATGTATTTATGATTTATCTTTGGGGTATGAAAATCTTTATGATGCATTAAAAGGGGTTTTGAGTCATATTCACATTATTTCTTTTATTGATGATACAATGTTTAAGGTAGAGGAATCAAGACAAATTGCAGAAGCCTTAATGTATTTGCAAAAAAAATATAATCTCCTTGAGTTGCAAGGGTCTTTTGGGCATGATAGCTTTTTAGTCCAAGTAGATTTATATGATGATTATATTCGCCATATTTTGAATTCTTAAAAGGAACGGGATGAAAAAACAAGAAAGTTTTGAGGAAAAAGTTTTATGTATAGAGAACATCTTAAAGCACTTAAGTAAGGAGGATATTAGTTTGGAAGAATCTCTTAGGGTGTACAAAGAGGGTGCACAAAAAATTAAAGAGGCACAGGAAATTTTACATCAAGCAGAAATCGCTTTTGAAGAAATCAATATGGACAGAATGTGATGGCAGATTTTAATATTGCAGCTCTTCAATTAAGCACCCTTGCTTGGGGAGATTCTAAGCTTGGTCATTATTGGAAAATCTGTGATGATATGAATATTGAATTGTTATTGTTAGGAGAATATGTCCTCAATCTTTTTTTTAAAGAATTTGAGTCCATTCCTAATGATATGAATGAAAAGCAATCTTTAGCAAGACTAGAAAATATTATTGAAATGTCTAGGCAGTATCGCCCAAAACTTCTTGCACCCATTATCCGATTTAGTGGGCGTAGAGTGTATAAGAGTTTGGCGATTATTCATCAAGGAGAGGTAGAATATTATGATGCACAAAGATTATTAGCATTTGAGCATTGGAACGAAAAAGCATTTTTTTCAAATTCTACACCTAAGAATCTAAAAAATCCGCCGATTTTTACTTTGCATGGTTTAAAAGTTGGTGTTATTTTTGGCTTTGAGGTTTATTTTGATGAGATATGGATTAAATTTAAAAAATTAGGGGTAGATGTTGTCCTTGTTTCGTCTGTTTGCACTTTTGAGTCGATGGGACGATGGAGGGAGATTTTAAAAACAAGGGCATTCTTAGGGAGTTGCTATATTTTACGGGCAAATCGTGTTGGCGAATATATTCCTAGTGAAAATGATTGGATTTGGAGATTTTATGGTGATTCTTTATTTATCTCCCCATCAGGGGATATTGAAAGCTCTTTGGAAGATAAAGAGGGGTTGCTCACGGCAAGCATATATTCAGAAAAAATTACAGAGGAGAAGAAAAATTGGCAGTTTCGGTAAAAAAAATGGCAACTAATATTGTTGAATCTCAAGAAAATAGCACAGAAGTTTCCACTCCAAAAGTGGTTCGTAAAAAAGTAGCAAAGGATGCTACAAAACAAAAAAAAGTAACAAAAGTTGTTGTGCAGAAAAATGAAGGAGCTACAGATGGACAGAAGCCTAAAACAAAGAAGGCTGTATCTTCTAAAAAAGTGCCAGAGAAGCGGACATTAAACCAAGAATTAGAGTTTCTATTTAAGTCATCAAAAGAAAAATATGTTTCTTATGATCGTATAGTGCAGCTTTTTGCAAAACCCCCAACAATTGCACAAGCTAAGAAAGTGCAAGATTTGTCAACCAAATATAAGAAAAAACTTTTGAGTTCTTCAGAAATTGCTCAATTGCTTAATAAAGAAGATGTAAAAAAAATTAAGCAAGAGAAAAAGCGTAAGATGCAAGATAACGAGGAAGATAAATTTGATTTTGCTAAAGAAAAAGAGTTATTAGAATGGAGTAGGAGTGATTCTCCTGTTCGTATGTATTTGCGAGAAATGGGGCAAATTCCACTTCTTTTAAAAGAAGATGAAGTGAAGTTAAGTCGTGATATTGAATTAGGTGAAAATATCATTCTCGATGCAATTTGTTCTGTGCCTTATTTGATTGATTTTATTTTAGATTATAAGGATGCGTTGATTAATCGTGAGAGGCGCGTGAAGGAATTATTTAAAAGTTTTGAGGTTGACGAGGAAGATGAGAATGATGAGTTAATTGAAGCTGATGATGTGATTGATGGTGAGGAGGGCGAAGAAGGAGAATCACCAACTATAGGAAAAAAGGATCAAAAACGAATTGAAAAGGTTTTTGTTAGCTTTAAAGCTTTAGAGAAAGCAAAGAAAGATTGGCTAAAAACTTTAAATGGGCAAGAATCTGAAGAAGGAAACGCACTGTTTTTGCTTACCTCTGCATTTAAGAAGCAAATTTTAAAGATGAAATTGCTTGATTTAGGGCCTACAACAAAATTAATTAACGAATTGGTTAAGGCAATGGAGAATACGCTTAAGAGTGACGAAGGCTTTGAAAAGGAATTGAAACGTTTAGAATATAAACTTCCACTATTTAATGAAATGTTGATTGAAAATCATCAGAGAATTCTAAAAAATATTGTTAACATGGAAAAAAGTGATATTGCTACACAAGTGTCAGAAGCAACGATGGTTTCCACTTATATGGAAATTAAGAAACTTTTTACAACAAAGCAGGCAAGCGAGGCATCTTTTAATCTTGACCCTGACCACTTAAAAGAGATTCTTGACCAGATTAAACGCGGTAAAGATATTGCGGATAAGGCAAAAACAAAAATGGCAAAGAGTAATTTGCGTCTTGTTGTGAGTATTGCTAAGCGATACACAAATCGTGGATTACCCTTTTTGGACCTAATTCAAGAGGGTAATATTGGACTAATGAAAGCTGTTGATAAATTTGAATACAAAAAAGATTTCAAATTTTCCACTTACGCAACTTGGTGGATTCGTCAAGCTATTAGTCGTGCAATTGCTGATCAAGCAAGGACGATTAGAATCCCTATCCATATGATTGAGACAATTAACAAAATTAATAAAATTGTGCGACAGCATTTGCAAGAAAATGGTAAAGAACCCGATGTTGAAACAATCGCAGAAGAAGTTGGACTTCCTGTGGATAAAGTCAAGAATGTTATTAAGATTACTAAAGAGCCTATTAGCCTTGAAGCACCGATTGGTAGTGATGAAGATGGGAAGTTTGGAGATTTTGTTGAGGATAAGAATTCGATATGTCCGATGGATTATATTTTAAAAGAAGACTTGAAAACGCAAATTAGTGAAGTGCTAGATCAATTAAATGAACGAGAAAGGGCAGTGATTCGTATGCGTTTTGGATTGTTGGAGGACGAAAGCGACCGAACTTTGGAAGAAATTGGGAAGGAATTGAATGTAACCAGAGAACGCGTGAGGCAGATTGAGTCTAGTGCTATTAAAAAGCTTAAGCACCCTAAAGTTGGACGTGCATTGAAGAATTATATTGAAGATTAATCCTCTTTTAGTAACCCTATAATCTCATTTATAGGGTTTATATGATATATTTATTGTAGTTTTGTTTTACCTATTAGCTATAGCTAAATTATTGCTAGACACTGGATCGCATTGTTGGGCTATAAATCCTTTTATCAAGATTCTGATTTTTTTATTGATGCCTCTATTCCCATTTAATTGAAGAATGCCTTTTTTTGAATCTCCAGCATTTGGGTAAAATTATTCGCTTTTAATCTCCCCTTTTACCTTCCCCCCATTTTTTATTATTAAGTCTAATGCTGAAGAATCCATATAAAAATCTTTGCAAGAGCAATACATAGATTTTCCTGCTAGAATGACAATGGCTACTACCTTTTTTATACGCTAATTTTTTATTTTAAGTTTTTATAATTACACTGTCAATTTCTATTGAAGTTACAAAATGTTGTAAGGTTGGCACGAGTAACCTAAGAATAGTTCTTGTAGATGATATTATTTATAATTTATCTTATGTGGTTCTTAGGTTGAAAAAAGGGTAGAATCTTGATTTTCTCCAGCAAATAATAATATTGATGATTTGCTGAACCAGCAGTATTTTCTTGGGGAGAGGGGATTATTTTTTATCTTGTGTATCTGCTGAATCTGACATTTTGTCAACAGGCGGTAGTGCAAATTCACCTAATTTTACAGCAATACGTCCGACTAATTCTCCTAAAGGTTTGAGGGTAATTCCCCAATAAAGTGTATCGCGTTGTTTTTGTTCATCTTTACTGATAGTCTTAATTTTTTGTGTAAATGCTTGTTGAATTGCTTTTATAAACTCTTCTTGTGTTTTGACAACTGAAAAGTTGCTTAATTGTTTAGCAAATTCAAAACCACGAATCGCTGTATTTGTCGCGATAACATGGCGATTTGCGACAATAGCCTCTGCAGTTTTAAGATTTGAACCACCGCCATTTGTAATAGGTAAAAGAATGGCGGAAGCTTGTTTAAGTAGGCATTGTAAGAGTATTTCACTGACTTCACCCAAAATAATTAACTTTTCTTTGTTAATAAGCAACGCCATATCTGCTTCTTTGGGCATGTATTGTTCCAGAATATAAGAAACACTACCCGCAACAATAATCTTTTGGTTAGGTTTTAGAAATGCAAGATTTCCAGATAACATATTCCAAAAACCTAATGCATTTGGGATATGGGCAGAGCCGACAAATAATGCAAATTGAAAGCCATTAAGCTTTTGTTTTAAAGTTTTCATAGAATCTAAATCAGTCAGATGGCGATCAACCCCATTAGGACAAATGCTCACATCTTTTGCTCCCATTTTTTGGAGCTTATCTGCATCAGATTGTGTGCATGCAATGACATAATCTGCATTTAAACATAGTTGCTCTTCTTGATGTCGAATTGCAGAAATTAATGTTTCATCAGCTTTATCTAAGCATTCTAGTAATTCTTGCTTTGCTTCATATTCAATATTGTGTGAAGAATATACTAAAATTGGACGTTTGTTTACTTCAAGAGAAGTATATAGGGCTTGATAAAGGGGATATAGCCAAGATTGTTCGATAAAAATGACTTGCGGATTAAAATCAATGATACGACTTTTTAGACGTGAAAAATAGGGTTCTTGTGTGCAAAGCAAGGAGGTTGCATAATCATAAGCAAAAGAAGAGTAAGGAGACTTTGCTAAATCATTTTTACTTATTTTTATATCATTAATTTCATACTGGCTATGTGTGGGTTCGCATAGGGAAACAATACGTACTTTATGCCCTTGAAGGCGTAAATAATGGGCAATATGTTGGACACGGATTTGTCCTCCATGTCTTGGTAAAATGGTTGGATAAGTGCTTAAAAGCAAGATATTCATCTTTGTTCCTTTTGGGCATGAATTGCAAAATTAATACACTCTTCTGCAAAATCTCGCCATCTTCTCTGTTTGAATTGTTCTTTAATTTTTTTTTCTAAAGATTGCAATTTAGCAGGTTGATTGCTGAAGGTACTCACTATATTTGCCCACTCATATGCATTGTGTGCATCGATGATAGGCATCAGGTTTTGTGTTGCTTCGGCAAGTGCGGGTGCATTAGAAATGATTGCGACTTTACCATAAGAGAGTGATTCAGCTGCTCCAAGCCCCCATCCCTCTGCAAAAGAGGGAAATAGAGTAAAGGCAGTCTTTTGATAAAGATCCTTCAATTCTTCATCAGTTACATCTGAATACCAAAAAACTTTATTTTTAAATTGTTCTTGTTGTATTTCCTTTAAGAGTTTTTCAACACCCCAACCTTCCATACCGACAAAAACAAGGTCAGGTATACGAATATTGTTGTGTTGCTGTAAAATTTTCCATGCTTCAAGCAGAATTTGATGATTTTTGCGAATCTCAAGAGTGCTGACATAAAGTGCATAAAAATCAGAATGCGGACGTTTAGCAAAACGTGCAATCAGCGGATTTGTAGAGGGGGTTTGTTTTTGAGGTTCTATATCAGGGCTGTCTGATGAAATAAATTCTCCAGTTTTAGAGTCTATTTTAAGGTAGATTTCTGGTGATTCAACAATGGTGGGTAACAGTTGAGTTGATTGTGCTTGGCTATTAGATTCTTGTTTTGTGTGTGGCTGATTGGATTCTTCTTGTTTTTGTAGTGGTGAACTTCCTAGATGTAAAACATTAATTTGGCTTGTAGGCGTGATATGGTAGTCCTTTGCGAGTTTTAAGAATTCTGATTTAGAGAATTCAGAAATTGTTACAAGTCCGTCACTCATTGTCGCAAGATAATAGAAAAAGAGATTAAAACGTTTTAACAGATCAGTTGAAGCTGCCCACTCAGGATTTCTAAGAATGATGACATCATAAAAAATTCCAATAAATTTAAAGTTAATTTCCTTTTTTAAGAGATAAAGTAAGGAGTAATTAGATAAATCCCAATCTAATCCTCCACTAATAAAGAGTGTTTCTTTATCAAATAAATTACGTGTTAAACGCGTAATAGGCGGTATTTTAATTGCTTCTAATTCTTCTTGAATTTTTTCTTTCTGACTTTTTATTAATTCTTTATTAGCGTATTTTTTCAATATTTTTTCAATATTTTTTCCATATTTTTCTAGGCGATTAGATAAGGAATGGAGGTGATTTTTAATGGGTGATATAATTTTAAACGAAGAATGGTTATTTTCTTGTGTGCCTCTTAAATGTGCACAAACTTCCTGTATGTTTTCTGCAGAAATTTCAGAAATTTCATCTCTTTGTTTGTTGAATTGGACATATTTTATTCTAAAATCAGTTTGTAAAAGATATTCAGCTATTTCTAATTCTGCACGTACAATACCGACTGGTGAGCGATTCCAGTAGAGTAGAGTTGTACAGTCAAATAGAATTGTGCTTATTGATTTTTCAATCATAATTTATTCCTTTGAAGTAGGTTTTGTATGGTTTGAGTGTAGGAAAGTGGTTGTGCTGTAGATTGTTCTTTTGGTTTATTAAGAATTTCTTTTAATGTTTGTGCTGTTAGAGATTGAGGGGCTATACTATTTTTGCCTAGCAATTCTTGATTGTGAGGAGAATCATTAATGATAATTTGTAAGGATTCTCCCAATGCTTCTGCTATTGCAATCCCAATTATAGAGTCTGACATAATACAGACAGAGCAATGTCGGAAGAGGGTTTGCAGTTCTTTGCTACTATAACCCTCAAGCCACCAAAGTCGTTTATGTAGCTCTTTGTGCTTTTGTACCTGTTTTTTTGCCTCGCCATTTTGCGTTGTATCGCTTAAGAGTAAAAAACTAACATTCTCGTCTTTTGTCCATAATTCATCAAAAATCTTTAAATATTCTAAAATTTTAGGATCTTCATCACCTAAATATAAGACAAGTTTTTTATTTCTAATTGTTCGTATTGCTTCTTTGAAGTAGGTGTTTCCACGCGTGAATAATTGTTCTTGAATAAGATTAGACATTTGTAAAACTTCAATTTTTAGTGCTGCATTTCGCTCAATATTTTCTTTTTTTAAATATTCTAAAAAGATTTGCATTTTTGCAGAAGAAAGGCAGAATAAACGACTTGAATAACAGGCAATAACCCTTAAAGAATCTTTTATGGATAGAGACTTAGAGGTATCCTCTGTAGGGATTGTGTAAAACATAGAATAAATGTCTACACCTCTATCCTGTAATTCTTTATAAGCTACCTCTAAAGATAAAATTCGCTCCAAGTTATGTTCTAAATTTAGAAAAATATCACCCTTGAATAAGTCTAAATGCTCCTGTTGAATGTGTAAATCTTCCCCTAAGAATAGCCAAAATATTTCAGAATAGGAACGTATGATTTTTTCAGAATTTAAATGAACAGGGATTATTTCATAATTTTTTTCATAAGAAGGAGTCAGTAATGCATTTAGAATACCGGCACTCCAACGTTTAACTTCCCCAGTAGGCTCTAAAAATGATGCGACTTCAAAAGCAATTTTAGGACGTAATGGAGAATCTCTGAAGGCGGGCATAGATAAAGAAAAACAAAGTGGTTCTTCAAAAAGGGGATATTCTCCTAAGAGTTTTTTTTGAGGAGAGACATGACCTTTTTGGATATGTAAAAGCGTTCGCCAAATATCCTCTGTTAAGAAATTGGTATGTAAAGGAATAAAGCTTTCTCCTTTAAAATCTTTAAGTACGCCACTCATTGTCGCAACAAGTATACCTTGACTTTTGATTGCAAAATAAGTATTAAATTGAAAACCTGGTTGATTGAGTAGAAAACATGCTTTTGCTTTTTCTAAAAAACCTAAAATGGTGGGGGTTAAAATAATATGCCCTAAAAATCCTTGTTCAATATCTTCTTCTAGCTTATCTTGCTCTTTTGTGTAGATTAGATTTTGAATCACTAAAGTATATTGATTCCATAGGGAACTTTTTTTCCATGCTTGCAAGAAGCGCTTTATTTCATTGTAGGAGGAGGCAGCTAGCAATATGTAATCGCTTTCAATGACTTCACTTGCAGGAAGAGGGTTGAGGTGGGGTAGTAAGTTGCATAAGAGGATTTTTTGCTTAAATTGTGGATATTGTTGCAATACAAGAGTAATAGATTCCTTTGAGGGCAGTAAGACATAATCCGAATATTCAAGGAGTGTACGAATAAAACTTAAACGCGATCGTTCATGATTTTTAAGTAACTGCACCCCAAGTCCTATACCACAAGAATAGTAAACTTCATTGCGAATCATATTCCTTGTTAAGGGAAAAGGGTGGGGGTAAGAATGGTGGTCAAGTACTTCACTGAAATCTAGCTCCTCCTTTTCTTTGGATAAAAGCGTTGAATCTAGTTTGCCAAAAATATCAAAAAGCAAGACGGCACCACCATATTGCTTAATATAAGGTGTAATCATAACTCCCTCAAAAGGATTTACAAGAATATAATAAATTTCATCATTCCAACGCATATGATTAATGATTTTTTTGACAGGTTGTACTTCTTGAGAAAATAACCCCTCTTGAATAATCAAGTCATCACTCATCAGTACAATTTCTCTATCAGGCATACTTGCAATAAAAGAACGAACATATTCTATTGTTAGCATTGAATTGGAGCAGAACATAACTAGAACTCGTCCATTACTTTTTTCTTGATTGTGGCTTTTTTTTAATCCATATCGTTCTCTACCTCTTAGATATTCCTTCCATGTATCTTTAACTTTTGAAGTAAAAAGATGGTGAATCAGCTTTTGCATAATACCTTTTTTAGTTGTTTTTGGTGTTTCATCATGTATGATTGGTGTAGGCGTATGCACTGTTGAGTGTAATTCTGCACAACGTCTTTTAAGCCATAAAATCTCTTCTTTTAGAGCTTCTTTTGATGGAGTGGAGAAAGGCTTGTCTTCAGAGGGCGACGAACAAACAGACTCTAGTAACTCTATAGAATCTTTGTGGCAGAAATAAATACCATGTCTAAAACTGCAACCTTGCAAAAAGTTTTGTTGTAATAGATTTTTGTATTGTGTGAGGCTTGTAGGGGGTAGGGCAAGAATACGGATTTTTTTCTTATTTACTATTTCATCAAAAATCCACAGAATCATCTCATCTGATGTTTGTGGATCAATGCGTAAAAAATCAATGTAATCATAATCTTTTAGAATATGTATAAAATCTTCTTGAGAATAGCAGTGTTTTTCCCAATAACGCAAAATACGAAAATTTGAATCGACTTGAGAGTGAGTTAATACAATACCCTCTGCACCCATTGTGTATAAGAGATGGGTTGGGCTACCTTCCCTTGCGTATTTTGGGTAACTTTCTACATAGGTTATTTTTTGCTTAGCAAAAATGCGTGCTACAAAAATATCTTCATAATCCACGCATAGCGATCGTTCTAGTTGGCTTTCGTTCATTTTATTCCTTATTTCTCTCTTTTTTATGGTAGTCATCATCAAGTCGAACAATATCATCTTCCCCCAAATAACTTCCTATCTGCACTTCAATAATAACAAGAGGTATTTTGTCAGGATTGCTTAAGCGGTGAATCTCCCCGACAGGAATATAAATGGACTCATTAGGACATAAGGTAACTTCCTTGTCTTTAAGTCGTACAAGTGCATTCCCACTAACAACCACCCAATGTTCACTACGATGAAAATGCTTTTGTAGGGATAGACTCTTGCCGGGATTTACAATAATGCGTTTAATTTTGTAGGTTTTTTCTTCCTTTAAGACCTTATATGTCCCCCAAGGGCGATAAACTAAGAGATGAGTGTGATGAATGTTTTTTTCTTCTTTTTTGAGTTTTGCAATGACCTCACGTACACGTTGTCCAGAACCCCTTTTTACTACAAGCAAGGCATCATGTGTATCAACTATCATTAAATTATCAACTTCTACAAGAGCTATTTGTCTTTTGGAGGTAAGAATTAGATTGTTTGTAGAATCAAGTAGTAGGGCATTGCTTTGTGTATTACCTGCTGAATCCTTACTTAATTCTTGATATAAAGCATCAAAACTTCCTATATCACTCCATTCAATGTGTGATTCAACCATTTTAATTTTTTGACTTTTTTCAATTAAGGCATAATCAATGCTTTGAGGTTCAAGATGACAAACAGATTCTTCCTTGATGCGTGTATAGTTATACTCTTTGCTAGAATTTTGTATCGCACTTTGGGCAGTTTCATAAATATGCGGTGCGTGTTGCTTTAACTCCTCTAAAAAAGTATGGGCTTGAAAACAAAACAATCCACTATTCCAAAAATAATCTCCTTGTGCAATATATTTCTGTGCTGTTTCGTAATCAGGTTTTTCTTTGAAGGATAAAATATTTTCACCCCTTGCTTGAATGTAGCCAAAACCACTTTCAGGATATAGAGCCGGAACGCCACACGTAACAATATAGCCTTCTTGTGCTAATTCTTTTGCTCGTGTGATGACTTGATTGTATGCATATTGATTCTTAATAAGGTGGTCTGATGGAGCAACTAAAATAATTTCATTAGCAGGGAGTGAGAGTGCACCCAAGGCAATAGCGATGGCAGTGTTTTTAGCATTTTCTTCAAGAATAAAAGAAAACTGATTGTCTTGACAAATATTCTTGAGTTGGTCTGAAGCAAGAAAATAATATTCTGAGTGAGTAACGATTAAAAATGCGTCACTTAGAACCATATTGCGTTTAATGCATTTTTGGAATAAAGAATCTCCCTCAAAAAGAGAGAGGAACTGTTTAGGCATTAGTCCCCGACTGATTGGCCATAGACGCGTCCCAGAGCCACCACATAAAATAAGTGTTACCATAACATACCTTGATGTAATCTTGCAAAACTAAGCGAGGATTATATCTATTTTTGACTTTCTTTTGGTTAAAAGTTCCATTTTTTATGCAGACTTATCCCACTCTCTTTTGTGGGAGAATGGGATAATGCTTTAATGTAAATCTCTCCAGCGACTGTTTTTCCATAAATAAGCAAGAATTGCCATAATAGCAAAGAATCCCATAAGATAAATTCCCAAAGATTCCCTTTCTGCTTTCTTGCTATCTCCAACGCTTTCAAGATAAGCAATAACTTGTTTCTCAGCCTGTTCGTTCAAGCCAACGCGTGGCATAGAAGTGCCAGGAAGTCGCTTTTGCGGATCATTAATGAAGGTATGCAAATAATCCAAACTTCTTGCACGAATTATAATGGAGAGGTCTGGAATATAGCGGACACCCATATATGCATTAACATTATCAGCCGTAGAAAGTGCTTCAATGCCATCGTATTTGACAGAGTGGCAACGTGCACATGCATCGATAAAGGCCTGCTTGTTGTCCATCTCTTTTGGTGCAATATTCTTTAAATATGCAACCATATCCGCAATTTCTGCATCACTATTCACATCTTTATATGCTAACATAGGGTGAACCTTACCACTTCCTTCTGCAAACTTGTGGCTAACCTTTGCTGCAACAGCTGGATCTTTGATGAAATTAAATAAATAATATGAATCATAAAGATAACCAGTGCTTGAAAGATCGGGTGGAACAACGCCATAAGTGCTAGAAAGTGTTGCATTATCCATTGCCTGTGCAAACCCTTGAGATTCAATACTGTGGCAGGCTACACAATTACCCGTTACAAGTTCTTGTCCGTTTGCAGCGTTTCCTTTGTTAATAGTTTCTGAAAGCACAGGGAATGTATCCTCTACAAGTTTATTCCAATCGGCTAATTGTTTTTCATAGATTTGCTGTGCTTCAGTGTCAACTTGTGCTTTATATTTGCTGTCAAATTCTGCCTGAATTTGTGCATCGAGTTTTTCAGCTTCCTCCGCTGGAAGAGTGTTTATGTCTTTTCCTGCAAGGACATCATTGCGTGCTTTTTCGAGTGCCGCATCGGCGATTGGTTTACGGATATTATCATAAACAGGTGCAGGTGCAACAGAATCTTTAAAGGTATAATCTGCAGGAGCAACATGAGGATTCATTACGCTATGTGCTAAGGGTTCTACACCCCAGTAAATAATACCTGTAATAATGACAAGTAAAGCAAGAATTTTCAATTCTTTCATGAGCGACCTCCTACCTTTTTATTTTCTGCTGCTGTGATGATAGGCAAGAGTGCAAACAATGCCAAAAATGTAACTGAAGCGACAAAGCCAATATATGCATTCATACCCGTTGGCGGGAGTTTTCCATAAATTGTTAAGACGATTAAGTCAGCAACAAGCAACCAAAACCACAAGAAGAATCCACCCCTCTTATGTGCTGGAGCAACAACTTTGCTACGATCAAGTAAAGGCATAAGTAAGAATATAACATTCGCGATACCAAATGCAATTAACCCTAAATCAGAGCTGAAGAAGAAACCCCTTAAGACTTCATAACTCCACAAGAAATACCATTCTGGATAAATGTGTGGAGGGGTTTTGAGCGAATCGGCTGGGTCAAAGTTGATTGGATCCATTGCAAAATTAAAGTGAAAACAAACAAGATAGAAAAAGCCAATCATAAAAACACAGACAACAAAGATGTCTTTTGAAAGAAAATCTGGCCAAAATGAAACAACTTGTGCTTCTTTCTTGTTCCCTGCTTTATATTTTTCTGCTTCCTTATCAAAATCAATCACCTCACCTGTTTCATTGTTTACATGTGGAAACCTCAAAGTGTAGAAGTGAAGAGCAATTAGAGCTAAAATGACGACAGGTAAAAGCACAACATGAAGCATAAAGAATCTAGTGAGTGTTGCATCGGCAGGAATAAAGTTTCCACGAATCCACACAACCAAATCCGCACCAATTAATGGGATACCACCAAAAAGGTTTGTGATCACTGCTGCAGCCCAAAAACTCATTTGCCCCCAAGGAAGCATATAACCACTAAACGCTTCTGCTGAAAAAATCATAAAGAGTAGCATACCACTAATCCAAATCATTTCTCTTCCGCGTTTGTAAGAGCCATAATAAATACCAACGAACATATGGATATAAATTACAAGGAAGATCACAGATGCTGCGACGGCATGAATATGTCTCCATAACCAACCATAGGCAACCTCTTGCATAATTGTATAATTTACACTATCAAATGCAAGCTTTGTGTCTGGCTTGTAATACATTAAAAGCATAAGTCCTGATACAAAAAGCACAAGAAACATTACAAGCAAGGTTACACCCATAGCCCACAAAAAGTTGATTTTTTTTGGAATCCAATATTCCGTCATCATCACCTTTATAAAATTTTTAATAGCTAATCGCTGGTCTAGCCAATCGACTATTCCATTAGCTTCTTTAAATTCTGCCATTTAATTCTCCTTTTCTATACGTTCGCTTCTTTGAGCTGCTGATATTCAGGACCTTCCTCACCTAAAACTAATGTATTTCCATTGATTTTAAATGGAGGTATCTCCATAGGTGTAGGAGGTGGTCCAAAAGTGTTACGTCCACAAACATCAAATTCGCCACCATGGCAAGCACATTTAAATTGCATAGAAGCTGGTTCATAAGCTGGAATACAGCCCAAATGAGTACAGATTTGGATACCCACAGAATAATCACTCTGTGATACCACAACATCGCGTGTTTTGCACTTTTTCATAGCGGCTGTTTTTTTAATAATATAAACGGGCTTACCTCGCCATTCAACAACTCTTAGCTCACCCTCTGCCATTGGGCTTAAATCTACGGTCGTAAAACCTGCAGCAATGACACTAGGTAATGGATCCCATGTCCCTTTGATGGCTACAAGTGTTGCACCCGCACCAACAAGAGCAACACCTCCTAAAGCCATTCCAAGGAAATCACGCCTATTCACATTCTCTGACATTAACGCTCCCCTTTTGTAGTAATATTTGAGTAGATATTCTAATACCCTTTAACTTAAAACTACATTCTTTATTTAAAAAAATTGCTATTTTGTTTGCCTTAATATGATAAATGGTTAAAATGGTAGGAATGTGAGGGTAGATTTGCTATTGTAAGTGAGAAAAATAAAAGCCATTTCTATGTTTTTCACAAAGAAATGGCGGAATGCAGTGTTAGGAACTAGATTTCTTTGTAGGGTTCTTGACCGATAGTGTAAAAATTGGTTCCTTTGGAGTCAATTGCCACAATTGCTGGAAAATCTTCAATTGTCAATCTTGCAATTGCCTCTGGCCCCAATTCTGGATATGCAAGAACTTCGTATTTTTTAATTGATTTTGCAATGAATGCAGCAGCTCCACCTACTGCAACCATATAAACAGCCTTGTGTTGAACGATGGACTCAATCACTTCGGGAGAACGATAACCCTTACCTATCATTCCTGTGATTCCTTGATCGAGGATTGTTGGAGTATATTTGTCCATTCTTCCGCTTGTTGTTGGTCCTGCTGAACCAATAGGGTCTCCGGGTTTTGCTGGACTTGGTCCTAAGTAGTAAATTGTTTGATTGACAAGATCCACAGGCAACTTCTCTCCCTTTGCCAAAGCCTCTGTTAAAGCTTTATGTGCAGCATCTCTAGCGGCTATAATTGTTCCACTAATTAAGACTCTATCTCCTGCTTTTAGTGTTTGTGCAACCTCTGTTGTGAATGGTGCGGTAATTTTAATTGCTTCAGACATCATTTCCCCCTTTTAAAGATCAATGCCTGCATGTCTTGCAGCATGGCAGTTAATGTTAACGGCAACAGGTAAACCAGCGATATGTGTGGGATACCATTCAATATTAACCTTGAATGCAGTTGTTGTGCCTCCTAGCCCTTGCGGTCCCACACCTGTTTTATTAGCAAGTTCCACGAATTCTTTTTCTAATTCAGCATACTTAGGATGCGGATTATAACTATCCACATCTCTTACCGCTGCTTGTTTTGCTAAGAGTGCAGCTTTTTCCATTGTTCCACCAATGCCAACTCCTACAACCATAGGAGGACACGCATTTGGTCCTGCTAATTTGACTGCTTCTAAGAAAACTTTTTTAACACCCTCAAGCCCATCAGCTGGGACAAGCATTTTTAAGATACTTTTATTTTCACTACCAAAGCCTTTTGGGCAGACTTGAATATGGAATTTATCTCCTTTGATAATGCGTGTGTGAATCACCGCTGGAGTATTGTTCTGTGTATTTGTGCGTTCAAAAATAGGCTCTTTCACAACAGATTTGCGCAAATAGGCATCAACATAGCCTTTTCCTATCCCCTCATTAATGGCATCTTCAAGGTAGCCACCCTCGATGTGTACGTCTTGTCCAATTTCTACAAAAACAACCGTCATTCCTGTATCTTGGCAAATAGGTCGTTCCTCATTTTTTGCAATATCAGCATTTTGAATCAAAGTGCCGATAATACTTTTACCCAATGGAGAACTTTCGCTTGCTTCTGCTTTTTTGAAAGCTTCATACATATCAGGGGTTACATTACAACAGGCTTGTTTGCAAAGTTTTGCAACAGCTTGAGTGATATCCTTTGCTTGAACTGTCCTCATCACTGCTCCTTTTTAATAAATGATTTGGAATTTTCCACGTGGATATTGTAGCTTTTTAAGATTAAAAAAAAGATAAAGTTTAGAATGTAACTCCTAAATGACCAATGATAGTTTATTATATATATAATTATATATATATATATATATATATATATATATATATATATAATTATATATTGACAAATTGGTATGAATTACTGTAGAATCTCCGGTGTTATTTTTGAAATTTAGAAAGGAGATTTATGTTAAAAATCTTAATGTCTTTAGGTTTAGGCTTTGCTTTAATGGTGGGTCTTACAGGTTGTGGTGTTGGAGCAGTTATGACTGGTGATCCTGTTTTTGGTGTTGTTTATGCTGATGTGAATGCACCTACAAAAGGTGCTATAGGTGAAGGTGGTGCAATGACAAAAGTTGGTGAGGCATCATGCGAGAGTATTTTATCTCTTGTTGCAAAAGGGGATTGTAGCGTTGCAGCAGCAGCTAAGAATGGTGGAATTACACAAGTATCAGCTGTCGACCATCATACGATGAGTATTTTAGGGATTTATGTAAAATACACAACTAAAGTTTCTGGAAAGTAATTTATGGTGAATCCACCCAACCACTAAAGATGGTTGGGCTTCTTGTTTCATTGATAGACACTAGCATCAAGTATGCTACTATGTTTTAATATCCCACTAGTTATTTCCACAGGTATAACTTCAGATCATTCTACCTTAGATTTATCTATTTCAGTTAGCATACTAATTAAGCCTTTTATACTAAGGGTTTATAAAGCTATAAAATTATATTGATTGGTTATCTTATCTA
>NZ_NHYN01000029.1 GCF_003288845.1 Helicobacter monodelphidis | reverse complement strand
CTTTATATTTATCCAATATCGCTAAACTTTCCTCTAAACTATACACTTCTGGGTATTTTTGCATATTCTCTCCTTTAAAATGCGATTGCCATCGCTTCGTATGTATCTCTTTTGTAAATCTTTAAGCGTTGCTTACTCATAATATTGAATTGCCCACTCTCAATCGCTTCATTGAAAGTAAGATTAGATCTTGTCATCAATTCCAAATCTTTGCCCGTTGTATCTTCGGGAACTTGACTAAGTTGAATAACTGCTTTTAATTTACTCTTCATTGCTTGATATTCCTCAAACTCATCAAATTTCTTATTGCCTCTTTCAATTTTTCCGTGATAACCATTGAGCCATATCACAAAATTACAATTAAAAGCTTCAATAATTTTCATTGCACCTTTAATTGTTTCCTCTTGTGCTTGTGCACCTACGATTGGAATGTGCATAATTACTTCGCAATTTTGAGATTGAAGAAACTCAATAACTTCATTTTCTTGCAAGTACTCCAAAATAGGATTAAATGTAGTTGCACCGCAATCTACTACAAAATGATCGTTATTTTTTTGAACAATAAGCTCCATAAGCTTATCAAATTTGCTCCTTTCAAATTTTCCTTCTTCATTGAATAGAGCAATAAAATGTGCGTTTAATGCTTTGATGTTTAAAAGTGTTGTATTGTTTGGATCGGTGTCAATCGCTATTACACTTTTGGTATTGTCCATAAGATATTGTGTAATTAAAGAACTGACAAAACTTTTACCAATCCCACCTTTTGCATTAATAATAATATGCACCATTTTTCTTGCCACCTCATTACTTTTTTTATTCATTTTATAACTCCTTGCTTGTTTTTTATTTTTCTTGAAACGCGCGTTGGATTTCGGGTGTCCTTTTGCAAAAGTTCCAAAATGCATGATAGCTTCCCTTTTTTCCAATCAATTTCCATATTTGACTAATCAAAATGCCCTGCTTTATGTAATGGATGATTTTTTGTGTATCCTCATCATACATAGACTTTCCACGCACACCCTTAGGGCGTCCTAATAGCTTACCTTTTGCTTTTGCTGCTTCAAGACCTGCTTTTGTTCGTTCTGAAATTCTTTCTCTTTCAGATTGATCGATGAAGGAGTAAATTGCGGTAAGTAACTCCCTGATGACGGTTGGTTGATTTGTGGAGAGCTGTGGCTGATTGATAAAAATAATCTCCACGCCCTTTTTTGTCAGTGCCAAAATAAGTTGCATGGCTTCAAGTGTGCCTCGTTCTAACCGACTTAATTCTGTAATAATTAATAAGTCTCCTTTTTGGAGTTTATCGATCAGCTCTTGAATTCTCCTTTGCTCTCGTGATTTTTGACTACTAATTTCTACCTCAATAAATTCATCAATTTGAATCTTATGTTGTTGGCAGTAATTGTAGATAGCCAATCTTTGAGAATCAATACTCTGTTTGTGGGTAGAGACTCTCAAATACGCCAGATTCATTTAAAATAACCTCCTATTTAAATTTAAAGTTATTATACCATTTTAAATTTAAAAATATATTAAATTTAAACCGATATTATTATTCATAATAACTATATGCTAAAATGTACATTTTAATGTAATTTTACTTGTGATCTTGCTAACAAAATTTCATCTTTAAAAAATAAAGTTTGTTTACCATAGATTGGTGCATTTCCTGCAATGAAAATAATCATATCCCCAGCTTCAATAACTTTTCCATCTTTTTTCTTTGCACTTTTAATTCTCATTACTTCATCAATTGTAATGAGCGGTCGACTTATCTCTTGCATTGTTTCAGATATGCTATTCATATATAGATTTGTGCTTTTTCCTGATTTAGTAATTTGTTTTTTTATGATTGTTGTTGTTCCTGCCATATCTGAAATTAATTTTGCGGTCGCATTTGTGTTTGGAGCATAACATATTCGGATATGGCAATTTGAGACGATAGAGTTATTTTGAGAATAAATGTGATTGAGTTGTGAAATATCTTGAATTGCTAAAAAAAGCTTGATCCCATATCCGGCTAAATATGCAATACCAGACTCAATAATATCGATTTTTCCAAGAGCTGCAACTTCATCTAACATACCCAATAATCTATATTTATGCTTTGAGCTACCTTGAGAATCTGAAAAATCCATTCCATCTCTTGTTAAAATAGAAAAAATTTGGTTGCAGATTAGGTTGAATAGAGGCTGTAATCGTTTGATGTCATTAGGTGGAATAATAATATATAGGCTTGAAGGATTTGATCCATTGACTAAGTCATTGATTTTAAAATCACTCTTATTCGTGTTTTTGTTGATAATGGGATCGATATATAAATTCAATGCTGCCGTTGCTGTTCCTATAACACCGCTTTTTTCAGATTCAGCTTTGTTAAGCATTGATCTTGCCACAGATGAAATAGTTTCATTTTCGTTATTGAGCATTTCTTCTAGAACTTCATCAATTTGATTTTGTGGATCATTGATAATTTTATAAATATCTCCTAAGCATGGGCATGCAAGGTCTTTCTTTCTCGCATTTTTTAACGCATATAAAAAAATTGCTGTTAAAAAGGTAAAACCTTCATCTTTAAAGTACATATCTTTACCATTATCAGATATCCCCCTATATAGCAATATCTTAGCAATATTTTGGCTATCTGACACCTCGTAATCACTATCAATGCGAATTTCTTCAAGAGGGTTGAATTTTACGCCTTTATCTGTCGTATCTGTAGGATTGAAAAACATTACTCTATTATTGAAATACTTTTTTCTAAAACCAGCACTTAAAGCATAATTTTCACCCTTAATATCAATGCACAGTAAAGATTCATTCCAGTTTAGCAATGTTGGAATAATAATACCTATACCTTTTCCACTTCTTGTTGGAGCAATACAAATAAGATGTTCTGCCCCGTTATGTTTGAGATAATGTAGTGTATTATTTTCTTTCCAGCCACCTACAAAAACACCATTTTCATTCCCCAGCAATCCCATTTCTTCTATTTCTCTCTTAGTTGCCCAATGAGCTGATCCATGTAAAGTCTCAATGGATTTTAATCGTCTTTGAATCGACATTTTGATTAAGACACCAAAAGAAATCAGTAAAATTGCAGAAACAAATAATCCTAAAAAATAAAAGTTAAAGAAATTAGAATGAAAGCTATAATAGAGGCTGCTCCATTCAATCCAGTTAAAGGGAAAGTAAAGCCCATTAAGTAAAGGCTCTCCCAAAGTTGGAGAATATTGAAAATACCAAGCTAAAAATTGAGTTGCACTAACATTGAATACTAAAAAAGTGCAAATTATTGCAATAACTACGGCAATAACCCTTAATTTCTTTTTATTTTGATCTTTTTCTGTCATTGAGTTAAACCTTTATCTTTGGAAATGATTTGTTTTTGATGTAAGCTTTGTTCTGTATTCTGTAATACTTTTCTAAAGGTATTTCTGACTGCCTCAATACCTCTACTTTTAAAAATGTCGTTAAAATCTGAATATCCTTCATCAATTTCGTTTTGGGTAAAAACTGGTTTTATAATTTTTATATTATTGAATTTCTCTTGAATTTCTAATGCTGCCTCAATGCCGACATTTTTTTCACCATTACGTACTCTTTTGATGTCATTATCTGCCGCGATAATAATCTCTTTATCGGGATATTTTTTAATCAGATTTTCAACTACATGTGACATATTACCAGCGTCTACAGCCATTATTACGGGTTGTTTTAGGGCTTCATTCAATGTTGCCGCAGTTGCAAATCCTTCTGCAATGATTAATTTTTTTAATGTAGGTATAGTTTCAAACTTACAGCCAACTGCAAAAAAACTACCCAATTTTTTTGCCGGGAATCGTAAATCTTTTTCTTTTTCTTCTGTAGTCCTTAAAACGCCTATCATCTTATCGCCATTTTCAAAAATCCTTTGCACAGCCCACAAATGACCATCAACATCCCTAAGAGGTATGAGCAAATTTCCATGTTTGTCTTGCTTAAGATAATAGTTCTTATCAAGTCCTTTTTTGGTAAGATAAGGATGATTTGTGTTTGCCCATCGAGCATTTTCAAATTCTAAATTTATACGATTTGCGGTTGATTTATATTGCTCTTCTAAATCTTGAATCTTTTGATTAACTTTTTTCTTATTATCAATAATGGCATTCTCAATTTGAATGCGTTGATTTTTATCCTGATCGTTTTGGTTATAGTATTGTTGAGTAACCCAATTTTTCTTTTCACCCGTTTTATAATTTTGAAACCACCCTGCAGGGCGATGATCCATAAAACCAGCATACGCCCCACTTGTCTGACGACCTTTATCACCTATAACTGCTACACGATGAATTTTTCCATCCATAATGGGCATATCATCTATAATAAGCCCACTTTGTATTAATGCTGCTTTGAATTCTTCTTTAATTGATTCAAAATTATAATTTTGTTGTGTTTGTGGCAGTAGCCATTGACTAAACCCATTTTCTTCTTTCCAAGCAGGGATATACCATAGTTTTTTATCCTTATCCCATAAAGCCCCTAGTGCTTTTGCTTGATTTTTTTCCTCAAAGGGAACATGTAAATATTTTTTAGGCATATTTTGTTGCTCCTGTGTTATTTTCTTCTTTTGGAGGTGAAAAATCCTTTTAGTAATTGTTGATAGGTTCTAAAATAATGTCTTTTGTTACAAAGACATTAAATCGATACCCGCTTCTAATTTCTAAGGTTGGAGCTATATTCATATTTTTACGAATAAGCTCAATCCCCACCTGTCCTAATTGTGCTACTGCTGCTGCTATTACTTTGTCATTAATTGTCTCCTTGTATGGATTTTCTCCTTTATCTGCTGCCACTGTAACTCCTGCCGTGATTGCAGACATCAAAATCGCATTTGAAAATATTTTGAAATAGTGATTGTTGACTTGATCTTCAAAGCCAACAACACCACCACTATCGTGTCCAGCCATTTTTTCAAGATTTAAGGTAGAGCCATCGGGAAAAACTATGCGAGTCCACGCAACCATTAACCTAGATTGTCCAAAAATAATATTTGATGAATATTCACCGATGAGCTTTGAACCTTGAGGAATTAATAAATATTGCCCAGTTGCTGAATCATAAATATTTTCTGTAACTTGAGCGAGTATTGATCCGGGCAGATCGCTATTAATAGAGGTGATGAGCATTGCGGGAATAATCCATCCTGTTTTTAGTTCATAAGGCGAAAATTGTGGTATTTTCATTCTTTCAAGGTATCCCCCACTTTCACTTTTTTTGTTCATGAATTTAGCAATTCTGTCGTCATTGTCTTCAACTTCACCCCTCCCCATTTTTGCAAGTTCCAAAGGGTTAAAATCTGTTCTACCTCCTCCATGTTCAGCTATACTATTTGTTAAAGCACCTGTATTTGTATTTGCTAATGGTTGCTTAAGCTGTAATTGAGTTTGTGCACCCATAGCTTTCAACTTGAGTTCCATTTTTAAGGTATCAATTCTATTTTGTTGTTCACTGACTAGCCTTGCTTGTGGATCTTCAGGGATAGGTGCGGGAGGAATATTTTGAGGTTGTGGGGTGGCTGTGTCCGTAGAAGGGGGTATTGTACTCTCCTCACTTGCTTCCTTTGGAGGGATTGAGCTAGGAATCATTAATTCATCTATGAAATCATTTGTATTTGCTGTTGTGGTTGTTGCTGTCTGCTGTTGTTCTGTTGTGATTTTCATTTGACTTGATTTATCAATTTGATTTTGAGCGTTACGACTTGAAATTGCATAGACAATACCCACAACAAAAATAAAAAGAATCAATGCAATAACAATCAAAGGTACTTTTGATAATCTTTTGATTGGATTATCGAAAGTTTGTTTCAAGTTAAGACTCGTTGGAGACTTCAAAATATCTTGCTCTTTCATTTTGTATTCTTTTTACCTGTTTTGTTTTTTTGTATGACTTTTTTTGAAGTCTTTTTTGCAGATTCTTCTTTTGGAGCTAAAACAATGGGTGCTGTCCAAACTTTTGGGCGATTAAAATTCAAATTTGTATAGCCCTGTAGCTTGATGACACCGTCTTTTTCAATAATAAAAGTTTTATTAATTCTTGCCTCATTAATGTTGTAGGTTACAAGTAAATAATTATCGGACTTTGCAATTTCATAGCTTACATAAGTAACATTTTTTGTATCTTCATTGTCTGTTAATCCAAAACCAAACTTTTGTAGTTTTTCCTCTAAAACAGGTTGCAATGCGGACATTTGAGGATGAATGTACAAAGTTGTATTTGCTGGATTAAAATATTCTCTCAAAAAAATACTTAAATCATCAGCTACTTTTTCTTGTAAAGGCACTTCCACGCTTGGATCAATGAAACTTTGAAAGTAGGCTCTTTGTGAGCAGCCCACAAAGAAAGCACAAAAGAAGATGATTGATAATACCTGCTTCATTATTGCCCCTTACCTGTAAGCTCATAAAGAACTTTATCTGTTACTTCTTGTCGGTATTGTTCGTTATTAATGCGTGTGATTGTGATTTTTTCTTGTTTCCACCACCCTGCGTTTTTATATAAAATGGCTTTTTGAAATGGCTTGTCAACGATGAATCGATCGTGTTTAAGTCTATAGTTTACCATTTGTGGATCATTGCTTTTGTCAAGTA
The DNA here is from genome assembly GCF_003288845.1 of Helicobacter monodelphidis. GTDB lineage: Bacteria > Campylobacterota > Campylobacteria > Campylobacterales > Helicobacteraceae > NHYN01. Next base: position 2,768 of record NZ_NHYN01000029.1, on the reverse strand, counting down.
TCATTAGTATTGGTGCTTCATAAAAAGTCATATCCTCAGGCATTTGGATATAAGTTTTCTTTCCATCAGTGTATACGCGGATAGGTCTAAAATCAGCATTTCCTTCGATACGATAATCAAAACTCAAATTATCAATATTGCTTGTTATGCCTTGCTCAACTTCAAATTGTTTGCTTTCTGCTTTTTTGATGCGTGCCTTTTTGTAGGCATTTAAGGTAGCCTGTAGATTATCTGAATATTCAAAACCGACTGCTGTCATATAATCTTCAGCTTTGGAGATTAATTTGAGATAATAGGTTCTTCGATCCGTTAAAATCGCTAAATTTGTTTGGAGTCCAGCATCTGAAGGTTTGATAATAATGTGTGCTGTAGCATTTTCTGATGTTCCGCTTTGACTTATAGCCAAAGTCCAACGCACAGAATCTCCAATCTGAACATCTTGGATGCTCTCTCCCTCTTGTAGCACAATATCCGTAATTTGTAACGGAGCTGAAATAACACTAGGTAAATTTTGTCCATACAAAAATCGCACAACCCCATTATTGCCTAAAACAGAAACCCCGTCAGAATTCATAAATTGCTGCGCCAATTCTAAATTTTTCAGTTCTTCATTAGTTAGTTCAATATCATCTTCACTTAAGAAATTAATTTTTTCTTGAGAAGGTGGGACGGCATTTAAAACGCTACACACAAAAGCCATTGCCAGTAATTTTCTCATACTTTCATCTCCTTTTAAGAAAATTAAAGTATGATATGTGCGTAAGCGAGGAATCGCTAAGGAACGGCAGTGCTTACGACCGCCGCCCTTACCTCTTAATAAAGAGGAATTGTTAAGCAAACTAATGCTACAATCACAATTACGATTTGCACTTCGCCTCCTTTTTGCGAGGCAAAATTCCCTTGTGAGATCTGACCTCACAAGAGGCAACCTCACAACGACATTATATCACACTGTAATTTTCTCCAATTTCTCCTTTCTTACAAGATTTTTGAAATATTGATTTCCGAAATAAAAACCCCTAAAGGATTTTTTAAAATTTGCTCTTCAGTAGAGGGAATAATCTGCTCTACTGCAAACAATCCACGATAGCGAATCGTATTCATATTTTCACCTGCTGTATTTCTTACCTCCTCTGTCCATTCAACTTGCCAAGTTGTAGGATTTTGTGGAATAATGGTATTGATGGTAATTGAGATTGTATTTCTTGTTGCGACTTCAAACGGATTATTTTGTCTGAAGTATTCATTAACCATTGTAAAAGCTGCTGAATTTGGTTTAAGATAGTTATAAGCGTCAAGGATAAACTTTCTTTGTCCTTGTTGTTCTGCCCAAACAGACCGCCAACCAAAAATGAAAGTTGATAATGAATATTTGATGACATTGTCATTTTTTAAATTAATAGTGTTTGCAGTTGCAACCGCATTTGTTTTGCCGAGCTTGTCAACTTCTACAATATAAGGCACAAGCTTGTTTTGAGTTCCCATAAACCCAATAAAACAAACACACACAAAACAAATGGCTAAACAAGCATAAGCTATCATCTGCCAATTTCTCTTTTGAGCAATATATCCACCATAGCGCTCTAACCATTCTTCACGCCCAGCAATATAAGTATTTATTTCCTCTTTTTTTATGTTCTCTCTTGCTTCATTTTTCAAATCTTTCTCTTCTTTTTTGTAAGTCAAAAGCGGAATAGACATTACTTTTCTCCTTTTTTGGTGTCTTTATCTTGTTCTTCAAACTCAATCTCTGAATTAATTTCTTCAGCATTATTTTCTTTGGAGTCATTCTCTTCTTTAGATTCAATGTCTTGTTCTTGTGGAGTTGTGTTATCGTTTTCAATGTCTATGTGATTGCCATTTCCTAAGTTTTCATTAATTGGAGAATGGTAAGTTGATTCAGAGTTAATATTGTTGCTATTCTCTTCAGCTCCACCCACTTCACCTAAAATATTATTTTCTTTTTGAGCTTTGAGATCTTCAGTTTTAGCATTCAAATCATCAGCCATTTTGCCACCGAATGAATTTTTACTAAGATCTTCAATGCCCTTATCAATATTTGTTTTCAAGGTGTCTTGAGCAGATTTTGCAAGATTACCTAAAACACTATTTCCATTCTCTTCCGATAATCCTCGTGCGGCTTGAACTGCTCTAAATGCCCCTCCAATTGTCCCAGCTCCGCTTGTTGCCATCGCTGCTCCAGCCATAGCCGTTGCGGCAATAGCCTTAAATCCACTTGCTACATCAGCATTGTTACCGATTGTGCCTTGAAAAATAGATTCAATCACTCCTGAAACCTGTTTGACTACAATCACAAAAATAAGGGCTGTAGCTAAAATAGTTAAAATAAGTTCTATAGTTTTTTCTTTTGAGATTTCCACATGCATCATTTCAATTGAATTAATTGAAAGTGCTATCAATCCTTGAATAAAAAAGAGTTCAATCCCTATTTTGATAAAACTCAAAATAGGATTGAGTCCAATTTGTTTAAATTGTTCCAATGCTCCAAGTGTCAACGCAAAAAACACACAAATATTCATTAAGAAAAATTTGATATAAACAATGAATAATTCAATCGCCATAAATACAATTGCAATTAAAATAATCACTCCACAAATAATATACATAATTGATTCGGCTTTAAAATCTAGTTTATCAAAAATAATCTTGACTAATTCGATTGCTTGAGTAATGATATTTGCAGGTGTAACATCTCTCCCCTGATTTACACCTGTAGCAAGTTGTGAGAATGATTGCCAAATGGGATC
>NZ_NHYN01000028.1 GCF_003288845.1 Helicobacter monodelphidis | reverse complement strand
AATAGATAGAGATACATACATTTGAATACCAGAATCCCCCACAATTCTAGTATAAATCACTTTGTTAAGGAGAAACTAAGTGGGGGAATACTACAATCTTTGGCGTATATTTAGTTTATGAGCTTAAAGAGCTGGATAATCTCTTTAAGCAACTTTAGAATGACTATAATAAATTCTAAAGCCTTTTTCATCTTTAACCTCCTTTCTATACTAGAATTGCATAAAAAGAAAGCCACTCCTTAACATTGATGATTATACCTCTAATATTCTAAGAGTTATATTGTGTACCATAGCTAGTGAGTCCACATTTAGCTACATGCACTTAAGTTGAAATCACTATAACATTAAAGTTAGGAATGGATAGCAAAATATTTTGCCTTTGTATGTGGTGCGATAATTGCACATGTGCTACCCTCTGGATGCATCATAAATTCTGCATTCAATGTTGCACCAAACTCCTCTGGCTTAAGAATCTCAAACAAATGGCGATTTTGTGATAAATCTGGACAAGCGGGATAACCAAAAGAGTAACGACATCCACGCACCCCTAATTCTTCTTTAACCCTCATATGCACAAATTCAGCTAACGCCTCCGCAAGCTCTGTTTCTAACGCATACAACAGATGATATTTTTGAAAATCACCTTGCTGGTGAAGTTTCTCCTCAAATTGACTAAAACGCAACCCACTTGAAACAAAGCTTAACGCAACAACTCCGCCTGCTGTATCTTTTTTTGGAAAATAATCCGCAATACAACGATATTCCTCTTTTGTTTGCCTTTCAAAGCTAAAAACAATTTCTCTTTGATTATCTTGCACTCTTAATTCTTCATTGATTGCATAGCAAGGGTAATAGCCATAAATAACAATAGGGGAAAAAAGATACTCATCTTTAATTAATTTTATGAGTTCATTATAAACTGGCATAATTTTTTCTTGCTTTAATTGTATATATTCTTCTTTTTTCATACCTTTTTTTTTGAATCCAAATCGTGTTTTAAAAAGATAATCTATATTTAAATATTTACAACATTCCTCCAAACTTATACCTAAAAACCCTTGTTCTCCCTGTGCATTCCGCCCATCTGCAAGGATTTTTCTACCCCAAAAAGGTGGCGTATACAATTCAGATTCTAGCGGTAGAGATTTTTTGCGTAAGTTTTCTACTGACTCTGTAGGTTGTATTTTTTTATTTTGCTTTAATTTTAATTCAGCTTTAGCTTGCCTTTCGCTCGGAAGTCTCTTATCGCTAAAATCCTGGCTTTCAATCATCTCCATTAATGCCATCGAATCAAACGCATCACGACAATAATACACATCGCCTTTATAAATCGGGCTACAATGCTCCTTAACAAATTCTCGATTTAAGGCAGCTCCTCCAAGCATAACGGGGCAATTAATCCCAGCCTTATTCAAAGCCTCTAAATTCTCTTTCATAATTAAGGTTGATTTTACTAAAAGCCCACTCATTCCGATACAATCTGCTTTATGCTCCTTGTAAGCCTCAATAAATTTACTAATATCTGCTTTAATGCCGATATTAATAACCTTAAATCCATTGTTAGAAAGGATAATATCCACGAGATTTTTACCCACATCATGCACATCACCCTTAACCGTGCCTAAAATCAGTGTAACTTGCTGTTTTTTCTGGCTTTTGGGTAAAAAATCATTGAGATAATCGACACTTGCCTTCATCACTTCTGCACTTTGCAAGACAAAAGGAAGTTGCATTTCTCCATTACCAAATCGTTCTCCAACAATTTTCATTGCTGAAATTAATATTTCATTTATTATTTTTTCAGGTGGTATAGACTCTTTTGCGGAAGGTAAAAGTTTAAACATTGCCTCTCTATCACCATCAATCAAGTATTTGATAATTCTTTCTTTATCACTCAAATGCGAATCATCACTATTTTGAATTGCCAAGCTTTTTTGCGTACTAAAATGCTCAATCAGAGTATAAAGCGGTTCAGCAGTTTTTTGTGTATTAAAGATAAGATTTTCACAAATTTTTTTATCCTCATTGCTCATTTTAGAATAAGGAATAATATGTGCAACATTAACAATAGCACTACTCAAACCATTTGAAATAGCGTGGTAAAGAAAGATAGAATTTAGAAAAATCCGTGCCTCTTTACCCAAACCAAAGGAAATATTTGAAAGCCCAATTGTACTTCCTGCTTTTGGATAGAGTCGCTTTAATTCCTTAATGGCTTTTAGGGTATCCTCTCCTGCACTGAAATATTCCTCATCACCACTGCCAATCGTGAATGTAAGGGGGTCAAAAATGATATCTTCCTCACGCAGATGATGCACACTCAACGCCCTCTCTAACATACGTTGTGCAATTTGCACCTTGCGTTCAAAACTCTTTGCCATGCCTTCCTCATCAATACAAAGACAAACAAGTACTGCACCAAATCGCTTTGCTAAAGCAGCAATTTTATCAAATTTTTCAATCCCATCTTCAAGATTTGCTGAATTAATCATACAACGTCCACCAATACATTTTAATGCGACTTCTAATGTCGCAACTTGAGTGGAATCAGGCATAAGAGGAATAGCAATCTTTTGATTATAACGATGTATAACTTCTAACATATCCGCCCGTTCATCTCGTCCAGCGAATGCAACACTTACATCTAGGGCATGGGCTTGTTTCTTCACTTGTTCCATTCCTACACTCAAAGCTTTTTCATAATCATTAGCAAGAAGAATTTCGCGAAATGCCTTAGAACCTGTTGCGTTAGAACGTTCACCAATCAAAAGCGGGGCAGGTTTTTGCTCTAATTCTATATGCGAAAATAAGGAGGCAATGGCTTTTGGAGTAGACTTTTTATGAGGTTTTGGAGTCTTGTTTCCTACAGATTCAATCAATTTTTTGAGATGTAAAGGAGTAGTTCCGCAACAACCACCAATAAAATGCACACCTGCTATATCACAAAAACTTGCTTCTATACGACTAAATTCTTCTGCATTCATAGGATAATAGGTTTGTCCACCACGATTCTCTGGAAGTCCAGCATTTGCGTGAATAGAGATTCTAAATGGGCTATATTCGCTTAACTCTTTTAGATAGGTTTGGGCAAGATCTGGACCCAAACCGCAGTTAATCCCCAAACTAAAAAGCGGAAATGGCTCTAAAATTACAGCTAAAGTTTTAATGTCTGTTCCAATTAGCATTGTACCGGTTGTTTCAATTGTTACAGAAACCATTAAGGGAATATGGGGTGCTATATCTAACGCGGCGTGAATAGCAGCTTTTAGCTGAAGGGGGTCTTGTGCAGTTTCAAACAAAATAATATCTGGTTGTGCTTGCATTCCCCCTTTTATCGCCCGAACATAACCATCATACATTGTATCATAGTCAATATGTCCTAAAGAAGGGAGCTTTGTTCCGGGTCCTAAGGCAAATGCAACAAAGCATTGTCGTTGATAATCTTGCATATGCTGCTTGCATGCCTCCTTTGCAATTTGCACCCCTGCACACGCAATTTCCTCTGTTGCATCTTGTAAATCATACTCAGATAATACCCATGGAATAGCACCAAAAGTATTTGTTTTGAGAATATCCACACCTGCTTTTAAGTAGGAGGTATGAATCTCTTGAATAATTTCTTTTTTAGAGAAATTTAAAATTTCACTGCAACCTACTTTATCCCGCCAATCTATGTCCGAAAGCGAATATTTCTGAATTTCCGTCCCCATCGCCCCTTCAAAAAATAAAATTCTTTCATTTGCTAAATTAGACAAGTGTTGCATTACATTCTCCAGATTTTTATAGTTAAGGCATATTATAGCAAAGAAATGCCATAATCGAAACTCTTATTTTTTGATTCTAAGGGCATAATTATGAATTTTACTCATCTTGTAAAGAAAAGATATTTTTTTGTTTTTTTATTATTTGAAGTAAGCCTTGTTGCTATTCCACCTACTCCGATTCGTTTACAATCTCAAAAAAATGTTAATCCCGCCATATATGGAGGACTTGAAAAACATTATATTCCACCAGCCGAGAAAAAACAAGAAGGAAGTTTAATATATAATGCTGAACGACTCAAGAATTCTCAAGCAATGAGCTTATACGAATTCTTACAACAAAATACCAACCTTGTTGCGTCCCCCAGCTATGGCAATCCCTTTGCATTCCGATTTTCCATGCGTGGGTTTGGTGAGAATGGCTACCAAAATATTGCAGTAGTGATTGATTCTGTACGTTATGAAAATATTGATATGAGCGTACCAATCTTAAGCCTTATTCCTATTGAGGCAATTGAACGAATTGAAATTTTGAAGAATCGTGGGATTGTAGAGTATGGCGATGGGGCGAGTGGTGGGGTAATTATTATCAATACAAAAAAACAACAAGGTGGCCTAATCAACCTTGCTTATGGAAGTTATCAAACTTACGATGGACGTGTTTATGGACGCTATATCGGAAATGGATTTAATGTGGGTGCTTTTGGGCAAGGGTTTATGAGCGATGGTAATCGAAAAATTCTTGATAACGGGATTGAAAAAACTGATGAAAAGCAAAATGTTAATGGTGGCTTAAATCTGATTGTAACGCCTGATGATTCTGTTGAAATGCGTGCAGGCTTAAATTATGGGAAATTTGATGTAAAGTATCCTGGAGCGATCAGCTTTGAACAATTTGAGCAAAACCCCGCTTCAGTAGCTACAAGCTTTAATCATCAAATCTATGATGCCCTAAGGGCAAACGCTGGTTTTAGCTATCACTTTACCCCAAATTTTAAGGCAAATGTAGATTATCATTTTCAACAAGCCAATAGTGAATATTTGGGACAAAGCCCAAGTGTATCTGAATATAACACACATACTGGACGCATAAATGTGGATTATGTTGGGGAGAATTTATATTTTTTGGCTGGACTGGACTACAAAAATCGTTTAAGACAAGATGATTCACAATTTAGTCAAGATTTGTTGCATAAGGATTCTTTAAGTTATTATGCTTTAATGCACTATCATTTTTTGGATATCCACAAAATTGAGTTGGGAGGGAGATACGAACAAGTACAATATAGCAGAGAAGCTACCATGTCAACCAATATTGTTGATGAACATAAGCAAAGTTTAAGCGGTTTTGAGGCTGGTTATGTGTTATCTCCTATCAGTCAACTTGATATTTCGTTGCACTATATGCGTGCGTATCAAGCTCCCGATGTGGATAGGTTTTTTCGCTTTGGCGGGGGTTTTAATGAGTTTATCGACACACAAACGAGCAATTCTTATGAACTGGCTATCACTTGGACACCTCGTCAATTCACATTGAATGGAAATTTATTTTGGATTGATTTAGATAAAGAAATTTATTATAATCCCGTTACTTTCATTAATAGCAATCTTGATAAAAGTAACAAGAAAGGTGCGGAAGTCAGTATAGCTTATCACCTAAATAGTGAATTTAGCACGGGTGTAGAATATGCATACACTTTAGCAGATTTTGAATATAATGAGAATGGCAATATTGTGAATAAAACATTACCGGGCGTATCAACACATCTCACAAGTCTTTTCTTAAATTATCGTCCAATTTCCCCCATTCTTATTTCAGCAAGTTATAAGCTGGGTTCTAGCCCTTACGCTTATGAGGATTTTAGTAATACAACTAAAAAGCAACCACCTTATCAAAATTTGGATTTGACTCTTAGTTATCGCTTAAATGAGTTTGAAATTTATGCTTATGGACGCAATTTACTCGGACATAAAAATGCAATAATGGTGCGAGAAGATGCCTATTATCCCTATGACTTTGAAAGAAGTTTTGGTGGCGGACTAAAATTTTCTTTTTAGTGAGCGGTAAATTTTATGTTGCTAAACAAACATTAGAAAACACTACAACTGATAAGACAGGATTATTATGTGCTAAAATTAGATATAATATGAGTGGTAGTTTCTGTGTTTTTGTAGTTGGAATACTTTCAAGAACTTAAATTAAATTCTTGCAATAGTGAAGGTATCTTGAGTAATCATTTTATGCTTTAAACAAATAAAAATGCCTTCATTGTAGCCTCTGCCATAAAACAAGAAAGCCAAACCTCATCATTAAACAATTTTTAATTATTAAGAAGGAGAATAATGCGTTATATTTATTTAGGATTCATTTTTGCTATATTTATTTTTATCTATCTCTTTTATGAGGGCTATTTAGTTGCACTTTTGGTGCTTGCATTTATGGTGCTATTTCATGAATGGGGGCATTTTCTTGCTGCTCGTTTGTGTGGCGTACGCGTAGAGGTATTTAGTGTTGGTTTTGGTAAAAAAGAATGGTGTCTAGCAACATTTCAACGGAGACAGACAGAATATCGCCTTGCCCCGATTTTACTGGGCGGTTATGTTAAGATGTTAGGCCAGGACGATTTAGATCCAAAAAAAATTGATTCTTCGCCGGATAGCTATACTTCCCAACCGCCCCATAAACGCATTTTTATTCTCTTTGCAGGTCCTTTTGCTAATTTATTGCTTGGTTTCCTTGCTCTTGTTGCAGTTTATAGTATCGGCAGGGAGGAATTAGCACCGATTATTGCATCACCAAAGCCAGAGACTCCTGCTTTTAAGGCAGGATTGCAAATGGGTGACGAAATTTTAGCAATTAATGGAATTGAGGTAAAAAGCTGGGAAGAGATGAGTCAGATTATTCAAAAGCAAGAACAGACACAAATCGATTTAACGCTTTTAAGAACAGGGGTAGAGATTCAAAAACAGGTCAACTTGGAATTTCAAACACTCCCAAATCTTTTTAAAGAGCCGACTCCTCGATTAGTTCTTGGTGTAACTCCACTCCCATTTACAGCAATAAAAGCACCAAAACTAGGTAGTCCCGCACAAATATTAGGCTTGCAAAAAAATGATATTATCACAGCTATCAATAAACAAAAAGTGTATAATTTTGAACAAATTGCATCTATCATAAGCAAGGAAGAGAATAAAAATAAATTATTTACGATTGATTTAATGCGACAAGATAGAGAAATAAGCTTAGAATCCAAAATAGACAATCTCTCAACATTCGGAATTCAGCCTTTAGCTCAATCTATCCGCATTAATAATTATGGTCTTTTAGGCAGTATTCAAAAGGGTTTTGATGAAAGCTTGAAAATGTCATCTCTTATGCTTGTTGGGCTTGAAAAATTAATTGTTGGCATTGTCCCAACCAGTGAAGTAGGTGGTGTTGTGATGATTATGCAAATCACATCAACTGCAGCTGAAAGTAGTCTTGTTGCTCTCTTAAGTATCGCCGCCTTGATTTCATTAAACTTAGGAATTATTAATTTATTGCCCATTCCTATGCTTGATGGCGGACACATTCTCTTCAATCTCTATGAATTAATTTTTAGACGTGCTTTGAGTCAAGAAGTATTATATCGCTTTACACTAGTTGGGGCGGCTATTGTGATGGGATTAATGATGCTTGGGCTTTATAATGATGTGAATCGTATCTTACAATAGCTATAACCGCGACAAAAGAAGCCCTCTTATAGATTCTAGTATGGTTTTTAGTGATGGTGAGTGGGGCATATCTATAGCCCCATTGTACAAGGTTTAAAGTTACCTGAAGCAAAATGTGCAGGGTTAAATCTAGCTAAATTAAGCAAAACTAAAATGCTTAATCAAGTCTCCATGATGGGCTTTTGCAACATCTGGATGGGAACGAATCATTCTTTTAAAATAATTTTCTGCCACATTTCTTAGTAACGGATTTTTTGGGTCAGTATCAACACCCAAAGCTTTATCCGCAAATTTTGGATTTAACTTAAAAATCGGAACATCTTTATCGAGCTGAATACCTAAAAAATAGGCTGTGGAATACCGCTCTACCTGCCCTAAATTTACACGATGAATAGTTGCTTTCAGATAGCCATTTGTCGCCATTTCCAAAAATTCACCAATATTAACAACTACACTACCTTCAAGAGGTAGGACATCAATCCATTCCCCATCAACAAGGGCTTGTAAGCCTGATTGTTGGTCTTGTAACACAAAAGTGATTAAGCCACCATCCTTATGAGAACCAACCCCCTGTCTTTCGCCATGAGAAGCTGCTTTGTAGCGAAGTAGCTTACAATGCTCATAAGAATTTCGCCCATATAACTGCTCAAACGCATCTTGAGGGAGTTCTAATGCTTCTGCAAAAGCTCTTAATAATTTCAAACAAGCCTTTTGGGTTTGATAATGCCATTGAAGAAAAACATTTTTAAGTTCAGGCAATTCTTCTGGCCATAAATTTGGTCCTTCCAATCTCTGCCATAAGGGCGACTCCTGATTCCACTCTAAAGCTTCCCGTTCTGTACCTATATCAATTTGCTCTCTATAGTCCTTACCGCCATCTGTATACTCTCCACCTTCGCCAGAATAGCCACGAAATTGTGGCGAATGAATCATTGAAATTTTATCTTTTTCTTTTTGGGGAAGTGCAAAAAATTCTTTACTTAAAGATTGAAGTTTTTTGCATAAATCAAGGTTAATTCCATGCCCCACTAGATAAAAAAAGCCAACCTGTGAAGTTGCATTCCTAAGCTTTTCAAGAAACTCTTCCTTGTTTGTTTCAAACTCGTTTAGATTTAAGATAGGTAACTGCATTATTTTCCTTTCAAATTAATATTGTAAAATAAGTAATGATAATGAAAGAAAATGAAAGTAAGAAGATAAAGGGAGATTACTTATATTTGCTTCCTTCTCATAACCTTAACTAAGCCTTTGGAAACAAACATTGTTAACCAAAGGAGACCTATAAGCTGTATTCTAGGCACATATGCATCATTTTTAATCCTTTATCTCAAAGTATAGAATGTAGAATTCTATAAAAATATTTATTAATTATTGCTTAAATATAGGGACATACTGCCAAATAATTCATCTACAATTATTCATTATTATTTTAATAATGAAACTATATAAATTATATTTTATGTATTTTATTATAAAGAAAAAAGTAAGCGGTAATATAAAGAATGATAAAAATAAATACATTAAGGCAGAGCATTATTGTTGAATGAGCAAAGTAAGTTGCATGGGCAATAAATGGAAGAACAATCATAACAATAGCAAATGTAGTTAACGCACTATTGTGAATGTAGCAGTAAAACAGAAGTGAATGCAAATGACGATTATCGGGTGTAAAAGGTGAAATTTTAAGTAAATATTTTTTACGGTAAATAGAAAAAAGAACCTCAAATACAGGATAAATCATTACAGCAAGTCCAAACCAAACACTGATATTGTGATGTCTTTGCGTTAACAAGATAAGCAAAAAAGCAATGACAAAGCCAATTGCATACGCACCGCCATCACCCAAAAATATATAACCCTTTGGAAAGTTAATAATAAAAAAACCTAGAATTGCCATAATAGCAATAGCAGAAATAGTATAAACTAATACATCTTGATATTGGTAGGCAAGGTAAAATATATGCCCAAGCACAAGCATTCCAATTCCTGCAGATAGCCCATGAAAACCATCAATAATATTCATTGCATTGACAACACCGACAACACAAAACACACTGAAAGGGATAGCAATAAATAATGGTAAAGTAAAAAAATAAAAACCAATATCCAATAGAAGTGCTTTGAGGGCATAAATACCAAGACAAACTGCCATACTTTGCATCACTAAGCGGATATGGGGGCTAATATTCCCATAAATATCTTCTAAAAATCCACTTAAAAAAGCAAGCAAAATTGCTATGTAGAAAAGTACTATATTTTCTTGAATTTCATCATAATAATAGGGGATAAAAATAATAAATGCTAAACCAAGACTAATGCCAATCCCACCTCCACGAGGTGCATCGTGCTGATGGACACGTTGGGGTTTTAAAGTTTCTGCTTTATCTATAAATATTCGGTAGTGATTTGATAATAAAAGGCTGACTCCTTGCAAAAATAATGAGAAGCAAAAAGCACTCAAACAAATAACCCAAAAATTGCTTTCTATGATAAGCATTAACCACCTTAAAAATAATATCAGATTCAATAAAAATAAATAATAGCATGGCAATATTCTAGCACATTTTTCTTTAAAGCTTAAAAATAATTTTTTCAAGTTATTGCTATATTTTTGATTTTTAATGATTTTTCAAACCAAATTGTTATATAATCCTAGTTTATTACCCTTGAAAAAGAGCTTTATTTTTGCTTTAATCGGCAGATCAAGGGATTATTTAAATATTGCAAGGAGACGAGTAAATGGAACAAACGCTTTCTATTATTAAGCCTGATGCCGTTAAAAAGGGTGTTGTAGGAAAGATTATTGATCGGTTTGAAAGCAATGGCTTAAGAATTGCTGCAATGAAAAAAATTTGGTTGAGTAAAGCAGACGCGAAGCAATTTTACATCATTCATAAGGACAGACCTTTTTATAATGAGCTTGTGAGCTTTATGGTAAGTGGACCTGTTGTTGTGATGGTACTAGAGGGTGATAATGCTGTGCTTAAAAATCGTGATTTAATGGGTGCGACAAATCCAAAGGAAGCCAAAGCTGGTACGATTCGTGCAGATTTTGCGGACAATATCGATGCAAATGCTGTGCATGGAAGCGATTCTTTAGAGAATGCAAAAATTGAAATTGCATTCTTTTTTGGAAAACGAGAAATCCACTAATCCCTTACGAATGCATTTTTAATAAATCTGTTTGCAAAGACTTATGAATATGAAAATTGAATTTAAAAAAATTTCTAAAACTCCTAAGTCTTTTGAGGTTGCACAGGAGAAAATGACACTCAAGGGACAATTGTGGCACAAGCAGGGTGCTTTATTTGAGTTGCAAGCGACTTTGTCAGGCGAGGTATTGCTCATTTGCGATCGTAGTGGTGAAGAATATATCAGAGGTGTCGATGAAGAGGTACATTTCTTTATTTCTGACGGGCTGTTTGCCCCCAAAGAGGGTGAAGAGATGTTAGAGGTGGTTGAGTTTTTTGAAGGATTTGTAGATATAAGCTCCATTTTAGAAGGAGAAATAGAATTAATCCGAGCAGAATATCATGTAAATGATGAGTAAAATACTAAATTAAATAAGGAGTTTAACGATGGCTGTACCAAAGAGAAGAGTAAGTAAGACAAGGGCTGCAAAGCGCAGAACGCATTATAAGGTTACTTTAGCAACACCAATCAAGGACAAAGATGGAACATGGAGAATGCCCCATTGTGCAAATAAATACACACGAGAATATGGACAAAGATAATTAGACGATGAAAATAGCCGTTGATGTGATGGGGGGAGACTTTGGTGCCACCCCAATTATTGAAGGAACGATAGAAGCATTGAAGGAGGAGGATTTTAGCGCCATTTTGGTGGGTGATTCTTCTGTTATTGAGTCCAAAATTCCGCTTTCTCTCAAAGATAGAGTTGAAGTTGTGCATTGTGTAGATTTTATTAAAATGGATGACCTTGCAACAAATGCAATTCGTCGCAAGGAGAGTTCCATTTTTGTTGCTACAGATATGTTAAAATCGGGTCAAGCTCACGCACTTGTTTCTGCTGGACATAGCGGTGCGACAATGAGTTTGGCAACCCTAAGAGTGGGTAGAATCGCTGGGGTGAGTCGTCCTGCTATTGGGGCAATTCTTCCGCGTATTGATGGCGGTGTCGTCTTGCTGTTAGATGCCGGGGCAAATGTGGATTGCAAACCAGAACACTTATACGAATTTGCTTTAATGGGTGATATCTACGCAAAAAGTATTTTAGGTTACAGTTCCCCAAAACTAGGCATTCTAAGTAATGGTGAAGAAGAATGTAAAGGCGATGAGCTATCCAAAGAAGCATACGCCTTACTTAGAGGACATCCTTCATTTATAGGCAATATAGAAGGAGACAATCTCTTTGATGGTAGTGTTGATGTTGTCATTTGCGATGGCTTTGTTGGCAATATCGTCCTTAAAACAAGTGAGGGTATTGCTGATGCGATTGTACATTTGTTAAAAAATTTTATTCAAGAATCTTCTGTCAGTAAGATGGGTGCTTTGCTGATGCGAGGTGTTTTTCGTAAACTTAAAAAAAGATTAGACTATGCAGAATATGGCGGTGCTCCGCTATTAGGTGTAGGTGGGAATGTAATTATCTGCCATGGCAAAAGCAATCCAAAAGCAATTCACAATGCCATCAAGCAAGCTATTTTGGCACATCAAAGACAGGTTAATAAAAAGATTGCTGAGGCTTTTGAAGGCAAGGAAGAATTAAAAAGCAACAAATGAAAGGAGTGGGTGTGGGAGAAAAAGTGTATGCGGCGTTGCGTTCGGTTGGAGCGTATACTCCTCAAAGATGCGTTAGCAATAAGGAGCTAGAAACGCAAATTGATACTTCTGATGAATGGATTACAAGGCGGACGGGTATCAAAACACGCTATTTTGCAACTGCAGAACAAAAATCGAGCGACTTAGGCATAGAAGCGGCAAAGGTCGCCTTGCAAAGGGCAAAAATGCTTCCGAGTGATATTGATCTTGTTATTGTTGGCACTCTTGCTCCGGATTTTATTGCTATGCCCTCCACTGCTTGTATTATTGCTTCGGCTTTAGGGATTCATGATCGTCCAGCATTCGATATTTCAGCCGCTTGTAGTGGGTTTATCTATCTTTTATCTGTTGCAAAAGCCTACATTGAATCAGGAATGGCTAAAAATATTTTGATTGTAGGTGCTGAAAAAGTAAGTTCTGTTCTTAATCCGCAAGATCGTGGTACTTATATACTTTTTGGTGATGGGGCTGGAGCTGCTATCATTTCTGCAACACAAGATAAAGAATTGTCGATTCTTAATGTGCATATTTCGGCTGATGGACAATATCAAGATTATCTAATGACTCCTAGATCTGAAATAAATAAAAAAGAAATAATGCAATGTATGAGTATGAAGGGTAATGAGGTTTTCAAAATTGCTGTACATAAATTAGCTGATGAAGTCAAACATATTCTTGAAGAATGCAATATGGGTCCTAAAGATATTCAGTACTTTGTGCCACACCAAGCAAACTATCGTATCATCAAAGCAGTGGGGGATTTGCTGAATTTTGATTCAAGTCAGATTGTTTTGACCGTCGATAAATTTGGTAATACTTCAGCTGCCTCTATTCCAATGGCAATCAATATGCTCTACGAGAATAACCAACTAAAAAGAGGTAGTAGGCTACTCTTGGATGCACTTGGTGGTGGGCTAACTTGGGGATCTGCGATTTTGCATTTTGATGGAGAATAGTTAAAATTTTCTTTGGTGCAAATTTCATTGATTGTTTTTTAAAATAAGTCTTTGTAAGTATATAACCTATATGTGAATCACCCACCCGCTAAAGCAGGTGGGCTTCTTGTTTCAACGATAGATAGCTAGTATCTAGTATATTTCCATAGTTTGATGCCCCGCTAGAGCTAT
>NZ_NHYN01000027.1 GCF_003288845.1 Helicobacter monodelphidis | reverse complement strand
AACGTAATGAATCGGCAATCGCCATACCTGAAGCATCATCTGCTGCCTTATTAATTCTAAGACCAGAACTAAGTCTCTCAAGAGAACCAACAATTGCTGACTGTGTAAAAGAACCTTGCGCATGCGAATTCAACGCATGAATGTTTGTGTTAATGTTAAAAGCCATAATTAACTCCTTTTAAGTAAATATAGGATATCCATCTCCTACTATTTACTATATCGGAGGGCAAAAAAAAAAGTTTAGAATTTTTTTGAGAAAAATGCAAGATTTACCCTAAACTCTATCAAAACACCAAAACAATGATGTTGTAACCTATAAAATTATTCGGCTTTACTTATCCGCATTGTCGTACTCATCATAATAGAGACCCAAATGTTGGTATCAATACAAGAAACTATACTTCAGAGAGCAAAAAGAGATAAATCTAGGGTAGGAATTACCCAAAGTTACGCTTGTGGAGAATACCTAGCGGTGTATCAAAATATGGTAGCATACTTGATACTAGCTATCTATCGATAAAATAAGAAGCCCGGCCACTAAAAGTGGCTGGGTAATTCACAAAAATAAATGCTTACAACAACTAAAAATAGCTACCTTAAATTTCTCTCCCAATAAAGAGGGTGTTAATAATGTGCGAAACATTCCTGCTAAACGAATATATTCTTTACTACGAGGATTTAAGCCTTGAGTTATTTTTTCAAAAACTTGTGCGATTCCAAAATCCATCAACGCCGTGTTTTGTCGACAAAAATAATCCTTCCTTCCTCCATAATGCAAAAAATCCTGCTCTAATAATTCAAAACAAACATCATAGGTTATATCACTGCAACCAAAGTAGGAATTCAAATTCTCTAAAAAATCATTCAAATTAAATACTTGATGATTGCGATAAAGGCGCAAGGAAAAGTCCCCACGTGCATAAAATTCACCATAATCACATACTAAAAATATCCAATCTGATTGTTGTGTTAATAGTTCTTGCAAAAATGGGCGGTAATTTAAACAGATCTCACCTTTTTGTATTCCCGCCTTTTGTGCCTTCTCAAGCACATTCAAAGCATATTGATTCAAGGCTGAATCTGTTATTTCATGAGGCTTTAAAAATTGAATACAAGAATCCTGCACAACCCCTATTGCTCCATCTAAAACAAGATCGCAAGGAAAGGCATCAAATAACTCATTTGCAATAAATAATGGGGATTCAAAACATTGAGCAGCAGAAAGAATATGAATTTCTGGAAACTCTAAAGAATACTGCTCCCAAGCTTGATAGCGATTCTTGAAATATTCCTCTTGAATGTAATGTATCTCTTCTAAAGGTTCAATGACAAAAAATTTCATTTTTAAAGCAATATCTCTTTCATAAAAAACAAGATATTCCACAATATCGGCGATTAATGCACCTTGTTCCGCACCAATCTCAACAATAGAATGCGGGACTTGATTTTTTTTGAACAATTCAGCGATAAAAAATCCTAATGTATAGCCAAACAACTCGCCACTTGACACCGAAGTATAAAAATCTCTATCTTTACCCACCCTCAAAGAACGATAATAACCATTTTGTCCATAAAGCCACTCTTGCATCAATGATGAAAATACTTGCATATTATTAGCTCCGTTCTTCAAGATTCTTATAAAGATCTAAAAAAAGAATCTGTTCCTCATAATCGAGAATCTGCAATTCCAGCGACCGAATCTCTTTTGAATTTTCCATAACTTTTACATCATAATTTGTTAAATCTCCTACACGCATACGTCCTAAACTATCAGTTAGCAAGGATTCATAGAGATTTAAATCCTCCTTAGCAATTTGCCGTTTTTGCTCAATAAGATTTTTATCTTGGACCTGTTTTGTCCATAAACTGCGTTGTTCCCGCTTAATTTGTGAAATATTTAAAGCTGATTTGAGTTGCTCAATCTTAGCCGCTTGAATTTTGTCATAAATACCTACATCAAATAAGGGTAAAGAAAAGGTAAGTGTGAAAGTCGTGTAACTATTTGCCATTTCAAATGCTGGATTCATATTCATCACATCGCCTAAATCTTTATTGTATCGTGCATTCAATGAAATTTGGGGGAGGAATTGAGAAATACTTTCATAATATTGAACACCTTTTTGTTGATAATCTGCCTGTGCAACTGCCACTTGCAAATTCTGATTTAAAAATTCATCTTCTTTTAACCACTGAAAAGTGGGTAATCGTGCATTGCGATAATCTAAATCACTTACCTTATGCAACTCAAAGCGATAGCTATTAAAGTTATTTTGCAACACAATGGCTTGTTTTTTAGCTTGATTGCGGTCTAAAATTGCATTATTTAAGGTGCTACTATCAATAAATCCAGCATTGAACTGCTCTTGCTTTTGCAAAACATCAATCCCTGCATTCTCAATCAATAAATGTTGTTGTTGAACTTCTAATTCAAGTTTTTTAAGATTAAATAACAAACGCATCGCATCAATAATCTTACTTCTCTCTTGTAAAATAATATTTTTTTCATTATAAGCTTCATTTAAGTTTGCATAATAAATACTACTGAAAATCCCCCCACTCTTAAAAATAGGTTGTGTAATACCAATATAATAACCTCTACTTTTTAGGGCAGGTGAATAAGCATAGTTATATGAATCTTGAAACCCAACTTCCAAAGGAGAGATATTCTTCAGCCTTAAAATAGAACTTTGTGCTTTATTTGCCTGCCTCTCCAGATAGAAAGCTTCCTTCTGAATGCGAGACAAATAATAATCTGCCTCCTTCTGTGCTAAGAGAGGCAAACAAAATAAGGTAAGATAAAAAACCAATCTCATCATAAATTAAAGACTAGAACACGCTAAAGAAAAGCGCCTAAAACCCTCATTCAACTCTTGCTGACTCAAAACTAAGGGTGGTGTAAAGCGAATCACATCACTTCCAGAACGCAAAACTAAAACTCCCTGCTTAAAGCATTCTTGAAGAATACTTTGCTGATAGCTTGGATTTGTTAACTTCAAACCACGCATTAACCCAACCCCTACTGCCTCCATAAATAAATGGGGAAATTTATGGACAAGAGATTGCAATTCTTTATCAAATAAAAAGATTCGGTTACTCAAGCGTCCAGATTTTCTCTCCCTGCATAAAATTTCAAGCGTTTTTAATCCTGCTCTTGTAGAGAGGGGATTACCACCAAAAGTGCTTCCATGTTCACCATAAGCAAAAATATCTTTCAATGTTGTTATCACTGCACCTATCGGTACACCGCCAGCGAGTCCCTTCGCTAGAGTAACAACATCAGGCTTAATGCCATAAAGTTGTGAAGCAAGGAATTCTCCGGAACGAAAAACACCCGTTTGAATCTCATCAATCATCAAAAGAATGTGTTGTTCCTTTAGCCATTTTGCAAGGGAAGCAATTTCCTCAATTTGATGGCTTCTGATTCCGCCTTCACCAAGAATCAATTCCAACAAAACTGCACAACATTCTTGATTTTCATTCACGATTCTTCTAATATCAGCCAAATTCTTTGCATACAAAAAACCATCAGGATAAGGACCAAAATATTGGTGCATCTTCATTTGCCCAGTTGCCTTAAGGGTGGAGATTGTCCGTCCATGAAAAGAATTTTCAAGTGTAATGATTTTATATGCCCCGTTTTTTCGAATCTCTCCATATTTTCTTGCAATTTTTAAAGCACATTCATTCGCTTCCGCCCCTGAATTACAAAAAAACATTTTTCCATCAAGCTCACTTAAGGTAATGATTTCTTTAGCTAATTCGGCTTGATTATGAATATAATAAAGATTACTTATTTGAATCATTTTCTTTGCTTGTTCGCTAATTGCCTCCGCCAATTCTTCATTGCCATGTCCCACGCTACAAACAGCAATTCCGGCACAAAAATCAATATAATCCTTCCCTTGAATATCAAATAAAGTCGCCCCCTTACCATACTCAAAATGTACATAATTTCTATTGTATGTGCTTAAAATATACTGCTCATCAAGTTGTCTTTCTTTATCATTCATTTTTTACTCCTTAATTTCAATTCTAACAAGTTTTGAAAAAAAGTCAACACCTTTTAGTTTGACTTCTACGCGATATTCAGAAATATGATCTTGGTCTGCAACGCGATAAATTTTTTCAATTTCTCCTTCCCTATCTTTCAGAGGAATACCATCAATCAATAGTGTACCTTTCTTAATTTTTTCTATTTCCTCTTGTGTGAGAAAAAAAATAATTTTCGCTTGACTAATATCCATCACATCTGCTAACGCACTCCCCGCTGCCACAAAATCCCCTTCCGTGACATAAAGTTTATAAAAATACAAACCTTGAATGCGTAAATTTTTCTTAGAAATCGTATCTTTTCTTTCAGCAATTTGCTTTTGTAATGTATAAAACTGCTCCATCGATTGCAACAGATTCACTTCTGCATTTAAAGCATTCAACTCCTCCGTATCCTTTTGGATTTTTGATTTTGTCTGCAAAGATGCAATGTCTTCAGCAATTTTTTGGCGAATTTGTAAACTTTTTTGCAAAGCAGTTATTCTGCTTTCAAGCCTTTTTAAACTCTGTTCATCAGACTCTAAAAGTTGCTTATCTAAAAAATCATCAAGATGGACAATAGGTTCATTGTCTTCGACTACTTTACCTAATAATTGTTGTCTTGTTTTTAGTACTTTTCCACTCACTGCTGCCTTCAATGAATAAGTTTCGTAAGGTTCAATCCGTGCAAAAATAACACGATTAGCATAAAGCAAATGACTACAAAAACAACATAAAAGAAAAATTCTAACCCACATAAAGCTCCCTATATAACTGAATTGCAAATCGGTCACTCATACTTGCGATATAATCAGCAACCACACGATGGTGTTGTTTTCCATTCTTAATTTGTTTTTGTAAGCACTCGGGCAATAAACGAATATCACTCAAAAAAGCTTCAAAAAGTTTTGTGATACATTGTTTTCCAAAAAACATTTTCTTTTTTACTTCCGCATGATAATAAAGTTTATCATAAAGAATCTTTTTTAACTTTTTAACCTCTGTAGCCGTCTGCTTGTCAAAACCAATACCAATGTTCTCGCTTGCAGGGTATTTACAACACTGAGGATTCTCACTCTTTTCTTTGAATGCACGACTCATCATAGAATGCTGAATAAAATTTAAAATCAGGTCATTAATCAACATAGAGACAAGTCTTGAATAAAAAATCTCATTTTCTTCATCAATGCCTTCTTTTTGCAATCGATGCAAAATACTTTCAATCAATGCATTCTCACGAATTTGGCTAACTTTTAAATAGCCACACTTCAAACCATCATCAATATCGTGACTAATATAAGCAATTTCATCAGAATAATCCACAATCATTGCTTCTATGCTTGGGTGAAAATCTAGTAAAAAAATTTCATCTAACTTTTTGCTAAAAAATGGCTTATGATAAGGTTCTGAATGCTTTAAAATACCCTCTAGTGTGGCAAAAGTCAAATTCAAACCATCAAAACCTAAATAACGTTTTTCTAATTCTGTAACAACACGAAAAGATTGATAATTGTGTTCAAATCCACTAGAAAACCCTGACTCTCTTAGTCTTAAATCTAACTCATCACCTCCAACATGTCCAAAGGGCGTATGTCCTAAATCATGTGCTAAAGCGATAGCTTCGCACAAAGATTCACTTAAACCAAGTTCTTTTGCAATCGCACGTGCAATCTGACTCACCTCCAAAGAATGAGTTAAACGCGTCCTAAAAAAATCTCCAACACTATTGAGAAAAACCTGTGTTTTGTATTCCAATCTTCGAAAAGAAGAACTATGGATAATGCGATCCCTATCACGCGAATAAGGGTCTCTGAAATCAGAATTGACAGCATAAAATCGTTCAAAAGCGTCCATTTTACTCCTTATTTCAAAGATTCCCCATTTTATCAAATTTTTGATAAGACTTCAGCCATTTTTGCTAGAATTCACTCTTAAGCACTAAACAAGATTATTCCTTTTACAATTAGCTATCACTTAATTACAAGGAACATAATGTCAAACAATACACAAAAACTATGGGGCGGACGATTTGATTTACCAACAAATCAACTAGTTGAGGAATACACCGCCTCCCTACCCATTGAACACAGACTTGCACCCTTTGATATACAAGGTAGCATTATACACTGCCGTATGCTGGCTAAACAAAATATTATCACCCAAGCAGAATCAGAATCAATTATTCAAGGGTTAGAACAGGTTTTAGGGGAAATTCAAAGAGGCGAGTTTGAATTTAATATTAGCGATGAAGATATTCATATGGCAATTGAAAAGCGACTCACACAAATTGTCGGTGCTGTAGGCGGAAAACTACACACCGCACGTAGTCGCAATGACCAGACCACGCTTGATTCAAAATTACATATGAAGGCAGTCATTGAGGAAATTTGGCAACAGATTCTAACCTTGCAGCAAGAAATTGTCTCCCAAGCAAATCGCCATCTTGCCGTAATTATGCCCGGCTATACACATCTACAAATCGGGCAACCCATTTTATTTTCGCATTGGATTATGGCGTATTTTTGGATGCTAAAACGAGATTTTTCGCGTTTTGAGGATTTATACCATCGCTTAAACGAATGTCCATTAGGTGCTGCCGCATTAGCTGGAACAACCTTCAATATTGATAGGGATTTTTGTGCAAAGGAATTAGGCTTTAAACAACCTACCGAAAATAGCATTGATTCTGTAAGCGATCGTGACCATATGGTAGAATTCGTAAATAGTGCGGCTTTATGCTTTATGCACTTAAGTCGTCTTTGTGAAGAAATTATTTTATTTTCAAGTCAAGATTTCAAATTTATAGAACTAAGTGATGATTTTTGTACGGGCTCTAGTATTATGCCCCAAAAGAAGAATCCTGATGTCGCTGAAAAAATGCGGGGAAAAACAGGAAGAATGTATGGGAATGTTATGGCAATGCTGACTTTAATGAAGGGTATTCCGCTTGCTTACAATACAGATATGAGTGAGGATAAAGCTCAAGTTTATGATTCTATGGATACCTTAATGGCAAGCTTGAAAATTCTTACGCCTATGATTGCAAAAATGCAAGTTAATTCTAAAGTAATGCGATTAGCGGCGGCAAATGGATTTTCAAATGCAACAGATATGGCGGATTATTTGAGTCGCAAAAATATTCCCTTTAGACAAGCACATTCGATTGTTGGCGAGGCAGTCAATTATTGCATTAAGCAAGGAAGAATGCTTGAGGAATTAAGCCTTAAAGAATTTCAACAATTCAGCATTCATATCCAAGATGATATTTACAAAGCCATTTCCCTTGAAACTTGTGTCAATGCACGATTATCATACGGAGGCACGGCAACAAAGGCTGTACAAGAACAAATCAAGAATGCAGAAAAATGGATAAAGGCTCAACAGGAGAATACTAATTAATTTTTTATAAATATTGTTCTAGTTTACCAATGGCTATTTAAAACATTTTATGCTAGAATTCATCACTAGCTTTTCAAATAAGGATTCAAAATATGACAAGAAGACTCCTTTGGGCGAGCCCATTTAGCCTACACGATACAAGCTCTGGAGCAGCGTTGCAAGCTAAAACTATGCTTGAATGCTTTGCGAAAGAAGGAATTGAAGTTGTTGTGTTAGGAAGTTTTGTCTTTGATTCTTTTCGCGGAACAAGCACATTTCCCAACCTTGAGGAAGAACTAAAAAAACGTGGCACTCAACCCATTGTTATGCAAGATGAAGAAAAAAAAATTGTCTATCATTATCTCCCTTGTAATAGTCGTGCAATGGCGTTATTCACCCATGATGAAGCGTGGAGATTATTTGGCTACTTCAGCGGATTGTGCAATCGTTTTCGTCCAGATATTGTGATGGGCTATGGCGTTGGCACTCTTGGGGTTGCTATGCAAGCAGAAAGCAAAAGACGAGGTATTCCGTTCGTTTACACGCTTTTTAATGGTAATCACCCAAACTACCACTTTTGGGATTGTGATTTAATTCTCACGGATTCACAAGCAACTGCAAATCTTTATGCATTGCGTGACCGCTTAAATGTCCAAGCAGGTGGAATTTTTATTGAACCTGAAAAATATCTTGTAAAAAAAAGAAACCCACAATACATTACCCTTGTAAACCCTCATCCCACAAAGGGGGTTAGTATCTTTGCCAAACTTGCTTTAGTTGCACAAAAAGAATTTCCAGATGAAAAATTCTTAGTGGTAGAATCGCGAGGTTCTTTCAAAGAATCCTTACCGCAACTCCATGAAAGTGACAACAACGATGTTCGTCCTTATCGGCTAGAAATGTTTTCTAATGTCGATGTCGCCAACCATACAAACAATATGAAAGAGGTCTATAAAATCACAAAAGTTCTTGTTGCTCCCTCTTTATGGTATGAATCATGGGGACGCGTGGCGACTGAAGCAGTGATGAATGGGATTCCGTGTCTTGTTTCAACAAGTGGAGGGTTAAGTGAGGCGATGGGGGAGGCAGGAATCGCTATCCAAGCTCCACAAAGTTGTCAAATAGATCATTTACGCATTCCAACAGATGAAGAGATTATCCCATGGGTAGATGCATTAAGAAAAATTCTAGGTAAAGATTATACCAAAGAATGCGAGGCGGCGGCTAAACAGCATAGCCTAGAAAAAAGTACACAACGGACATTGGAGATTTTAGAACCCCTTTTCATAAGAAAAGCGAGCTATAATCCAAAAATCATCAATAGTGGTATTTTGAATATGAAAGCCGATGGTTCGTGGTGTTGAAAGGATTGAATATTGCAATTTAGTGAAGAAGAAGAAAAAAAATTGGAAGCACTTTGTGCTCAAGCATTTGATTTTGCAAGGAATGATGACAAAGAATCGCTAGAGATTTTGTTAAATGCTGGACTTAAAATTAACCTAAGCAACCATAAAGGGAACACACTTTTAATGCTTGCTGCCTACAACAATAGCCTAAATGTTGCTCGTATGCTACTAGAGAGGGGTGCAGAAGTTGATAAAAAAAATGATAAGGCACAAACTCCACTTGCTGGAGTCTGCTTTAAAGGATTTTATGAAATGGCAGAACTCTTGATTCAGCATGGAGCAAACCCTGATGAAGACAATGGAATGGGGTTGACACCAATGAATTGTGCAATTCTATTTAGACGCAAGGACATTGCTCAACTGCTTTTAAAGCACTCTAAAAAGAAGTTAAATTTTCTACAAAAAATAGGGTTAAACTTTTTAGGTTAACCAGATTATCTTAAACCTACTCCACACCCTATTTAGCTTTGAATTTCTAGCACATTCCTCAAGGAATGTGCATAAGCATTATTCAACCTCAGCGTCAATCACATCATCATCTTTTTTCTTTTGATCTACATCTGGTGAATTTTTCTTATACAAAGCTTCAGCTAACTTATGCGATGCCTCTGTAAGTGCTTTTACTTTTTCTTTAATCTGTTCTGTTGTGGCATTCTCATCTTTCAAGTATACTTCTAAATCGTCAATAGCGGTCTGGATTTTTGTCTTTTCAGAATCATCAAGCTGATCTTTAAGCTCCTCTTGACTCTTTTTTGTTTGATAAATAAGTGTTTCTGCCTCATTGCGTGCCTCAATAAGTGCTTTGCGTTTAGAATCTGCTTCCTTATTCATCTCTGCATCTTTAACCATCTTATCAATTTCAGAATCACTCAATCCGCTTGAACCCGTAATCTTAATTTCTTGAGATTTGCCTGTTGCCTTATCTTTTGCAGAAACAGTCAAAATTCCATTTGCATCAATATCAAAAGTAACTTCAATTTGAGGGATTCCTCTTGGTGCTGCTGGAATACCGCTTAACTCAAAATCACCAAGCGATTTATTATCTCTTGCAAGTTCTCTTTCCCCCTGCAAAACTTTAATACTAACAGCAGGTTGATTATCTTCAGCAGTAGAGAAAGTTTGATTTTTCTTTGCAGGAATAGTTGTTCCACGCTCAATGACTTTTGTCATCACACCACCGAGTGTTTCAATTCCCAAACTTAAAGGTGTTACATCAAGCAAAAGGACATCTTTCACATCACCCTTTAAAACCCCACCTTGAATCGCCGCACCAACAGCTACAACTTCATCGGGGTTGACTGATTTATTTAAATCCTTGCCAATAAATTCTTTTACACGTTCTTGCACCTTAGGAATTCTTGTAGAACCACCCACAAGCACAACTTCAGCAATGTCGCTTTTTGCAAGATGGGCATCATTAATTACAAAATCAATCTTACTAATGGTTTGCTCAATAAGATCATCAATCAAAGATTCAAATTTCGCACGTGTCAATTTCTTAACAAAGTGCTTTGGTCCGGTTGCATCAGCGGTAATAAAAGGGAGGTTAATTTCTGTCTCATTCGCACTGCTTAATTCTTTCTTAGCTGTTTCTGCGGCATCTTTTAGACGCTGCAACGCCATAATATCTTTTTTAAGATCAATGCCACTTTCATCTTGAAATTCCTGTGCAGCCCAATCAATAATTCTATTGTCAAAATCATCTCCACCCAAGAATGCATCTCCACCTGTTGCAAGAACTTCTACAACGCCATCACCTGTTTCTAGCACTGTTACATCAAATGTTCCGCCTCCTAAATCATAAACAACGATTTTTTCAGCATCTTTTTTGTCTAAACCATAAGCAAGAGCAGCTGAAGTAGGTTCATTAATGATTCTTAGCACATTCAAACCAGCAATTGCCCCTGCTTCTTTTGTTGCCTTTCTCTGTGCATCATTAAAATATGCAGGAACGGTAATAACAGCTTCTGTAACAGCCTCACCCAAATAAGCTTCAGCATCTTCTTTTAGTTTAATTAAAATCTTTGCTGAAATTTCTTGAGGTGTATAAATCTTATCTGCAATTTCCACCGCACACGCACCATTACGGTCAACGATAGCGTAAGGAAGACGTTTCTGTGCCTCTTGTGCCTTGTCTTCACTCATCATTAAACCCATAATTCTTTTGATAGAATAGATGGTTTTTTGAGGATTTGTAATTGCTTGTCGCTTCGCTGGATCACCCACTAAAACTTCCCCTTTATCCGTAAAAGCCACAACAGAGGGGGTTGTATTCTTTCCTTCTTTGTTTGCAATAATCTTCCCTTCATTTCCTTCATAAAAAGAAATTGCCGAATTTGTTGTTCCTAAATCAATACCTAATACTTTTGCCATTTTTTACTCCTTAAATTTAATGTTTGCAAACGCTGACTAAAGCAGCACGCAAAACGCGTTCTTTATATTGATACCCTTTTTGTAGAGTTTGTACAATCTCACCTTCTTGGTGTTGTTCGCTTGGTGCTTGCAAAATACACTCATGCAATTGTGGATTAAATTCACCTTCTGCAGGGATTTGCGTAATACCATAACGTTCTAAAGTCTTCAAGAAATTTTCAAGCGTAAAACTTAATCCTTCCTTAAATTTAACTTTTATTTCATCTGTAATTTCACTATCATCGACACTTTTTAAAGCCATCTCTAACGCATCAATTACAGGTAATAAATCTTTTGCAATTTTTTCATACGCATACTCTAAAGATTGTGTTTTTTCTCGTTCTAACCGCTTTTTTGTATTTTCAAAATCGGCATATGTGCGTAAATTAGAATCTTCTAATTCTTTAATACGCGTTTCTAAATTTTGTATAACTTCCTCTGGATTCATAGGTTCTGTTTGAGGTTGTAAACAAACATTTCCCTCGTCTTCCAAAGAATGACCAAACTCTTCAACCAGTGTTTCCTTTGTATTGCTCAATCCTACCTCCTTTATGCTAATGCTTTTTGATAAAACTTCTCATAATTTCGATTAATCGTCCCTATACAAACCAGTCGCACATCTTCATTATTAATTTTTGCATTCTGTACAACTGCTAAACTCAGCTTAGGGACAATATCAAAATAGAGTCCTTCAGCATATTCTTCTAATATTAAACCATTGCTTAGGCTATAAAATAATTCTTCATTTTGTCCTTCTAAAAGCTCTGCAAGTGTATCGATGCCAAAGCTAAAAAAAGGCAACTCATCATTTAAGTGACGCAATTTTAAAGCAAGATGAGAGATTTTTAACTGATGTGTCAATCTTAAAATCTCATACAACTCTAATCCTATACATTCTTCTAAAAAAATTTGCAAAAGCTGTGAAAAACTTAACACAACTTCCCCTCTTGAAAAACGCAAAATTAAGAATCGTTGCTCAAGCGGTATCACTTCTTCTAAAAAATTTGGGCAAAAAAATCGAATCGCACAAAACACCCCTACACCTCTTGCTGCTTTTTTAATGGATTCAAGCCGATTAAAATGCAGACGCGGCAATGGATTAAATTTAGAAAGCCAATATTCTTTTAATGTAGAATCTGTCGGGATTCTACCACTGCTTGAATGTGGCTGACATAAAATTCCTGCTTCCACCAATTCTTTAAAATGGTTGCGAATAGTTGCAGAGGAAACTTTGATATTTAAAGCCAATTTCAGAGTCTCGGAACCAATGGGTTCTTGATGTTCTAGATAAACTTTAATAATTTGGTCTACCAAAATACTTTGCTTAATCGCCATTTTATACCCCTTAGCAATTAGTATCGACATTATAGCATAAAAATTCTAACTTGAAAATCTAGCATTTGATATTTCTAACTGCTTTCATATTATATAATATGAGTCTTTAAAAGTCAAGTTTTATGAATACTAATTAGTCAAAATTAATGACAAATTTCAATAATGATATAAAAAATGCCTATTTATCGGCATTTTAGGCTATACTTGCAAATTCAAATTATAGAGATAGGGAATAATAGAATTGGAGTCAAGCTGAATTTTCAGACAATAAATAGAGTCGAATCAAGTTTTATCTTAAAAAATTTTTAAAAAAATCTTCAATCAAACAACACATTTCCTCTTGATTATCTACACGATTCACTTTATCACGAAATTCACTTGCACCCTCCAACCCCTTAGAGTAATGGTGTAAATTTTTACGATAAATAATGACGCCTCTCTGCCCATAGAATTCAACCATTTTTTCTAAATGCTTCAAGGCAATTTGGTATCTTAGCCCAACTTCTTGCACAAAATCCATGTGCAAGCACTCCTTAATCATTGCAAAAATCCACGGCATTGCTAGGGCTGCACGACCAATCATCAGCCCATCAGCCCCCGTATGTTGCAAAACTTCTTTTGCTTTTTGTGGACAATCAATTTCTCCATTTGCAACAAGCGGTTTATTAAGAATTTTTTTCATCAATGCAATGGAATCATAATCGATACATTCTTTTTTATAGCCATCAATTTTTGTTCGTCCATGCACAACAACAAAATCAACAGGTGCATCATTCAGTGCGTGGGCAATTTCAAGCGGAATTTTTTTATCAAAGCCAATGCGAACCTTCACGCTCGTATAGGGTGTCTTACTGTATTCGCGAATAAGTTTTAACATAGCAACAAGATGAGGAAGGTTTTTTAAAAGCCCACTACCATTTCCATGATGAGAAACCTTTGGTGCTGGACAACCACAATTAAAATCTATAATATCTATATCCTTTTCTAAATTCAGTCGTTCAATAGCTTGAACCATAATTTGTGGAGTACTACCAGAAACTTGAACACTATAAGGACTCTCATTGGGAGCTTTTTGCAACATTTTTTCTGTTCGTTTATTTTTGAACGCTAAAGCATGGGAGCTAATCATTTCACTCACCGTTAAATCTGCTCCAAATTCTTTCACTACACTTCTAAAAGGTAAATCTGTATAACCTGCCAAAGGTGCAAGGATTAAAATATTATTCAAGTTTAATGCCATCATTTTCCTTTTTTCTAATAGGACTTTATTATATGTCTTTATGCTGAATTCTTGCTTT
>NZ_NHYN01000026.1 GCF_003288845.1 Helicobacter monodelphidis | reverse complement strand
CAGAATGTAGAAATAGCGAATCATTCTAAAGATATAAGCACAGCAGTAGATAATGTAGCAGCACAAATACTAGCAGATGTGAATAAGAAGAAGTTTTAGAAGGGGAGGGGTGAAGGGTGCATTTGGCGTAAGTCTTCCATATAATACATTTTTGAGCTTTCTATCAAGAGCTACCGCTGGTAGGCTTTTGGTGTTTTTGCAATTTTATAGAAATATATTCTTAAAGATTGTTGGCTATTAAAAGGTTTTTTTTTGTGTATCTTTTTGCCCCCTTAATGTCTTCACATTATCTTTAGAGTCTATCTCGCACGCGATATAAGGAATTAGGTTTAGCTTATCCTAAACAATATTTATAACCTTTTGAAATATGATTAAAGTAATCTCTAGGTGCTTTATGCCCTTATTGCACTACATACAACCTTTAACTTTCATCATACTTTTTTGAATCCGGAAATTCACAATATAATTTGCCTTTATCTTTTTTAATTCTGACTTTTATCTGTATCACATAAGATAGAATACAGGTGAAATTGCAAATATTCGCATAAGGATTTTCTAATACAAGCTTATGAGGGGAGAGATAATGGCAAAGTAGTGTGATTATATATATAGATTGTTTCAAATCAACACACTTTGATGTAATTTTATCACAAGTACACATCATTAGGAAGTAGTTACAACCTTTCATTGGTATCATTGTGCTATTAATTTACATATTTAAGGAGTGACTATGAATCTCACCTTACTAGAACAATCTTTGGAACTTGCAGAAGATTTACAAGGTAAAATCGAACGTAATATCACTAAAGAAGAGCAGGCTTTTCATCACAAAATGAAGCAACTTTTAGAGAATCCAGCTAATAAAGTCCTGCTTATCGAGCTACTTGATAAATCCTTCCGCTCAAGCAATAATGATGTGAAATTTGAAGCCATCAGCCACACGCTTCGCAAATACGGCATCGCTGATTTTTTCAGCCCATTTGAGCGATTTTTACTTCAGGCTTTCCTCACGCTAGGCGGAATTGCACCAAATATCAGTGTGCCATTTTTCATCACTCAAATCAGGCAAGACACTGCAAATATGGTGTTAGATTCTGCACCTAATTCGCTTGCGATGCATAATCAAAAGCGTCTCAAACAAGGAATTACTATTAATGTCAATCTTATCGGTGAGGAAGTGCTAGGCGAAGGAGAATCCCTCACACGATTTCATCATTATGAAGAAGCACTCAAAAGCGAATATATCACTTATATTTCTATCAAAATCACGACCATTTTTTCACAAATCAATATCCTTGATTTTGAGTATTCCAAAAGTGAGATTGTCAAACGACTAGATAAACTTTATGCACTTGCAAAAGCAGAATCTAAGCGACAAAATAAACCTAAATTTATCAATCTTGATATGGAGGAATTCCGTGATTTAGAACTCACTGTAGCGGCATTCAAAGAATCTATCACGAAATTTGATATTGAGGCGGGTATTGTGCTTCAGGCTTATTTGCCAGATTCATTTGAGTATCTCAAAAATCTCCATTCATTCTCCAAAGAACGTGTGCAGAAGGGACTTCCACCTATCAAAGTGCGGATTGTCAAAGGTGCAAATATGGAGGCAGAAGAGACTATCGCTTCACAAAAGGATTGGGCACTTCCAACTTTCACACGCAAAGTCGATACAGATTCTAATTACAACAAAATGCTTCACTTTGTCCTTGAGGAGGACAATTTCAAATACATTCATATCGGGATTGCCAGCCATAATCTCTTTGAGATCGCGTATGCTTACACGCTTATTGCGGATAAAAAGGCACAAGATTCTTTCACCTTTGAAATGCTTGAGGGTATGAGTATGCAGGCAAGCACAGAGCTTTCAGCGATGCACAAGCTTATTCTGTATGCACCAGTGTGTGATATGGCACACTTCAACAATGCAATTGCCTATCTTGTGAGGCGACTTGATGAAAATACCGCAGAGCAAAATTTTATGCGGCATTTCTTTGGACTTAAACTTAATGATAAAGCGTGGCTCGCACAAAAAGAGCTATTTTTACAAGCATTAAGTGGTATTGAACATCTTGATAATTCCATGCGACGCACGCAGGATAGAAATGCTCCACAAAGTGCACGAAGCACGATTGATGGCGAGTTTCACAATGAAGCAGACACAGATTTTATCTTGAGTGCAAATCGCAAATGGGCGGAATCTATCCGCCAACACTACATAAATCTCCCACTTCAAGAAATCTATGCAGAGGGTGCAAAGCGACTTTCCTCTAGCGAGATTCTTGAGGTGAAAGATAAATTTTGTGATAAAGTGATTGGCAAAATTCACCTTGCAAATGCAGATGGTATCAAACAAGCCTTAGAATCTGCCAAACATAGCACATACAGCGAGCTATCATTGCAAGAAATCCATACACTCCTTGCTAAGAGTGCACAAATATTGCGTGAGAGACGAGGGGATTTGTTAGGCATAGCCGCACTTGAAGTTGGCAAGACTTTTGCAGAAATCGATGCAGAAGTAAGCGAGGCGATTGACTTCTTGGAGTTTTATCCCCATTCGTTGCGGACACTTCAAGCACAGAATCCAAAAGTGAGATTTTCCCCTCGTGGGATTGGTGTCGTTGTTGCACCGTGGAATTTCCCGATTGGTATTTCAGTAGGGAGCATATCTGCCGCATTAAGCGGAGGTAATCGCGTGATTTACAAGCCCTCAAGTTTATCAAGCCTCACAGGATATTCAATCTGTCAATGCCTTTGGGATGCGGGAATCCCAAAAGACGCGCTGATTTTCCTCCCCTCAAAGGGAAGCGATATATCCGCCCATCTTTTGACAAGTGATGATATTGCTTTTACAATCTTAACTGGCGGTGAAGATACTGCCTATAAAATGCTTGAGGCAAATCCCACTTTATTCCTTAGTGCGGAAACAGGCGGTAAAAATGCTACCATCGTTACCAAACACGCCGATAGAGACCAAGCGATAAAAAATGTTATTCATTCGGCATTCTCTAACTCAGGGCAAAAATGTTCGGCGACTTCACTCCTCATCTTGGAAGAAGAAGTTTATAATGATGAAAACTTCAAAGCCACGCTTAAAGATGCAGCACAGAGTCTCAATGTCGGCAATCCATTTGAATTTAAAAATAAGCTTGGCACACTTGCAAACAAGGCGGATTCTAAACTCTCACGTGCACTAGAATCCCTTGAGTCTCATGAAGAATGGTTACTTCCTCCACATTTTGTGCAAGATAATGAATACCTTATGTCGCCTTGTATCAAATACGGTACGAAGGAGGGGGATTATAGCTATAAGACTGAACTTTTTGCCCCTGTGCTAAGTGTAATGAAAGCAAAGGATTTGAAGCATGCTATTGCGCTTGCAAATGGTACAGGATACGGGCTAACCGGTGCACTAGAATCGCTTGATGAGCGAGAATGGGAATATTATACGAAGCATATCGAGGTTGGTAATGCCTATATTAATAAGCCTAGCACTGGAGCTATCGTACTTCGTCAGCCTTTTGGTGGTATTAAGAAGAGTGCGATTGGATTTGGGCGAAAAGTAGGTGTGTATAACTATGCACCACAATTCACACATATCACGCAAGAAAGTGTGGATTCTAATCTCCTTGCTTGTGAATTTAGCGAACAACTCCAGTCTTTGCTTGATAATCACACTATTAATGAGAGTCAAAAAAGCGAGGTACAACGTGCACTTATGATGGTGCAAAGCTACGCATATCACCACAAGAATGAATTTAGCCAAACGCATGAATATGTGAAGATTCGTGGCGAGGATAATCTTTTTTCATATGTGCCGATAAGAAATCTCCTCTTTAGAATGAATGCAGAGGATAGGCTAAGTGATATTATCGCTGTAATTGGTGCGGCACATATCGCGGGTGTGCATTTAGAAATCAGTGTGGACACAAATGTATTTGAGCAAATTACAAAATACATGGACAAAGCGGTGTTTGAAAATATGCTTAAACAGATGAATTATTTAATGTATGTCGAGAGTGCAGAATCTTGTGTGCAGAGGACTAAAAATTTTGAACGTGTACGTTATCACGCGATACCCAAAGCCGATGATATTCTCTATCAGCAATGTGCCAAAGAGAGTAAAATCATCATTCGCGACAAGCCACTTTTCAATGGGCGATTTGAACTACTTGCGTATTTCAATGAGAAATCTTGCAGTATCTCATATCATCGTTATGGCAATCTAGGTGCACGAATCTTAAAGCACAAAGAAATGACATAAAGCATAATCACACTTTAAAATACAAGGAGTAAACATGAATTTATCAAGCGTTCATCTTAATTTACCAATCATAGTGACCTTCCTTGGTTATGCCTTGCTTATGCTAGGCATTGGATTCTACTTTTTCCGTAAGAATCAAACCGCAGAGGATTATTTCCTTGGTAATCGCTCGATGGGACCGGTAGTATCAGCACTTTCAGCGGGTGCTAGCGATATGAGTGGGTGGCTTCTTATGGGACTTCCGGGTGCATTGTATGTATCAGGCTTAATTGAGGGCTATATTGCTGTGGGGCTTAGCATTGGAGCAACATTAAATTGGGTATTTGTCGCAAAGAGATTGCGGATTTATACAAGCGTCGTGGCGGATTCGCTCACGATACCAGATTATTTCGAGACGCGCTTCAGTGATGATTGGCATATATTACGCGTGTTATGTGCTATTGTCATTCTTATTTTTTTTACATTCTATATCTCAAGTGGATTAGTCGGTGGTGCAAAGCTTTTTGAGGCGACATTTGGGTTGGATTATGATTATGCACTCACGATTGGCACGATAATCATTGTCGCATATACTTTCTTTGGTGGATACAAGGCGGTGTGCTGGACGGATTTGATACAAGGGCTTTTGATGATGGGTGCACTGCTTATTGTCGCAGTGATGATGTTTGTCCATGTTGGGGGATTTGGTGAAGCATATAAATATATCGCTCAAAGCGATGGTGGAAGGGAGAAAATCATTGCTTTGCAAGCACAGATACCCACTTTAATTGAAAATCCTAGTGAGCTTGAGGCAAAATTCCCCCAACTCATCGAGGCATTACGCGAGAGCAAGGATTTGAGTATCACTATTAAAAAAGAGGGCAAAAGCATAACATTCACTGCCATAGAGGCGGCAGAAATCCTCTCACAAGAAAAAAGCACGACAATTAGCATAAATGAGGTATTACAAGGCATAAGTGCTATGAAAATCCCCAGCCATACAAGGCTAAGCCCCTTTAGCGGAATTTCTTGGCTTGGAATCATCTCTGCACTCGCGTGGGGGGTTGGGTATTTTGGGCAACCACATATCCTTGTGCGCTTTATGTCAATCCGTTCAATAAAAGAAATCCCCACCGCTACGACTATTGGTATCTCATGGATGGTGGTAAGTCTCATCTCTGCATGTGCTATTGGGCTTTTAGGTGTGGCGTATATCAATAAATTTGAGCTTAGTTTGCAAGATCCTGAAAAAATCTTTATTGTGATGAGTCAGCTTCTCTTTAACCCATGGGTAGCTGGAATCCTGTTAAGTGCAATTCTTGCCGCGATAATGAGTACCGCAAGTTCACAGCTTCTTGTCTCAAGCTCGACAATCGCTGAAGATTTCTATCGTAGGGTATTCAAAAAGGATGCGAGTGAAAAAAATGTGATGTTTATGAGTCGAGCTGGTGTGCTTGTCGTCTCTATTGTCGCATTTATCATCTCAACAGATAGGAATTCAAGTGTGCTTGCTATTGTCTCCTACGCGTGGGCGGGATTTGGTGCAAGTTTTGGGAGTGTAATGCTCTTCTCACTTTTCTGGTCGCGAATGACGCGTATGGGGGCGATAGCCGGAATGTTTAGCGGAGCACTTGTTGTCGTGTTGTATAAAAACTTCCTTGCCGAAGCACTAAACTTCCCCATCTATGAAATCGTGCCGGGCTTCATCTGTGCGAGTATTGCTATCGTGGTCGTGAGCTTAATGCAACCGGTAAGAGAGGGGACAAAGAGGGCATTTGAGACGATGTTAAGGGAGGTGGAGAAGAAATAAGTGTACTCATCAGTAATGCACCTCTAAAATAAGGAGTGATGGTTTGGTGTGCTAGGTGGCGAAAATCTCCTCGCACCTCGCTTTCGCATATCGCTTTAACTCCTCGCCCAATCCGCTTGCTCCACCTTTATTATAATACACCAAATCCACTTTAATCTCGCATTCATTATATCGCAAATTCTGCCCTGCAAAAATCCTCTCAAAGCCACTTGCCTTATCTCTCGCATTTGCCTCATATTTCAAGCCCTTTGGGTCGATGAATATGATATGATACATACTATCGCGCTTAGACTTGAGCCAAAAGACAAAATCTGGATAGAATCTCCTCATCTCTTGCCTCTCTTCATCAAAATATGGGATAAAAATATTATCAATATTTTCTACCAACCGCGAAAAGCACCATTCATAGCCTTGCAAAATATTATCTTTCTTAGCGACATATTGTTGCAAATCCTTTAAAAACTCGATTTCACTAGCATTTTGTATGGCGTAATTTATTTTTCCATCTTTTTGTTTATCAACGATAATTGGATTATAATAATGTTTTTCAAGCTCCGCATTAAGCTCATAAATTCCATTATAGATTGGCACTTTAAGATTCTGCGGTGAGCGTTGCTGTGCGATTTCTAAAGCCTCTTTAATCCCCATTTTTCCTGCATTTACCAAAGATTCTAACTCTTCTTTTGTTTCACTTCTTTTTGCCTTTACAAGCTCCTTGATTTTTGCATTCATTTCATCGATGATATTAGAATCTAGTGTGCTTTGCATATATTTATAATGACAAATCTCATTGCTCAAATCACCAAAACGCTCCAATTTCTTTGCACTCGCGTGGAAAAAGCTATCTATCACACGCAGGGCATTTTCTACCTTGAGTGAGGCTTTATCTCCACTTTTTGCAATCCTCTTACTCTCGCCCTTTTTATATAGAATCTGTATCTCTTTTAGGCTCGCATAGCCCATATCAGCCCGCCTAAGATTCTCGCTCAATAGCAAGACATCTTCATCAAAAGATTCTATATACGCTTTTAATGCCTCACTATCGCGATGCGAGATATGATAGATTCTACCCTGCTCTGCCTCCTCTGTGTATTTTGGCACAGGCAGGGGCTTAAGTGCATTTGAGAGTTTAAAGCCCTTAATCGCACTTGTGCTCACAAAGCTCTCAATCCCCTCTAAAATCGTCTTTATGGCATTTTCATCGCTCGCCATTACAAAGAGGCTCTCCAATCCACACGCATAAGGCGCAAGATTTTCACGCGTGCGATGATCAAGACTTTGCGAATCACATTTCTCCAAACGCTTCCTTATGTTTTTAAAAGGCTCTATCCTCACGCCTCGCCCGATAGTTTGCAAGACATATTTTTTCGCATTTTTGCTCCCGATATTGATGAAACAGATGAGATTCACGCGATTGCTATCCCAACCCTCGCTAAAAATCTTACTTCCCATCATAATATTTATCGGTGAATGTGGCTCATTAATATGCTCAAAATAACCTTTTGTGATGTCCTCACCGCTTTCAACTCCAAGTGTAGCGAGATACTCTTTCTCCCATTCTTTTGCATTGCCGATATTTAGGAGCATAAAGGGCTGTGAGGCATTTTTACTCTTAAATGCAAGTTCTTTATCGTTTCCTCTGATTTTACACGCTTCTATGTTTGCTATCTCATTCGCATAAAAGATAGACTTTCGCAACGCTTTAGAATCCGCATTTTTTATCATCGCTAAAAATGCTTCGCTTAAAGTCTCGCTATCAAAATACATATCAAGATTGCGAAGTTTGGATTCTAAATTTTGTGCGATAGAGGTTATATCCATATCATTTGAGAGGATTTTAATGATTGCTTCAAAATAGAGTTTTATCCCCGCTTCTTTGGTATTTACCTTATCAGATACGGCGATGATTAAGGGATTATGATAATTAAGCTGCATTGGGCTAGATTCTACAAGCTTTTTTTGGCTTTGTTTTATCGCATAAAAAATGATAAAACTTTCCATTATCCGCTCAATTTTTTCACTCTCATTTTCTTTGTCTTTAAAACTCGCTAGATTGCTATCTAAAAGGGCAATATTTTTGCCATAACCCTCGCGATTAAATTTCTCTAAATTATAATTAAATGCACAAGTATCAAAGTCGATTTTTTCATCAAAAGTCGCAGAAAAATTAAAAATAAATCCGCGTGGATACTCGCTATTTTGCTCGCTAGATTCTAAACCTTTGCTTAGCTCATAAATGTATCTTTTACGCATAGAATCTTTGCTATCGCCTCTATGTGCTTCATCAAGCAAAATATACCAACCCTCTTTGTTTAAAAAATTCTTGTAATTCAGCCGCCTTGCCTTAGAATCTTTGCCGACATTTTCGCTTGTATCGAGCAAATCACTTCGTGCGATATAGATTATCGCCTCATCAAAAAGCTTAGATTCTACACTTACGCTCTCAAACTCACGCAGCTCTTTAATAGTAATGCCTTTGCTTTGGTAATTATTATAAAGCTCTATATTTTGCTTGAATTGAGAGAGAATCTTATCATTTGGAGCAAGGAGCATTATGGGCTTTTTGGGGAAGATTCCGCTTTTTGCCAAAAAATCTAAAAGTGCGATGAGCCTTATCATCACGATAGTTTTGCCACTGCCTGTCGCCATCCAAAAACTCGCACGATTGATAGAATCTTTTTTTAATGCTTTTTCATAGCCTTGTTTGTCAAGGTATTTATGGAATAAAACCTCGCCCCTTTTATTGCTGAAATTTTGATGAGAATCTTGAAAATCTTGCATATATAGTTTGAGTGCAATAAGGGCATTTTGCAAGGCAGCTTGTTGATAATCTTGCAAAGAGATATTTAACGCAAAGCTAGAATCAAGGTTATAAATATCTTTATATTCGCTTTGTAGCTCGTTGATGATTTCGTTTAAAATAAGCTTGTTTGGTGTAGCTTTGGTGACTTTTGTTTTGGTCATTTGAGTGCCTTTGTTTGTTCTAAAAATTCAGCATAAGCTATTTCTATTTCTTCTTTGTTTTTTGCTTTATAGAGATTGTATTCCTCGTGTGCCTTTTGAATAGCTTGTATATGTGATATACTTCCTGCATTCTCCAAAATCTCTCTCCCACTAAATCTTAAAAATTCATTGAGTTTCTCTAAATGTTCTTGCATGGTCTTTTTCTCTCGCTTCAATGCAGATAATTCTACAAATTCAAAATACGCACTTACAATTTTATTTAAAGCTTCTAACTCATCTTGTAAGAGATAATTTTTAGCAATCTCACTTTCTTTTTTGGTAGGTATTTTCCCTCTGAAATTTGTAAGCCCCATATTTGCTTTATTAGAATCTGCCCTATGATAAATAATCTCACTTGCAGTATATCCATGAGCTGAATAATGGAGTTTGTTTTGAATGATTTTAAAAAGGTTTTGTGTAAGCTCTGAATCCTTGTCATAATCAATCGCTGTGGAGAAAATCTTTAGCACTTGTGCGTAGATTCTAGCTTCACTTGAGCGAATATCTCTAAGCCTCTCTAGCAATTCATCAAAATAATCACTCCTACCATTTGGGTTTTTCAATCTCTCACTATCAAGCACAAAGCCTTTAATCAAATATTCTTTTAAAATTTTGCTCGCCCATTGGCGAAACTTCGTCGCATTTTTGGAATTCACACGATAGCCCACAGACAGAATCATATCAAGATTATAATGCTCTAATTCTCTTGAAACTTCTCTGCTCCCTTCAGTTTGAACTCTTAGGAATTTCCTAATAGTTGAATCTTTTTGCAATTCCTCTTCGTTATAAATATTTTTAATATGCTCATTAATTGTCGGCACACTCACGCTAAAAAGCTCCGCAATTTGCCTTTGTGTAAGCCATAAAGTCTCATTTTCAAGCAACACACTAATATTTGGTATATCTTTAGAATCTTGATAAATGATGATGGGATTGTGTGGATTGAGTTTGGGAGCTTTAGGCATTAGCAATCCTTTGTATGTCATCTTGCGTAGTGTGGAGGATAATGTTATTGCTATTCATGAGTTTTAACTCCAAAGAAATTTTTTATTGAGATAAACAACGAATTTGAAGTAGGCAAAGAATGCTCTAAAATAGAATTTTTCTCACCATAAAAGCTTGCTAGGGTATCCCTATAGCTTTGAATTTCATTATCTTGCTCTATAATTAGAAGCATTTTTATTTTATCTCTTAATTTTGTAAATTTATTGATAGTATCTCTATGCGATAAATATTTTTCATTAGGATTTAAGAATATTAAGATTACCGTAGTAGCTCCCGAAGCAATGCCTAACCCACCTATAAGAACTTCCCCTATAATACTTATAAGCCATTCAGCTAGAGCTTGGCTAGAAAATGACAAAGAGATAGCTAAAGAAAAAATAGATACAAAAATAAGTATATAATAAGTAATTCTCCAAAAATCAGCACTTTTATTATGTTTTTCTATAAAGCTATCTACTTCATCTTTAAGGTCTTCCGTTTGTCGAATAATATCTTCTAAAATGTCTTTCTCATTCATTGTTTCTAACCCTATTATTTGTTTTGTCTATTTTCTCGTTTTGCATTTTCAGGCAAAAGGTTATAAATTTCATCAATCTGCCTCTTGTCCGTGAGTATTTTTTCAGCAATATAATTAATAATCTTAAACAATGCTATTGCGATTTCTTGATTATCTTTAATATCTAATTCACTTGGATGCACAGCAATATTGCCAACCACACGAACAAAATCCAAAGCTTTTTGTAAATTTTCATCAATCCTCTTTTTATCTATTAGGCTTTGAATAGCCTTATTAAGATTCTTATCCTCTCCCAAATGTATCATAAGCTTTTGTAAGGCTAGACGAAGCAAAGCACACGCTCCGCGTGGAGAATCTTGCACGATTAAAGAGGCTTCTACATAATCTGCTTTTATATTATCAGGCAAATCTTCGTTTGGTAGTGGAGCTAAACGAGGTTTTGGATATACTATTTTCTTATCTATCCAAATGCTGATTTCATTACAAGATTGACACACGCAAAAGGTGTTTGCATAAGCTCTATAATCTTGCATAATTTCTGTTATAGTCTCTATTCTATTTTCTAGCCTTTCAGATTCTGCTTTATTAAGATGATAGCACGCCAAAGAATCGTTCATTATGTATTTTATCTCTGCTATCTTATCAATTATTTCCCTTTCTATTTTATTAGGAATAAAAAAATCCATTTGTGCAACTACTTGACAATGCGGACAAGTAAAGGTATTTAAATCAAATTGAGGTGCGATAAATTTTTCATTATTCATTCCCTACTCCCACCAAATAAGATTTTTAAGTCGTGGGTATTTTTGTAAATCAAGCTTATCGATACTTACGATTTCGCCATTATCATATTCGCACGATTCTACGCCCTTAGAATCTAAAAATAACCTTTTGATTTTCCAGCCCATTAGATTCGCCAAAGTTTGAAATATATCAAACTTTTTGCGGT
Organism: Helicobacter monodelphidis; assembly: GCF_003288845.1. Lineage (GTDB taxonomy): Bacteria > Campylobacterota > Campylobacteria > Campylobacterales > Helicobacteraceae > NHYN01. Next base: position 8,644 of record NZ_NHYN01000026.1, on the reverse strand, counting down.
ATTCCCCGCTCATATCGAGGTTGATAGTCTCGCCCTTGTCTAGTTCCTTGATGAGTTTGCGAGATTTGCGATAGTCGATGATTTTCGCCTTGTCATTGCGAGAAGTCGGCACGACTTCGTGGCAATCCATATTCTGTATTTGACTTTGTTTTTGGATTGCTTCGCTCTGCTCGCAATGACGAGGCGACTCACCCTCTCGCTCCGCAAAGGAAGAGGGGAGATTTTCACTTAGCACATACTCACAATTTTCCAATGCTTCCTCATAAGATTCTAGCTCATAGTAGGCAAATGCAATGCTACAAGGATTAACTTGCTTATTGTCTTTTAATTCTCCATTTTTCCATTCGCTACTAAAAGCCACTTTTTTAATGCGTGGAATGATAACATTATAAAAATGCTCCCCTTGCTCTACTAAAACAAATTTTCTATTTCCACTCTCTTTATTTAATTCTAATACCGCATGGGCTGTTGTCCCACTCCCGCCAAAGAAATCCATAACAATAGAATCTTCCTTACTTGCCAAATAAATAGAGTCTTTTACGGTATGAATGGATTTTGGGTAGTCAAATTCATTATTAGGGAGAATGTTTGTAAGAATATTGCTACCATAAGAATTAGCATTATATTTTTTATCATACCAACAAGTTTTAAAGCGAAATTCATCTTTAATCCTGTGAATAGAAAAAATACCTTTAATACACTTACAAATTAGTTTATCTTGGATAGATTCTATCGTGTTTTTTGCATTCCTCCATTTTCTTTCTACCCCTTCATCGTCAATAGGATAAACTTCAATCACTCCATCTTCCCTCATTACATTAGCGGGAGGGTGAAAATCATCTTTGCATACCTCTCCAAAACCAACAATTTGAGAATCTTTAACATAAATAGGATAAAAACAATTTTTAGCAGTATGTCTTTCAGAACCACCATTACCCCAATCTCTTAAAGCAACAATATTTGCATCTTCTCGTTTTTCCCTATTAAGTAAATCTTTAATTATAGGATATAAAAAATACGCATATTCATGAGAATATGAAAAATTATCCCCTTGAATACCGCCATGATTATGCACTACACTCACACAAGTTTTTTTATAATCATAAAAAATATCCCCGAGTAATAAACCGAGATTTTCTTGCTCGTTTTCGTCAATAGCACAGCTTAAAATACCTCTTTTGCTCAAAAACTCTTTTGCTAAGCTCAAGCGATTTTCCATCATTGAAAGCCAAGTAGAATCTTTAAAATTATTTTTATAAATAATCTCGCTTGCAGGTGCATTATACGGCGGGTCAATATAAATCAAATCAATCTTGCCCTTGTATTTTGGCATTATGGAGTTTAGGGCTTGAAAATTATCACTTTTAATTAATTCACCATTCAGCAAAGATTCTAAATCCTCAAAGCTACTTAGAATCTTATATCTTGTCTCCTTGCTAAAGTGCTTGGTATCAATAGGAAGATAGCGGTATTGCTCTACGATATTTTCCCCTCCCCAACCCCTCCCGCAAGGGGAGTGGCTTGATTGGTCTAAGCTACCCAATTCTTTATTATTAGTGAAGGATTGCTTGTCTATTCCTTCTTCCTTAGCAGAGGCTTCCTCGCTCATTCCTTCTTTTTTTTGTGTGGGTATTTCTATTATTCCCCCTCCCTTAGCGGAGGGGGTTAGGGGGTGGGTGGGATTTTCTAAAGCTTCTTTAATCCACTCCAAAACTCCCTCCATATTCCCTAAAATCTCATTATTCCAAAACCGCAAGATTCTAAAATTCTGTGATTCTAAATAAAAATCTCGCTCTTTATCCTCAAAGCTCTCACTATGTTGTCCGCCATCACACTCGATAATCAGCCTCTTTTCTAAGCACACAAAATCAGCGATATATTTAGAATCTATCACAAATTGTCGTCTAAAACCAAAGCCTAACTTTTTATTTCTTAGCTCCTGCCAAAGTTTCTTTTCTGCTTCTGTGGGATTTTTCCGCATTTCTCTACTAAATTCTTTCATATATGGGGCTAGGTATCGATGAGCGTTTATATAAGTTTGTATGCCTTTGTTCTCATTGTTTGAGGTTTCGCCCACCCCCTTACCCCCTCCGCTAAGGGAGGGGGAAGAAACAAAAGAGCCTCCGCAGTGGGAGGGGGAAGAAATGGAAAAGTCTCCGCAATGGGAGAGGGAATTTGGGGTATCTTTAGCCTCTCCGCTAAGGGGGTAGGAGGAAGTGAGGGAGTCTCCACATTGAGAATGAGAATCTAAAGAGTCTTTATATTGTGATGGGGATTCTAAAGATTCTTTAGCCTCTCCCTCAAGGGAGAGGGAATTTGAAATTTCTTTAGCCCCTCCCCTTGCGGGAGGGGTTGGGGAGGGGTCGATACCATAGCAAGAATATAACTCCAATAAATCCTCTTTTTTAAATCCCTCATCTATAAGCTTTAGCTCCTGCCACTCTTTGATTTGAGATTCAAAGCCTTTGTCGTTCGTGATAGATTCTAGCACCTGTTTAGAATCTTTAGAGTATTCAAGGATTTTATCAAGGCTTAGCACATACTGCGTGTTTTTAGCAAATTTAGGCTTCAGCCATATCGCTTTGAGTTCGTCCTCAAAGTCGCCGATAAGCTCTATCACCTTCAAAGCGATTTTGCGGATAGCTTGAAGTCTTTTAAGCGTTTGGGGGCTAAAATCTGTCTTGCTATCTTTATAAATATAACTAAACATCCACAAATCAAACTGCTCTTGCAGGAATTCCCTCGCATTTTTGTGGATAAAAAAGTCGATTTCATTTTGCTTCTTGTAACTGCGAAAGATTTTTTTCAGCTCATCTTCGTGGATTTTGATATTTGCATTTTTGAGTGCTTTTACAAACTCATCATTAAATTCGTTTGAATTTTGTTTAAAAATGTTTGTAGAATCTATAAGCGTATCCTTGCTATTTAGCACTTTTATAGTGATTATGGATTCTAGCTTACTTGTATCAATCCCCTCTAATGACTCTTGCAAATCTTGTTGCACAGAATCTCGCGGGGGATTTTGTGTGTGTTCCTGCGAAAGATTAGATGTGAGGTTTTGTAACTCTACTTGCTTGGATTCGGCATTGGATTGAGCAAGGGATTTTATACTTACAAGCCTAAAAAAGACTTTGTTTTTAGCATTATCGCTATTTTGGCTATATTCACTCGCATCAAATTGAAAGAGAATCTTGCCCCGCTCATCGATGATATTCATACTCACATAGAGGGTATCGGATTTGACATAGTAGAGATTCTGTGTTTTATAAAAGAGACTCGTATCTTTGGAGTTACTATACACTTTGGCATAGATATTTTTATAGATGGGCGTATCATTGAAAAACGGCGTCCCGCTCTCGCTAAGATAGCTATCAAAGAATGTATAAAGCTTATTGTAAATATCAGCTTTTTCAGATTCTATAAGCAATGTGGGCAGTTCTTGCTTCTGTGGTATCTCTTGAGATGAAGCGAAGTCTTGCGTGCCTCTCTGTGATAAGGCTTTTGCATCAATCTGTATTGCTGCAAGTCTGCCTGCTTCCTCCTCTGTGGCATTATCTAAATACGCTTTGATATGCTTAAAATACTGCCTTTTGATTGAGAGAAGGTTAGCAAAGCCACTCTTTGCGACATTATCTACCAGCCCTTCGACAATCCTCACACCAAGATAACAATCCTCCAACTTTGAATAAAACGCTTTTTTATAATCCATAGATTTCCCCTCGCTGAATGTTATTGTATCGCCCTAAGGCAGAGTCATATATGATTTGACATTGCAGAAAGTCATATATTTTCAATTTTTTACCCTCTCCCATATTGTTCTTGCCTTCTCGCACTCTCACTTCGCCTTGAGAATCTACCTTGTAGCCTCATCGCAGGGCTTGGAGCTTCGCTTCAAACACATCTATCATCTCATCGATATTTTGCATTGCCCTCTCTTCGCTTAGATGCATACTTTTGTCAGGCAACTCTGATAAAGAAAAGCCAAAAACCACAAAAGGATCAGCCTCCTCTTGCTCAAAGCCACTCTCTTCCAAAACGCTAGATTTATAGCCAAACTCCGCATAAGTGATAGGAATACTCACTGCAAAATCAAAAGCCTCATAAGTATAAAGCTGTGTCCTATTTTCGCTCCAATCTGCAAAATCGCTCCCTACTCCATTGCGGAAACCAGCGACATTGACATTACCCGGTGTGTCTCTAAACGCAGGGAAAATCCTAAAAAACGCACCTTTATCAAAAAGCACATAGCCATTGAGCCATTGTCCCTCATCACGCCGAATAAGAGCGATAATGCTTGTATAGCCTCTATGCGTGAAAACTTGCTTCAATGTGCGGAATCTATGATTTCTCACATTGCCTATAACCTGCAGTTTGCTTGGATTGATATTGCTAAGCGTGTCTTTAAGCCTACCTATATCATCAGTCGCGCTTGTATCAGTCGTTTTTGTATCAGCCATTTTTTTGTCAATTATTTTTTCGCCAAATTCAGCCTTGCAGAGCGTCTCGCCCCATTCACACGAGAGATAAAACCCCACTTTCTCATCATATTTCACAACAAGGGGCTTTTTAAAACCCTGCAAACGCACAATATCACTTGCATAAATATCATATCCATTTTTATCCTGCACTCCGCTTGCAGATTCTATAATATCAATAGGATAGCGACCTGCAAACCCCTTTTTGGTAACAAATTTTTGCCTCTCATCATACTGCACCCCCTCATCATCACTATAAAAATAGCTTAAAAAAGGCGTGCTAAAATACCGCTGCTTCATCGTTTTTGCTCCTTGCGATGATGGATTTTGTGATGATAGGTTCTCCGCAAATGCAGCGGAGTGAAAAAATATAAGGCTCATGAGAAGTAAAAATTGTTTCATATACGCTCCGTTGTTGTTCTATCTCCTCCCATCTTCTAGCACTCTCACTTCGCCTTGAGAATCTATCTCGCACACGACATAGGGGAGTCCTTGTAAGTTTAATTCGTGCATAAAGGGGTCAGGGTCGTTTTGCTCCATATTCCACACACCACTGCCTTGCATTGAGCGATAAATTGCAGATTCTGCGTTGTCGGCTCGGTCATTACCGCTTAGGTAGCTCCCATCGCCTCCGCCTTGAAAACTACGATTTCTCATCTCAACTAGCTCTGCACTCTCTTTTTGCAACGCTGGTTTCTCATCTAAAATCTTAGAATTTCGCCCTTGTATCGTATCATCGTGGCAAGATTCTAGCCTACCCTTATATAGCTCTGCACCATTATCCACCCCCTGATACTCCCCGCCCTGTGGCATATCGCGATTCATCTCTAAGCGTTGTTTATTGTAAGATTCTATATCAATATCCAAAGAATGCGGATTTTGCTTAAGATTTGCAGGTTGTGCAGAAAAATTCGATTGAGATAAGGCTTGTTGCCTATCGATTGAGGATTTTTCAAGCTCCTGTGAAGATTGAGTGAAAGCCACATTCTTTTTTGCACCCACGCCCCATTTGCCCTCCATTATGAGCTTCGCCCCAATCATCGCCGGCACACCTGTCGTGTAGCTCACGCCTTGCGCATTGACTTCTTTATAACACACTTCGTGGTCGCAAATATTATAGATATAAATCACTCTTTCCTTGCCGTCTTTTCGCCCTTTGATATAGCAGCCAATATGCGTATTGCCTTTTGTGCGAGGAGCGAGACTCGCTGGGTCTGGGAGTAAGGTCTTTAGCACTTCGATAGGCACGATTTTCCCGCCCTTGTGCGCCACCTCATCGATACGCAAAAAGCCGATATTCTCTAGCACCTTCATATGCGTGAGATAAGATTCTCCAAAAGTCATAAAAAAGCGTATTTTACGCAATCCCTTGATATTTCGAATGAGCGATTCTAGCTCCTCATGATAGAGCAGGTAGCTATTTTTCACGCCCACTTCTTGATAATCCCACTCTTTCATCAGTGCGAGAGGAGCGACATCACGCCATTGTCCTTTGCAATAATTTTCATTCTTCAAGGTTGAGTGAGAGATCGCAGATTGTTTGGAGAATTTCGCCTCTTCCTTTGCTCGCACTTCCGCTTCCCAATGCCTCTCCTCACGCTCAAATTTGCGATAGATTGTGTCTTGTTTCAAGTCGGGGTTGAGGGCGAGATTAGATTCTGTGGAGATTTCGCTTATTTTTGCTTGAGTATCGTTTGCTACCCAATATCTTGCCTTAGAGCTCACCTCGCGTAAGTTGATTTCTGGGTTGAAATTCGTGGCAAACGCATAGCCGTGGTCGCCGGCATTGCAATCCAAAATATCAATAGATTCTATGCTATCAAAATAATGCTTCTGGGCGTAGGCGCAAAAAACATTCGTTACGCCCGGGTCAAAGCCACTTCCTAAAAGTGCGAAAATCCCCGCCTCTTTGTAACGCGTATCATACGCCCATTGCTCCTTGTATTCGAAATGTGCGGCATCTGGGTGTTCGTAATTTGCCGTGTCTAAATAATGCGTTTTTGTCCGCAAACACGCCTCCATAATGATCAAATCTTGATAGGGGAGCGCGACATTGACTACGAGTTTCGGGCGATATTTCTCAATAAGGGCGACTATGGATTCTATATTATCTGCATCGACGCTATCGACTTCTATTTCGCCTAAGCCCTTTGCGCGGATAGAATCTGCGATTGCCTTGCATTTATCTATCGTGCGAGAGGCTAGGATTATGCGAGAGAATACGCCGCCTTGAGAATCTCCACTCTCTGTTTGCTTATAGTTTTTGATAGAATCTACGCTTAGCCCCGCTTTTTGCAATGCCTCTGCACGATTTATCGCCATTTTGTGTGTTACCACACCGCCTACGCCACCTGCCCCGATTTGTAAAACTATATTTTTACTCATTGCAAGTACTCCAATAATTTTATAAATTATATTTAATCTGAAGTATATCGCATCAAGCATAAAAATTAGATATAAAATTTAATGTGAGATTGTGATAAGCCTAAAATTATTCTTAAATATAATTAATAAATAAAATAAATTATAAGTAATTTTATTAGCGATGAAGCTATTAGCAAGTTAATGTTTATTCAAGTTAAAATGTATTAGGGAATCTAAAATTTGTAAAATATGGAAGTAAGTATATTTTGCCGATATAGAACCAGATAAATCCATTAATCTTAAAATTAGTATAAATGTCAACGAAAGGCTAAGGGTAGCTATGGGTTTTGTTGTGAAGGTATATATTGTAAAAATTTACTATTGAATCAAAAAAATAATAATATATATTTTTATTATAAATTTATATAAAAAAGAAAATTTTTTGGTATAATCACAGAGTCTAAAGTCTTTAGCGAAATCTCTAATTTTCGTGTTCTTATCATTCTTAAAGACTCTTGGATTTTACAGATCTTACCTTAAAAAAAATGCTTTGAGATAGGAGTTACTCAATGAACTTTTACAAGAACCTTTCCTTAAAAATAAAAATCTTACTCTTCGCTAATGGAACGATTATTCCGCTGTTTATTTTAATGGGAATTATCTATATGAGCAGTCAAAATATTCGAGATTTAACGGATAGAGAAGTTTATAATATCCTTAAAGATGAATATAAAGATAGATTACAACTTGCAACAGATTCCGTAGCTAATATTATTGGGCAGTTGCTCGAGGATAGCAAGAGTGAAAGTGAAAAAATTGCTATTATTGCACAAGCAATTGAAAAATTCCGTTTTGAAGATGACCAGTCAGGCTATTATTTTGTCTACAAAGTCCACACTCCTGTAGCCCACCCTACGCGTAAAGATTTGTTAGGCAAAGATTTAAGTCAAACAAAGGATGCTAATGGTGTATTTTATGTGCCAGAGCTTAATAAAGTCGCTAATGCTGGAGGGGGATTTGTAGAATACTTGTTTAGTAAACCACTTCCTGATGGCAGTAGCATTATCGCAGAAAAACTTGCCTATGCAACACTTATTCCTAATACTGAAAATATTTGGATTAGCACAGGAGTCTATATCGACAATCTTGCAATTCAAGCACGTGAAACTTCTGGCGTTATTGATGACTCAATTGAGGTTGAAAATCTTCGTGCAATTACGATTTCATTTTTTATTTTTATTATGATTTTCTTACCGCTTGCATTACTTTTTTATTTTAATCTTATGTCAAGTGTAAGGAGTATTTCTCGCGGACTAAACTCATTCTTCCGTTTCCTTAATTATGAGGAAAAGAGTATTGAGCTTATCTCGCTCAAATCCAAAGATGAATTTGGTGCTATGGCAATAGCCATTAATGAAAATATTGAAAAGACACATCAATCTCTCGATCAAGATAGTGCATTGGTTCAAGATTCTCTTGTAGCTATTCAGGCAGCGAAAGATGGTTCAGCAGTAAAAAGAATTACGCATACAGGAAGTAACCCTTATCTTAATCAGCTTAGAGATTCTGTTAACGAATTATTGGAGCTTCTCTGCGTAGCAATCGGAAAAGATTTACATGAACTCAATCGTGTATTTGACAGTTATGTAAAACTTGATTTTAGCACAAGTGTAGCCAATGCTAGTGGGCGTGTGGATATGGTTACCAACACACTTGGAGAAGAAATAAGAAAAATGCTTCATACTTCAGCAAACTTCGCTAAAGACTTAGAATCTAAATCAAAAGATTTAGAAGAAGCAGTAAGA
>NZ_NHYN01000025.1 GCF_003288845.1 Helicobacter monodelphidis | reverse complement strand
GATGAGTCAAGCGAATGCAACACAACAAAATATCTTAAGATTACTCCAGTAGTCTTCTTAAGAATTGTTTTAAGCCTTAGGCTCCCCTCTTGGGGGGCTTATTTTATTTATGCATCCATTAATTAACCTACTTAAATAATCATTGTTAATAAACGCGACTCAATGAGGGTAGCCACAAAGAGATTTCTTCGATGTAAGTAACTACAATTAGCCCAACAATCATAATCAAAAGCCATGGGATAACAGAAACGGTAACATCTTTCAAATCAAGCCCTGTTAAGGAACTTGCTACAAAAAGATTCAGCCCAACAGGCGGTGTAATCATACCTAATTCCATATTAACAACCATGATAATACCAAAGTGAATCGGGTCAATTCCTAAACTCACGGCGATAGGTAAAAGCAAAGGAGTCATAATCATCACCACAGAGCTAGGTTCCATAAATTGCCCCATGATAAATAAAATAATATTGACAACAATTAAAAACATCCACCAGCTCATATTTTGCCCAATCAAGAATTCAGCAATCATATGAGGAATGCGTTCGCTTGTTAAAAAGTGTGCAAAAACGACTGCTGAACCGATAATGAGAAATATCATTGCCGTTGTAATTGCCGCATCTAAAAAAACGCCATACATATCTTTTAATTTAATATCGTGATAAACAAAAACAGAAACGAGAAATGCATACACACATGCAATTCCAGCAGCTTCTGTTGCTGTGAAGAATCCGCCATAAATTCCACCAATCACAACAAAGATAATCAGTAATGCCCAAAATGCATCAAAAAACTTTTTAATACGTACGCTCATTTTTTCGGGAGTCGTTGCTTGAAAACCTAATCTCTTTGCTCCAATATAAGCATAAAGCATCATCATAAAACCAATCATTAAGCCCGGAATAATTCCTGCTTTGAAAAGCTCCTCAATAGAAACGGTAATTGTTTTGCCACTCAAGTCGCTCAAACCACTTGCTGTTACGCCATAGACAATCATCACGACAGAGGGTGGAATTAAAATTCCTAAACTTCCTGCCGAGGTAATTGCACCAACAGCGTAACTTTTTGGATAACCTGCTTCTTTTAAGGCAACAAACATCACAGAACCAATTGCGACAACAGTTGCCGGAGAACTTCCACTCACAGCAGCAAAGATAATACACGCTAAAATAGCACTCATTGTTAAGCCACCAGGTAAATGCCCAACTAACGCTTTTGCAAGGTCAACAATTCGTTGTGCTGAACTTCCTTTGCTCAGTAAAGAGCCTGCTAAGATAAACATTGGGATTGCCATCAGTGTGGATTTAAAGCCTGCTGTAAAGGTGTCGGGAATAGCTAAAATATCGTGGCTTGTGAAGAGAAGCATTGCACTTACAGAACTAATCCCTAATGCAACTGCAACAGGAACGCCAATAAGAATTAACCCAAATAAAACAACAAACAGAAATAATACACTCATCAAAAAACCTTAAAAATAAAATTAATCTTTAATTGCGGTATCATGAATAATCTCGTCTTGTGTATTTTTCACGACTTGATTCGCATCCATCCAAGACACTTCATAAATCTTTTCAATCACGCGGTAAGTTGCACCTAAAAAAGCAATAGGTAAGCAAACTAAAAAATACCACAATGGCACATCATGAATTGCCTCATTACTAACGCCTAATTCATAATTTAAGTAAACAACATCAAAACCTGCATAACACATAAATGCAAGATAAATGGAGCATAAAACATACGAAAACAATACGCATGCTTTAGCCAAAGGTGGCGGGAAACGTTCGACAACGACCATAACAGAAATATGTACACCTTTTCTGAATCCATAAGCCGCACCAAATAGGGCACTCCAAATAAAGCAATACCTTGCCATTTCCTCACCCCAAGTAATAGAACCCATCTCTGGATACCAAGAACTGATTGTTCGCATAAATACATTGACAGCTGTTATGATAACTCCTAGTGCTAAGCCCACAACTGCTACATTCTTATTGACTGAAGCAATAATCACATCAAGAATCTGAAAAACCTTGTTGACAGTTGGGCTTTTGTGTGCAAAGTAAAATGGCTTCTTGATTAAACTAAGCATAAATGTTATCCTTATTTTGTGTCAAGTGTCTTTTGAATGAGGTCTTCACCAACAATATCATAGAATTTAGGATAAATGGTTCTCATTGCATCTTGCCATTGTTGTTTTTGCTCTGCACTTAATTCATAGATTGTAAGTTTGTTTGTTTTTGCAGCATAATCTCTAAGGTTTTGCAACAACACTTCTTCATCTTTGAGAGATTCTTCTCGTTCAAATTTTGTGGCTTCACTCATTGCTTGATTGAACACTTCTTTTAAATCTTCTGGTAATTCTTTCCAGAAAGCCTCACTAACAACAACTAAGTATCCTAAGTAGCCATGATTTGAAAGGGTAATGGAGCTTTGCACTTCATAAAATTTAGAATTGTAGAGGTTTGAGAGGGGATTTTCTGCTGAATCCACAACACCTGTTTGCAATGCTGAATATACCTCGCCAAAGTTAATCACTTGTGGATTCGCACTAATTGCCTTTGTTTGTTCTTCCAAAATCTTTGAACTCATAATGCGCATTTTTTGTCCTCTAGCATCTTCTGGTAGGAGAATGGGTTTTTTATTTGTGCTAAATTGCTTGAATCCTGCATCCCAATACTCAAGCGCAACAAAACCTTTTGCCATAAGCTTATCTTTAAGAATCTGCCCAACTTCGCCGTCCATCACTTGATGCAAATGGTCGTTATCGCGAAAAATAAAAGGAATATCCCATAGATTGAACTCTTTAACAAGAGGTGTGAATTTTGAGAAACTTGGAGCTGCCATTTGGACATTATTTCTTTTTAATTCCATAAAAACCTTATCGTCATCAACGAGTTGTGCAGATGGAAAAACCTCAACTTTTAAACGCCCATTGCTCAATTCTCCCGCACGTTTAGCGAATAAATCAGCTGCTTTTCCTTTAGGTGTTCCACTACTCACAACATGAGCAAATTTCACTACATAAACCTTGTTAGGGTCATTACTAGAGGCAGAACCTGAATTCTTTCCTTCTGAATCTCCACAACCTGAAAAGGCCAACATAAAGCCTAAACATAGAGTAAATAAAACTTTTTTCACTGAATCCTCCAAAAAATATAAAATAGATGAGAGATTATATCAAGAATTTGTTGAATTTTTTTCAAGTCGGTTGACTAACTCTAACTTAAAACTTTGTTTATTTGTTACAAAAATACACATATTGAGGAATTTTGTATGTATCGATGTAATTTTTGTGTTAATGACAAATTTGACTTTGAGTATATCTAGATATTTTGGGATTGTCGATATTTGCAATAAATGTTTGTATCATTTTTACACATTCACCTTTAAAATGTACTTTTATTTGGATATTTCTAAGGTTATTTAATCCAAATATCTTTAGAATAAACTTGCTAGATTGCTTAGCTTTTAAAAGGACGAAAGGAGATACGATGAACAAAAGTCCGGGAACAAAGTTTAGGGAAGCACTAAAACAAAATCACCCTTTGCAAATTATAGGCGTGATTAATGCTTATTCAGCGATACAGGCACAAAAAAGCGGTGCAAAAGCATTGTACTTGAGTGGCGGAGCATTAGCGGCAATGAGCTTAGGACTTCCTGACCTTGGAATCAGTTCTTTAGAGGATGTGTGCATTGATGTGCGAAGAATCACCGCAGCAAGCGATTTACCCCTACTTGTTGATGCGGATACGGGTTGGGGCGGAGCATTTAATATTAGTCGCACCATTAAGGATTTAACTCGTAGTGGTGCCGCAGGTTGTCACATTGAAGATCAAGTTGCACAAAAACGATGTGGGCATCGCCCTAACAAGGAGCTTGTTAGTAAGGAAGAAATGTGCGATCGTATCAAGGCGGCAGTTGATGCAAAGATTGATTCTGAGTTTGTCGTGATGGCAAGAACTGATGCACATGCAAGTGAAGGACAACAAGCTGCTATTGAACGTGCTTTAGCTTATGTGGAAGTGGGTGCAGATATGATTTTTGCAGAGGCAATTCACACATTAGAAGAATACAAACAATTCACAGATGTCATCAAAGTTCCGGTATTGGCTAACATTACAGAATTTGGAAAAACACCCTATTTTACAACCGAGGAGTTAAAGACTGTTGGAATTTCTATGGTCTTATATCCGCTTTCTGCTGCAAGAGCAATGAATAAAGCTGCTTTGGAAGTGTTTCAAGACATTATCCAGAATGGAACGCAAAAGAATAGCATTGAAAAAATGCAAACACGCGTTGATTTATATGAAATGTTAGGTTATCACGCTTTTGAACAGAAGCTTGATGCGTTATTTAAAAAATAAGGAGAGAAAATGGGAGAAGCAGCAAAAGGAAAAGTAGGTGGATTAGCAGGAGTGGTTGCTGGAAAGTCAGCAATTTGTACGGTTGGGACAGGGCATGGATTAAATTATCGTGGTTATGATATTTATGATTTAGCAAGAGAATGTGAATTTGAGGAAGTTGCTTATTTGCTTTTACGCGATGAGTTGCCAAATAAAAGCCAACTTGCAGAATTTAAGCAAGAGTTAAAAGCAGCTAGAGCTTTACCAAAGGAGCTTAAAGAGGCATTAAAGCTTTTACCAAAAAATGCTCACCCTATGGATATTATGAGGACGGGTTGTTCAGTTTTGGGTTGCTTGGAGCAAGAGAATTTAGATGTACTTAAAATGCAATTTCCGGACCAACAAAAAATTGCTGTGCGTTTGCTCGGAATTTTTCCTTCAATTCTTACTTTTTGGCATCATTATCACCATAGTGGAAAAGAAATTTCAACAGATTCTACACAGGATTCCATCGGTGGCTACTTCCTAGAATTATTGCATCAAACTCCACCAAAAGATTTATGGGTTAAAGCTATGCATGTTAGTTTAATCTTGTATGCAGAGCATGAATTTAATGCTTCAACTTTTACTTCACGTGTAATTACGGCAACAATGTCTGATGTATATTCAGCAATTACAGGGGCGATTGGTGCTTTAAGAGGTCCTTTACATGGTGGGGCAAACGAGGCGGCAATGGATTTAATTGCTGAATTTAAAACTCCTCAAGAAGCGATTGATGGTATCCATAAAAAGCTTAGCAATAAAGATAAGATTATGGGATTTGGGCATCGTGTTTATGTTACTGCTGATCCTAGAAATGTTGTTATTAAGGAATGGAGCAGGAAGTTAAGCGATGATGTCAAGGACACAAAAGGGCTTTATCCTATAAGTGAGGCGATTGAAAAGGTGATGTGGGACGAGAAAAAATTATTCCCTAATCTTGATTTTTATAGTGCATCTGCTTATCATTTTATGGGCATTCCAACTTCATATTTTACGCCTATTTTTATTTTTAGCCGTACTGCTGGTTGGATTGCACATGTCTTTGAACAACGTGCAAATAATAAGTTAATTCGTCCAAGTTCTGAATACATTGGGCCAGAAAATAGAGAATTTGTGCCGATGGATAAGCGTTAGATTTAGTTTACTTTTATATATTTTTACAAGGAGTTTTTAAGATGAGTGCTGATATGGGTATTTTGGATACAAAAAGGCCAGATTTTGATGAGATTTTAACAAAAATTGCACAGTATGCAGTGGACTATAAAATCAATTCTTCTCTTGCTTATGAAACAGCGAGATATTGTTTAATGGATACGATTGGTTGTGGGCTTCTTGCTTTAGAGTTCCCTGCTTGTACAAAACTTTTAGGACCTGTTGTGGAGGGAGCGGAATTCCGCCCATTGGGTGCAAAAATTCCGGGAACAAGCTATCAGCTTGAGCCAGAGAGAGCAGCATTCAATGTGGGTGCAATGGTGCGATGGCTTGATTTTAATGATACTTGGCTTGCTGCTGAATGGGGACATCCGAGTGATAATTTGGGTGCAATTTGGGCAGTTGCAGACTATTTGAGTCGCAAAAATATTGCCACGGGTAAAAAGCCCCTCACTGTTAAAGATGTTCTCACAGCGATGATTAAAGCACATGAAATTCAGGGCGTTTTGGCTTTGGAAAATAGTTTTAATAAAGTGGGATTAGACCATGTGCTTTTAGTGCGTATTGCTTCGACTGCAGTTGCTTGTGCAATGCTTGGTGGAAATTTTGAAGAAGTACGTAATGCTGTTAGTCATGCTTTTATTGATGGTGGTGCTTTGCGTACATATCGTCATGCACCCAACACAGGTTCACGCAAAAGTTGGGCGGCAGGCGATGCAAGTAGTCGGGGTGTGAATCTTGCCTTGAAAGCTTTAAGCGGTGAAATGGGATATCCTAGTGCATTATCCGCAAGTTTTTGGGGGTTTGAAGATGTGAAAATGAAAGGGCAAAAGCTTAAATTGCCTCAAGATTTTGGTAGTTATGTGATGGAGAATGTGCTTTTTAAGATTAGTTTTCCTGCTGAATTCCATGCACAAACTGCTGTAGAATGTGCTTTAAAACTACATGATGAAGTGAAAAATAAGCTTGATTCTATTGAAAAAATCGTGATTACTACCCAAGAATCTGGACATCGTATTATTAATAAAGTAGGACCTCTAGCAAATCCGGCTGATAGAGATCATTGTATTCAATATATGGTTGCTGTTCCACTTGTATTTGGACGCTTAACGGCTGATGACTATGAAGATTCTATTGCTAATGACCCGCGTATTGATGCGTTGAGGGATAAAATGGAAGTGCAGATGGATGATCGTTATACGAAGGAATATTTGGAAGCGGATAAACGTTCTATTGCAAATGCTGTACAAATTTTCTACAAAGATGGGACAAAGAGTGAAAAAGTAGAGATTGATTATCCAATCGGACATAAACGTCGTAGAAGTGAGGGGATTCCTGTTCTCATTGCTAAATTTGAACGCAATATTTCTCGCAAACTAAGCCCCAAAAAATGTGAGAAAATTAAGAAAATTTGTGCAAATCAGTCTGAATTAGAGGCGATGCCTTTCAATGAATTCAGCGATTTGTTTGCATTGAATTAATTTTTGTAAAAAATGTTTTAGAATGCTTACTCTTTAATGTTCTATGCAGAGCTAGTTGTTTTTGGTAATTGTGCATGAAAAGCATAAAAGTTCCAAAAACAACCTCTTAAGAATTATGTAAATCTCTTATTTATTTACTCGGTAGTATTTTTTTGTCAAAATTTGTTGGGCAAATGAGATGAAAATAAGAATCCCTGAATGGAAACTCCAGTCCATATGCATGGAGCATTAGACGCTTTGCACCAAAGTATTTTTCATAGTCTGTGCAAGATAGATTAGATTCTAGATATAAGCGACTATGTGCATCCGGAATACCATACAGAGGGTCGCCTAAAATTCGATGTCCAATTGTTGCTAAATGTATGCGAATTTGGTGTGTTCTGCCAGTTTTAGGTATAACACGAACGAGTGTAGAATTTGTTTGTTGGTTGTAAGTGAGTGGGTAGATGGAGGTAATTGCTTCTTTGCCTTCACCCTTTTGGGCAATTTGCATGCGTATGGATAAATCTTTTTCTTTTTTTGGTTTACGGAGTGGAAGGGAGATTGTTTGTGTGGATTTAACATAACCTTCTACCCACGCAAGATAGGTTTTATGAATGAGTCTGTTCATAAATAAATACCCAATTTCTTTGGCGATTACCGCATTATGTGCAACAAGTAGTAAGCCACTTGTTTCCTTATCTAGTCGATGTGTTAAAACAGCATTTTTTCCAAGAATTGCATAAATGCTATCTAGCATAGAAATGGATTCAAAGCAGCCTTTAGGGTGAGAAAGTAGATTAGCTGGTTTGTTAAAAATTGTAAAAAAAGGTGTGCGAAAGAAAGGTTGTTCTATGGTAGTGGCGGGTTTGAATAATGTAATTTCAACTTCACCCATAAGGGTTTCACCTTTTTTACAGATATGGTGATTTGCCGTCCTTAACCGTTTTTTATCAATCCAACGTTGGGCTTCTTTTTGAGAGATATTGAAGGTTTTTATTAAAAATAAGAATGCTGGAGTGGGAGAAGAAATAAAAAATTTCTGTTGTAAAAAGCCCATTTAGTTTCTGTTATATCCTTGATTAAGGGCAAGAATACTTTTTGCAATATCCTTTGCACCGCCTTTTTGGATAGTGTCCATCAAGCCTTGACTTTGTTTTGCAAGGGTTTGAGTATCCTCAATAATATGCAGTAATTTTGCACAATCCAAATCACTCTCTAATGTAAGGTAGGCAAGATTCTGTTTAACGAGAAATTCCGCGTTATAGAATTGATGATTTTTTGCAGCATATGGGTAGGGGACAAAGAGACTTGGTAATCCATTTGCAGAGAGTTCCCATAATGAGCTAGCCCCTGCACGAGAAACTGCAAAATCAGCTTCTTGAATGAATGAATGTAGATTAGGGCTGAATGCAAAGAGTGTGGGTGCGATATTTTGTTTTTGATAAGCTTGTGTTAAGTCATCAATCTCATTTTTTCCACATTGGTGAATAATTTTTATTCCTCTTTTTTGGAGTTCTGGAGCTATTTCTAGTGCAAAGTTATTAATGAATTTTGCCCCTTGTGAACCTCCCAAAAAAATAATTTTTTTTATTTCTGTGCGTTGACGTTGTGTGTCAAAAAAGACTTTTGAGACGGGATAGTTTCTAAGCGGAGAATCTTTGGTGTAAGAGCAATAGAATTCTCTTGCAAAAGGTTTTAGGGTTTTGTTGAGTAATCCAATACGAGCATTTTGTTCGTGGATAAATAAGGGAGTGTGGTTAAGGATTGCCCCAAAAGCACCTGGTGCTGCTGAATAACCGCCTACACTAAAAACGGCTTGAATCTGTGAGGATTGTATGATTTTTTTGGCTTGTTGTGCTGCTTTATATTGTTTAAACGCGGCTTTAGGAAGAGTAAATAAATTTTTATTGACAATGCCTTCAGATTCTAAGAAGAATTTTTCTTTAAATAACGGGCTTTCTTTAAACCATTGTTGGTCTTGTCCGCGTGTAGAACCCATATAGTAAAGCTTGTGTGTTCCAAGCAAATGAATCTCTTCAGCTACACTTTTAGCAACACTTAAATGCCCACCTGTACCACCACCTGTGAATAAAATATTCATTGATTTTCCCTTGAGTCCAAAAATATTGAATTCTTGTTACATTCAACAATTACAGCAGCAATAACAAAGCCATAGTCGTGGCTGATTGAAATAGAGGTAGAACGAATTTGAAAAGAATCTTGAATGCGTGGAGATAAAACAAGATAGGGCTGTCCATTTTGATTGCGGAATAGCTCAATATCTAAAAAACCACATTTAGCACAAATTCCGCACCCTAAAGCCTTAGAAAAAGCCTCCTTTGCAGCCCACGCAGAGGCGACTTTTTGGGGTTGTGTCCCATAAAGTGTCTGCTCATTGCTTGTTAAGAATCTATCCAATGCTTTTTGGTTAAAACGATTGATAAAGTGTTTGATTCTAGCAATGGAGGCAATATCTATGCCAATTTGCAAAATTAGCCTTATTGAATTACAAATTCTGTGAAGAATAAATTGCTAATTTTTCCATCAACTAAAGATTCATTAATACGTTCTACAAGTTCATCTTTTAGCTTATCTTTACCTTTTGCAGTAGAGATTTCTTCAATTGTTTTCGAAGATAAAACACTAATTAAAGTATCGCGAATTGCAGGACGTTTTGTGTCTAATTCTGGCATTAGTTTTTCGCTACTTAACTCCAAGTTAATTGTTGTTTTAAGGTATCTTCTTCCGCTCTGTGAAGAAAGATTAACAATCAGTTGGTCAAGTCCATAAATGGGTCCTAAACTTAAATAGCTTGTTCCAGAACGCATATTTGCAGCAGGGTTGCCTCCCCCACCACCAGCATTTGCTTGTGCTGTTGGCTGTGCTTGGGGTTCTTCTCCACCCCCTGACATTAATATGATACCTACCACAACCGCAATAATCAACAAAAGTGCTACCACCGCCGCAACGATGATAATTATCATTTTGTTTCCGCCACCCGCCGCCTCTTCAGGTTTTTTTTCATCAGCCATTTACTGCTACTCCTTTGACTTTTTAAAAGAGAATTATATAAAAAAAGCCTATAATGTCTTATTAAAATGACAATAATTTTTTACAAATTAACAAAAGGGGGGTGATGTTAATGAAATTTTTTCGTTTTCATCTTTTAATCTGTGCTTTTATGGTGATTTTGTGGGCAGAACAAGAATCTTCAGAACAATTATTGCAAAGACGTTATGATTTCAAAGATAATGTCATTACTTCGCAAGATATACTTAAAGATGCTCCGCTTTTTCCATTGTTTAAGGTCGCGAATAGTGTGAATTTGTATCGTGCTAAAAGTTCTGATATTGTAGATAAATTTAAAGAACATGGCATTATTGTGAAATCACGTTCGAATATTATTGAGTTTTTAAGGGTACAAAAGGAACGCGTTCCTTTTTTGGAGGAGAAAATTGCCCCTTTTTATTTAGAGAAATTTAAAAAAAATCATATTTTAATCCAAGATGTCATTGTTACGCCCGTATCTTCTGTAGAATTAGAGGATTTTGTTTTTCAGGAATACCAATTTCCAGAGAAGTTGCATAGTCGTTCTAGCGGGACATTCCCGGCAATTTTTTTAACAAAGGAAGGAGAGAGGAGGAAGATTTATTTTCGTTTTCAAATTGAAGCAACTATTGAAGCATTGGTGAGTGCGGTTAAACTCAAAAGTGGTGATGTTGTTGGTCTAAGAGAAGTTGAAATTAGTCGTATTCCTTTTGAACGCGTTACGCGTGAGTGGATGGAGAGAAAGGATGTGGGTTTGTATTCTATCCGGTCTTATACAAACAAGGGTTCGTTACTGCTTAAGAGTGATTTAGTTCCAAAGGTTGTGATTCGACGCGGTGATCCTGTGTTTGTGCAAGTTAGTGAGGGTGGAGTGATGTTAAGTTTTGATGGAATTGCACAGCAAGATGGGGCAGTTGGAAAGAGTATAAGAATCAAGAATCCACGCACAAATAAATCCTATGATGTTCGCGTAATTAGTGAGGGAAAAGTAGAAATAAAATAAGTTTTCTAGTTATATAAGAATTCGCTTTTATGAATAAATCAAGCTTATACTAAAGGTTTTTTTAGATATAATATTTTGGAAAACAAAATTTATCTTAGACGGTTGAGAGCTTAGGGGGTATGGGTTGATTATTATACCGGCGAGATTAGAATCCACTCGTTTTAAAGAAAAAATTATTTATCCGATTGGTGGAATCCCTATGATTGTTCGTACGGCGTTTGTTGCTTTAAAAACTGGTCATGAAGTTGTGGTTGCGGCTGATGATTTAAAGATTGTAGATATTTGTAAGTCTAATCAAATTGAATGTATTTTGACTTCTAAGCATCATCAAAGTGGCAGTGAACGACTGGCTGAAGCGATTCAAATCTTAGGATTAGCAGATAATGAGATTATTATTAATGTGCAGGGTGATGAGCCTTTTTTAGAACCTCATGTTATCAATGACTTACATTGCTACTTGGATTCTTTATTGCGTGATTTTAAGACAGTGCCATTGAGTCAAACTCCTGTTTTGATGGCAAGTGCGTATAAAAAAATCTCCTTACAGCAAGCACGAGACCCAAATTTTGTTAAGGTTGTACTTGATAAAAATCAATATGCCCTATATTTTTCGCGTTCGCTTATTCCTTTTGTGAGAGAGAATCCAGAAGAAATTTCTTATTATGGGCATCTTGGGATTTATGGTTATCGGGCAGATTTTTTGCAACATTTTTGTTCCTTGCCTATTCCGCATCTAGAGCAATATGAAAGATTAGAACAGCTAAGGGTTTTGCATTATGGCTATAATATCGCGATGCTAGAAGTAGAGAGCCATTCTTTTGGTATTGATACGATGCAAGATTTACAATGTGCATTGCAGATGTTTAATGTTAAAGAGGAGGAATATTAGAATGCCGCGATTAAAAGGAGTTGTGCGTTATATGCATGAAGCGGAGAAAACTGCTGAGATAAAGGCAAATGGGAAAATTTATACTTTCAGTTATGATGTTGTAGAAGATAATGATTATGAAGCTTTATTTGAGGGCTTGGAAGTTTCTTTTGAAACAAATAAAGAAAATGAAGTATTGAGTGTTATTCCAAATTATAAGCAGGAGAGGCCTGATTACTTAGCTTATTTGGAAGTAACAAAGGATGTCCATGATTGTTTATTTAACTATTTTTCAGCTTTTAGTTCCTTACTCCAAAACTATCAAGATATATCTCCTGAATCTCCGGAAGAGGATTTTTTAAAAATGCGCCGTTTTCTTTTAACTGCTTACAATGACATTCACGATATTGATTTTAATGTGATTGATAAGCCACTTGCAGCATTAAAATCAGAATTAGATAAGATTTTTCGTTATTACACAGAATTTAAAACCAAAAGTGGATATTCGGTACAGTATGCTTATGAGAAGATTTTTTTAATGCAACAACCACAATATGTTGCACTTATAGAAAAAATTGCCTATATTAAAGGACGCATTAATCAAGCCGCCGTACAGGAAAAATCCCTTGCTTTGCAAATTAAAGAAAGGGAGCGAGAATTAGAAAAATGGGATTCAAAGACAAAGTCGTTCGCTGTCTTTGAGAAGAATCTCAAAGCTATGCGGAAAAGGTACGCTGATTTAGTTTATTTTTTAGGAAAACAACGCGATTTGGTGGCTAAGCTTGTCCGAGTAAGAGTTATTTTTGTGGAGCGGTTTTTTGCTATTTTTAGGGAGT
Source organism: Helicobacter monodelphidis (assembly GCF_003288845.1). Lineage (GTDB taxonomy): Bacteria > Campylobacterota > Campylobacteria > Campylobacterales > Helicobacteraceae > NHYN01. The sequence goes on along the minus strand of NZ_NHYN01000025.1, from coordinate 11,139 downwards.
CTTACGAGCCAACTGTTAAAGAATTTGAACAACATTTGCTACGTGTTCTGAATGTTAAGTCTGCAGAACTTGATAAAACGCTTTGGACAAAGGCAAAACAGAGTCGACTTGTAAGGAATTTTTTTATTAAGTCCGGGATTGTTGGTACTTATAGTTCTAAAACATTCTTGAAATATTATTTACGCAACATTGACCAAGAAAAAGCTGGTGATGAGGCACAAAAGTTATTTGCTTTATTAAATTATATGGAATCAATTAGCACAAAAAATATTGTTTTGGTTCGGAGTAGTCTTGATGTTGCGACAAGTAATAAAGAATTATTAGAAAAGTTTGATAAAGCATTACAAATTCGTATTATGCGTGACCCACAGGAGATTTTTAATCCACCAAAAATGTCTAAACAAGGTGTTTTTGACCGCATCGACTTGATGATTATTGAATTTGAGGCTTTGGGGTTAAATTGCTATCCTTTTATTGAGCGGTATCGTAGGGAGAAGAGTAGTCAGGTGCATCCAACAATTTTTTGTCTTTTAACAAGGGAGATTTCACCTAACTTAATGGCACAGGGAAAAAAATTGGGCATTGATCATTTTCTGAATTCTCATTGCACGGATGAAGAATTTATAGATGCAATGAGAGAGATTTTATAGAAACTATAAAAAATATATCTTAAGAAAAAGGAAATGAATTTTAAAATAGCTTACAAAGGATATCGAACAAAGAAGACTTAAATAGTCTTGATATTAATTGTCTATTTTAGAATAAACAACATAGGTGCTTTTAAATGTCTGGGTAATTTGCGATTAATTAAGAGATAAACTATTAATTTATTTATAAAAAGGCATAGTAATGGATTTTGATGAATATAACCAAAATGTTCAAAAAATAAAAGATTACGCAAGGGCTTATTACACAGAGGATTCTCCACTTGTGAGTGATGAGGAATATGATTATCTCTACCAAATGATTGTGCAATTTGAAAAAGAGAATCCGGAGAAAATTCACCCCGATTCCCCTACACAATCTGTTGGCGGGGAGGTTTTAGAGGAATTTAATAAGCAACCCCACAAAGAAAGAATGTGGAGTTTAGAGGATGTTTTTAATATAGAGGAATTACAATTATGGATTAAACGTATTAAAAAGCAGGTGGCAAACCCTCATTTTTTATGTGATGCGAAATTTGATGGCGTGAGTTTAAATTTATTTTATTCTAAAGGTCAATTAGTCTTTGCAGCAACGCGTGGTGATGGCTTAGTGGGTGAAGATGTAACACATAATGCAAAAACAATTTCCAATATTCCAAAAACAATACCCTTTTTAGGGGAAATTGAGATTCGTGGCGAAGTTGTGATTTTGAAAGATGATTTTGAGGTATTGAATCAAAAACGTTTAGAGCAGAATCTTGCACCTTTTGCAAATCCTAGAAATGCGGCAGCAGGGAGCTTGAGGCAATTAGATGCAAATATCACCGCTAAACGATCTCTGTCTTTTATTGCTTGGGGCGTTGGATACACTCAGCTTGAATCTGAATTCTTGAGTAAAAAGCTTGAAATGCTTGTGGATTGGGGATTTAAAGCACCTGAAAATCGACAAGTATGTATGGATTTGAATGAAATTGAGACGTTTTATCAGCTTGTTTTAAAAAAGAGAGATTTTTATCCGATGATGCTTGATGGTATTGTGATTAAAATTGATGAAAGCTCCTATCAAAAGGAGCTTGGATACACCATTAAGTCGCCACGTTTTGCTGTTGCATATAAGTTTCCAGCTATTGAAAAAACAACGCGTTTATTAAGTATTGATTTACAAGTTGGTAGAAGTGGCGTGATTACGCCGGTTGCCAATATTGAGCCTGTGCATATTGAGGGTGCGACTGTTGCACGTGCTACTTTGTATAATTTTGATGAAGTTGCGAGACTTGGGCTAAGAATCGGCGATTTGATTAGTGTGATTCGCAGTGGAGATGTGATTCCAAAAGTAGTTAGAGTTTATGAGCATCGCCGTGATGGAAGTGAAAGAGAGATTCTTTCTCCTACACATTGTCCAGAGTGCAAAAGTGAACTATTGATTGAAAAAGCTCTTATTAAGTGCCAAAACATTCGATGTCCATCGCGTATCCAGAATGCTTTAATCCATTTTGTTAGCAAGAAAGCAATGAATATTGATGGGTTGGGTAAAGAAATTATACGGCAACTTTTTAGGGAAAATTTAATCACAGATTTTAAAGATATTTTTGAATTAACTAAAGAAAAACTATTGCTTTTAGAGGGATTCAAAGAAAAAAAAGCAATGAATATTATAGATTCTATTATGGCTTGTAAGGGAAGTGAACTATGGCGTTTTATTCATGCTTTAGGGATTGAGCATATTGGAGAAGCGGCAGCAAAAATACTTGCTAAAGAATTTGGACTAGAATTTTATAAGGCAGATAAAGAAAGCTTAATGAGTATTGATGGGTTTGGTGAAGAAATGGCAAATTCATTGCTTGAATTTTGTCGTGTGAATACACAAGAAATTCAAACGCTTTTACATATTGTTCAGCCTAGTGCTTTGCAAAAAAGATTAGATTCTAGCCGTTTAGTTTTGAATGGTAAAATTTTTGTTATCACAGGGACACTTTCAAAGGAGCGGAATGTATTTGTGGAAAAAATTGAAGTCTTGGGTGGAAAAGTTTCAAATACAGTTTCTAAAAAAACAAATTTTTTGTTGCTTGGAGAAAATGGCGGAAGTAAGCTAGAGAAAGCCCAAAAGTTAGGTATTCAGATTCTTAGCGAGGGAGAATTTGATAAGCTCATTATGCAATAGTTATTTTGAAGTGTGCATAAACCATTTACAATCAAAAAAAGTCAATGCTAAAAAATATAACGATAAATTCAAAAGACTTATGCGTAAAAATTCAAGGCGAGTAAGGATTAAACTAGAATCTAAAAATAAAAATCAAAAGTTAAGCAATAACTTTAGAAAAACTCAAAAACAATTAAATCAAATCTATGAAAGGAGTAGCAACATTAAAAAACTTTGATGGCTTAAATCATCCAGCCACTTTTAGTGGCTAGGCTATTTGTTGTTTCAGATTCAATTAAAGCTAATTAGGTAAAATGCGAAAAATTCAATAAGAAATAACTAATGAGTGTTTATGGCTTTTTTCTGGGTGATGAAATTTTTAGGGGCAAGATTACAGAAGTGGGAATGAGTAAAGTTGGTGTTACAAGCGGTTCGATGAATAGTAGTGGTCGTAGCTATGTTAGTACACGTGTCGAAAGACATGCGCATTTTAAACTAGATGGAAAAGCTTTTGAACATGTTAATTCAGGACTTTTAGAAGAAGGTGATGAAGTTGCCATTGCTGCAAAGAATATGAAAAATGGATTTTATCGAGTAGAAATACTAAGAAATTTTACTAAAGGCTATTATCAAGATAGCAAGTTATCATTATTTATTGGTTTATTTTTAATGATTATTTTATCTCCATTTTTTCATCTGTTCATAACATATTGGTTATTTGGTACAGTGTTTGGTGAGAGTATTGGAGCACTTCTTGCTTTTATCGCATTGATTGCCACTATTGTATTTTTATTTTATGTTGGCATTCGATACAACCGCATAGCAAAAACAATCAAAAATATGTAATGTTTTAGCCACTTGCCTTGAATGGTTGTTGTGGCTAAAAAATAAGTAGTTTTAGGGGTTATCACAGGATTTTGTGAAAGCAAGTGGTTGGGCATTCAAGAATTTGCAACAGCTCTGTAGGTAACGACAATTAATGCCAGGTAGGCAACAACGCTTATAAAATAGCCTATAATTACAGCAATGGGATTCTGAAAAATAATCAAGAATAAAAACATGGGGATAATCATAATAGCTATATAAGTTAAAGGAGTGATGATAGATCTAGCAAGACTCCAACGAGCAACTAGCCACTAGCCACAACATCAAAAAGCTACCCAGAGGACCAAAAAATAATGCTACTAAAAGAGCGATCAGTGCGTGTAATGATTTGTTTTCTTTATTATTTTCCACTTTTTACCTTTATTGTAAAATTTGGAATCATTGTAGCTGATTAGTTTTTAATTGAAGCTTAATTTTAACCAATCTCTAGCAGAAATCCCAAAGGTCTTTAGCCTTTGGAATGAATGCTTATCGGCGTTAGCCGATTATTCTTGATTCTCTATATAAGCCTTTATAGTCTCTGGGTTTGCTTCGCCTATAGAACAAACAAAAAATCCATCACTCCAAAATGTTTTTGTAAATATGAAATGAATCTAGTATTTCTCCACGCTTTATCAGTATGAAATAGATAAGATTTGATTCCTCTGCCATTTTGAATCTTAGAAACTATTTCCACTCACCTTTTGGAGATAAACAAATCTTAAAATCTTTTATCCTTTTAATTTGCAAGAGATAAAATCACCAAGTTAAAACTTCTTTTTTGATTTTCTCTAAAAGCTCAATATTCTCCTTCATACGAGAAACTTCCATATCAATTTGTTGAATTTGCCATTTGCCCACGTGGTTTGGGATTGATTCTTCGCCCCTTTTAAGCATTACATAATCAATAAAAGAAATTTTTGCCATACTTAAAAGAATTTCAATCTCCTCACGTGCACTCTCAATTTCACGAATAATTTCATCAATTCTATCAAACATTTTCTTCTCCCCTATTGTTTAATTTTTGCTTCTAGTAGATGATGCAGGTGGATGACACCTTGAATTAAGCGATTTTTATCAGTAATTACCAAAAACTGAATTTTTTTACTTTCAATCTCTTCTAAAATGTCAATTGCCAAACGATTAGAATCATCGCAATAAGATGGTTTGAGTGTGGCATATTGCTGAACAGGAGATTCTAAGCTAAAATCTTGTCTCATCATTGCACGACGCAAATCGCCATCACTCAACACGCCACAAAGCTGATTGTTTCGTGCTAGAATGATATTCCCCAAACAGCCATTACTCATAATAACAATGGCTTCCTTTAGGGGTAATTCTGGTTCTACAATCGGAAGATTCTTTGTCCTCATAATATCTTTAGCACTCACAAATAAGCGTCTGCCAAGTGAACCACCAGGATGAAAAGATGCAAAATCGCTTTCGGTGAAATTTCGCCTTTTCATAAGTGTGATGGCTAGGGCATCACCTAACGCAAGGGTTAGGGTTGTTGAGGCACTAGGTGCAATATTAAGAGGACAAGCCTCTTGCTTGACACGAATAGATAAGAATGCATCGCAATTTTGTGATAGGGAGCTATTTTTGGAACAACTCATTGTGATAAGCGGAATATTAAGTCGCTTGAGATGAGGTAGAATTGCAATAAGCTCATTGGTTTCACCGCTATAGCTGATGGCACAAAAAATATCATTACTTTGTAGCATACCTAAGTCCCCATGCATAGCTTCTGTGGGATGGATAAAAAAGCTCGGTGTCCCTGTACTTGCAAGTGTTGCGGCAATTTTTGCTGCAATTAATCCGGATTTTCCCACACCACTAATCACAAGCTTTCCGCTACTTTTTTCTATGAGATCAATTGCTTTTTGAATCTCATTCTCATCAAGTTCAGCTGATTGTAATGCTTGAGATTCAATTCTCAAAACTTCTAAGAAACTTTCCAAATACATTCCCATCTTAACCTCTAACGCATAAATAAAGAAACAATAATTGTAGGATAAGTTTTAGTTTTCTTGAAAATTTGTTTACGTAAAAGCATCTTAATTTCATTTTCAAGCGTACGAATATTATTGAGTGCTTCTTTGCGACAACCTGTTAAAAATAGCTGTAAACTCTCCTCCAATTCTTTAATGTAATAACGTTCTTCCTTGTGTCCAATAATTCCTAATGTGCTGATTTTTGGCCTATCAATGAATTTACCCTCTGCTGCAAGAATCTCTGCAGCAATGAATACAACACCCTCAATAGCAATTTTTTGGCGGTCTAAGACAACATCATTTTCAACTTCACGATTTACTTGATTGTTAATATAGCTTTTGCCTGTTTTGATGCTTTTAACTTTGCGAACATAAGTGGGTGCAACTTCAATTTGATCGCCATCCTCCATCAGTAGAATATTTTTTTCTGGAACACCACACTTAATGGCTGTATCCCTGTGTTTAGCGATATGGTTATATTCCCCGTGTACAGGTAGGAAGAATTTAGGCTTAATTAAACGTAATAAGAGTTTTTGTTCCTCTTGTGCCGCATGTCCGCTAACATGAATTTCACTAAAATCCTGATATGCTACACTTGCACCAGCTTTCATAAGATGATTGATGACGGTTGAAATTGCCGCCTCATTGCCCGGAATTGCTTTTGCAGAGATGATAATAGAGTCCGTTGGTTTGATTTTAATGTGACGATGTTCATCAGTCGCCATACGATAGAGTGCACTCATTGTTTCACCTTGAGAGCCTGTTGTTACGATAAGAATTTCTTCATCAGTATATTTATCAACTTCGTGGGCTTCGATAAATACATTTTGAGGGATATTTATGTAGCCTAAGGAGCGAGAAATTTCTAAATTTTTCTCCATAGAGCGTCCAATAACAGCGACTTTACGATTATATTTTATTCCATGTTCGATAGCTTGATAAACGCGGTGAATATTAGAACTAAAAGTACTCATAATGACACGTCCCTTTGCTTTTAAAAAAAGGTTGTCAAAAGTTGGTCCAACGGTGGCTTCACTTTGAGTATAACCCGCTTTGTGAGAGTTTGTAGAATCACTCAACATAACAAGTACGCCTTCCTCGCCGTAATGTGCTAGACGGTGTAAGTCTGTTGGAAAGCCATCAATAGGTGTGTGGTCAATTTTAAAATCACCAGTATGCAAAATAACACCCGCATCCGTGCGAATAGCAAGTGCAGAAGAATCAATGATGGAGTGGGTGATATGAATCCACTCAATCTCAAAATCACCAATCTTAACGGGTTTACGTTTTTCAACAACGCGAAACAAGGATCGAAATTTTTTTAATCCATGTTCATCAAATTTACTTGAAATCATACCTAAGGGCAGGGGAGTTCCATAAATTGGAAACTGCATCTTTTTAAATAGATAGGGCATAGCTCCGATATGATCTTCGTGTGCGTGCGTGATGATAATTCCCACAATTTTATCTTTGATAATCTCCAAATAATTGAAGTCTGGAATGAGAATGTCGACCCCATGCATACTTTCATCAGGAAAACTCATTCCTACATCAATCACGATAGCACTTTCTTCTGTCTCGATAACCGTAATATTTGCCCCAATTTCCCCTAATCCACCAAGTGGTGTAATTCTTACTTTTCCTTTTGAATGTGTATCAATTTTATGGTAGGATTGTAGGCGGTTTTTTTGCACTTTGTCATTTACTTCAACTCCTCGCTTTAAGTTGTGGTATAAGGTGGCATCATTTTCTTTTTTTTCTGCAGGAGATGGAGGAAGTTTTTTGCGATTCACATTTGCGTGTGGATTATTTTCTGAATGTGATGAATGACGTTTTTGTTGTAAACTCCCTTTTGGTCTTTCGGTTTGCCTATCCTTGCCTATATTGCTTCCACTTCTTGCATAAGATGATGCACGTCTTTTTTGTGGTTCTGGTTTAGGCTTAATATCCTTCTTTTCTGCTTCAGGTTTGTTCATCATAATATTCTCCTCTTAGTATTCTAGTAAGTTGGTGATAATCCTGTGTTGTTAGCTCGTGCGCACGAATATTTAAAGGAAGATTTAAAGTTTCAAATGCCACTTGCACATCTTTTTGACTAAAGTGTGTTGTCAGATTATGAAATAATCTTTTACGTGGCATACAAAAAGCGACTTTAATGACTTTTTCTAAAGGTTCAAATACAATCTCCCTTTGCTTATGTATTTTGAAAAGAGCTGAATCAACTTTTGGTTGAGGTTCAAATGCTTGTGGCGGAACATCACATATCCATGTCGCTTCTCCAACACTTTCAGTTATAATCGATAAAGGCGAAAAACCTTTTTTTCCACTTTTTGCACAGAATTTTTCAGCGACCTCTTTTTGCGTCATTACAATTAAATCTTGACAAAAAGAATCCCTCAACGCCTTTAAAATTAAAGTCGTAGCAACGTAGTAGGGAAGGTTAGAAACAAGTATATAGGGCGAATCTCTTAAATGATTCCGTTGTTTCCAAACCTGTAAAACATCGCAAAAAACAAATTCTAAACGGTGGCTTTTTAAATCCGTGCTAAATTTATTCAAAAGATGGTGGGTTAAATCCTTGTCCACCTCATACGCTAACAAATTTCCACAGTCAAGTAACCTACTGGTTAAATCACCCAATCCAGCCCCTATTTCAATTATGCCACATTCTTTGGCATAAGAGGGAATCGATTCGATAATTTTGTCTAGAAAAAAGGCATCTTTGATAAAATTTTGTCCAAAACACTTTTTTGCTTTATGTTTCATAAGCCTACTTTCACTCATAGCTTACCTAAATTATAGCATACAAAGCTTAAATTTTTGAGCAACTTTGCTCAATGTGGCTATTTTGGATATTCAGAAAAATTAATAAGTTTTTATTCATTTTTTCCGAATAGAATTGGGCTTTTTAAGCACAATTATTTTAAGATATTCTTTCAGATAGATGAGTATCTGGAAAATTTAATTATGTTCAGGAAAAGAGAATGTCGGAATTTTTAGCGATTATTGGGTTCGCAAGCCTTATTCTGATGGTTGTTGTTTTATTGATGGATAAGGCTTCACCACAAGTTACTTTTATTATTATTTCTAGTATTGTAGGTTTTGGCTTAGTAGGATTGGAAAGTTTGAGTGTGTTTGGTATTCATCTAGGAATTGGTCAGGTATTAGGAATCAAAAGTGGTGTTTTTGGTTTAGTGGAGCTGAAAGGGGTCATTGCGGCAGGGGTTGCCAGCGTTGCTGAAACAACAGCACTTTTTATCTTTTCTATCTTATTTTTTACTATTTTGGGAAATGTGGGTGTATTTGAACGAATTATTAATGCTTTAATTATGAGGAGTGGATCAAATATTTATGCAATTGTTATTTTGAGTGTTTTTGTTGCAGTCATTGCTCATCTTGATGGTTCTGGAGCATCTACATTTCTTATTGCAATTCCAGCTTTATTACCTATTTATCAGCGTTTGGGTATGCGTCCTACAACTCTTATGTTGATTCTTACTGCTGCTATGGGGATTATGAATCTCCTACCATGGGGAGGTCCAACTTTAAGAGTTGCAACAATTACACAGACAGATGCAATGGATTTATGGTTTCAAATTATGCCTATGCAGGCAGTTGGATTAGTCTTAGCCTTGATTTTAGCATTATATATGGGATTTGTGGAAAAAAGGAGAGGTGCTGGAATGCAGGTTAAATCAGGAGATATTTTAGATGTTGAGGTAAGAGTTTATCCAAAATTTTGGATAAATATTATTATTGCATTATTTGTTTTAGTGTTATTGCTTCTTTCTGGGTTGCCTATCTATTTTCCTTTTATGGTTGGTAGTGCAGTAGCTTTGTGTGTTAACTACACGGAATTGAAAAAGCAGGATAAAGTTGTTAAAGAGGCTTCTTCAGCAGCAATGATGATGGCAACAACACTGCTTGCTGCGGGTGTTTTAATTGGTGTTTTTGATAAGAGCGGGATAATGAAATTGATGGCACAACTGATATTAGAATTAATGCCAGAATCTCTAGGGGCTTATTTAGCGTTGATTATAGGTATTCTTGCTGTTCCTATGGCATTGATTTTTTGCACAGACTCTTATTTTTATGGGATTTTGCCCATTGTAGCAAGTGTCGGACAGGCTTTTGGCATTGATGCAATTACGCTTGGGATTGTGATGGTTGTTTGTCGTAACTGTGCTACTTTTATTAGCCCTGTTGTTCCAGCAACTTTACTTGGTTGTGGTTTGTCAGGTGTGAGTATTCGTTTGCATATTAAGACATCTTTTCTATGGGTTTGGGCAATCAGTATTATTTGTTTGGTGTCGGGCATTTTATTGGGGGTGATTAAAATTTAGAGGATTCTTGATTGTTTTTAGGGATAATTCTTGCGTGTATTTAAGTAATTTTGTGCCATTGTGTATCTATTTTACTTTATTTGCTAGTCTAGAAAGGCGGAATTGAATTAGTGATAATTTATAAAATAATAATAAATAATATTTGTGCTATTATTTTAATATGAAGTTTTAAGTATCCTTTTCTTTTGGTATCATAATTTGAAACCTTCCACTTTTAAGGTTGATGAATATACTCATTATTCAATAAGAAATAGAATGAGTTTTGATGTTTGTCCTGTGTGCTGGTTTGCATTATCTACCTCCAAGACTGATTAATGATACCCTGCAAACATAAAAAGCAAGGGACTAACTAAAGCCATATCTATCAACAATAAAGAACAAATACATACACTCCCTATAAAAATACTTGTTGATTTTATTGTTGAATATGCTTTTTTATTTTTTTCACTCAAATATATCATAAGTAATATAAGAGGATTATGTAAAGCTCCCGCTAACCACCAATTGATAATATGTAAAAAATAAAAATATATTACTGTAAAAACTATTAAACCAATATAACTCACGATTAAGCCTAATATAAAAGGATTTGAACAAAAATATTATGAATGCAATTAATTTTACTCAATCTAACAATCAAAAATGGTAATATGAAAAAGTAAAATATCCAAAATAATAATATGCTTATACTTCCACGATTGTAGAAATTAAATCCCATAGTATCCATCATAGTAAAATAAAATATTGCCATTACAAAACCTCTAATTTTAAATTAATGAAATTATTATGTTTTATTTCTATTTGCTTAGCACTCTTGCTAAAGATTCTAAAGTCTAAACCAAAATCAAATGAGTTTTGGTAATGTTGGTAGTTTGATTAGTAATGTAGTATAGATTATGTTTTTTGCTATATTTAATAACTCTATCCATATCTTGCTCCATTCTTTGTGTGTCTATGCTGGCAAGTTTAGTGGTTATAAAATGTGGATATTCTCTCAAAGTTGGTAATTTTAGATTATTAAACATGATTTCTCTCTATTATTTTATATTAGATTTTATGTCAAAAAGAAAGCATTGCCCCTTCTCATCATATTCTTCATCATCTGGCACTTTACAAGCTTGAATATATCGAAATGAAGTATCGATACCTCTAAG
>NZ_NHYN01000024.1 GCF_003288845.1 Helicobacter monodelphidis | reverse complement strand
AACCTTTTAAAAGGCTTCTATCCTCATAAAATTGCTTCATCTTATTTGCATTCTATCATCTTGAAATAGCAGTAAATCGCCCTTTTAGGGTGGATTACATACTATCGCCTAAGCATTTGATAATACCTCTAGAGATTCGTTGTGCTATAAGTATGTCATTAAAAAAGCCCTAAAAATAGGCATTTTCTCTATTTGTCTTGTGGTTGATTGCTTCAAAACCTGTGGAAGTGGCATTGTCTTTATAAAATGAAACTGAAATAAAATCATTGGTGTTTTTCTTTAAGGTTTGGGGGATTTTTGGACTTAGGAATACTAAGGGACTTAGTATGACCTCTAAAAAATTCAAATCCACTCCTAGAGAATCTGAATTTTAGATAAGGTTTGTTGTTGTAATATTACTTTCCTTAGGTTCATATTTCTTAATTGAATCTAAAGAAACCCTGTTATTTTTTGATAATCCACCTGCATCCACCCCTTACTTTCCCTGTCCATCTTTATTTTCTGTGGAATATTAATATATGCCTTTTATTAAGAAACCTTTTGGGTGGGTGGGAAAAATACCTCTCTTGACAGGCTTTACGATGAAAGTCAAGAAGTTTAAAAAGTGGATAAACTTAGGTTTTTTTAGGGTTAAAGATTAGCTTTAAGGTAAGACAATAAGCTCATAAGCCTATTTATGGCACACTTTCCCATTGGCCTTTAAGCTTTGTGGGGTGAGTGAATATAGCACAAAATAATAAGGAGTGCAAATGGCGAATCAAAACAATATTGCAGAAATTTTAGAGCAAATATATAAATATATTATTAATTTTACTTTGAATGTTTATGTTCTGTATGCCTCCCTTTTTTTCTTGCAATAAAAGAGGTAAAATTCTAAAGTGATGAGGCAGTAAAAAAGAGCAAGTATCAAAAAGGGTTAATAGGTTCTTTTGTTTTAAAGCCTTATTTGAAAATAAATATTTATTAAATATTTAGCATTTTATCTAAGGCTTTAAATGCTTGGGCTCTTATTGTTTCATTGAGCAGAATTTCATGAAAATAATCCCCCTTTTTGTATGATTCTAGCGTGAAAATAACATCATCAAGAGTTGTTTCATTCATGGTTGGACATTCTGGTTTGCTTGCACTAAGAACATAAGTATTTTTTTTTCTTAAACGATTCACGAGATTGAATTCTGTGCCTACTACCACCTTTTGTTCTGGATTGAGAGATTGGACAAAACGGATAATCTGACTTGTTGAGCCGACAAAATCAGCCTTCATACATACTTTTGGGTCACATTCAGGATGTACAGCAACGAGGATATCAGGAAATTTTTGGCGATAAAAGTCAACATCTTCAGGTGTAAAAAGTTGATGTACAGAGCAAAACCCATTGTAGCAGATAATATCTGCCTTTAAGATATCTTCTTTAGAATCTAAGCCAAGAGTTGCCGCTGATTGATGATTTTGGATTGCTAAATTTTGCCCTAAACAACGGTCGGGTAGAAAAAATATTTTTTTACTTTCTTTTTGTGCGTACTGCATAATTGTTGTCGCATTCGCAGAAGTACAGATAAAACCATCCATCTCACCAACTTTTGCCTTAACTTCTGCACTGGAGTTAATATAGGAAACAGGTAGAATATTATTTCTAGGAATACCATAGGATTCTAAAGCTGCAATGGACTGATCAAAATAACTACTATCAATCATTCTTGCCATCGAACAACAGGCATTTTTGGGCATAAAAACTCTTTTTTGTGGAGCAAGAATTTTAACGCTTTGCCCCATAAAGCCAACTCCACAAAAAATAACTAATTCTTTATCACTCTCTTTTGATTTTTTTGCTAACTCTAAGGAATCACCGATAATATCAGCAATGTCAACAATTTCATCGCGTTGGTAAAAATGTGCAACAATCACTGCCCCTAATTCTTCCTTAAGTATTTGGATTTTAGTTTTTTTATTCATTGTTTTCTCCTTATTTTATTCTTGAAAGAAGCCGATAGAGCTCGCAAAAGAGATTTTTCCTAATTCTGCATTAATATTGGCAGCAGTGAAAAGGACTATGCTAGAACCCATCTTAAAATGTCCTATTTCCTGTCCCTTTGGAATAAAAATGGGTTTGTCATAGGTATAAATCGCATCGCCTTGCTTGGCGTTTGTGTGAATACATTTTTCAATATAAATAAGAATTTTACCTACATTCATTGCACCCACCGCCACAAAATATAATTCTTGATTGAAAGAGTCTAAGGCTTTAATCACAACTCTTTCATTTTCTGTAAAAACATTATATTTTTGTAAGATTGAGGGGCGCACAGATAAAAGATTACCACTAAAATATCGCACACTAAGAATGTGCATATCTGTTGGTGCGTGGAAGCGGTGATAATCACTTGGAGAAAGATAAAAATTTATATATTGTAAGTTTGTATCTAATTTCTCCCCCAATAATTTGGCAACTGAATATTCTTTACCTTTAATTTGTAGAGCAATATTGTGATATGTTGTGCCTTTCGCAATGATTGTGCTATCACTAGGTGCGATAAGTATGTTTGGATTCTTATCAAAAGGGCGAGGGTGAATTAAGGAACGCGTGAATAATGCATTCAAACTTTGGTAGTGCGAAGGTGGGTCAAATTCATGCATATCAATTTTAAAAATTGAAATATACACCTTATTGATAATGTTCTGAATACATGGGAAAAAGGTAAAATTAGCAAAATAGCCAAAAAGATTTGATAATAGACAACGCATTCATTCTCCTTTATTTTTGAAAAGTTTTTTTGGCGGTCGTTACTTTTTCAAGGTAACGACGTCCCTCTTGCGAGGCAAGTTTATTGCGTAAAATATAATATACCTCCTCAGGCTTTTTTTGATTAATGACATTCACTGCTGTCTTGCGGTTTTTGTGGAAAGTATCTAGTACTGCACCTGCTCCGGCATTGTATGCTGTGATAATGCAATATTCAAGGCTTTGTGCATTTGTGATGCCATTTAAGTATCGTTTAGAAAGAACTTGTAAATATGCAGTTCCATAATGAATATTAGTTTCAGGTTTGTAAAGCATATTTGCAGTGGGTATGCCCTTGCGTCCATGAATATGTTCGTGTGCATCGGCACCGGCGGTTTTAGGAACAATTTGCATAAGCCCATAGGCAGGAGCACGACTTGTTGCATATGGATTAAAGCTACTTTCTGTTTTGATGATTCCAAGAATTAAAGCAGGATTCAGCTGATATTTTTTTGCATATTTAGCAACAATATCCCCATATTGTGCATTTTGTACTTCATGATAATCTTGTTGCATATCAAAATTAACCGCCCACACCTCTCTTTTTGGATTCTTTAATGTTCGCTTTGTAAGTGCATTTTGTATTAAATAATCTGCATAGCGATTTGCACGCCACTCAAATAAAATTTGTTCTCCGTCTTGGTCCTTGACAAAATCTGCAAGATAAGGTCGACCGCCAATTTTTACCTCACTATCGTCTGTAAGTTCTAATCCATTTGGATTATTTGGTGCAAGTAATGTTGTAATGATGGCTTTCTTGAGGGAGGTTTTTGGATTCTTTGAGTCAATGGTTTCAATGCTGATATGCCCTTTTTCAAAATCTATGCTTGCACGACTTTTGTAATGATTAGTATATTTGATAAAAATTGTTTGCGTAGCACTCTTATTTTCCTCTTTACCCCAATTTTCATCAACATGTGCATTGAAAATTTCATAAATCTTCCTTACTCCCTCCTCACTTTTCTTTAGATTTTCAATATCTTTAAAAATATCGGCAGGATTCTGAATGTACTGGTTCTTTTTTTGCTCCACTTTTTGGGTAATGGTTTGCGTGATTTTTGCACCCAATTCTTCAGATTGAATAGCATTTTGAATTTGTTCCACTTTTTGTGAAGTTTGCTGCATTTCCTCGATAAATTGCAATGGATTTTCTCGATAATATTGTCGCTTTTCTTGAGTGATTTGATTAATCTCATCGCGAAAATTATCAGCCGTAGCGGTGCGCGTAATTGTTTGCCAAGTACAACCCATTAGACTAAAAAGAGTAGAAAGAGCAAGTAGACTAAAAGGTAACTTGGACATAATTCTCCACTAGCAACAAGATTTAAGCATTCCAGCTGCTAATTCTTTTGCCTTATCCAAAGAAAAAAGTTGTTCAACAAGCGTTAGCCCAAAAGCTAGAGCGGTTGCCGGTCCCCTTGATGTAATGACTTTACCACTCACAACTACATTTTGATCATCAATATATATTCCACCGGGCATTAAACCTTCCATTCCGGGATAGCAAGTGAATTCTATACCTTTCAAAACACCGGCACTATGTAAAGCGATAGGTGCTGCACAAATTGCAGAGACAAATTTTCCTTTTTGATGGAATTCCTTAATAACTTGTTGTGGTAGCTCTTCTTTTGCAAGGCTCATTGCTCCATCATAGCCACCAGGTAAAGCAATCATATCAAAACTATCGGTTGAGACATCTTTTAGTAAAGAATCTGCAATAATCTTAACATGATGTGCACTGGTAACAATTAAATCTTGATTGATACTTGCAATGGTCACATTTGCACCCGCACGACGCAAAGTGTCAATAATGCTAATCGCTTCAATTTCTTCAAAACCTGTTGCTAAAGGGACTAAAACAGACTTGCTCATTGCTTAACCTTTTCAATGTATTCGCCTAATTCTGTGTTGACTTTAATAATATCACCTTCTAAAATATGGTAGGGTACTTGCACGACTGCACCTGTTTCTAGTGTGGCTGGTTTTTTACTTGCACTACTCGTATCACCTTTGAAATTTGGCGGTGTTTCAATAATTTTTAATTGTACAACTGGGGGTGCATCAACAGAAATAGCTTTATGGTTATGAAAAAGTACAGAAATACTCATTCCATCAACCAACCATTTGCCCGCATCACCCACCTGTTCATCTGTGAGAGCAATTTGTTCATAATTTTCTGTATCCATAAATTGAAAAGAATCTCCGTCATGATATAAAAACTGCATTTGCTTTTCAACAAGATGGGGTTCATCGCACTTATCGCCTGCATGAAAAGTTTTTTCAAGTACTTTACCATCAAGAAAGCTTTTCATTTTTGCACGTACAAAAGCTGCTCCTTTACCGGGCTTAACATGTTGATATTCAACAATACGATAAGGAACCCCTTCTAATTCAATTTTAAGACCTTTTTTGAGGTCGCCCATACCATAAGCCATTCTTACTCCTTTAATTGATTAAATTTTATTAGAACTACCTAAAATATCCATTCTTTCTGCAATAACTTTCGTCATTGCCGTTGCCGCAGGACTGAAAAATTTACGCAAGTCAAATTCTGTATTGTTTTCATTTCCAATTCTTCTAACTTCAGCCATATAAGCAATGCGTAAATCTGTATCTGTGTTGATTTTATTGATTCCACCTTTAATAGCTTCTTGCAAGAATGCAAATGGAACACCTTTGCTACCCTTAAGGTCACCACCGCTTGAAAGAAAAGCCTCACGCACAGAATCTGGAATAGCACTTGCTCCATGCAAAACAAGGGGAATATTTGTTAGTTTTTTGACTTCCACGAGTCGTTTAAAGTCAAGCTGTGGTTCTCCTTTGAATTTAAAAGCACCATGACTGGTTCCGATAGCAGGGGCAAGATAATCCACTCCTGTTTCTTTGACAAATACTTCAGCTTCTTTAGGATTTACAAGAACGGCATCTTTTTCGCTTACACTAATATTATCTTCAATGCCCATCAATCTTCCTAACTCTGCTTCCACTCCAATTCCGCAAGTGTGTGCAACCTCTACAACACGTTTCGTTTCTTTGAGGTTTTCTTCGAAAGGGTGGTGGCTTGCATCAATCATTACAGAGGTAAAACCTGCACGAATAGCTTTTACGCATGATTCATAGCTCGTACCATGATCAAGATGTAAAGCAACGGGAATAAATGGATAACGTTCTGAAAGAATCTTAACAAGCCCAACTGCCATATCGATTCCCATATATTTGATTGCTCCCTCACTAGCTTGAACAATTAAGGGAGAATTTTTTTGTATGGCTGCTTGAAAAATAGCATTCAGCATTTCAAAGTTTACAAAATTGAATGCACCAACCCCATAACCCTCTTTGTGTGCTTTTTGTAAAATTTCTACACCGCTTACTAACATTACTTTTCCTTTTATTTTATTTCGATTTTTGCACTTTTGCGTAAATCGGTTGCTGTTTGTGAGACATTATCTTTAAATTTTTGTAATTTCAAACCTTGTGTAATGCGTTCCTTTGCTTCCTTTAGTGGTATTGTTCCGGCTTTTTTCTTGTCGTCAACATAGATAATATGGTAGCCAAATTCTGTTTTTACGGGTGTTTTGCTGTAGTTATTTTTTGCGAGCTTGAATGCTGCATCTGAAAAATCTTTTGTCATACGATCATGAGGAAACCACCCTAAATCCCCACCATTATCCGCAACACCTTTATCAATAGACTTTTCTTTAGAGAGGGATTCAAATCGTTTTAAAATATCACCCTTTGCTTTACCTAATTCAGCAATAATTTCCTTTGCTTCCGCTTCACTATTCACAAGAATATGTCTTGCTTTAATCATTTCAGGTTGTTTAAATAGCTTTTCCTTATTTGTGTCATAGAATTTCTGAATTTCTGAATCATCAACTTTAACTTTATCCAATTCTTTTTTCATCCATACGCCTAATGCAAGTTCATCTTCAGCGTCTTTGAGAGCTTTTTTGAAATCACTACTTTCTCGAATTCCCTCTTTTTTTGCCTTTTCAACTAATAGCCTTTGATCAATAGCTTGATTAAGAATATTTTTTTGGACATCGGGTGGAAGTTGTGTATAGTCCGTTCCAGGTGGCATAACACGCATAATCATCGCAATTTCTTTATCTGTAATTTCCTGTCCATCAACTATTGCATAAGTTTTAGCAAATGCAAAACCACTCATTAAGAACGTCATTGCAACCGCACTTTGGAGTAACTTTTTCTTCATTATTTTCCTTTCAATATAAAATTAATCATTTCTTATCGTTTTAATGTTTTTTCTAACTCTACAACCATTTGCCAAGTACTAAGAACGGTATCAGGATTGAGAGAAAGAGAATTAATGCCTTGTTCAACAAGGAATTTTGCAACTTCAGGATAATCGCTAGGTCCTTGTCCGCAAATTCCACAATATTTACCAGCCTTTTTAGCGGCTTTTATCGCTTCAGCAAAGAACTTTAAAACTGCAGGATTACGTTCATCAAAAACATGACTGACAAGTTCACCATCTCGGTCAACTCCTAAAGTGAGCTGTGTTAAGTCATTAGAACCAATTGAGAACCCATCAAACATATTTAAGAATTCATCAGCC
The DNA here is from genome assembly GCF_003288845.1 of Helicobacter monodelphidis. Lineage (GTDB taxonomy): Bacteria > Campylobacterota > Campylobacteria > Campylobacterales > Helicobacteraceae > NHYN01. The sequence goes on along the minus strand of NZ_NHYN01000024.1, from coordinate 19,173 downwards.
AAAAGCACATTTACAGGTAATTCACACATCACATAAATTTCTAAGCCATCTTCACCAGAAACGAGGCCATTACGACGCATAATTTCAAGAACTTTTTTGCCCTCCTCAGGAGTACGCAAGAATGGAATCATTACTTTCATATTGACTAGCCCCATTTCACTTCGTACATTCGCTAGGGCTTGACATTCCCATTCAAAAGCAGGGCGATAGGTTTCAGAATAATAGCGCGAAGCACCACGATAACCGAGCATAGGATTTTCTTCATGGGGTTCATAATTAGTGCCACCAACCATACGGCGATATTCATTTGTTTTGAAGTCGCTTGTTCGTACAATCACAGGGTTAGGATAGAATGCAGAAGCAATCATTCCTACACCTTCAGAAATTTTATTGATAAAAAATTCTTTAGGGTTTGCGTAGCCTTGCATAATAACACTTATCTTGTCATAATCCTCAATATCCGTTTTACCATTTTGCATATCAACAAGAGCTAAGGGGTGGGCTTTAATATAATTATTAATGATAAATTCCATACGTGCTAAACCAACACCATTATTAGGCAACATAGAGAAACCAAAAGCCTTTTCAGGGTTACCCACATTCATATAAATTTTTGTTTTGGGTTGTTCAAAGGTGGAGAGGTCGATTGTTTCAATGCGGTATTCATAGATACCCTCATAAATGCGTCCTTCTTCTCCTTCTGCACAAGAAACGGTAATTTCCATTCCGGTTTCAAGTTTTTCTGTTGCACCCATTGCACCTACAATTGTTGGAACGCCAATTTCTCTTGCAACAATAGCCGCGTGGCATGTTCTTCCACCACGGTTGGTGATAACGGCAGCAGCTTTTTTCATTGCAGGTTCCCAATCAGGGTCTGTATTGTCTGTTACAAGAATTTCGCCCTCTTTGATATCAGACATATTGACGATATTATTGATTACACGGACTTTACCACAACCAATTTTACCACCTACAGCTTTACCTGTTAGTAAAAGCGTCCGTTCCTCATTTTCATTCACAAAGTGAAATTTTTCCAATTTTCGCCCATCTTTTTTAAGTTTCTGGCTTTGTACGGTTTCTGGACGTGCTTGCACAATAAAAAGTTCATTAGTGATTCCATCCTTCGCCCATTCCATATCCATAGGGCGATACTCTCCAGCTTCTTTTGTGTAATGTCGTTCAATAATCATTGCATAACGTGCAAGAGTGAGTATCTCCTCATCAGTGAGTGAAAAAGTTTCTAGTTCTTCCTTTGTCGTTGGAATATTGCGTGTTGGGTGAGGGCTACCTGGAGCAGCATAAACCATTTTTTGGTGTTTTGTGCCAAGTTGTCGTTTAAGAATTGGACGTTTTCCTTGTTCAAGTGTGGGCTTGAAAACATAGAATTCATCAGGATTCACTGTCCCACCCACAACATTTTCGCCAAGCCCCCAACTTGAAGTAATGAAAACAGCGTCTTTAAAGCCAGTTTCTGTATCGATAGAGAACATCACTCCAGCACTTCCTTTATCTGCTCGCACCATTTTTTGTACTCCTACAGAAAGAGCAACTTTAAAATGATCAAAACCCTTACTAGCACGATAACTAACCGCTCTATCTGTAAAAAGAGAGGCAAGACATGATTTAACATAGTGCATTAATTCCTGATTACCTTGCACACTTAAATAGGTGTCTTGTTGCCCAGCAAAGGAAGCATCAGGTAAATCTTCAGCAGTTGCAGAGCTACGAACCGCAACATCAGCTTGTTCCATGCCATATTCTTCGCTAAGGATTTTGTAAGCTTCAATAATCTCTTCACGCAATTCCACAGGCATAGGCGTTCCAAAGATTAAATCGCGAATCTTTTTACATCTAGCCTTAAGAACATCAATTTCGGTCACATCAACACCAGTGAGTAATTCTTGAATCTTTTCGCGAATCCCCCCATCGCTTAAGAGTTTCCAATAAGCTTCACTCGTGATTGCAAACCCATTTGGAACATTGATTCCCATAGGAACAAGCTCCTTAAACATTTCTCCAATACTTGCGTTCTTTCCGCCTACTAATGGGACATCTTTATTGTTCAATTCCTTGAAAAATTTGATATATTTCATATTTGCCACTCCATTTCTTTATTTGAACAAAATCTAACAAACCTAACAGAGAATTCTACATTTTAAAAGTTAATGATAGCCTTAGATTGCAAAATAAGATTGAATAAAAGTATATTTTAAGAGTATGTTTTTTATTTATTTGTAATAATAATTTTACTTGCTTTGAAATTCCTTTTAAGATATTAAACTACCTTAAAAGGAATTTAATTTTTTATATCCTTACATCTACTTTAGGGTTAAATGGAAAGACCGAAGGTTTTGAGTTCCAATTCTGTTGAGATTCTTTTTTAGAGTTTATATGGAAATTCATGTTAAATAATTCTTGGACATAAAACATACTCCCATCTTCATGCCTTAATCCAAAACTTAAAAAAGAGCCATCACCATAAGTAAGCTTTTCGATTGCAACAATTCCCCAATCTTTCAAAGAAACAACTTTATTCGTTTCGTCAAAAATTGCACCCACTTTTGAAAAATCAAGATTATTTAATTCTTCATTTGTCATCTTTTTGACTTCTTGGTTGCTTGATGACCTGTTACCTTCTTTGTCAGTAATGAAATCTCCAGTTCCTGAATATAAATCTCCAAGCTTGATTTCTCTTTCTTCACCAGAACCAAAAATGAGAGTAATATTCTCCCCCTTTTTGTCAATTTGCATTCCAACGACAACGCTTGTATCTTTTAAACCTTTTAAGAATGATTCTGCATCTTTACCATTCATACCTTCTTTAACAAACTGAACATTTTTCTCGCTGTAGTCTAGTCCTGTGAGAGAGGTAAATTCTTGAGCTAAAGCAGGGCTAACCCAATGGCTTTGTTCTAGTTGTGAAATCATTGCACTAAGCTTCTGTTGCCTGAACTCTGAACCTGTTCCGAGTGTTTGTCTTGCTTCGTGATCACCCATCCAAGGATTTTCTAATGTTCCACGAACAGCAAAGTTTTGATTGAGCTTCCAAAAAGGAGTCGGAAATCCAGAAAAGGCACTTCTTTGCAATTCTTGGGTATCAGTCTTATGTCCTAGCTCGCTTGCCGCTTGAGCTGCTTTTTTGGCATAGTGAAAGTCCTCAACTTGCTTAAGTGTTGGAAAAGTAATTCTTTCTAGATGGTGGGTGTTGTCAACTCCTCGTTTACGATAAGATAGGTCAAGTTCTTGATCAAATACTTTTAGGGCGGTACTTAGATCCGTCAAGTCAATATAACCTTTAGGATTTAAAGAAATCAAGAATATTATCTTTTTTCATTTGCTTATGGCTTTCCTCTGGACGCACGGTAGACACAAAAGATCTTTTATCTTCCTCGTTAAATAATTCTCTTAGATCAAAATTGCCCATTACTTCTAAGAAATTCATCTCGATTTCATTGCCTTCTTGATCGTAACCTGTCAAAACTAAATCTTTCCCTAAAGCGTCCTCGTTACTTATTATACCATCATTATTGCTATCAAATTGCAAGAGTTGCCCCATATCCTTGAAAAGGCTAAGTGCTTTATAATCTTCCCCTTGCACCTTAAGAGCTATACGCATTTCCCCATAAGGAGTTTCAATCGTGCGACTTCTTGCTAAATCACTTGAACCTTGATTAGAGTAATTAGAATAAAATTCTAATGTATTAAGAATATCTTCAGGAACATTCCCTTCCACACGCATTTGGAGTAAATGGAAAGGAATTTGCAAAGGTTTATTCTCAAGATCTGGAATATCAATTTTTCCTAAATTTTGGATAGGCATTTTTTGCCCTTGCCCTTGAATGCTTTGAGTTAGAATTTGTGCCATATTTAGTTTATTTTGAATTTGCATTTTTTTCTCCTTTGTTAGTGTGCCACAGGGACCATTCTTAAATCAAATAAATGAACGACCCTTGCCTTCGAGTCTGGCATTTTTTTCTTAAGTGTCTTGAATTTCTCGTTAAATTGAGCAAATTCACTACTTGGAATAGGCTTTAATTTTGCTTTCTTTGCGAGTTCTGGGGATAATTCTGCTCCCCATAATGTTAAGCTTGAAAATAGCATAAGTGTAACTGCTAAACTCTTCGTTTTCATTTTTCCTCCCTGAGATATTTTGGTTGCAAACCTTAACTTAAAGATTTGTCTGTATACGCTTATATCGACAATTTGAAAAATAACTGAAGTAATAGATGAATTTTTAAGAATAGGGGTGGTAGAATTTCGGCTTTAAAAATATTCTGTCAATCTTATTTTCTTTCATTAAACTTCCTTGAAGTTAGGCTTTGGGTCAAAGCAGACAGATACAGAAAGGATAATTATGTGGCAAAAGGCACAACAATATAGTGTAAAATTCTGGTCTCCTCTACCAGCGGTGATTGCACTAGGCATTCTAGCAACTTATTACTTTGGTTTAACAGGAACTTATTGGGCTGTTACGGGTGAGTTTACGCGTTGGGGCGGGCATTTATTGCAAGCTTTTAGCGTTGATGTGAGTGATTGGGGTTATTTTAAAATTATGGGCTTACAAGGCACTCCGCTTGATCGCATTGATGGTGTGATGATTATTGGTATGTTTGGCGGTGCGTTTGCTGCTGCCTTAATGGTGAATAATGTTAAATTCCGACTCCCTCAAAGTCGTATTCGTATTGCTCAAGCATTTATTGGTGGGATTATAGCCGGTTTTGGTGCAAGGCTTGGAATGGGTTGTAATCTAGCAAGTTTTTTTACTGGTATTCCGCAATTTAGCCTTCATGCATGGTTTTTTACTATAGCGACATTAATTGGCGTATGGTTTGGAGGGAAGGTTGTTATGCTACCATTCTTTACCTCAAAAGTCCCCTTACAAAAAGTGAATATGATGAAACCGCTTCCTGATGCACATAAGAATGCAAAACTATTTTTTGTGTTGGGCATTTTAGTGTTGGTTATTTTAGGAATTTTTATCGTGATTCTTGCTCAAGGTGCTATTCCAGAAGGTAAAAAAATTCCTGTCTTAGCGATTGCTATGTTTTTTGGTGTATTGTTTGGGTTTATTATTTCACGTGCACAGATTTGCTTTACCTCTGCATTCAGAGATTTATTTATTACCGGTAGGGGTTATATGGCAAAGGCTGTTGTTATTGGAATGGCTGTTTCTACCATTGGGATTTTTAGCTATATTTTGCTTGGAATGCCTCCTAAAATTATGTGGGCGGGTCCAAATACAATTATCGGCGGTGTACTTTTTGGTTTTGGAATTGTAATTGCAGGGGGCTGTGAATGCGGTTGGATGTATCGAGCGGTTGAGGGGCAGGTGCATTATTGGATTGTAGGTTTGGGTAATGTTTTGGGTGCAACTCTTTTAGCCGCAACTTGGGATTATTATGCCCCTGCTTTGGCAACAGATTTTCCAAAAATTAACCTCTTGGAATCTTTTGGAAATTATGGTGGGCTAGTTTTTAATTATGCCTTGTTGATTTTATTTTTCTTTCTGGTCGTGGGAATTGAAAAATTTTATCTCCGAAAAAATCGACTTAAATTACAAGTAAAGGATTAAGTATGAGTACGCAACAATGGATTCCAAATTATCGTCTTGATTTGCAAGGAGAACCTTGCCCTTACCCAGCAGTTAGAACGTTAGAGGCATTAAAGGAGCTAAAAAAAGGAGAGATTTTAGAGGTACTAAGCGATTGTCCGCAAAGTATCAATAATATTCCTATTGATGCTAAGAATTATGGTTATGAAATGCTTGAGGTAGAGCAAATGGGTGCAAGTATCCGCTATCTGATTAGAAAATAAATCAAATAGCCAAGATATTTAAAGCACTATTAAAATATTTTAATGTGGGATGGGGCAAGGAACTCAGTTTTCTAAGAAGGGATTTTGTATATTGCACCATCCATGACTTCCTTGTATTCTCAAAGAAACTACCTGGTGTGGGCAGTTTCTTTGAGTAATCTTGCGGGTATTTCCCCTTTTTAGCGTTTGGTGTATTGAAAATATGTTACAATTTGTGCATATTTCTATCAGTCTTGATATACTTCTTGATAAATTTCCAAATGTAATTTAACGATTGATTCTTGAGAAAATTCTTCTTGAATTTTTTGACGCGATGCTAAGGAAAATTTTTGTCTCAATGCAGAATCTTCTGCAAGAATGGAAATTTTTTCTGCAAGTGCTTCATCATTACCCACAGGAACTAAAAAGCCATTTTTTTTATCATCAACAACCTCTTTACAACCGACAGCATTTGTTGTAATGATAGGTTTGCTCATACTCCCTGCTTCAAGAAGTGTACGGGGAATACCCTCTCTATAGCTAGGAAGTACAAAAATATCACAAATTGCAATTAACTCTCTAATATCTTTGCGTTTTCCAAGCCACTGCACCTGTCGTTCAGACTCTAAGAATTCTTGCTGAATGGCTGAAATATTGCCCTTATCCACATCTCCGACAAATAGAAAAACCCAGTGAGGATTCTTTTCTTTTAGTTTCTTTGCAGCAAGGTAATATTCTTTAATTCCTTTATGCACGATTGCCCTTGCAACCATTAAAATAACGATAGAATTTGCTTGAAGATTAAGGGTTTTAATGTATTCTTCTCTAGTTTGAATACTAACCTGCTCTTGTGAAAAAAAATGTGTATCTACGCCTGAACCTTTAATTAATGCCGCTTTAGATTCTTTCAGAATCCCTTTTTGTAAGTAAAGATTCAAATCATCTTGATTTTGAAAAATAACCTTTTTAGCAATTTTAAAGGCAATACGATTGAGTGTTTCAATTACAAAACGCAATGTCTTTGCTTTGGTGGATTCTTCAATATAAAAACTTCCTAGTCCTGTTACACTGTTGATAACAAAGGGAATACCCGCCATTTTTGCAGCAATTGAGCCATAAATATTAGGTTTAATTGTGAATGTGTGGATAATGTGAGGTTGCAATTCCTTGAATTTTTGTGCAATGCGACGAATAGTTTTAAGCTCTTTAAGGGGGTTAAGACTACCGCGGTCAATTTCATATTCTACCGCTTCAATGCCATATTCCTTGAATTGGTCAAAATAATCTCCTCTTGGCACAAGCGCAACGACTTGATGCCCTCTTTGAACCAAAGATTGCATAATCGGCATACGAAATAAATAAAGATTCATATCAAGATGTGATAAAAAAACAATTTTCATGCAAGATTCCTTAAGTAGTGATGATGCCAAACACCTAATCCAAAGAGTGTAAAGAGTATTTTTGCACGTTTTTGTGCAGGAAACATTTCTGGTTTATATAAGCATTGTTCTAGGAAAGTGGGCTGTATAAATTCTTTAATAATCTCACTTTTAGTGATACGTTCAAAAATAATTTCTTTTAATTCTCCATTTACCCATTCATTTAATGGAATTTCAAAGCCTCTTTTGGGGGCATTAATGAGTTCATTTGGAAGGTATTTTTGGGCTAACTGCCTTAGGATAAATTTAGTTGTTTTTCCGTTAATTTTAAGTTTATCATCTAATCTTGGTGCTAATTTGAGAATCTCAAGCCCTAAGAATGGGCTTCTTGCTTCTAAAGAATGTTGCATTGTTGCAATATCCATTTTGGGCAATAAATCACAATATAATAATAGCTGACTATCTAAGTAAAGCATACGCGAAAGAGGTGTGAGACTAGAATCGGTAAAAATACTTTGAATCCATTGTTCCAGTTCTTGATTTTTGGGTGTCTGCTGAAATTGGTAAAAATCTTCAAAAATATCTGTTGTCGCACTAGCATAAAGAGCCACCCCCCTTTTTTTGGACATAGCCAGCAAGCGATAAAGATAGGTGTATAAAGATTGTTTTTTGTGAGGATTTGGAAGAATAGATAAAAAGGGAGAAAAAAATTGAGTGATTCCTAAAATGGAATTTGCAAAAGGGATATAACGACGATAGCCTCCAAATAATTCATCTGCTCCATCACCATTTAAAACAACACTTAAATGTTTCTTGGCTTCTTGGCTAACATAATAACTTGGAATAGCAGAACTATCCATATATGGGCGTCCATAAGCAGAAATGATTTTTTCAATATCATCTTTGAGGTGAGACATATCAATTTCTAAACGTTGGTGGTCTGTATGGTATTTTTGTGCAACAAGACGACTAAGTGCACTTTCATCAAATGCTCCCTCAAAGGCAACCGTGAAAGTTTTGAGTTTGTTTGTGTGAGAGGAAGCAAAAGCGACAATCAAAGAAGAATCAATACCACCGCTTAAAAAGCTACCTACTTCAATACTAGAACTTTCAAGACGTGATTGCACAGCAGAATCAAGGGCGTTTTCTAGGGTAGCTAAAGCCTCTTGCGGGTGAGTAATTTTGGGTTGTTGGTAGTGGTGTAACAAATTAAAGTAAGGTTTAAAGGAGGGTTTTTGTGGGGATTGAAGTGATACAATTCCAAAATGTCCGGCAGGAACGGCATATACATTTTGGTAAGGCGAGGAATCTTGAGGAAAAAATCCCAATCGCAAATAAAGCTGAATTTGTTCTTTGTCAATTTCTAAATGTTGCATTTTTGCTAGGGTATTGAGTTCACTAGAAAAAGCAAAGATATGATTATAGCAATAAAAGAAGAATGGTTTTTTGCCCATTCTATCTCTTGCTAAAATTAGCTTTTTCTCTTTTTTATCTAAGATGGCAAATGCAAATGCACCATCAAATTCTTCAAAGCAAGATGTCTGAAAATGTTCAAATAAAGCAAGAATCGTTTCTGTGTCTGATTGCGTTTTAAAGGCATAGTGAGGGATTTTTTGGCGTAGGTAATGATGATTGTAAATTTCTCCATTAAATATTATACTTAAATGTCCTCGTTCCATTGGTTGTTTTGCACTGTCACTTAAATCTTGAATGCTTAAGCGACAGTGCAAAAGTTGTGTATTTTCAAAAGTGATTGCACCCTGCATATCTGGTCCGCGATGGGCTAGGGTTTTTAATATTGAGTCTGAACAAACCTGATGATTAATAATGCCTGCTATGCCACACATTAGTTCTTCCTTTCATGAATAAGTTTATAAATTCTTCCTGTTGGATTACTGGCGACTAACTGAAAATACTTTTGTGCATTTTCTGTGTTGAGAAATAATTGTAACGCAGTGGATTGAAAAGAATTAGAATCAAGTAAAAAAGCAGAACTTTGCTCTTTAAGATAAATAACATATAAATTAGATTGCTCGAAAAAACTTCTTTTATTAATGTTTGGTTGCGTGTGAATGAAAGAGTGGTTCATTTTTTCTTCTGTAATAATAAGAATCTCTTTGATGGGAATCTCAATTTTTTCATCTTTAATTAAAAGCCCTTTTTGAAGGTCAATAATGGCAATATCCTTGCCTGTGCGATAGTTTTTTAGGTAAAGTTTCTCTTCTTTTTCTTGTAATAATTCAGAGAAAAAGTAAAAGCTATTTTTTAATGGTTCACCACTAGATAGATGAATGTTACTAAAATTTTCAATGCTAGGTAGGAGCTTAAACATTCTTAAAGGAATATAATAATAAATATCTTGACTTTTCTCTGGAAGTTGAATTTCTTTATTCTGTAATAATGTATCCAGGGATAAATTCGGATGAGTTTTATCTAGTTGATAATATTTAAAGATATAGTCAACAATTTGATTGTTTGGTAAATTTTTCTGAAATATTTGTTCTGTAAATTCACTTGTTATATACGCGAGATTTAAGGAAGGGAAAAGAGGTTGAACAAGCATATAACTTACAAGAAAATTGATGGAACCATCATGTTTTCCACCATCAATAAGAGTTTTTGTGTCACCATAATAGCGAATTGCATAACCATAATCCCACCATGCAACAACATAGTCTTCACGATTAGCTAGAGTTTTCAAATGACTGAGTAATGTTAATTCTTGAGGGTTATAGAGAGAAAAATAGCGGTATTGTTGAATATGCTGAATGCTTGGGTATAAGCAAAGGGAGAATAAAAAAATAAAAAGAGGTATACGAATATTAGAATGGGATACATAGCTTAAGATATAGCTAAGAAAAAAGGAGAATGTAATCGCTAAAAAGGGTACAGCAAATATATTAAAACGCAATCCCCATTCTATACCCGCTAAACCTAAAAATATAAAGGGAATTGTAAGAATAAAGCAAGGGTATTTAACGATTAATAAAAATAATCCAATGATTGAAAAAATAAAAATGATAATATGAGAAGAAACGCGCTTAAAAAGAGTAGGATAATCAATGGCACTAACTTCATTAATTGTTGTTAGGACATTCCAAAAAATAAATTCACTCTGTGTGGGTAATTCATGCAATATGTAGATTTTAAATAAAGAATGTAATAAATCAAACGAAGTATAAAAAGCAACTCCAAGTATACAAATAATAAAAAGTACTATAAATGAATAAAGTAATTTTGGCCATTTTAGCAAGAAATGTGTGCAAAGAATATAAAATAATAACGCAAAGCATAGAGGTACAAAATGGGGGATAATTAATGTGAGCGATGTAATACTGATGATGTCCAAATATTTTAAGAATCTAAAAGATTTTTCCTTCTTAATAGAATAAAAATAAAAAGTAGATATAAAAGTAAAAATGAGTAAAATAATAAAAAAAAGTAAAAAAATATTTTGAATGCCATGATGCCAATATACACTAAGAATACCGAAAATACCCATTAAAAATAAGGAAATTGGACGTAGATGATGAGTAGAGTTATTATTTAAAAAATATTTAAAAATAAAATAATAAAATGAAAGAACTAAAGGTAAAATTAGCATATCTGTATCAAAATACCCAAGTGCGGTACGATTATAGTAGCTTACGCAAAGCCCACCAAAGATAGCAGCATTTAAAGCACCAAAATAAGGAATATCAGGTTTTAAAAAATCAATTTTGGATTGTTGAATAAAATGTAATGTAATGAAAAAAATTGGGAATGCGATTAATGAGCCACAAAAAACAGGCATAAGTAACATAAGCCATGAAAGTGGAATGCCTGTAGTTTGAGCAATGAAAGCTGTAAGAATGGAAAGCGGAGAGTGGATGGGTGAGAGGTCATTTTCTTGATGAAAGCCAGCAATAATATCGCGTGCACCCTCTGCATAAAAATAACCATCGTTGTTACCAATGATTGGCGCTCCCTCAAAAAGAAATGAATCTTGCATAGCATAATCTAGCCAAAATAAACGCACAACAATCAAAGCAACAAAAGCAATAAAAGCCCACATAAAAGGCAAATAATTTTTAGTTAAAAAATGAATTGGCAATCCTTTTTGGTAACATTATACCAAATATTTAACTAATATTTAGAAAAAGTATTGAAATTTATTTTTAAATTTTGTAATATAAATAAATATATAATAGAGTAATTTTTAATTATCAGTTAGATATTAAAATAATTTTGTTAGGGTAGTTGGCTACAATTTACGACAATACCTAATCTCGCTTTAATTAAGAGTGGGCAATTTAATATTTTTATTGAGTAAGCAATTCTTTTTTAACTCTAGTGAAAATTTTGATTCATACCCTATCTTTTCAATAATGAAAATATTAATAGAGATATTACAGTTGATATTTTAGACACAACACCTGTAGTAGATTTTGAAAAAATACTCAGAAGTGCATAGCTTAGAGGAAAGCTTAGTGATATTTAAATAAATACAAAGGTCAAATTCTACAAGAACAGTATAAAGCCATACAGCTAAAGTAGGAAATTTTACTGTATGATATGTGGCTGATGTTAAAAGAATGGAATTGTATTTAGCATATGAGATTCTCAAGAAATATCAGAGTTTGATAGTTTTTTACTTAACGCAAATAAAGTGAGAATGCAAGCTCTTTGGAGAGGAATTATTTTATAGAAAAGATAAATAGCAGAGAAACTACAGAATGAAGTGTTAACCCTATTTTTTTTGATAGGTACACTCAAGCGTATGTCCATTTTTTTGAGCATTAATCAAGGAAAGGGGAATTTGTTGGCAGTTTTTTGCGAATAGCTTTACCCCTCCGCCAAGAATAATTGGAATAATAGAAATTTGATATTCATCAATTAGATTAGACTCAATTAATTGCTGAATTAGATTTGCCCCTCCACACACCCATATATCTTTGCCATCTTGTTGTTTGAGTTGTGTTAGTAGCTGAGCGGGCGATTCTTGCGTAAAAGTAACTTGCTGTGTTGAAGAAATATTTTGATGGGTGAACACATAACTTTTTTGTTGCGGATACACCCACTTATCGGGTGATAATTCAGTGATGATTTGCCGATAAGTATTAAAACCCAAAAGAATGGTATCAATATTTTGAATAAAGTGAGTGTAGCGATCCACATCCTCCTTGCCACACTCTAACCAATCTACATTTCCCTTATTGTCGGCAATATAGCCATCAAGACTCATTGCAATAAATAAGATAACTTTTCGCATTTAAAACAGTGGATTAATTTTTGTCTTTATTGATTAATTTGTTGCTATTAATCCAAGGCATCATTGAACGCAATTGCCCTCCAACTTTTTCGATAGGGTGGTCTGCAAGATTTTTGCGTTCTGCATTCATTCTTGCATAACCCGCCTTTCTTTCTAAAATGAAATCTTTTGCAAATCGTCCTTCTTGAATATCTTTAAGAATTGCCTTCATTGCTTTTTTAGATTCCGCATTAATAACGCGTGGACCACTTATCATATCACCATATTCTGCGGTGTTTGAGATTGAGTATCGCATATCAGCCAAACCACCCTCATAAATCAAATCAACAATGAGTTTTAATTCATGCAAACATTCAAAATACGCCATTTCTTCGGGATAACCTGCTTCAACAAGTGTTTCAAATCCCGCTTTAACAAGGCTTGTTACACCTCCACAAAGTACAGCTTGTTCTCCAAATAAATCTGTCTCTGTCTCATCTTTGAAAGTTGTTTCAATAATTGCACTTCTACCGCCACCGATAGCACTTGCATAGCTTAATGCAATCGCTTTTGCATCGCCACGACTTGTATCTTGTTCAACCGCAATTAAGTCAGGAATTCCCCCACCTTTAACAAACTCACTTCTTACAGTATGTCCTGGTGCTTTGGGTGCAACCATAATCACACCCACGCCACTTGGAGCTTTGATTTGCCCAAAATGCACATTGAATCCATGCCCAAAAGCAATGATTTTATCTTCTTTTAAGTGAGGCTTAATGTCTGACTCAAAAACATCAGCTTGTAATTCATCTGGAATCAAAATCATAATAACTTCCGCCCACTCCACGGCTTGATTCACCTCTAAAACTTTAAAATTCTTCGCAACAGCCTTTGCCCAACTCTTTCCGCCTTGATAAAGTCCAATAGCAACTTCAACGCCACTGTCTCGCAAATTTTCAGCATGGGCATGTCCTTGAGAGCCAAAGCCAATAATCGCAACTTTTTTCTTTTGAATGAGTGATAAATCGCAATCTTTATCATAATAAATTTTTAAAGCCATTAGGTAACCTCCAGGTATGTGTCATTTTATGCTAGAATACTCAAAAAATTGAGTCTTACACTTTTCAAAAAAAGTGTTGCTTTATTGTATAATAAAAAGCTAACAAAAACCTTAATTGTTTGCATTGTTTTTACATAAAGTTTACACAAATAATGTATGATTCTTCATTGAAACATTGCTTTGGAGGTTGTGAATATGAATCAAAAAACAGAGAAATTTCATCAAGGGGTAGAGCTAATCTCTTCTTTGATGCAAGAATTATTATCACCCATTCCTCATGTGTACGCTAACTTTATCGCCCTGCAACAATCATTTGCTAAAGGGAAAGATATTGAACAAATTTATGCAGAAGAGTTACCACATCTAAAGGAGCAAACACCTGAACTTGTTCGTGCATTTTCTCTTTATAATATGCTTTTGAATGTGGTGGAGGAGCTATATGGGAGAGAGCGAGAAAGCGAACACATTCTTTTATCAACGATGAAAGAATTAGAGCAAGATGGTTTTGATAGACGCGATATTTTGAAGGTTTTAGGTCAAATTCAATTTTATCCAGTTTTCACTGCCCATCCTACAGAATCTAGACGTCGTACATTCTTGGAATCTCATCATGACTTTAGCCAATATATTGCTGAAATTCTCAATAATAAAGAGTCAATAGAAGCAAAACGTGCTTATGAGCGATTGTTGTATCGTTTAGCAATTTTATGGAGAACGCATCTTGTTCGTGATGAGAAAATTCAAGTTTTATTTGAATTGGATAATCTTTTGTATATCATTGAAAGTTCTTTATTGTTGAGTGCGTTAAAAGTTTGCAAACAGGCTTCAACGCTTTTAGATGCTCCACTAGAACAATCACCCATTAAGCTAGGAAGTTGGATTGGAGGAGATAGAGATGGTAATCCGAATGTCAATAATCACATTATGTTGGAAGTAATGAAGATTCAGCATCAAGCCATCATTAAGCAATATATTGAACGTATTGACCGCTTAAGTCGAGAGCTTTCACATGCTGGGGATTTGTGCAGTCCGAAAAAGGAATTGCTAGAATCTATTCAAAAAGAAATTCATCATCTTCCCCCTGCTATTCACACCTTACATCAAAATGAACCTTTTAGAGCAAAATTGCGTTTAATGAGGCAGAAAGTTGAAAATCGCTTGATTTATGTTAATCATAGTTCTGGAGTCGATTTTATTTATCATCATAGCCGAGAACTTATCGCTGATATTGATTTGTTAATTGATAGTCTTGATTCTACAAGTACAACCTTTTTAAAGGAATTTAGGAATCTTGTTTTACTTGGTGGTTTTCATCTTTTTGAGATGGATTTTCGGGAGCATCGTGATGTTTTAGGGGCGGCATTAGAAGAGATTTTTTCTTTATTGGGTTTTGTACACGGTGGGTTTTTTCATTTGCCTAAAGAAAAGAAAATTCAGATTCTCCATAAAGCTCTTGAAGCAGAACCTATCAATCTTAATTCTTTGTCAGGAAGAATCTCAAAGACTTCAGAGGAAATTACAGAGTCTTTTTTAAGAATTGCGTGGGCGAAAGATAGAATCAGTGAAAACATTATGGAAAGTTTTATTGTGTCAATGACGCAAGATGCAACGGATATGCTTGGAGTATTGTGGTTTGCAAAACAGAGTGGTTTGTGGGTTGAAAAACAAAAATCGAGAATATCTATCACGCCATTGTTGGAAACAATTGATGATTTACAAAGAGCAGAAGAAATAATGCGAGATTTACATCAGAGCCATTTTTATAAACAATATCTTATTGATCACCGCCATCGTCAAGAAATTATGATTGGTTATTCAGATTCAAGTAAAGATGGTGGGATTTTTTCGAGCAATTATTCATTAAATCAGACTATCACTCAGCTTATATCTTTAGAGCAAGAATTGGGCGTCAAATTTAAGCTTTTTCATGGTAGGGGTGGTAGTACGAGTCGTGGTGGTGGGCGATTGCAAGATGCCTTATTTGCCTCTCCAAAAGGTAGCGTATCTGGGCTTTTAAAAACAACAGAGCAGGGCGAAGTTATTGCTTCAAAATATCTTAATCGCCAAAATGCGGAATTTCATTTTGCAACGACTCTTGCAACGCTCCTTAAGTGTTCTGTGAATGATTGCTATATTGCAAACACGAAGAGTATTCAGAAATTACAACAGGATTTAATGCAACAAGTGCATGAGGTTTCGCGTCGTGAGTATCGTCAGTTAGTATATGAAAGTGATGGTTTTATTGAATATTTTAAAAAGGCAACACCTATTTATTTTATCCAACAGCTTAATATTGGTTCACGTCCTAGTAAGCGCAAAGATACCTTGTGTGTTGAGGATTTAAGAGCGATTCCATGGGTATTTGCGTGGACACAAAATCGTGCGATTATTCCGGCATGGTATGGTGTGGGCAGTGGGATTGAGGGTGCCTTTTTTGGGCAGGAAGACTGTTTGCAAGAATGCTATCAAGAAGTTCCTTATTTTCGTGTAATCATTAATAATGTCGCCCATGCACTTTTGAAGGTGGATTTGCAAATTACTGCCTTATATCATATTTTTGTAGAAAATAAAGTTATCCAAGAGTGTATTTTCACAAAGATTCAGCAAGAATATAATCGTACATTACATTGGGTGAAAATGGCACGCAATGAGCAAGAGTTATTGAATAATGATAAAGCATTGCGAGAATCAATTTTATTAAGAGCCCCATCATTGAATGCAACTAATTTATTTCAGGTGGAATTGATTCGACAATTTTATGCTTCTAGCTATGACGACCAGAAAAAAAGGCTTATTAAGGAGATTAATTCAACGATTGTTGGCATTGCACAAGGAATGAGGAATACAGGCTAAAAAAAGTCTTAGAGTAGTTGTCATATAATGTAAATTACAAAGTTAAAATTTAAAAATCAAAAGGAGTCAAATTTAGTGAAAAAAAAATTAGTTCGGGGTTTTTTGCCTATCGCTTTTGTTACATTGTTGTCGGGATGTGTACCGGTTGGTGAATATGTTTTTGTGGATAACCTTAATCATTGTCCATCTCCAGAAATGAAAATTGCACTTCAAAATATTGAAAATCATGGTGCAAATGACTTGAATCTAAATATGTTAGAGGTTAAAGGGGCTTTTTTGCAGGCTTTGAGTGAGAACGGTTGCGTAAGTATTGTTCCTGACTCGCAAGCACAAGCTGTTTTAAAGTATTCTAGTCAGATTATTGAACGGCCAGAGGAGGGCGGTTTTTTTCATTCAAGCACAACAACAACCCTTGTTGTTGATATGAATCTTGAAGTTAAAGAACCCAATAAGCAGCAATCCTTTCAAGGCGATAGCCGTCTAGACCTTGTTAATGAGCATTATTTTTACTTGGGCGGTTCTTTAGAAATCACACATGCTTACAAAATTCAGTCTCTCACAACTGCTAGTAAATTGCTTGTGAGAGGTATGTCTGATAAGATTAAACAAGGTAAATAGTCGTTTATTGTTGTTTAATAACGTCTAAATCTACTCCCTTTGGGGGGGTAAATGTAAATGTATTATTAGGAATGTTGTGGTTTGATTTATAGTTTTGAATGATTATGTTAATTTTATTTTCAAATTCATCTTGATAGGCAATAAGCATAGGGATACCCTTTTTATCTACACTAACAACATATTCTGTGTTCTCAATATTTGCATAAAATTTGCCATCTTCACCCTTTTTTGCCTTAGAAAGTAATGTAGAAAAATTCAACATTTTTTGGTTAATGTTAAGTAAAGTAACTTGTTCTAACAAAGGTTCATAAATGAGGGCTTTTTTTCCGTCCGAAAATAATTCCTTTGGGGTAGGTTCAATATAGTTCCAACGTACAAAATGAGGTTTTTTCATATAAAGATAACCTTTATAACTAACTTGTTCTCCCTCTGATGTAACGATTGTTTGAATAAAATCACCCTCTAGGCTTTTTAAGTTTTCAAAAGCACCAAAAACAGGGATAATTAAACATAAAATAAAAGGTAAAATCCGTAACATTGTGTCCCCTTTTTAAAAAATGATTATAATTGTAGCAAAAAAGTCAAAATATTCAAGTTTTTACCCTTATTTTTATTATTTTTGTGGTATGATTATGGTAATCATCTCTTTAGTTAGCTGGGTGAATTCTCGAGTATTCAAGGTCTTTATAATGAATAGCGTAAAAATGAAATTAGCAGTAATTGGTGGTGGATTAGTTGTAATTGTTCTAGTCGCATTAGCAGGAATGACTTTTGTATTTAATAAAATAACTCTAGAATCACAAATTTTAGAATCACAAAAAAATTATATTTCAATGGGGAAACTTTTAATTGATGATTTTTCGCTAGGGAATACAAAAGCCGTTGAAGGTCTTGCATCAATTATTCTGGAATTACCTATTGAAAAACTGAATTCACAAGAAGCAATTATGGAAAATGTGGGACCTATATTACGTTCTTTTAGGGAGGGTGGAGCATTTTTTTCTGCTGGAGTTGGCTTAAGCAATGGTGAGTTAATTGTTAGCGATACAGAATCCGATGCCAAAAAATTAAGCTATTATGCTTATGGTGCTGCAGATTCTTATGATGCGAGGACAAGAGATTGGTATAAGGAAACTTATGGTAAAGAAGGGATGTATATTTCTCCAACCTATATCGACGCATTAACTGGATTTCCTTGTTTTACTTATGCGATTTCTTTGACTAAGGATGGACAGTTTATTGGTGTTTTATCTGTTGATGTGCTTGTATTAGATTTACAGAGTATTTTTGAACAATTACCTGTTGTTATTTTTGCTTTAGATAAAGATAAGCAACCTTTTGTTTCTTCTGATGTACAAATCGTTAAAAAAGAGTCAGATAGTATTGAAGCTATTAAAAAACAAAATCTTAGTATAATTTATAATTTGGCAAAGCAGATTGGCGATTATAATTATTTTGTAATGGATTATCAAAAGCCAGATACAAAGCAGGTTGTAGAAAAATTTGGGATTTGTGTAAATACATATACAGGAGCTCAGGAATATACAATCTGCACAATAGACGATAATGATAAGATTAATGCACCAATTTATGCAATGGCTGCTAAACAGGGTATTTTATTGGTTGTTGCTAGTATTTTTTCTGTAATTCTTCTATTTTTTATTGTGGGTTATTATTTGAAACCTTTAGCTATGATTCAGAAAGGCTTACAATCATTTTTTGCTTACTTAAATTATGAAAGTCGGCAATTACCGCAAGTTCTTTCTTGTAAAGGAAAAGATGAATTTGGTACTATTTCTACAATGATTAACGAAAACATCCAACAAACAAATATAAATTTAGATATTGATGCAAAACTTGTTAAAGAATCCTTAGAAGTTGTAGAATTTGCCTCAAAGGGTAGTGCCTCAAAACGTATTTCACTGGATACAAACAATCCACAATTAAAGGAACTAAGAAATGCGTTGAATGGATTGCTAGAAGTGCTAGAAAAGGGTGTAGGTAGCGATTTAGTGGAATTAAATCGTGTGTTTGATTCTTACGCAACACTTGATTTTACGACAGAGGTTACTAATGCAAAGGGACGCGTAGAGATTGTTACAAACACTTTAGGCCATGAAATTAAAAAAATGCTTTCTACTTCCGCAGGTTTTGCACAAGAATTAGAAAGTAAATCTAAAGAATTAGAAAGCACTATTCAACGACTTTTACAGGGGTCAAATACTCAAGCTTCCTCATTA
>NZ_NHYN01000023.1 GCF_003288845.1 Helicobacter monodelphidis | reverse complement strand
TCTTACTGCTTCTTCTAAATCTTTTGATTTAGATTCTAAGTCTTTAGCGAAGTTTGCTGAAGTATGAAGCATTTTTCTTATTTCTTCTCCAAGTGTGTTAGTAACAATTTCTACACTTCCTTTTGCATCCTTGACTTCTGTTGTAAAGTCTAAGCTTGTATAAGAATTAAATACTCTTGATATTTCATTAGTATCGCTACCTATTTTGTCCTGCAAAACACTTAACATTTGATTAAGCACATTTTTCAACTCAACTAACTGAGGGTTTGCTGGATTTTCAGTAATTCTAGCCGTTAAGTTACCTGCTTCTATGGCTTGAGCAGTTTGGATAGACTGCTCCACCGCTTTTGCATCTTGTTCCAAGCCTTGTTGAGTTTGCTTAATGTTCTCATTAATGGCTTTAGCCATCGCACCCACCTCATCATTTGCTCGTGGTCGTAAGGGAACTGGGGCAGTTTTTGTTTCATGATTGAGATACTTGAAAAAGTCTGTTAGGATATGCAATAGATTTCCTATGCGCACAGAAATAACTCTATAAACAACCAAGTAAGTAGCCACCGCCACAAATATCAAAACCACTAAAGATACAACCAGTATTGCAAGTTGTAGTTGAGTCAAAGATTGCAACACCACATGCTTAGGAGCAGTAACAGCCATATACCAAGTATCCAAATTTCCGATTTTCAATTCTTTAAAAATTGCATAAGAAGGGATTTGATTTAAGGGAATAAAGTCACTAGAATAATACAAAGGATCTTTTCTATTAAAGGCTTCAGTTACTTCTTTAGCAGAATCTGAAGTATTAATTTGGGCAAATGACTTTCCCCACACTGAAGAATCTGGATGGATAGCAAATGCTCCATTGCCTGTTAGCACAAATCGTATATCACCCTCATAGACACTTAAGTCTGGACGAGACAATAAATTAGCAACACTTGTAAGGTCAAATAATGCCCCCACAACACCCACAACCTGATCATTTTTACCAAAAATCGGATAAGCAATATTAGCACTAAAAGAACTTTGGCCATCAATATTGAAATGCTTTGGTTCACCTAACGCAGGTTTTTTGCTCTGCAATACTCTTTGAACAGCTTCAGCATTGACAATAGCATCCTCAGCCTGCTTTAACACGACGCCACCATTTTCTCCTGGATTTATATCTTGAACAATAATTAAAAACTTTTGAGATTCTGTAAGATATTTTGGATTAACCTGTTTAAATTCCGCATCTGGATCCACCAGATAGACATACATATAATTTATATAGTTGCTAGCATCCATAACTGCCAACAATTCCTCTATCTCTTTTGCATTATAGCCTGAAGACCCATGCATTGAATTTATAAGAATCGTTTGAACTGCATCAACTAAAGCAATCATTTCAAGAAAAGTGCCTTCAATATAGTTTGCATATCGTGCAACATTCGCTACCAAATTCTGGCGTACCTTATCTTGTGTTTCACTACTTACTTGACTTGAAACAACTACGCTTAAACTCGCAATGCCTATAATTACGACAATAAGAATTGTTAAAACAAGCTTTGTGCCAATTTTAAGATTATCATAAAAACTAAACACTATTTTCCTTTACTGCCTTTATCCCACTGCAACAACTCAAAGGCATAAACTAAATTTTAAAAAGGCAATTTTAATGTTCTTTATTTTAAAAAACACTAAAATCCTAACTGAAAATAATTGCTTAACTCAATTAATGAATCACCCAGCCATTTTTAGTGGTTAGGTTTCTTATTTTATAGATAGATAGCATCAAGCATATGAGTATATTTTGATACCCCGCTAGATATTCTCTACAAGCGTAACTTTGGGTAATTCCTGCCCTAGATTTATCTCTTTTTACTCTATTTCTATCATCTATCATACCTAAAGCATAGTTTCTTGCATTAATGTTAGCATTTAGGTCTCTATCTTAAACGATCCTAATGTCCACTCTCATAAAGCATAAATTGAAATCGCTGTGCAATCATTTCAGCCCTTTGAAGAATTTGTATTTTAATACCATCAGAAAACACTTCCTCTAAACTTTGCGAAAACAAATTAAGCCATTCTGTAAAAAGTTCTCGTTTAAATGGGGGTAAGTCAAGATGTGCCTTTAGGGGTTGCCCATCATACACAGGTTCACCCAAAAGCATATTACGCCAAAATAAGGCAATTTTTGCTTTATGTTTTGCCCATTCAGCATTGGTTGTACCAATTTTTCCATTAAAAATTGCACCTAACTCACCTTTATCTGCCCGTATTTTTGCATAAAAAACATCCATCAATTTTTCTATGGACTCCACATTAATTTCTTGATACACACTCATCTATTTCTCCTAAAAATAAAATGCCACTTTGGCTAAAATAACAATCAAAAACCCTAACACAAAAGCAACTTTATGAACAATCTTTGCAAAAGGATTCTTAATTTTAAAAACATAATGACAACTTAAAGAAAGAATCACAAATGCAACAATCACAAGTGCAAATAAAACTTTAAGCATTAAAAGTTGTTGCAACAAAGAATCCAAAAAGCCCTTTTCAAATCCTACCCATCGACTAATCATCGCTCCACCACTTATCACTAAAAGCAACAAACAAAGTGGCATAATCTTGACACCCCTTTGGGAAATAACTCCAAAAACACGATTTGCAACTTCATCACCCAATTTTTTTCTGATTAGGCTAAGAAGCACAATATCGCAAAAAATATACCCTAAAAAAATAATGGCACAAATGAGGTGCAAGGTAAGAAAATAAGGATATAAAAAATCCATTCATCACTCCTAAAATAAAACATAAATCTTAGCGAAAATCATGATGTAAAATATTAACTTATGTTAAGAGTTATCGTTTTTTTAATCCTATCAACACTAATTGCTCAAAATATTTTGCTTCTTCTTTGAATTTTTCCTTAAAACAACGTTCCAATCGCAAGATTAAAGCTGCATTAATTCTTGAATGTTGCAATGCAAGACTAAGAATTAAACCACAATCTTCAATATTTGTGTCTATTGTTGAAAAAACCTCCAAAAAATAATCAACCTCTTGCTGAAGAATCGGTAAAGAATTTGTTTGATTCTCTAAAACTTTGGTAATTCTTAAAATAAAGTCAACATTGTGGTGTGTTTGCGGAGAAGAGGCAAGAGGGGAAATTGATATGGGCTTTTTTGTGAATCTCCAAAAAGGAAAAAAATAAGCAAGTAAAAAACCAATAATTGCAACAAATAAAGCAAGCACTAAGAGTGCTATAAAAACATCTTCTAGCCAATATCGTATTGTTTCACTCATATTGATCCTTTTTGTCATTCAAACAATTTTACAGATATTTAAACATAAAATATAGAAAAATGGAAGCAAAAACAAGGTAGAATAGTCGAAAATATTTAACAAAAAGGTTTTTTATGAGCATTCCACATTATTTTCCTTCTTTGGGGCAATTAACGAAACGTTTTGGCACACCTTTTTACCTTTATGATTTTACAAACATTCAACAGCAATACCTTAAAATCAAAGGAGCTTTTGCTGGAAGAAAATCGCTTATTGCTTATGCTTTGAAAGCAAATTCAAATCTCTCTGTTGTACAACAAATAGCCTCACTTGGAGGCGGTGCAGATTGTGTTTCACTAGGAGAGATTAAACGTGCCATTCTTGCTGGAGTTAAACCTTATCATATCATTTTTAGTGGGGTTGGCAAACGAAAAGATGAAATCTTGGAAGCCTTACATTTAAATATTTTGTTTATTAATGTTGAAAGTGAAGATGAATTGCTTCTTGTTGAAAAAATTGCAAGTTCAATTCGCACAGAAGCAAGAATCTCATTGAGAGTAAATCCAAACATTAACCCAAAAACCCACCCTTATATCTCTACAGGCTTAAACGAAAATAAATTCGGTATTCCTGTGCAAGAAGCAAAGCGATTATATTTATACGCACACAAAAGCCCGCATTTAAAGCCTGTTGGCATTCATTTTCATATTGGTAGCCAACTGCTTGATTTAGAACCTCTGCAAGAGGCAACACAAAAAATTTCCTCGCTATTCCATTCTTTAAATGCAATTGGGCTTGAGTTAAAATTTTTTGATGTCGGTGGTGGGCTGGGCATTAACTATACAGATGAAAAGCCCATAGAACCCTATGATTATGCACAAATGATTCTTAAAGAATTACGCGGAACAGAAGCGACAATCATTTGTGAACCGGGTAGATTCATTGTAGGAAATAGTGGCTATTTAATCACTTCTGTGTTATATGAAAAAATAAATGATTCTAAACGATTCGTGATTGTAGATACAGCAATGAACGACCTTATTCGTCCGACACTCTATGACGCTATTCATCAGATTGCTTTATTTGATTCAGAAAAAATTATCGATACAGAGATTTTAGAACATAGTCATTGCACATTAGCAGATGTTGTAGGGCCCATTTGTGAAAGTGGGGATTTTCTTGCAAAAAACATTAAACTTCCTCCACTTAAACATAACAATTTACTGATTATTAAGAATGCTGGTGCATATGGATTCACAATGGCTAGCCACTATAATACACGTCCAAATCCACCAGAAATTGCCTTCAATGACCAAAAGAAAGTTTGGGTTATACGTTCAAAAGAAAGACTAGAAAGCCTTTGGGAAAACGAACTTGCATATTTGAAGGACAAACAATGATTCAACAATTACGACAAGAAATTGATAAAATTGATAATCAAATTCTTACATTGCTTTCACAAAGAATGGAAGTGGTTAAGCAAATTGGCGAGGAAAAACGTAGCACACAGACTGCTATATATCGTCCAGACCGAGAACGCGAGATTTTAGAGCGACTATTTAATCTAAATGCAATGCATTCAAATTCTTTACTCAATAAAGAAGCCATTGAGGCAATTTATATGGAAATTTTTGCTGTTAGTAGAAATTTAGAATTACCAGAAAGGATTGCTTATTTAGGACCTTTGGGAAGCTATACACATCAAGCAGCAGAAAGTCGTTTTGGAGCAATGAGCCATTATCTATCAATGAATCATATCGGAGCAGTTTTTAAAAGCGTTGAAACAAAATGTGCAAAATATGGTGTTGTGCCGATTGAAAATAACAAAAATGGGGCGGTGGGGGAAACATTAGATGCATTGGCAAATACTTCTTTAAAGATTGTTGCAGAGGTTATTTTACCTATTCACCATTCTTTTGCAACTTTAGCAGAATCACTCCATTCTATCAAACGCATTTACTCAAAAGATATTGCTTTTGGACAATGCTTGACATTCTTGAATGAATATAATCTTGCAGAAGTAGAACGTATACCTGTAGATTCTACAGCAAAAGCTGCCCAACTAGCCAAAAATGATCCGGAGTCTGGAGCAATCTGTTCGCATATTGCAGCAAATTTACACGCATTACCTGTTCTCTTTGAACATATTGAAGATATCTCTAACAATAAGACACGTTTTGTCATTATTAGCGATTTTAAGAATCAACCTAGTGATGCAGATAAAACTTCATTAGCAGTAGATTTAGCCAACACGGATAAACCCGGTGTTTTAGCCTGCTTTTTGGAAGATATTAGAAAACTAGGAATCAATATGACAAAAATTGAATCACGTCCAAAAACGGGTGGCAAAGATTTTGAATTCCATTTCTTTATCGATTTTGATGGGCATATTGACAACCCACATATTCAATCTTTTATGCAATTACATCAAGACAAAGTTAAATGGTTAGGTAGCTATGTGAAAGCGACAGGAATTCCACTTGTATTATAAATAAACTACATTACATTCTTTGCACATCGGTCAACAAGATAAATAATGTGTTGCCACGCAAAGTTTGTATGTTCACATAAACCAATCTCGCATGTAGAAGAACTACTATAGCCACTTTTCAATCCCTTTTGTGCATAGAAATCCTTAAAATTCTTAAGTGCATTCTTGTTTAATTCAGGTAGCAAAAAACCCTTATTTCCAGAGAATCCACAACATTTTGTGTCATAGTGCACGACGGGTTCTGTATAGGAACATAATGCACCAAGCTCTAAAATAGCGGCTTGTGCATCCCTCTTACCACCTTGTTCTTTTGGAATGGCTTGAATACGATAATGCCTCGTTGCACAAGGTGCATAAATAGCGACAGATTCTTGCTGTGGCACAATTTGCAAATGTGGAAGTAAAAATTCTTTCACAAAAATAGGCATATCTAAAACCTGCAATTTAAATCCAGCCGCTTGAGAAAAAAAGACCATTTTTTCAAGCAATTCTAAGGAACAGGCACTATGATCACAAACTATTGGAATTTTGCCATATTCACTAGCAATCTTTAAAGATTCAAAGCTAGCTTTAGCAACTTTTAGGCTTGTATTTGGATAATCCTTAAATGCTTTAGAACAACACAAAGATTCTAAATTCTGCGGATAGATGACTTGAAAATTTGCCTTTAAGCAAAGTGATTCAAATACTTCTTGAATACTGCGTTGGTCTTGTGCAAAAGGTGGTGGTGCAAAGAGACGATTCAAGCAACTACTAAAATAAACAACTTTTTGGCTAGAATCACCACGATTTTTCAAAAAGTAAACATTATTCTTTGGCATTTGCGGAAAACAGATAGGAGTTTTTAAAGCTTTGTTGAGCTTGACGCTCCACCGATAAACCCTCTTAGAACCCAATATGTTTTGTGCAAAAGTCGCTGTTTTTAAACCAATCTTTAATACTCCACTTGTAAAAGAAAGATGTTTTGCGATACTCGTCGCAATTCTTGAATCCTCACTCTGCTTATGAATATGTGAAGCAATTTTTGCAGTATCAATACTCAATGGGCAGAGATTTGCACAAGCAGAACAAGTCGCACAAGTTTCAATACTTAAATAACGCTGTGCTGCTTTTAATTCTTGCAATGCTTTTTGTTCATCTTGAGTAAGATTTACACAAGATTCTAAACGCACAATTTCACGATACATGGTAATTCTTTGACGCGGCGTTAAAGTAAAATTCTTGCTCGGACAATGCTTTTCACAAAACCCGCACTCCATACAAGAACCAATAAACTCCATAATTTCATCTTGGTGTAAAGTAGCGGGTTTAAGATTCTTAAGATGGATTTGAGGATCATCAGAAATTATTACATCTTTATTAATTAATCCTTTAAAATCAAAAATTTTCTTTATTTTTTGATGGATTGAATACGCCTTTTCTCCCCATTCAAGTGCCACAAATGGTGCAACCATTCTACCTGTTCCATGTTCTGCCTTAATTGAACCTCCAAATGTATGCATTAACTCTGCTAAAGCTTCCATAAACCCGCTAAAACATTGCAATTGTTTCTCATCGCTTAAGTTGGGAGTAATAATAAAATGGACATTTCCGCTTAAGGCATGTCCAAAAATAATACCTTCAAATTGATATTGTGTGAAAAGTTCCGTAATGCGTGCAATCCCTTGCGTAAAATCCTGAATTTGAAAGCAAATATCCTCAGTAATGACCGTGCTACCTAATGGGCGGTTTCCTGCAGCAATAGGCAAAATACCCTTGCGGATTTTCCACCAAGACTCTTGCTCCTTTGCATCCAAACTAAATCTCACTTCAAAAAGCGTTTTTAACGCCTGAATTTTAGGTGTTAAAAAAGAAATATTGGATTCTAATTCTTCTTGAGAGTTCTCCTCCAGCTGAATCAGCAAAGCACAATTTCCCTCACTAATCTCATGAATTTCTGGAGGCAACCCATCTAAATATTGCACAGAACATAAACAAGCATAATCCATTATTTCAGCTGCTGTGATTTTGTCATCATTATCTGCAAAAAGTGAAATAGCCTCTGTTGCTTCAAGAATATTATCAAAAAAGAGTAAAGCACAAGCTTTATAGGCATAATCAACAACACTTTCATAGCATACAGAACTGACAAAGCCAAGCGTACCTTCTGCACCCACAAACAAATGATTAAAAATATCTTTGGTTTCTGAAAAATCTACAAGGGCATTAAGGCTATAACCTGTTGTATTTTTTATGCTGAACTTATGACAAATCCGTTCTCTTAATTCTGTATCATCAATAATTTGTTGTCTTAGATTCTGAATTTCCTCCACCAACTGGGAATGGTTATTTAAAAATTCCTGCCAGGATTTTTCATCAGCAGTATCCACAACGCTACCATCAAATAAAATCACACGCAAGGAATGCAATGTTTGGTAGCTGTTTTGCTTTACCCCACAACACATTCCGCTTGAATTGTTTGAGACAATCCCACCAATAAAAGCACTATTAATGGTTGCTGGATCAGGTCCTATTTTTCTCCCATAAGGTTTTAATGCCTCATTTGCTTCACAACCAATTACACCACAATCACAACGAATATACCGCCCTTGCTCTAAAATATCTATTTTAGCATACGAAACCAACACCAAAACACCCTCGCCACAAGCTTGTCCACTTAAAGATGTTCCCGCACCTCTAAAAGTAATAGGTAAATTAAGCTGATATGCAAGTCGTAATAAAAAAGCAACCTCTTCCTCGCTCTCCGCCCTAACGACAACTTTTGGAATATAGCGATAGCAAGATGCATCTACGCCATAGACAAAACATCTCGCATAGTCTGTATAAATTCTATCTAAAAAACGCGACTCACAAGCAGTTACAAATTGTTGCACACAAGACTCATCGATTTGCATAAAACCCCCATTCATAGTTAGTAAAAGATTATAACCAAACTACTTTAAAAAGACAATTTGCTAGAATTAAGAATTCTTTATTTTAAATTATTCTACTCAAGCTAATAAAAATAATCTATAAAAGTACATCAAATTCAAGAACGTGGTGCATACATCATAATTCCAACTCCGACAAGAGCGATAATTGCCCCAATAATGTCCCACATATCTGGCTTAAATTCATCAAATTTCATCGCCCAAAAAATAGAAAAAACAATAAAAATTCCACCATAAGCTGCATACACTCTACCAAAACCCTCAGTCTGTAATGTTGCCACAATTCCATACAAGGCTAATAATATCATTCCGGTTACACCAATCACCACAGATTTTTCTTCTTTTAGCCACAACCACACTAAATACCCACCACCGACTTCTAAAAATGCCGCCAAAATAAAAATTCCAATACTTTTTAACACTTTATTCCTTTGAATTTAGGGAGCATTATAACATAAGTCAGAATTAAGATTTCCTGCACATCTCCTTTGATGTATAAAAATTTACTCACTATTTCTCATCTCACAAAACGCATATTTATAAAATGCCTAGTCACAAGTTATATTTTAAAAGAGATTCTCATTTTTTATCTAATTTGCCCAAATACAAGAGTAAAGCGGATACAGAGAAAATGAAAGCATTATGACAATGGCACATCAAGAAAGGGAATATTGACTACACAATGATAATAAAAAAGGGGGCTTTTGATTAATAAATATGATAATACAGAAGTGGTATGCGAGCATGACTTAATTCTTGCTTATTTTAGCCCCAATCCTAAAATTGCAATAAAAAGTGTTGGGAGTGCAATAATAAAACTAAACTTCAAATATGAAAGAAAGCTAATCTTTATTCCCCTATCTGCCAAAACCATTAGCCAAAGAAGCGTCGCTAAAGAACCTATTGGTGTAAGTTTTGCACCAATATTACATGCAAGCAGATGAGCATATAAAAAATTCTCACTTCCTCCATAATCCATAAAATATTGCTTTAACGACAAATCTCCAAGCATCACCATAGGTAAATTATTAAAAAATGCCGAGCCAACACTAGATAGTAAACCTACAATAAAAGGAGCAAATTCTCCATAAGATTCTATCTGTACATAAAAAGCTGTTAAAACTTCACCAAGACCATCTTTATGCAAAGCAAAAACAATAATATACAATCCAAAACTAAAAACTAAAACAGAAAAAGGTGCATTTTTAATGATAGCAAAAAGATGATTTTTATGCTTAAAATACGCAATAAACATAAAAATAAAAGCAAAGATAAGTATACCGAAACTGCTTGTTTCAAATTTTAATGATTCCGCCCACAATAAAGTAAAAATGAAACATACCAACAATATAAGACAAAACAGAAAAAGGGTTTGACTGATTTTTGCATCCAACATTGAATAGCTCTTAATATTGAACTCTTTAGGTAGAACCTTCCAAAAAATAATAAAAAATAAAATAATGCTACTTAATATGGAAAGCAAATTAGGTAAAAACATTACTTGAGCAAATTCACTAAATTGAATATGAAAATATCTTGCCGTCAAAATATTTGTTAAATTAGAAATAACTAAAGCATTTGAGGCACTATCGCACAAAAACCCAACGCCAAGTAATGTTGCAATCAGTGTTTTTGTGGAATGTTCGATTTTTGCAAATATTGCCAAAATAACTGGGGTAAGAATGAGAATTGCTCCATCATTACTAAAAATTGCACTCATTAAACTCGTAAAAATAAATAAAAGAATTAAAAGCTTATATGTGTTTAAAGTCAAAGTATTATTCATATTATTTTTTTTATTTTTTTTGAGAGAAAGCATAATAATATGTTGTGCTATATAATCAAAAAAACCGATAGATTCCAAACAAAAAGTAATGATGATAAGTCCAATTAAACTCAAAGAGCTATCCCATACGATGGAAAAAATTGTCCATATATCATTAGAATGAAAATTGATAATCCCCAAAACTCCAAACAAAATAACACAAATTGCCCCAAGCGTAGAAAACACCCAAATAGGAAGCTGGAATGGACGCCAAAAAATAAATATGAGTGAAATTAAAAAAATAGCAAATATCATAAACTATCCATTAAGTGTTCTTGAAGCATTTTAGAATTAATTGCAATAATACTCTCATCACCACAGATATTGCGTACTTTTAATCGCAAAGGCTTTGTCTCACAAGTAATTTTGCCATTCCAGAACTCCCTCGTTTTTACACCATTATATGTTACAAATGATTTTCTATCAATTTTTACCTCGCTATCACTTTTCCATTCACCCCTTTTATTTGTACAATCAAGTGAGATAAGCTCGATGAGCTCTAAACCACTTTCGCTTATCATAAGAGGGGTAAATTCTTTACCATTCTTTAACCTTTGAACTTCCTTTCTGCCATTATATTCCTTGATTTTTGTCATAACTCTATCACTCATAAATTGTGTAATACTTAATTCAAATCCAGCTCCATTTTCACTTAATTCTTTTAATTCATACTCGATATAATCACTCTCTATCACACTATCTAAGAGTTCCTTTAAATCCCTTAGCTCGATTTTTACAAGTGTGTTATTGTCATCCTTAATAAAATTTTCAATCTCTTTTTTATCACTTATTTCTACATAATAGCAAATCACCTTTTTTATCTCATTATTAAGCTTAGGGATAGCCTTGCGTAATATTGTATCTGTCGTTACCTTATCAAAGATTCTACTTGCACTATCAAGCAAGTTAGGAACATACACCGGAATTACTCCTAGTTGGCTATCATGGATAGAACCTAGCCAATATGTTTTATCTAACTTGTCGTTATCTGTAAGTCCATAAATGACACTTTTTAGCTTGTCCATTGTTTGAATCGGATTCCTAAACAATGAGATTCCGTCTTGTACCTCCATAATTTCAAAATCTGCCTTTAACTCTTTAAGCCTATCACGCGTGATTTGAATAGAATTTATCCCTACATCTACATGAATAAACTTTCTCTTTAACTTATGGGCAACTGCTGCAGCCACGCCACTCCCACCAAAAAAATCTGCTACTATCATATTTTCATTACTACTTGCTTTAATGATACGTTTAAGCAAACCCTCCGGTTTTTGGGTTTTATAATCTAAATATTCTGTTGAACCACTTATAATAGGCCTTGTATCATCGCAATCCCATACATCTCTGACAAAAACATTTGTATAATATTCATTAAATAATAATTTTTTATACTTATCTTTTATAGGTTTATTTTCTTTTATCTGTTGAATAATTTTTGCCTTTTCTTTATCTGGTATCTTGCTCAAATCTGGACTTCTTACTTTTGTGTCCATAAATGGACACGTATAAATAACATTTTCTTTCTCAGGATTAAAAATATATGCATTTGATTTTTTATAGAAAAATATTGTGTCATGCTTCCTACCCCAACAACCCTTACCTACACCTTGAATTCTGTACCCCCACACAATTTCATTAACAAAATTATCCTCCCCAAAAATCTCATCAAGCAAAATCTTCACATAATGCCCAATATGCCAATCCAAATGTACATAGATACTTGCATTTTTGCTCATCACACTTTTTATCGCTAAGAGATTCTCATACATCCAATTCAAATAATCTTCTTTGTTCCAAATATCCCCATACATTTTTTCTTCAAAACTTTTACATTCCTTGCTCATCTTAATTTGAGATTCTGCCTCCTCCATCATCTGGGTGATTTTAGGATTGCGTCTCAAATAGACTTTTTTCGCATAGTCTGCCCCACTTGCAAAAGGTGGGTCGATATAGACTAAATCCACCTCAATTCCTTTGTCTCTCAAATATGCACAAGCACTTAAACACTCACCACGAATGAGGAGATTCTCATTCCTATCCCCCACTTGCTCTAACTTTTGTGTCTCATAAAGGGGCATTCCTCGCCTCAAATTATCTTTAAGCCTATCATTACTTTGACACTTGAGTGCACAGACACGATTATCCAAAATCGCCTGCCCTTGTATCGTATCCTTAAAGTATGGAATATATTTAATCATTATTTACCTAAATCTCTCTTATCATAAGCTACTTAAAATTTGTAATAATTCAGCCCAAAAGATATTAAATTCCTTGATTTTGTTGTTATGAATAATATTATAATACCCCCTTAAAATCAATTAAAAGTACATATTATCAAACTCTGAACAACTAATATTTTGCCCCCATTCCTCTTCTAGGCTGAATTCCTATCCATTATATAGAAAAATTAAATGTTAATATGGTAAAATTCCTGTCTCAAAATAAATTTTCAGGAAGGGAAAACTTAAGATGAATTTTTTTGCTCATCTCAGTGAGGGAATGCAATTTGGCATTCAATTAATTGTTGTGCTTATTTGCCTCTTTTATGGGGCAAGAAAAGGGGGAATTGCGCTTGGGCTTTTAGGTGGCATCGGAATCTTGATGCTTGTATTTATATTTCATATCAAACCTGGAAAACCTGCCGTTGATGTAATGCTGACTATTTTGGCTGTCGTTATTGCAAGTGCAACTTTACAAGCAAGTGGAGGTTTAGATGTAATGTTACAAATTGCAGAGAAAATTTTACGCAAAAATCCAAAATTCTTGACAATTCTTGCTCCTTTTGTAACATGTTTTTTAACTATTTTGTGTGGTACCGGGCATGTTGTTTACACGATTATGCCCATCATCTATGATATTGCAATTAAGAATGGAATTCGTCCAGAACGACCGATGGCAGCAGCTTCTGTATCTTCACAAATGGGCATAATTGCTTCCCCTGTGTCTGTTGCCGTTGTCAGCTTAACCGCATTCTTACTTGCAGCCGACCATAAACTTGCTGGATTTGATGGCTATATCAGCCTACTTCAAATTACTATCCCCAGCACCCTTTTTGGTGTACTTTGTGTTGGAATTTTCAGCTGGTTTAGAGGAAAAGATTTAGATAAAGATGAAGAGTTTCAAGCAAAATTAAAAGATCCTGAATTTAAAACATATGTTTATGGGGATTCTAAAACACTATTAGATGTAAAACTCCCTACAAAAGACTGGATAGCAATGTGGATTTTCTTAGGTGCAATTGCTTTGGTTGCCTTGATTGGTGCATTTGACACACTTAAGCCACAATGGGGACAAAAAAAGGCTTATGAGACACATTTGCAAGAACAAACCTTACGATGGACGCCAAATGGTGAAAATAAAGGTGTAATTGACCTTTCAAAAATTGGATTTAGCCAAATAAAAAATGCAGATTCTGAAAAAAGCAAATTTCAGGAAGCTGTGGACTCTGGAGAGATTAAAGTTATTCCACAAACAAATAAATTAAATGAACCTTTAATGGATTCTATTTCTATGGTAAATGTTATCCAAGCATTTATGCTTCTTGCTGGAGCTTTGATGATTATTTTCACGAATGTAGACACCAAAAAAATTGGCAATAATGAGATTTTTAAATCAGGAATGATTGCACTTGTTGCTGTATTTGGAATCTCGTGGATGGCAGATACAATGTTTGCTGTCCATACGCCAATGATGAAAAGTTTGCTTGGCGGAGTTGTTGAAAATCATCCTTGGACATATGCTATTATGCTTTTACTAATCTCAAAATTTGTTAATTCGCAAGCGGCAGCACTTGCAGCTTTTGTTCCTCTTGCGTTAGGAATTGGGGTTGAACCAGGAATTATTGTCGCATTTGCAGCAGCATGCTATGGATACTATATTTTACCCACCTATCCTAGTGATTTAGCAACCATTCAATTCGATCGCACCGGTACAACACATATTGGAAAATTTGTCATCAATCACAGTTTTATCATACCCGGACTGATTGGTGTGTTTAGCTCTTGTGTTATCGGTTATGTTTTAGCAAAAGTAGCCGGTTATTTATAAAACAAAATAATTCAAAGAGAAGTCAATATTTATTCAAATTGGCTTCTCTTACTTGATGCAGGAAAGTTTTATTTATTGCCTTAGAATCTGCAAAATATATTCATAAGCTTTGATTTTGTCTAGCTCTTGTTCAAGCATCAAACCTTCCTGCCCTTTTCCTGTTAGCTCTTTAGAAATCTTACTACCAGAATCAACCAAATGGGAAATAATATCTGAAATAGAACTTGATTTTCCTGAAACATCAAGCATATTTTCGCTTGTATGCTTAACATTATTCTCAATGATATGCACAGTCTCCACAACAGATTTAACAGACAATTCCGTTTCTTTCAAACTTGTTTGTGTTCTCTCAGCCAACTTTCTCACCTCATCAGCCACAACAGCAAAACCGCGTCCATGCTCTCCTGCACGTGCAGCTTCTATAGCGGCATTGAGTGCAAGGAGATTGGTTTGGTCAGCAATATCTGAAATAATTTCAAAAATTCTAGTGAGGTGATTAATGTTTTCCAAAAGCTTATGAATATCTGCTTCTAGATTGATACTATCGCTTCCTGATTGTAAACTTTGGGCTAAATAGCTTGCAAATTCATTAAAATTTGCATCCATCTGATCAAGACTATCCTTAACCTGCATAAAATCATCAGAAGCATTTTTTAGGGTATTAGAAACATTGGCAATAACAGGAAAACTTGATTTTAATTGCTCTAACATTGTGTAATTAATATGATTAATTAGGCTTAAACGTTGCAATTTTCTTTGAAGAAAATAGGCTTTAAAGCGACTATATCGTTGAATGAATATCTCCATAAAATCGTCTCTAAATTCACCTTGCGTTTTATAGAAAAATATCGCTGTCAAAGTCTCATTAATGTTTACCCCCAAAAGCTCCCCAAATGTCGAAAACCCAACAACTGGAAAATGCCTAAAGGTTTTAAGGGAATTAGTTTTATCACTATTATTTAATCGTCGTAAAATACAATCATTAAATATAGCCCCTATAGGTGTTGGCTTTGAAAGAGAAAATTGTTCGTAATCTTTATTGGTAGAAGTAATAAAGTCAATTTTTTTAAGCAAAATAAGCTCTTCAGCACTTGCAATATCACAATAAAAATGAATCACTTTATTTTCAATATCGAATGACGCAATTGAACGAACATAAATTTCATCATTGATTTTAACCCCAAAAGTATAATCCTTCATTCTATTCGGGACTTCTTCTGCATTGCAGTTGAAAAAATTACTCAATGCATCAATAGCCTTGATTGCCACTTTATTTTTTGTGTCTAAAAACAAAGATACACTCCGCTTCTTAATATCCGCTGACAACACTGTGAATTTATCCGATGTTGGCTCAAAGTTTTGAGATTTGAATATCCCAAAATGATAGTTAGGTTTTAACTTGATATAAGTTATTACGGTGTGAGCTTGAATGATTTTTTCATTGTTATAAATATAAGTGTTTTTAAAATCAAGCTTTCCACCCGCACTACCACCCACATAAAGACAAGGAAGTTTTCCGACATTATAAATCGCCTCCATAAAAAAACTCTCACTTGCACTCAAACCATCTATCAAAGTATAGGCAAATGTGTTATCGTATTGCACCCTAAATGGGACTTGAATCTTTTGTAATTCCTTTTCTATAAAAGCAATTTGCTCATCTGGAGTTTGAATATGCAAACCCAAATCAACACTAGCAATATGCACATTATCAATCATAGAGGAGGAAAAAACTTGCAAGGCAATACCCTCATTTTCCATACCCTCACCATAAAATTTATCGCTTGGCTCTTGATTATCCATACTACACAGAAGTCCGGAAGAACTCGACATTACTAAAAAACAATCTTGTGGCAAAGCATTCTTGATTGCAGTACTCACTCTTTGAAAATCCATATTGGGCATCACATAACCCAAAACTAACTTTGGAACTATCGACAACGAAGAAAGCTTACTTTGGATTTGATTTTCCTTAAGATATAAACCCACAATGTCAGTTTTAACCTTAGCTCCTTCAGCTTTTTTACTTTTAAAAAACATTGCTTATCACCTTATCTATTAAGAGTCTTATTTTTGTTAGCATTTTAACACAAACATCTTTAAAGCAAAACACTCATTGACTCTTAAATGAACTAAAAAGATGA
This sequence comes from Helicobacter monodelphidis, assembly GCF_003288845.1. Lineage (GTDB taxonomy): Bacteria > Campylobacterota > Campylobacteria > Campylobacterales > Helicobacteraceae > NHYN01. The sequence continues at coordinate 12,299 of NZ_NHYN01000023.1, read as the reverse complement.
TTGATTGTCAACCATTGATTGTGTGATATAATTCCCTAAAAATAAGGAGTAAAAATGCAACTTCAAGCCATAGGCTACATTCAAGGCTTAGGGTTAGTTGGGATTTTAAGTATCATCGCCTTAATTCTTAGTCACCTCTCTTTCATTCAAGTCTACCACTTGTCCCCTCTCATTATTGCTGTGTTTTTAGGTGGGTGCTTATTTTTATTCTATCGCAATTATCAACCACAATTTGAAAAAGGTGTAACATTCAGTGCAAAAAAACTTTTGCGACTAGGTATTATTCTTTATGGTTTCAATATTTCATTTTCTGAAGTTGCTTCCGTTGGTGCATTCGGAATCTTAACGGCTATTATTGTTGTTATCTGTATTCTTGCTTTAGGCATTTTAATTGGACATTATTTGGGTTTAGATAGAGAAATGGCCATACTCGTAAGTGGTGGAAGTGCAATTTGTGGAGCAGCAGCCGTACTTGCTTTGGAGTCTTCTTTACGTTCTGAACCCTCAAAGGGCATTGTAGCGGTAGGAAGTGTTGTTATTTTTGGACTTTTAAGTATGCTTTTATACCCTCTTGCTTACGCATTAGATCTTATTCCTTTGAATGAATCACAAATGGGTGTGTATATTGGAGCAACATTGCACGAAGTTGCAAATGTTGTTGGAGCTGGAAGTGCTATTAGTCAAGAAACACAAAGTGTAGCGATTTTAATTAAAATGATTCGCGTAATTCTACTTGTGCCTGTTTTATTTATTATTCCTTACCTTTTTTCCCTTCAAAAAGACAATAAGAAAACACTATTTATTCCTTATTTTGCATTCCTCTTTTTGTTGGCAATTATATGCAATTCACTTGTTTCTATTCCTACAGAACTCAAACAAACCCTACAATTCCTCGCCACCTTCTTTTTAACAATGGCGATGGTCGCTTTAGGATTACAAATCGATTTAAAAAAATTTATTGCAATGGGTAAAAAAGCATTCTTGCTTGCATTTTGTCTATGGATTATTCTTATTGTTGGCGGTTTACTTTGGGTTTTATGGCTTTATTGATACCTTTTTCTCATTAAAACTGAAATAGCTTAAACAATAACATATTTAAGCTATCATTCAGATTAATTAGCTATAATGGATAATGTCTCAATTAGTGGGGGTAAAATTTTACAAAAAGGCTATCTATGAAAATGTAGATAATTTTAAGAGGGAGATATCTCCTCACTATTTCTTAAAGGAGAAAACATGGGAAATGTAACATTTTTAAATACACAGTTCAACGTCAATGCAACAGATTTAACGATTTTCAAGAAAGCGAATGTTTCTCTTAAAAATACAGATAAAACGACATCTCTTGAAGAATCTGCAATAGGACAATCGTTTAAGCAAACAAACGCATCTTCTACAACAAAAGTTATCTTTGAGGACTCAAGAAGTGGGCAAAATGTGAGTGTAGAGCTTTCTAGTGAAAACCTTGAAAAACTAAAGGCAAAATTTGGGAATCGGGATTTAATCCAAAATCAAGATGGTTCTGTGCGTTTGAAAGGAAAAGCAGAAGAGCTTGTAAGTGGTTGGTTTGATGATATTGCTTATAAACGTGGCTATTTAACAAACGATATTAACAAAGATGGAGTGCTTGACCAAGAAGAAAGCAAGAAACTTAAAGATGGCTATGGCACAATCGTTACACATGACTTAGTCCAAAAAAATGTAAAGGCTATCAATGTGGAGGGTATTGCTTGGCAGTACATTTCAGAAGAAGAGATTGGTGGTGTGGTGAGCTTTGATAATCTTGCGACTAGGAGTGATACTCTAGCAGGTGCACTTGATAAAACCTTAACGCAAGATAGCGATTTAGATGGCGTTATAGGAAATTTTGATATTAAAACTCAGGAAGAAGTTTTTAACGAAATGAAAAAGGCGATTGGTGGAGCTTATAAAGAAAACCCAATGACTAAACTCTATTCTTTAGCCCATCAAGGTCAGGGAATGCCCGGCACTGCCTCAGCTTTTATACAGGAAAAAAGCTTATTCAATCCAACAAATAATCCGCTAGGGGATGTGAATATCCAAGAATCTGAAAAATCCGAAGAAGAAGAATTACTCGAGCAACAACTAGAGGCGGCTAGGGCTTTAAGCAAACTCCAACAGGCAGATGGAAATGTAAGTGCCTTGAGTGCCACTGAAAGAGAAGCTCTACAAGCCGTTTTTGGAAGCACGAGTTTAAGCTCAATCCAATCCCAAGCTAACAATCCAAACAGTGATGTTGAAAGTGTTTTTAATGAGATAATGACACAAGTGGAAAATGGGGAAGTCAGAATTCTTGACCAGAAGATATAAAAGTCAAGGTAACCTTGAATGTAGGCCACATTCAAGGTTTTTGGATTTTAGGCTTTTGTCGCCTTAAGGTTTAGATTGATTGTAACCTCATCTCCAACCGCATTATCCTTAAACACACTATCCCAAGTGATGCCAAAATCACTTCTCTTAATTTTTGTTGTGGCTTCGATGCCTAAATTATTACCTGTTGCATTCACTTTTGCATCAAGAACAATCGGCTTTGTTGTTGTTTTAATTGTTAAATCACCATAAATCTTACCTGCTTCAAATTTTGTCATTTTGAAGTTAATACTAGGATGCTTTGCAGAATCAAACATATCAGGTGCATTCAAGTGGGCATCTCGTTTTTCATTTGCAGTGTCAATAGACTTAATCGCAACACTTCCTTCTAAAATTTGAAGTTTATCGCCTTCATAGTCAATCTTACCCGCAATCTCTTTAAATGTCCCATCAACCTGTGTGAGCTTAAGATGAGAAACGCTAAATTTAACCGCTGAATTTGCAGTATCAAGGGTATAAGGTGCAGCATTTAAAGCTGTAACAGACATGGCTAACAATGTAGCTAAACACATTTTTTTCATTCTAAACTCCTCATAAATATTTTGGTATGCTATATTATAATGTTTTTTCATTAACTAAGCGTTAATTCTTCATAAGAACTTGCCTAATCGCAACAATTAAAGCTTGAATGCGTGCAATTGTTTCCTCTTTTCCAATGCTTACCATCGCGTCAAAAATAGGTACTCCGCCACCTTTTCCAAGCAATCCTAAACGCAAAGGTAAAAAAAGTTGGGAGGGTTTAGCAATAAAAGATTCTTTAGCTTTTTCTTGAAAAGATTCTTCTAGCACCTTACCTTTTACATCAAAATCAAGCGTTTCTAAAATTTTATAAGCCTGCATTAAAGACTCCAATACTCCCTCATTGCAATTCTTCTTAAACATTTTTTCATCATAATTTTTCGGAGATTCTAATACTTCTTGTAAGCCACTACAAAATTCCAATAATGTTTTAGAACGTTCCTTAAGAGCACAAAAGAGATGTTCAGCCACTTGCGGTGCTAGATTCTGAATCCCAAAATCTTGCAACAAAAAAACCAATTCTTCTTGTGTTTTTTGGTTAATATAATGATGATTTAGCCATAACAATTTATCTTGATTATATGCTGAAGCAGAACTATTAATATCTTTTGGGGAAAAATACTGCAGCATTTCTTGCATACTAAAAATTTCATCATCTTGATGACTCCAGCCCAAACGAACCAGAAAATTCAGCAATGCTTCCGCTAAATAACCACCTTTTTTATAATCCATAACACCCATCGCACCGTCTCTTTTGCTAAGCTTTTTGCCTTGAGGGTTTAGAATCATGGGAATATGGTAGAACTTTGGAATTTTAAACTCCAAAGCTTGATAAACAATAATTTGTTTGGGCGTATTACTTAAATGATCATCGCCTCGAATTACATCACTCACCTCCATTAACGCATCATCAACCGCAACTGTGAAGTTATAAGTTGGAGTGCCATCACTGCGAGCAATAATAAAATCATCTAATTCTTTGACAGAAATTCTTATCTCGCCCTTAATACCATCTTCAAAAACAATTTCCCCTTCTAAAGGTGCTTTAATTCTCACAACAGGTTGAATGCCTTGCGGAATCTCACCCTTAAAATCTCGATAGCGACGGTCATAACGTGGAGTTTCTCCCTTCTGCTTCTGCTCTTCACGCAATTCATCTAATTCCTCTTTGGTCATATAGCAATGATATGCCTTGCCACATTCTAAGAGTTTTTGGATATATTTTTTATAAATATCCATACGTCGACTTTGATATTCTATCTCGCCGTCATAGTCAAGCCCCGTCCATTCAAAGGCTTGAATAATACCCTCTTTTGCATCAATAGAATTCCTTGCAAAATCAGTATCTTCAATGCGCAAAAGAAATTTACCACCATTAATGCGTGCATAAAGATAATTAAAAAGGGCTGTCCTTAAGCCACCAATATGCAAATTTCCTGTAGGCGAGGGTGCAAAACGTGTAATAATCATCTTTTATTCTCCTTCTACTGCTTCATTAATCGTCGTATTTGTCTCAATTTTAGGTGTTGTCATATTCTGTTCTTCTTGAAAAACAACATCATCTAGCTCATCAAGAGAATGGGTCGGCATTTTTAAATCAGCCTCATCAATATCAATCAACCAAATATAACGCAATTCATAATTGCGTGGATAAGGTTCAATTTCAGCGACTAAATACCCTCTGGAATTTTCAATATTAACAACCTTTCCTACCTTAATATTTTTAAAGAAAATTCCATCTAAACCACTTGTTACAACCTCATCGCCAATATTAATCCCAAGCCAAGTTGGAATATAATTTGCGAACAGGTTATACTTCCCCCTTTGTGGCTTAATGATGCCCGGAACTTTTTGCTCTCCAATAAAGACACTGAATACACTTTGAGGATGCCCATTCAAAATACCAAGCAATCGACCATTTGTTACAATCGCGATGCCTATTGCGATATTATCATGAACAAGTCCATAAATTTTACCTTCTTGCATATCCTTTAAATTATGTTCTAGCCACACTTTTTCGTAATTGCCCATCTCAACATAAGATAAGATACGCACTATTTCAATATTGGGATGCAAAGAAAAAGTTTCAAAACTAGAGTTCACCATCAATATATTATTAAGCTCCTCTTGCAAGGCAATTAGTTGCAACTCTAAAGATTCTTTATCATGGAGTTGCTGATTGAGAATTTCAATTTCATCAGCTTGATTAAAATAGCGTTTATGGTAACTTTCAACCCCTTCATAAACATCTAAGAAAAATCCCTTCAAGTGATCACTTAGCATTAGAAGACGTGTATGAACTTCACCACCAATTTTAAAGGAAATAAAGAACACAAGAACAATAAGAACAATCCATAAAAAAGGTTTTTTAAACATTCAATCTCATGCTTATTCATAAGCAAGTTGTTGCAAGAGGTCAATCTCTTCTAATGCTCTCCCTGTTCCTTTTGCAACAGCCAAAAGAGGCTCTTCGGCAACATAAACAGGCAATCTAACAATATCAGAAAGATAGCGGTCCAACCCACGAATCAACGCACCGCCACCCGTTAAAGCAACCCCGTCTTCAACAATATCTCCAGCTAAATCCGGTGGCATACTCTCAAGAACATCTTTTAAAGCGTTACTGATTTCCTTAAGAGATTCTTTAATTGCTTCCCTTACATCATCACTTGTTAGTTCAATCGTATGCAATAAACCGCTAACCTGGTCGCGTCCTTTCACCTGCATACTCAAAGGATTCTCTAAATTAATCGCTGAACCAATGTTAATTTTAATTTCCTCACCCGTGCGTTCCCCAATCAAAAGGTTATATTTACGACGAACATAATCTACAACAGCAATATCAAACTTATCACCTGCAACACGAATAGATTTACTAATCACAAGCCCACCAAGTGAAATTACGCCAATCTCTGTTGTACCTCCACCGATATCAACAACCAAACTCCCTTTAGGGTCTTTAATAGGTAAACCTGCTCCAATCGCTGCCGCCATTGGTTCTTCAATTAAAAATACTTCTCTTGCACCAGCACTCATTGCCGATTCTTTAACCGCCTTTCTTTCAACACCTGTTAAACCATAAGGAACACAAACAATGATTCTAGGACGCATAAAAGTCTTTCGGCGATGAGTTTTTTCAATAAAATAACGAATCATCTTTTCAGTCATATCAAAATCAGCAATCACGCCATCTTTCATTGGACGAACCGCCTGAATACCACTTGGAGTTTTTCCAACCATTTCCTTTGCCTCTCGTCCAACCGCAAGAATCTTATTCTTGCCATATTTATCATTTTGCACCGCCACCACAGACGGCTCATTAATAACAATTCCGCGTCCCTTAACGGACACAATCGTATTTGCTGTTCCTAAGTCAATAGAAATATCATAAGAAAACAATCCAATTACTTTATCAACAATCATTCCTTACCCTCACTATGAAATTATTAAGCACTTTTTTCACCCTGCCTGTGAATGAGTAGTGGCTTTTCTTTATTTAATACTGCCTCTTTTGTAATCACTACTTCATAATTCTTTAATTCTGGTAGCTCATACATCAAATCTAGCATAATTTCCTCAATAATCGCTCTCAAACCTCTTGCACCCGTTTTGCGTTTCACAGCTAATGATGCAATTGCCTCTAGTGCTTCCTTCTGAAAAGTCAATTCAACTTTATCCATGGCAAAAAGTTTTTTATACTGCTTAACTAAAGCATTTTTAGGTTCTTGAAGAATTCTAAGCATCGCTTCTTCATCTAACTCTTCAAGTGTCGTCAAAACATGCAAGCGCCCTATTAGCTCGGGAATAAGACCATAACTTACAAGGTCATCAGACTCAACCAAGGAAAGAATCTCACCTTCATCACTTTTGCCTCTTTTTTGGCTATGGAAGCCTAAAGTATTTCCACCTAAACGACGTTTAATAATTTCTAAAATTCCATCAAATGCACCACCACAAATAAATAAAATATGACTTGTATCAATTTGGATAAAATCTTGGTTGGGGTGTTTCCTGCCCCCCTTAGGAGGAATATTCACTACACTCCCTTCAATAATTTTTAATAAAGCCTGCTGCACACCCTCACCAGAAACATCTCTTGTGATGGAGCGATTCTCTGAAAGCCTTGAAATCTTATCAAGTTCATCAATAAAAACTATCCCTCTTTGGGCACGTTTAATATCTCCTCCTGCCGCTTGCAAAAGCCTTGTAAGGATATTCTCCACATCTTCACCAACATACCCAGCCTCTGTGAGACTTGTCGCATCACTAATTGCAATCGGAACATCTAAGAATCTTGCCAAAGTCTGTGCCATCAAAGTTTTACCACTACCTGTCGCACCAATCAGTAAAACATTACTCTTGGCAATTTCTGTATCATCATCAATGTCCGTTTGCTTAAAAATTCTTTTATAATGATTATACACAGCAACAGAAAAAACTTTTTTTGCCTTTTCCTGCCCAATCACATATTCATCTAAGGCTAATTTCAATTCCTTAGGGGACGGAAGTTCACGCACATCGTCTACTCTTTCATTAGAAGATTCTAAAGCAATATCGTGGTCCCCATCTCCCAAAAAAAGCTTATAGGCAGCAATGACACAATTCCGACAAATATATGCAGTATTATGCATATTTGCTAAGATAGGATTATTTGGATCGTCCAATGCCCCACAAAAATTACACTCTTTTTTATTGCTCATCGCTGCTACTCCTTGCATTACGATTAATGACGGGAATGCCCCGCTTAGATTCCAAGATAAATTTACACATTTTTTCTATATTAGGGCTAAAAGGATTATTGAGACTCAGTTCTTCTTCAGCAACCTCACGAACGATACGTTTACCTGAAAAGAGTTTTTTATACAAATTAGCAATGCGGTCAATCTCATCATTATCAAATAATAGACGCAGACGATGACGATTTAAGCCTCTAAGAACCGCACGATTCCCCTCAGCAATACAAAAAGGTGGCACATCTTGCCCCAAAGCTGAAGCTCCAGCAACCATCGCCCCATCGCCAACTTTTACAAATTGATGAATACCTGTCAATCCACCTACATTAACATAATCCCCTAAATGAATATGTCCTGCTAAAGTCGCATTATTTGCCAGAATACAATGATTACCAATCACACAATCATGGGCAATATGCACATACGCCATAAAAAGATTATGATCACCAATAATAGTTTGGTTTTGATCGCCAGCCGTTCCGGGGCTAAACATAGTAAATTCACGAATTAAATTATGGTTACCAATAATCAATTCACTTTTTTCACCATTGTATTTCAGGTCTTGAGGGTCAGTACCAAGCACAGCATAAGGAAAAAGAATGTTGTCCTCGCCAAGCGTTGTCCGCCCAGCTAAAGTAACATTATTATAAAGCTTTGTACCTTTTCCAATTTTAACTTCCTCCCCAATAACACAGAAATGCCCAATTTCGACATCGTCAGCAATTTCAGCACCTTCTTCAATAATAGCAGTAGGAGCGATCTTTCTCACGCCTTTTCCTCATCAATAATCATCGCCTTTAATTCCGCTTCAGCAACAAGCTTTTCATCAACGTAAGCACGTCCTTCAAGTACCCAAATGTTACCCTTATGTTTAAGAACACTCAACTTATACTCCAAGCAATCGCCGGGAAAAACTGGATGACGAAATTTTGCCTTATCAATACTCATAAAATAAACAATTTTACCCTCACTTGTTACTTCTTCACCAAACATACTACTAAAAGCAAGAATTCCCCCTGCTTGAGCTAAACCTTCAATAATAAAAACACCTGGATAAATTGGTTTGGAAGGAAAATGTCCGCAAAAAACTTCTTCATTAATCGTGATATTTTTATACGCCTCAATTTGTTGATTTAACTCCATACTTACAACACGATCAACCAATAACATAGGGAAGCGATGAGGTAATATCTCTCGCACTCTCTTAATATCATATTTCATTGTAAACCTCATTTTGGCATTCTGTGGTATCTGAGGTGTGATTCTAACAAAAACTAACTAAAAATTAGCATAGGCATTCAACTTTTTTGCATTTTTAACAAAGAGAACATACCAAATCTCTACCTTCTAATTCGACTCAAAACCTAAAGCTTTCAATCTTTGCAGAAGAGGGGGATGAGTATAATAAAAAAAGATATAAATTGGATGTGAGCTTGGAAAACTTTTATTTTCATTCACTAAAACCAACAAGGCATTCCTGAGCGATTCTGCACTTTGCAATGTCGCACCAAATTTATCAGCTTGATATTCATTGTGACGACTCATAAAGCCAAAAATAGGCATTAACCAAAAAATAACCAAAGGGGAAAATAAAATAACAAATGCTATAATACTATGAGGAAGCCGAGAAATACCCGATTCTGTAAGGAATACTTCTTCGGGAATATGGGCAATAATAAATAATAAAAATGTAAGCATAGCAACAATAAATAACATATTTTTATAAATATCCTTATGTTTAAAATGACCTAATTCATGCCCCAGCACAGCAAGTAGCTCATCTTTAGAGACCTTCTGGATTAATGTATCAAAAAGTACGACTCGTTTTGTTTTTCCAAATCCACCAAAATACGCATTTAACCGCCCATCTCTACGACTTGCATCAACAACAAAAACCCCGCCTGAAGAAAATCCAGCCCTGACCATTAAAGATTGAATTTGCGTTTTAAGCACTTCATCTTCTAAGGGTATAAATTTATTAAATAAAGGTGCAATTAAAGTTGGATAAAAAATATTAATCAATATAATAATAACTGATAAAAATAAAGCACTATAAATCCACCAATAAGGACTAGAGGTAATAATGAAGATAGCAATAAAAATAATAGGTAAACCAAAAACAAAAAGCAAAAATACAGACTTAAGATTATCTATTAAAAAATCTTTCAAATTTCCCCTAAAAAACCCAAAATGTTTGTCGATAACAAATTTCTTATATAGCTCAAAAGGAATCTTAACAAGATTAAGAAAGAAAAGAACACCTAAAACATACAATGTGGAAGTAAAAACTCCAAAATACATTTGTTCATCCAAAAAAGCCTCAAATTCAAACAATCCATAGCGAAGTAAAAAAAATAAAACTAGTACATCAAAAAAAGTTTCAAACATTTCTAACCGCTGTGTAGCTAATGTATACAATCCTGCTTGTTGAAATTCTGCTTGAGGGAGTAAAATTGGCGATTGTTGCATCTTTTTACGCACATGAAAAATTTGCAACAATGAGACAAGAATTTTTGGAATGGCATAAACACAAATATAAATATTTAATAACAACATTGGATATCCTTGAACACAATAGCTATACTAGTCAATTCCACAACCTTCATTCATAAAAATTTTCTGTAATTTTTGTATTCTTTCCCGTAAACGTTTCCCTTCTTCTTGTGTACCTAAATAAGATAAAATACGAAGTTTAATTGCAGGTGCAGCGAACTTATTATATAAAATTTCTGTCATATTAATATTTTTATCACTCCATTGTTTTTTTATCTCATTCCATTCTTCTTGGCTAATCTGCTGTAAAGCTTCTTGGCCATAATTAATAAGATCTTTACTATTTTGTGTGAAAAATAAAGTCAATTTTTTTCCGTATGCACTTAAGAAAAACTCATTCAGTACTTTTAATTCTTCTTGAGTGATATTCTCCTGCAAATATTGCTCCATAGACTGATTAATCAAAACTTTTAAAGACTCTGAATCCTTACGATTATGGATAAGCATTTGCTGAATCTCCTGCAAAGCAAGGCTTTTTCCCTCTTGGCTCAAGCAACTGAATTTTTCAATTTCTTGAGAAAATAAAGATAAATTTTTTTGTTCCTGCACAATCGCATATTCCGCAAAATGATTGAGATTTGCCCCTTGCAAGAGTGGTTCAAACATTGCATCAAGCCCAAATATAGATTGCAAGAAAATTGCAAAAACACTTATTATTTTTTTCATAAATTGCCCTCCTTTGTTGTAGAGTTAAATCTTTGTTCAATCCCACGAATTGTTGAATTTTCCTCAACAAAGTGTAGATTAAGCTCTCTCTCCTCTTCATTGGAGCGAAACAATGGTACTAAAGAAGGTTTTTCTTGAAGTCGCCTCTCTTGTATTAGACAAAGTTTTTTCTCCATACATTCTTGATTCCATTTTTTAAACAAATCAAGCCCAACTTCCTGCAGGGGAATATCAGGCTTCCTACCAGCAAAAGGTAAAAGGATATACTCCTTATTTCCGTTGAGAATTTGGGAATATCCCTGCAAATAAAGAATACCATTTTTCTCTCCTAATCTCCAAAAAATGCCTACACTCTTATTCCCTCTTTCTCCCCAACTTTCAATCACAATCTGATGATTATGGGCATAAATTCTTATATCTCCTGCAAAAATATAAGAATTAAATTCTCCATAAGGCTCATGATTTCTCTTAATCAATACAGAAATTTCCACGAGATCAAGCAAGTGAAGGCTACTAGAATCTTGCATGTGTTCCACACAAATTTCAATATCAAATAAATTCTCTGCAACCATTACACGGTCATTTTTTAAAAGAAAGCCCTCTTGAATACAAGGTGAAGATTCTTCCGCTTTTAGCGTGATAAGCACGACTAAAAACAACAGAAACTTCATCATTTTAAAACTTTTCTATATGGGGAATAATTAATCGCAAATCTTTTTGGTCAATACAAATATCAGCTGCTTCTCGTAAAATAGGCTTTGCACAAAACGCAACCTTAACAGATGCTTTTGCAAACATAGAAAGATCATTTGCACCATCACCCACAGCCAATGTGTGTTCCTTCGGAATATCTAAAATCTGTTGCAGTCTTTCTATCATATCACCCTTTGAATAACTAAACATCATTTCTCCACCCACCTCACCACTCAATACCCCATCTTTATGATGAAGAATATTGCTAAAATCGGCATCAAAATGCAACTTACTCTTTGCTGCAAGAGTAGCTGTGCGAAAACCTCCGCTCATCACCACGACTTTATAATGATGGTTTTTTAACCATGCGATGAGTTCTGCTCCACCCAAAATTAAAGGTAAAGATTCACAAATTTGGCTCATTCTTGAAACAGACATACCTTTTAGCAAAGAAACACGATAAACCAAACTTTCATAAAAATCAAGCTCTCCTGCCATCGCTTTTTGGGTGATAGACTTTACTTCCGGCAAAACATCCATTGCATCAGCTAAAAACTCTATTGTTTCGCCATCCATCAATGTGGAATCAAAATCAAAAACAGCAAGTTTCAAAGCTAGAATGTCCTTTTCAATAATCCTTCAGTTTTCAAAATCGTAATAATACGATCATCTTTTTTACCCACGCCATAGATGATATTCTCACCCTCTTGAATCGTCTCTGGTGCTGCATCAATACTACTTTCT
>NZ_NHYN01000022.1 GCF_003288845.1 Helicobacter monodelphidis | reverse complement strand
TTCTTGAGCTATTTTTTACTTTCATATATTCTTTCTGATTTTGTTCTGTAGTTTGGTATGCCAAAGGGGTGTATTGTATTTGATGTTTTTTAGAAAAAAGTAGTATAGTTCTTATATTAGTCTGAGGGTAGTTAGTTGGATTTTTTACCTATTTTATTTATTCATTTCTTTGCCTTGTTGCTCCCTGGACCTGATTTCTTTATCGTGAGTTCTTATGCTCTAAAAGCAAATTTTAAGAAGGCATTATGGGTTGTTTTTGGGGTTTCTTTGGCTATTTTTGTTTGGATTGTTTTATCTTTAGGTGGTTTAAAGATTGTTTTTGAAGCTTTTCCATTTATGAAGATTTTATTAACTCTTTTGGGTGCATCTTATTTATTGTATTTGGCTTATTTATTGTTAAAGAATTTGAAGCAAAAAGAAAGTTTTAAAAGTTTAAGCTATATAGACAAGCCTTTTATTAGGGGCTTTATGACAAATATTAGTAATGTCAAAGCCTTATTTTATTTTAGTAGTATTTTCTCAAGCCTCGATTTTTCTTATCATTTTTTGAATCTTAGTTTTCTTGTTTTTTTGTTAGTGGTGGAGAGTTTTTTGTATTTTTTAATCATAGCTTTTTTCTTTTCAAGTTCAAATATCAAAAATCTATATTTGAAGCATTCTAAAAAGATAGATTTTATTTGTATTTTTGTTTTTATTGGCTTTGTGCTATATTTATTTATTAATCTTTATAAGGAGTTTGTAAATGGTTAAAAATGTGAAAAATTTAAGCAAGGAAGATGTAGACGAGCTTTTTTATGGCAAGCCACATTTTTGCTCTTTAGGATGTATGTTTGGTGAAAAAATAATTAATTCTTGGAAGGAGAATGTATTAAAGCAAGAAATAGGGCATTATCATAATGCTCCATTGATAGCAAGGATAGGTATGGCTTATTATGAAAGTGTAGGGAATGCGATTCTTAAAAATGAATACTATAAAAATGCGAATAAAATAATCTTTTGATTAAAAATATAACTTTTCCATATATTTCGCCAATTGATTATATAATTTCTTATTTAGATATTATATGGAATGGGGGGTGTAAAAGGGCTATTTTTGAAGATCATAAGGCATTTTCTGGTTTAGTAAGGGTATTAGGCGAAGATTCTAGCATAGAACCACATCAAGATATTTTTAGGAGAGATGATTATGAACTTTGGCAAAAATTACCCATCAAAGAACAAATTGCTTTTAATTGTTTTTTAAGTGTTGCTGATGAAGGAGGAGAGATGGAACTTTGGGATTTGAAACCAAGTGATGAGGAATATAAAAATTTGCAACATAAGGATGAAAAATTAAGCTACGGACTTGATAGAAATAAAATTTCTTTTAAAAGTATAGATTATAAGCCAAAATTAGGGGAAATAGTATTGTTTAATGCTGGTTATTTACACGCTGTAAAAAGAGTTAAAAGGGACATAGGTTAACTATGTCAAGTTTTATAGGTGTTGTGTGGATGATAGCAACGAGCTGTGTATTTGGAGTTAGGATTAAGAAAGTTTAAATACACTGCATACCTGAAAGCATACCTAGACTAACCAACCTCATAGTGCGAATTGACAAAGAGATCAGCTCCTAATTCAAAAGCTTTTGCTTGATTATGACCTTCACTGACAACTACACCTTTTGCTGTGAAAATATATTATCTTTCAGTGTTAATTTTCTTACCTTTTTTGGGGACTCTATCCTAAGATTTATAGCTAACATTGTAGCAATATCAAGCCCCTCTAAATCTATACTTCGCAATGTAGTGCTCTTCACTTTGCTCACTCTACCAAAGCTTACACGAATTGATAAGATTTGCCCTGTGATGCTCCATTTATACATATGATAATTGATTCTATACCTATTTTGTTTCCTTTATCGTTAAATTTTCCCCAAAATGCTAGTGCGAAAGACTAACCATACGATAATAAAACATATTCCTAATATTACCCATGATATATATTGCGATTTGCAGTGACAATCTATGCAATCATCATTGCTTATCGGCTCACAAAACGAGTGTAGTGAAGTTCTTTAGTAGTGGTAATAATTTTTCATTATATAGCTTTCGTCCTTGCCTTAAGCCAGCGGTGTGCCTTGCCTTTAAGATGTGGAGAGAGAGCTTTAAATACCTTTTTGTGGTAGCTATTTATCCATTTGATTTCATCATCACTTAGGAGACTTTTCTCGATACACGAGGGTTCAAACGGACAGAGGCTTAGCACCTCAAAGCACAGAAACTCGCCAAACTCACATTCTTTAGGTTTAGCTACATCACAAGCAAGCACAAGATTTTCAAGCCTCACACCCCACTTGCCCTCACGATAAATTCCCGGCTCGATAGAGGTTATCATACCCTTTTTCACGCGATTTTTTGGCGATGGTAAAGCATAATATGACAGCACTTGCGGTCCTTCATGGACATTGAGATAATACCCCACTCCATGCCCCGTGCCGTGCTTATAATCGATATGCTCTCTCCAAAGTGCATTCCTTGTGATGCTATCAAGCATCGGCATTGCGATATCTTTGGGGAATACCGCTTGTGTCATCGCGATATGTGCCTTTAACACTAGTGTATAATCCCTCTTTTGTGCACTTGAAACCCGCCCTATCGGCACTACGCGTGTGATATCTGTCGTGCCATTTTGATATTGTGCTCCAGAATCTATCAACAGCAATCCATCACCACTTATCTTCGCACAATCCCTCTTCTTTGCACGATAATGAGGCAATGCACCATTAGCGTTGAATCCTGCTATCGTTGCGAAGCTATTTTGCGTATAAAGCTGATTTTTTGCCCTAAATTTGGTGAGTTTTATGTCTATATCAACTTCATTTATCGCCATCTTCGCACTAAGTGCTTCCTCTAGCCACGCGAAGAATTTGCATAGTGCCACACCATCGGCTATCATCGCATTTTTGATATGCACGACTTCTCTCTTCGTCTTGCAGGCTTTCATCAGTGTGCTAGGATTGGGCGAATCCACTAGCACAATATTGCGATTCAAGCATTCTGTGAGACTACAAACAACTTTGCTTGAATCTAATAGCAATACGGAGGTTTTCATTTCACGTAAATAAGGCTCGATTTCATCATACGCCTTGAGCGTGATACCTTGTAGAGTGAGATTTTTACGCACCTGTGCTACATTGGTAAATAGCAATGCTTCACTATCTGTAATCACTAAATGTGCGAGAAATACAGGATTGTACTCCACATCAGCCCCGCGTAGATTAGTGATGTAGGCGATATCATCAAGACTTGAGATGAGATGAGCACTCGCACCTAATGCGTGCATTTCCTTGCGGATATAGGCGAGTTTCTCTGCGGTGCTTGAAGCACAAAATTCCTCTTTGTGTGCCACAATCTCGCTCCTTGGCAGAGGTGCTCTCTCCTCCCAAATCTCGCCGACTAAATCGAGATTAGTAAGCCTCATATCTTTGGCATTCATTATCTCATCAAGCTCGTGTTTGAGGCTAAGTGAGAGTGTCCTAAAATCAAGTGCAAGAGTGCTTTTCTCGCTCAATTCATTCTTGATAAAGCTCATAAAGGTGTTATTGTTATCTTGCTTTTGGAGGATTATCCCGCTCCCCTTGCATTCTTTTTGTGCTTGGATATGATAGCGCCCATCAACCCACAAATACGCTTTATCTTTCAAGACAAGCAATGAGCCAGCCGAGCCACTAAATCCGCTCACATATTCTCTGCATTTCCAGAATCCCGCGAGATATTCGCTCGCGTGTGGGTCGGCAGTGAGTATCAAACACGCATCGACTTTATGGTGGTGGATTCTCTCCCTTAGGGCTTCTAGTCGTGTATTTGTCATCTCTTCTCCTTTGAAGTTATTTTAAGGTTCTAATGTGCAAGCATTTTATAAATCGGCTTCCTTAGGAAAAATAGCACGATGGCAGTCCCAAAAAGTGCCCACATACATTGCCCAAAGAGATTTGGCAAATGTTCGATATTGTCCGCACTCACACCGCCACCGATAAGCCCAGCGATGATATTCCCAAGTGAGCTTGCCACAAACCACAGCCCCATCACTTGATTTTTGATAACATTTGGAGCAATTTTTGTCATAATCGAAAGCCCCACAGGGCTAAGGCACAGCTCGCCTAGCGTGAGGCATAAAAGTGCAATGATAAGATACAATGGCGAGACTAGCCCACCATCGCTGGCAAGCACAACTTTTGAGGCAAGAAACATTATCCCAAAACCCACTCCTGCACCAAACACACCTAAACCGAATTTACTCATCGAGCTAAGCTCGATATTTTTCTTTAAGAGCAGAATCCAAATCATACTGATGATAGGAGCAAAGATGATGATAAATAGCGGATTAAGCGATGAGAACCACACGACAGGGATTTCCCAACCAAAAATCACTCTGTCAGTGAAATCTTGCGCAAAGAGATTGAATGAAGTGGGCTTTTGCTCGAAAGTAGACCAGAAAAATGCTGCGGCAAAAAAGAGTATCACAAACACGATGAGATTCTTCTTTTCATCACGATTAAGATGGCTGAAAAAATAAAGATACAAGAAATAAATTGTAGTGCAAATAGCGATGACAAAAACCATTTTTTTAGCGAGGCTTGCAGGGGATAAATCAATTACTCCATAATGCCCAAGTACGACGATGAACACGATAAAGGCAAGTATGGCGATGACACTGCACATAATTACCTTTAATACGTTTTTATTCTCTACCATCGGCTTGTCATAATCCTGCTCTAGCCCGACTTTATCGCGGAATTCTTCAAAATCCTTTATTGTTTTAAAATAAAATATCGCTAGACATAGGAGCATTCCTAGCCCACCAATACCAAAGCCCAAGTGCCAACCATATTCCTTTTGGACAATACCTGTGATGAGTGGTGCGATAAATGCCCCAATATTTATCCCCATATAGAAGATAGTAAATCCAGAATCCCGCCTCGCATCATCTTGTTTATATAGCATACCTACCATCACCGATGAGCAGGTCTTAAATAATCCTGTGCCTATGACGATGAGTGCAAGCCCTAAGAAAAACATAATCTCACTAAACATACTTAGACCAATAGATAAATGCCCAAATGCGATGATAATAGCCCCGATAAATACGGCTTTTTTCTGCCCTAGCCAATTATCTGCGAGCCAGCCACCCGGCAATGTCGCGAGATATAAGAATCCCCCAAAGATTCCCACAATTGCAGCGGAATCTTCTTTGCTCATTCCCAAGCCACCCGAACTCACTGCAGCCGCCATAAATAGCACGAGCAAGGGGCGGATTCCATAGAAAGAGAACCGCTCCCAAACCTCCGTCATCGACAAGCTAAACAATGGCTTAGGGTGCCCCATAAACGATGTGTTTATATCGGTATTCTTGCTCATTTCCCCTCCATTTCTAGCTTAGCATCAAAATATTATTCTGCTAAATTCACCAAGCATATATCTTTTCTTTAGTCTTTCTCGTAAAAAACTTTTGGCTATTTGACGCATTAACCCTTGATTTAGCTTATATTAAAAATTATGAAGCTTTTTAACAAATTCTAAATTTATACCAAATTTTACATTATATGTCAATATTAATTTGCATTTTTAGTGAATATAATTAAATTTCTCTAAAATTTCCTTTTTCCCTTGACTTAGAGCAGCTCTCATCATTTATAATTTCACACAAGAATCTTAGATTCTTTCAGTTATATTTTAAGGAAGCACAATGAATGCAAAAATAGTGATACTTGCAATAATCTTAGGAGTAAATATGCAAGCAAACGACACAACAAAGCAAAGAATGGCAGAACAAGAACTCATCAAGCAAGGGAGTTTAGAAAGCTTCAAAGGTGATAGCAAACTTTAGTGGCAAAGTGAAAGTCGAAATGATGTTTCAAGCAAATGAATGGCGGGACTTTAGCGGTGGTTTAGTGAGTTTCTCTCCAAAAGCTCGCAGTGCGTGGCACACTCACCCCAAAGGACAAACGCTCATCGTGATTGATGGCGAAATCTACACAGGTACGCAAGGTGGTATCGTGCAAGTCGCACACAAGGGCGATGTTATCTCGTGTCCGCCAAATGTAAAACATTGGCATGGTGCAGGTGAATCTCAAAGTGGTGCACATATCGCACTTACAAGTGAGGTGAATGGCAAGAATGTCGTGTGGCTTGAGAAAGTCAGTGATGAAGAGTATAAAAATGCTCTTAAAAAAGCAAGTAAATTTGATCAGTAGAGTCATTTTTATTATGAGCATAAAGGGAAAAAAATGAAAAAACTAATATTGTTAAGTATGTTTTTATGTTTTATCAACGCTTTTGCAAATGATAAAACTCATATAAAAACTCTTATTATAGCTTCTCATCCTTATCCAGAACAAAGCACTTTCATTAAAGCTTTAGAAGAGGCTGCAAAAGGTGTTGAGGGGACTCAAGTGCGTAACTTAGAAAGCATTTATGGTTATGATACACGAGCAATTGATGGAGAAAAAGAACGAAAAATCACATATGAATACGATAGAATAGTATTTTTATTTCCGACTCACTGGTTTAATATTACTCCTATGATGAAAGCTTATCTTAATGAAACTTGGGGAAGTGTGGGTCCAGGACTTTGGCAAGGAAAAGAGATGCTAGTTGTTTCTACTGCTGGAGGAGGTAGATCTACTTATGGAAAAAATGGTAGGGTTGGAGTAGAGCTTGCTGATCTGTTTTTACCTATGAAAGCTAGTGCTTTGCATTGTGGAATGAGATATTTACCTCCGCTTGTTTTTGAAAATGTTAATATAAGTGAATTAGAAAATTATAAAAAAGCCTTTATTGAAAGACTTAAGCAATAAGAATGTTTTAGAATACATATGTTAAATACTTAAAATTTTTATAATTTTTAGTATTTAGTAAAAATATTTTTTAATTTTACTCTTGACTGATAGCTACTCTCATCATTTACAATTTCAATATGAGAATCTAAACCATAGATTCTGAAGCGTTATTTGGCTTCAGAATCACACAAATGCAACGATGAAGCTATGCTTTTTAGGCTTATGTGGCTTAGATTCTAAACATTTTAGATTTCTTAAGGAAAATCTATGAATAATTCTTCAAATTCAAGACGCGAGTTTATGAAAACTACCGCGATAGTTGGTGGTGCTGTGGCACTAGGTGGCGTAAATCTTTTTGGTGCAAATGCTTCAAATCCTTTGAGTAAGCCTACCCAAAATAAACCTATCAAATGTAAGGGCTGGGCGGCATTCGATACAAGTGGTGTGTTAAAGCCCTATGAGTTTGAGCGTAGGGCTGTGGGCAAAAATGATATACTCATCGAAATTAAATTTGCAAGTATTTGCCATAGCGATATTCATCAAATCAAAGGCGATTGGGGGAAGCAAATCTACCCGCAAGTTCCCGGACATGAAATCGTAGGCATTGTTACGCAAGTGGGCGAAAATGTCAAAAACTTCAAAGTCGGTGATAGGGCTGGGGTCGGCTGTATGGTGGATAATTTTGAGGGTGTAAGAGGTGATGAGCAATACGATAAAAACACGCTTTTTACTTATGGTTTTGTGGATAAACGAGAGCCGACAGGTATATCACAAGGCGGATATAGCACGCATATCGTAGTCAATTCTCATTTTGCTATCAAAATCCCTACAAATATCAGCTTTGAGGAGGCTGTGCCTTTGCTTTGTGCGGGGGTAACGACTTATTCGCCACTTATGAAATACCAAATCAAAAAGGGCGATAAAGTCGGTATCGCAGGGATTGGCGGACTAGGACATATCGCTATCAAACTCGCAGTGAGCAAGGGTGCGAAAGTCTATGCCTTTACCACCTCAAAGGACAAAGTCGCCGACATTAAAGGCTTTGGTGCAAGTGAAGTCATCGTGATAGAAGACGCTTTGAAAAATACTCAAGCTTTGGACGCATATAAAGGCAAACTTGATTATATGATAAGCACGATTCCAGTGCAATTTGATGTGGCAAGTTATGTAAGTTGCGTAAAGCCTTTTGGGACATTTACGCAAGTAGGAATGCCTGCAAAATTCGAACTTGCACTCTCAAACTTTGGACTAGCTCAAAGTCGTGTGAATCTCACCGCTTCGCTCATCGGCGATATGAAAGAGACACAAGAAGTTATGGATTATTGTGCGAAAAATAAAATCTATCCAAAGATAGAGGTTATCGAGGCAAAAGAGATAAATAAAGCGTGGCAAAAGGTGCTAGAGAAAAAGGCAAGGTATCGCTATGTGATAGATAGTGCGAGCATTTAGGTGCAATTTGAGAGAAATTTGAGAGAAATTTAGGAGGATTAATGAAGGGTTTAATGCAAAAAATGAGAATCTTAGCAATTTTATTGATATGTTTTCAAGGAGGATTGATGGCAAATGAAATCATTGTATTTGAGTTTGAGGGACAAAGCGTGGAATTGAGACTTGCTCATAGCGAGGGGGCAAAGGAATTTCTCGCACAGCTCCCTTTAAGACTAGAGTTTAGCGACTTTGCAAGGAAAGAAAAAATCGCTCGTGCGGGACTACCAAAGGCACTTAGGGCAAAAGGAGATAGGGCATATCAACCTCAAATTGGGGATTTATTCTATTACAAGCCTTGGGGAAATATCGGAATCTTTTATGAGATTCAACCTGCTTCAAGTGATTTAATCTTGCTTGGTAAGCTCACAAATCCTAATGATATAGAAAAATTCAAGGCTTTGAAAAAGGATTTTTGGGTGAAGATTGATATAAATAATGACAAATAATTGCAATATTTTTACCATTTTTAAAACCATTTGATTGATAGCAACTCTCATCATTTATAATTGCAAAGTGTAATCTAAGAGCCTAGAATCTCGCAAACATTTGTAATATTTGTGAGATTCTAGGCTAGTTTCCTTTTGTGTTTAAACCTAAAATATACTGCTAAATTCTCTAAATTTCTCAAAAAAAGCTTTAAGCTTATAGATAATTTCCTCTCTTTTTGCATTATTTGTTTCCTCCTCTTCCTTACTTGAGGCAAAAAGAGGAATGGGCGGAAGAATATCATCAATATCTTTCCCAAAATCCCTAAACTGCTGAATGTCAAAAGCATTTGATAAAAAATTATTTACTTTTTCTTTATCAAGTCCATCTTTTTGAGCCATTACTCTAAGTTCCTCACTATATTTTGTGCTGATAAAATTTTTGAAAAGCACTTCAAATTCCTCATCTTTTTTTACTTCTATCACAGCCAAAAATTCTTTCAATAAATCGCTTTTATTACGCAAACTTACGCTAGATTCTATACTTTTAATAATTTTTTCTTTATATTCACTTTTTTGTTCTTTATGGTATTCTTCAAGCAAAAATAAAATATATTCGACACTTACCTCTACTTGTTTGATAAGCTCAATTTCAAACACCACATCATCATCGATTGGTTTTTTCTCATTATCGCTCCTAAGCTCATCATAAATCGCAAGGTAATGACTTCTATAATCTTGCTTATCTGCTTCACTTAGAATCTCATTTTCTGCAAATTCATCAAAGGCATTCAAAATATTCTCTAGTTTCAAAATCCCATTAAACAACGCGACAAACTCCTTTTTCTCGCTATCGCTTTTAAGCGGAAAATTTGAAAAATCAAATGTATCTTTTAGCTCATTTACAAGCTCTTTATAGCCTTTAATATGCTTACCATCATCATCTATATATCCCTCTAAATACTCTTTAAAAGAACGAAGCAATATAATATTTTGTGCCTGCTTATCGCCAAAAAGCTTTAAGCTGTCATTTGTAGCCTTTTCGAGATTCCGAAAACATACGATATTGCCAAAAGTTTTAATACTATTTAAGATTCTATTTGTCCTTGAAAATGCTTGTAAAAGCCCGTGATGTTTTAAATTTTTATCGACCCAAAGTGTATTAATAGTTTTAGAATCAAAGCCGGTTAAAAACATATTCACTACGATAAGTAAATCAAGTTCTTGGATTTTCAGCTTATTTGAGATATCTTTATAGTATTCATCAAAATTTGTCAAACTAAAATTTGATTGAAACATTTGATTATAATCATTGAGTGCAAGTGCTAAAAACTCTTTAGAATCCTTACTCCCTGCCCCCTCATCAATCTCATCTAAATCGGGGTTTTCACTATAACTATAAATCAAGCCAATTTTTAGTGGATTTTCTTTATTTTGTTGTTGGTTTTTAAACTCATCATAATACAATTTTGCTGCATCTACGCTCGAAGTAGCAAAAATAGCATTAAAGCCATTTACCTGCTTACTCTTTAGCTCCTCATTACCCATTTTATTATGAAGCATATATTTTAAGGCATAACTTTGATTGCGTTTTGTCTTTTGGTTAAAATGCTCTAAAACATAACTTACAATCTTATTTATTCGCTCACTATTATTTAATGCACTTTCTTGCTCTATCCCCCATACTTGCTCATCATCAATATTTTCTTTTTCTTTCATTGTAGAGTGGTATTCCACCCTAAAGGGCAGGACATTTTTATCAGCTATGGCATTGAGAATTGTATAAGAGTGCAGTTGTTTGCCAAAAGTAAGTTCAGTGGTTACTTGAGTAGCCTTTATCTCATCTTCGCCCAAAATATTTTTAGTCTTTGTTGTAGCGAATTTACCTTTTGGGGCATTCTCTGCAAATATTGGCGTGCCTGTAAATCCAAAGATATAATACTTCTTAAATTTCTTTATGATTTGTCTGTGCATTTGCCCAAACTGACTCCTATGGCATTCATCAAAGATAAATACTACCTCATCATCAAAAATCTTAGAATCTTGATATTTTTCTACAAAAATTGAAAGTTTTTGAATAGTTGTGATAATAATTTTACTCTCACTATCTTCGATACATTTTTTAAGCTCATTTGTGTTTTTTGTGCTATTTGCTGCACCTTTTTGAAATTTATCGTATTCTTTCATCGTTTGATAATCCAAATCTTTCCTATCTACGACAAAAAATACTTTTTTGATGAAAGATAGTTTTGTCGCAAGTTGGGCAGTTTTAAATGAAGTAAGAGTCTTGCCACTTCCCGTGCTATGCCAGATATATCCACCACTCTCCTTGCTTCCATAAAGTTTATGATTATGCGATAAATTGATTTTTTCGACAATCCTCTCACTTGCGACAATTTGATAAGGACGCATTACAAGCAGTTCTTTATCTACATTAAAAACGCAATATTTTGTAAGAATATTAAGCAAAGTGCGTTTTGCAAAAAATGTCTTTGTAAAATCAACCAAATCCAAAATAGCCTTATTTCTCGCATCGCTAAAAGTAATAGTAAAAGCAAAATTATCATTTTTTGCCCTATTGTTTTCAGCTTTTTGCCTTGTGCTATTGCTATAATACTTCGTGAGTGTGCCATTACTGATAACAAAAATTTGCACAAAATCAAAAAGTGCATTCCCCGCACTAAAGCTCTCTTTATTATAGCGTTTGATTTGGTTAAACGCCTCTTTGAGATTAACCCCTCGTCTTTTTAGCTCGATATGCACTAAGGGCAAACCATTAACTAAAATACTTACATCATAGCGGTTTTTAAAGCTTCCTTCATTGTTTTTAACTTGTGAGATAACTTGCAAATCATTTTTATAAATATCTACTCTATCGATAAATTTAATATTTTTCTCGCTACCATCATCGCGCCTTAATACTTCAAAATAATAATCTGTCTGAATCATAGCTGTTTTATCAGCTTTGCTTTTTTGAGGATTTACAATGAATGTCTTATAAAATCTCGCCCATTCATTCGCACTAAATGTAATATGATTAAGCTTTTCTAGCTTAGCTTTCAGATTAGATTCTAGCTCATGTATAGAATCTATGCTGATGTATTCATAACCTTGTTTTTGCAAATCCTTTATAAACTCTGCTTCAAGCTCTGCTTCACTTTGCATACCCTTTCGCTCTCTTGTGCTTGGGATATAGTGCGCTATAATCGTGCTATTATCATTTTGCGATACAAGCTCATTCATTTTATTCCTTTTATTTATGAAAATCTACCACTATTTTACTTTGTTATTATGAGATTTATCCAGTCATTGCACGAGATCATCATTCCGTCTTGACAAAGTCAAGGTATCGCAATTTACCTTCATTCCGTCATTGCGAGGAGCAAAGCGACGAAGCAATCCATTGTTCTTTTGGATTGCTTCACTGCGTTCGCAATGACGAAAGTATAGTCTGTCATTCTCAAGGTAAGCCGAAGAATCCATAACAATGCCCTTATTATTGCGAGAAATACACAATGTTTCATAGTAGCCCACAATATCACTATTTCGCATTTTCTATTATCTCAAAAAGCTCTTTGATGATTTTAGGGTGAAGAATCTTACCTGTATGATGAGGCAAAACCATTCTATAAGTATTTTTGATATAGATTCTATGACTACCTTT
Organism: Helicobacter monodelphidis; assembly: GCF_003288845.1. GTDB lineage: Bacteria > Campylobacterota > Campylobacteria > Campylobacterales > Helicobacteraceae > NHYN01. The sequence continues at coordinate 17,682 of NZ_NHYN01000022.1, read as the reverse complement.
TTGTCTATCAATGATAAAGCCATTTTGGAGTAAGATTTTTTCAGCTTCTTTTGCAATGAGCTTTGGGAGTTCAGGCATTTGCTATCTCAATAGGCACTATTGTGGTAGTTTTACTAAGAATCTTATTAATCTCGCTTTGCTCCAAGCTCTCTAAATACAACTCACCCGCTTCTTTGATATTGAGCAAAGCTTCCTCATAGCTCTCTCCTTGCGATACACAACCCTTAAGCTCTGGTATATAAGCAAAATATCCATTTTCATCTTTTTCTATCACTGCATTGAGTATCATCATCAATCCTTATGTATCAATTCTCTTAATTATACTATAAATTTCATATTTTGATTTACTCTATTGTATTCATTACTTCCCCTTTATTAAATGTCATTGCGAGGAGCAAAGCGACGAAGCAATCCATTGTTCTTTTGGATTGCTTCACTGCGTTCGCAATGACGAAAGTATAATCTGTCATTCTGAAAGAAGCAATAGCCGACTGAAAAATCTACGCATATTCACATTCTTTAAAGCTTAGTAGCTTCTCTCTATAATACTCATATTGCTTTCTCCTGCCCTCAATCTCTGCAGGAAGTCCTATGCTTATATCATTGACTAAGGCATCAAATGTATCTAAGATTCTCACGATTTCATTTTGCACTTCAAGAGGCGGGATTGGGATTTTAAACTTTTTAAATTCAGAATCTGAAATTGATGGATAACTTGTACCTTGTTCATTATGTCGCACAAAATCTAAACATTTTTGAGTAGAAATGCAATAAAAAATCCATTTTGGTAAAACAATTTGTTTATTTGTTCGTAAAACACAAAAACCCGTGCTACAAATTGATTCGTCAAATTCATCATTGATAATACAGAATCTATGCAGCGCTGGTCTTGTCGTTGCAAACAAAACATCATCTTTGATGACAATCTGTTGCGCTCTGCTTGGTGCACTATTTTTATCAATGAATTGAATATCAGTAATTTTTCTATTTTTCCTAGATACAGAAGATAAATCAATATATTTATATTCTCTTGTCATTGCGAGACTTGATGAAGTCAAGGCGTGGCAATCCGCATTCATTCCGTCATTGCGGGATAAAGCTAAAGAATCTATATTTTTCCAAGAAACTTTATTGATTTTCTCACACACTCCCCCCAAACTCATATATCTAATTGCCCCCCCCCTTGAGCGTTTTTTAAGCTCCTCAAAGCTTAAAAGTTTATCTCGGTAGAAGCTGTATTGAGCGCGTCTTTTCTCTAATTCTTTCTCTAATTCTTTCTCTAATTCTGTAAATGTATCTAAGATTCTCACTATTTCATTTTGCACTTCAATGGGTGGGACTGGGATTTTGAGATTCCATAAATATGACTTATTAAGTTTTGGCATTGAACCGCCATAAAGATGTTTTTGTAATTCATTTTGATGGTTTTTTAAAAAATAAAAAACAAACTTAATTATTACCCCATCTTTTTGAGTTGCCACAAAACACACATCAGTAGCCCAAAATTCTCTTTCTTGAAATCCTACAAAACCTGCACTTCCAGCTCTTGAAATTGTAACTGCATTTTTAAAGTTAAATTTATTGTAATAGCCTGTTGGTTCTGTTCCACCACCATAAACAGGATATTGAAAATCATTGCTCATCATCGATTTTATAATTCTATCACCTGCTTTTAAATTGCATATTGTTTGTAGTTCTTTAAACTCTACACCATTAGGACAAAGATTTTGTATGAGTTGTTCTATCTTATTCATTTACTCTCCTTTCTATTGTGGATACTTCGAGACAAGCCCTTTAGTATTACTTTAGATTGCTTCACTGCGTTCGCAATGACAATATAGGGATTTTAGTATGATGTTCTGCCTTATCATTGCGCAAGACACCATTATTTTGTCATTGCGAGAGGCTTTAGCCTCGTGGCAATCCACACTTTTATTTTGGATTGCTTCACTTCGTTCGCAATGACGATAGGGATACAGAATCTTCATCGCCGAAGATTTGACTTTAAAATCAAAATCTACCCAATGAAATGAAGTAGTAAAATCATCAAAAATTATTACAGGCTTCTTTTTATCAGCCTTATAGATTCCATCTTTTTCATTCGTATAACCCAAAATAAAACTTTGTCCTGCTGTTAATGCAGGTATATTGTATTGTTCATTATAATCTGTATCTTTGACGATGTATTTTGTTGGTTGTTCGTAATCACACACTTCCCCAAGTGCCTTAAACTCCACACCATGAGGACAAAGATTTTTTATAAGTTTTTCTATTTTATTCATTTATTTTCCTTTTTATTCGAGACACTTCATTCCGTCATTGCGAGGAGCAAAGCGACAAAGCAATCCACACTTTTATTTTGGATTGCTTCACTGCGTTCGCAATGACGATGCATGCTTCACAATGTCATTGCGAGCCGACAAAGTCGGCGTGGCAACCCATAATCCACAATCAAAGCAAACTCTCATATAAATCCTCCCAATTTGAATTAAAATCATTGATAAGTTCTAGTTTTTTCTTGCGACTTCCTGCTTTGATTTGCTTTTCACGAATGATAGCAGATTCTATATCATCAAAAATCTCATAATATACGAGCATATCTAAGCCATATTTTGCAGAAAATCCTTGTGTAAGCTTATGTTTATGCTCATAAATTCGCCTTATTAAATCACTTGTAACGCCCACATAAAGTGTGCCATTGCGTTTATTGGTAATGATATAGATATAGGCTTGTTTCATTTATTTTCCTCATTTATCGTTTGGATTGCTTCACTGCGTTCGCAATGACAAAAGTGATAGATTGCTTCGTCGCTTCCGCTCCTCGCAATGACGATATGGGGATTCGGTATGACGTCTCGCCTTGTCATTGCGAGAGGCTTTAGCCTCGTGGCAATCCATTTTGAAATACCCAAACACATTTATCCTTCCAACTCACTTACGATTTCATCGATTTGCTTACGCAAGGCATTTTGTCTTGCTACGATAGCCTTAATCTCCTCATTGAGTGCAACTATATCAATAATCTCCCTTGTATCCTCTGCCTCGACATAGCTACTCACGCTTAGATTATGGTCATTTTTAGCGACTTCTTCATTTGAAACAACGGCGACTTTATACGGGATATTGTGCCTTTCTTTGTAAAGACTTAGGATAGATTCTATATTTTGATTGCTTAGTTTGTTTTTATTTGTAGCTTTGATAAATTCATCACTTGCGTTGATAAAGCAAATATCATTACTCATTTTATTTTTACGAAGAACCATAATATAAACTGCAATGCCTGTGCCAAAGAAAAGATTATCGCTTAAAGCGATGATAGAATCTATATAATTATTTGTGATGAGGTATTGCCTGATTTTCTGTTCTGCTCCAGTGCGATACATTATACCCGGAAAACACACAATAGCTGCACTTCCACTCTCACTAAGCCAAGAAAGCGAATGCATAATAAAGGCAAAATCAGCCTTTGAATTTGGGGCTAAAACTCCTGCTTTGCTATATCGCTCATCATTGATAAGCAAAGGATTATCCTTACCCTCCCATTTGGTGCTATATGGGGGATTAGAGACTATCGCATCAAATGGCTCTTGCTCCCTATGCCCCTCGCAAGGCTTGATAAGTGTATCGCCTAAGGCAATATGGAACTTCTCATAGCCTACATTATGCAAAAACATATTCATTCGTGCGAGGTTATAGGTCGTGAGATTTATCTCTTGCCCATAATAGCCAAGTTTTGGGTCTTTATGCAGAATCTTTTTGTATTGCAAGAGGAGCGAACCAGAACCACAAGCAGGGTCATAGACTTTATTAGGCGAGGGATTGTTATGTAAAGTTATTTTTGTCAAAAGTTCACTCACTTCTTGTGGGGTAAAAAACTCGCCTCCGCTTTTTCCTGCATTGCTTGCATACATAGTCATCAAAAACTCATACGCATCGCCAAAGGCATCGATTGAATTATTTGCATAAGAAAGTTCAAGTTTGCTTATTTCTTGCATAATTTTTAAAAGTTTTTTATTGCGTTCAATCGGGCTTGTGCCGAGTTTGTCAGCATTGACATCAATATCTTTAAAAAGCCCCCTAAAATTCTCTTCGCTCTCACTGCCTAAACTAGAATTTTGAATATTGTTAAATGCCGTATTGAGCCGTTCATTGAGTGTGGCGAGATTATTAGAATCTTTTGTATCACGCAAGACAACTTCAAACAAATCACTAGGTAAGATAAAGAATCCTTTAGCATTTAAGATTCGCTCTCTTGCTGTTTGTGCTTTCTTATCATCTAAATCAGAGTAATTTGTTCCTTTGCTTAAAGGATTGATGTATTCAATGAGATTCTCACAAATGAAGCGGTAAAACAAAAATCCTAAAATATAGCTTTTAAAATCCCAGCCATCAACACTCCCGCGAAGTTCATCTGCGATTCTCCAAATCGTGCGGTGTAGGTGCTCTCTTTCTGTGTTAATATCCATAAAATAAGCCTTTTGTGTGGTATTGAGATTTGACTGCAGTGTGGATTATAGCATAAATATAGATTGCGAATATATTTGATTTTATCACTTCTTTGATTTTTTAGTTCTCTCATCTTGACTTAGAGAATCCGTATTATTATCTCATGAATACTTCGCTACACTTAAGTAGGACAAAATACCTCGTCATTGCGAGACTTGACATAGTCAAGGCGTGGCAATCCACACTTTTATTTTAGATTGCTACCACTTCCTTCAAAATGTAGATTCTCACGCAAAGAATCTTCATACCACCAAAGCCTAGATTCTATCCAAAAAGTCTTTTATCCTCAAAATCATCAATCGCTTCACGATACATCGCAATCATTTTATCGACACACAAAGATAAGTCATAGTTTTGCGCACTTTGAGCATATTGTGCCGAAAGCTCCTTGATGACTTCTTTATGCTCCATGAAGTAATCAATCTTTGCTGCCAAATCCCTCGCATTCCCCGCCTTAAACAAACTTCGCTCATCAAGGGCAAATTGTTTGGTCGCAGAAAGCGGACTATCAGCGATGATTGGGACAATCCCGGAGGCAATGGCTTCGAGTGCCGAAATCGCCTCGCCATCGACATCAGCGGTATGCACATATATATCCATATAGCCATAGAGTTTTGCTAACTCATCTTTTGATACAAAGCCAAAATCAACTTCATTGCTTAGCTTCTTTGCAAGTTCTTTATATTCTTTCTCTTTTGGTCCTTGCCCTTTGAGGTGGAGCTTGATTTGCTTCTCATATTTGCTCAATGCAATCGCCTCAATAAGGACATCTTGCCTCTTTTCTACGGAATATCGCCCCGTCATCACAATATGGAAAAAACCATCAGATTGTGCTGATTCAACGGGCTGAAATGAGGTATTAAAGCCATTTGAGATAACAAAAAACTTTGCTTTATAGTGATTTCTTTGTAATTCGCTCTCAATCAGTCGCGATGGGCAATGGATATGATGAATGAAGCGATAAAATTTTGCCTTGAAAAGCCAAAAAATAAATTGATGAATAAATGGAATGTATCGTAAGTGTGCGTTGTAAGTAATGTGTTCTGGTTGCAAATGAAACGCCCCAATGTATGGAATCTGCAACTCTCTTGCAAGTTTCATGGCGACAATCTCTAGCTTGAATGGCAAAAAACAATGCACAATATCAGCACCTTTCAGAGCTTATCTATAAAGGACTCAAGACTTTTATAGATACTTCGGGCTTCAAGCCCAAAGTCATGACAACTTACTGCCCGTCATCCTGAGCGTAGTGAAGAATCCATAATATTAGATCTGTGCTATTGTCTGAATACTTCGGGCAAACCCTCGATATGATGAGACAAGCTGTCATTATGAGGCGAAGCCGAAGAATCTATACTTTGAGTTTAGCTAGATTCTGTAGGGTTATTCCTTGATGGAGTCTTGCTGATTTGAATATCTGTGATACTGCTTGAAGTTTTAGTTTCCCCCCCTTGCGGGAGATTGCGTAGGGTATTATTTTTCATTAGCTATTTGCCTTGATTGAGTATATTTTTTTGTAAATCTAAGAATTTATTTACCAATATATGCATTTCTGTATATGAAGATTTAAAATCATCTTTTTCTGCATCTTTATAAGCTTTTTTGGCATTTTCTATTGCAGTTTTGATTTTAGAATTTACTTTGTCATCAAACTTGTAGCTTTTGCAATAATTTTGTAAATACTTTTTTAAGCAATGATCTGTGAGTTCTTGACATGGACTATTTCCACTTTGTCCAAATGATTTTGTCGTATATTCAAAATGAAGTAAAATCCAATATTCAAAACAAGGGTTAGAAATAATATGAATTAGTTTCCTATTGTTCTTAATTTTACTTATAGCTTGATTAAAACTTGTATGTGTATCTTTATCAAATACACAATAAGTAGAATCGTAAGTATTTGTCTTGTTCTGTCCTTCTGCATATTCTACTACGCTAATGGGGGCAGAATCTGAATTATTATCTGTTTTAATATGCGCATTAGGTATCTTGAGATTGTCTCTAAGGGTTGTCAAATATTTATATTCTGTTTTTTACCTTCACAAACAATAAGTATTACTTCATTTTGTTTTCTAAAACTTTTTCTTCGTTGTAAATCTCGTTCGTTTCTTTTTCTATTTTTCTTAAATAAATCATCACTTCCCGTTTTTTTCTCCCATAGCTAGAGAAATATCTTTAAAGTGGGGGCAATACACCAAAACGACCAGCAAGATAAGAATCTTCTAAATTTGCTTCTTTTCTCTGCTTAAAATCACTTAATGGATAAAGCTTTGTTGCTTTATTTTGTTTTTCGCAAAACCAAATTTGGTCACTTCTAAAAACATCTTGGTTTAATACTGAAGTTTCGTGCGTTGTAAAAATAAGCTGTGCATTTGATTTGTTTAAATCTTTATTATGAAAAAGCTCAATTAAAAATTTAGTCATCAATGGGTGTAGATGGTCGTGAAGGTCATCAATAATGATAATATTACCATTTTCTAAGCTATAGAGCCAAGTAACAATAAGTTTAAAAAATCTTTGTGTTCCATCAGATTCCTTATTCAAAGAAATGGAAGTTTCTTCCCCCTGCTGATTGATATAAATGAATGATATATCTAAGAGTTTTTTGCCTTGTAATTCTTGCATAGCTATCTCTTTAATCTCTTTTGGCATATCGCTAGGCAAATCTTTTTCATCAAATTCTTTTTCTTGAATCTTAATATTATCAATATCTAAATCTATAATTTTCTTAAGATTCTCATTTTTATACATATCGATAGTAACAATATCATCACTCCAACTATTTGCCTCACCAACTCTAAGCTTCTCCCTAAACCAATCAAAAATAGGCTGGAGTTGAGTGCTATTAAGTTGCACTGCGGTAGATAGAAATAAAGCATTATCTCTTGTAGAATCTTGCCAAAGTTTTTTTTGTCCTAAAAATTTAGTGCTAAAACTCCATTCATATTTATTGCTTTTGTCATTATAAACCCTCTCAAACCATTTTTGAGCTATATTTGTTCCCATATACACAAGCAACCATTCCTCTAAAACCCTTTCTTGTGTAGCACTAAAGCCATATTGATAGCGAATATTGTCAATTAAAAAAGTAATTTCGAATGTACTAGCTCTATCAATGTCAGAGTCGGGTAAAAATGGGGTAATAGGTATTTTTGTTCCTCTTTGTTGCCCAGCACTATTAAGAATAATCTCTTGTACTATGTCAATGGCTTTGATGAAGCTTGATTTTCCAGCAGCATTTGCTCCATATATTGCACTGCTTTTAAGCAGTCTTAAACCTTGTGATTGTATCGAAGTATGGGTATCTAAATGAGTTTTATCTGTATTTGCAACCATACTAAAAACTTGTTCATCTTGAATGGACAAGAAATTTTTTACCCTAAATTCAACTAACATTAATTAATCCTTGCAAAAACTTAGAATTTACAAAAAATCTAAGCGAGATATAGTTCAAAAATGAAATTGAACGAATATTTTAACAAAAATTTGCAAATTTTATATTTAAAATGCTATATAATTTTATATTCGCTTATTTTACCTTATACGCATCTACTCTCTACGAAGCCCTTTACATGATCATTTCTGCATACTTTTGGCTATATTCATCGGTGATATATGAAGCATATTCTATGTGATTTGGGGTTAAAAATATCTCTTTGCAAGATTTTATATCATCTTTATTATTCAAAACTATATTATAACATGCTCCCCTTAAACTTTATTGATATACCTTGACTTTTTATCTCTAAAAATATATACTATTTCATATATATTTTTAATGAGGTAGTAAAGATGACAAAAATTGCGAAATTATTTCAAAATGGCTCATCACAAGCGGTGCGATTACCCAAAGAATTCCGCTTTGATGGTATAAGTGAGGTAATAGCGAAGAAGCAAGGTAGTAGTGTGATACTTATACCTAAGGATAGCTTTGCGTGGGGAGATTGGTTTGAGGGATTGAGTGAGTTTTCAGCTGATTTTGCAACAAAGTTGCAATCCCACACAGATTCACCACAAGAGCGAGATAGTGTATTTAGCGACAAGGAGGGAGGGTGAGTAAAATTCTCCTTGATACAAATATCTGTATCTATATCATCAACAACAAGCCCCCAAAAGTCCGTAAGAAGCTAGAATCTCATCAAATAGGCGATATTTATCTCTCAAGTATTACCATAGCCGATCTGTATTATGAGGTGTGTAAAAGCAAACGAAAAGAGCAAAACCTCCTCGCATTAGAACATTTTATTACTCCTTTTGAGATAGTAGAGTTTGACTATCAATCCGCCCTATGCTATGGTAAGATAAGGGCAGAGCTTGAGAAAAAAGGGTGTGTGATAGGTGGAATGGATATGCTTATCGCCTCGTGTGCGATGAGTATCAATGCTACGCTTGTAAGTAATAATGCTCAAGAGTTTCGGCGTATCAGTGGGTTAAAGCTAGAGAATTGGACGGAATGAAAATCTTGAAAGGATGGTATGAATAACTAAATTGTTTTCTTTTGTGGATACTATAAATTGAGTGTTTATAGATACTTCCCTTTTCCTTTGCTCAAGGTCAGTATGATAAGGTGAGTTAATGTTGCAAGTAGATTCAGTATGATTATGCTTTGTCATTTAATTGCCTTTTAATATATCAGTTAAGATTTGTGCTAACCCATCTTTGCTTATACTATCACTTGCTACGCTAACGATAGTATCTTCTAGCTTTTGGTAGAAATCAGTGGGGAGAGAATCTGGGAAATTTAGCTTGATAAAAGCTTTTGCTATATAGATTGCGGTGCGTTTATTGCCATCTGCAAAGGGGTGAAACTTCACACAGGCAAACATTAAATGCGTAAGTTTATCTATAAGCTTGGGTAGTAGCTATCATTTTGGATTTGTGTCAAAGCAGAATCTAAAAGAGCGATTTGCTTAGGGTTTGCTCCCTTTAGTCTGCCTATTGTATCAATAATATCATCGTGCATTATTTGCACTTCTTGCAAACTCAAATATCTCATTTGTCTTTTAGTCTTTCAAACACGGCTCTATTTTCTGGCTTTTTTAAATCTTGCAACATAGCTTCGCGTAGTTGATGGAAGTCGCTCATTTTTGTCTGCTTTATGCTTAAATGTGCTTGTGCCTTATCTGCTAGGGCTTTAAAATCGTCCAAAAACTCTTGCTTGACATTTTCTAATATTAAAGTCATTTTTATGCTCCTTTTGTTTAATTTTAGCATATTATCTTTAAGCTATTTCTTTTGGCTTAGATTCTAAAGATATTCTCATAGAATCTCCCTTAATAAATCCTGCACTTCTTGTTCTAAGTCTCGCAACTCTTTGTCTATTGATTCAAGCGGGCGAGGTGGCGTGTAGGTATAAAAATACTTATTGAAAAGTATCTCATAGCCTATGCTTTTACTCTCCCAATCAATCCACGAATTTGACACATAAGGCTTGACTTCTGTATTATAATAGCTTTGTATATCTGTTTTGAGTGGGATTTTTTCTGTATTGGTATTTTTGTCGCTATCAATGATGAGATTAACTTGTGTTTTGCTAAGTTTTACACCTAAGAATGCAAGGAAATCATCTCTACTTGTGAAATCTTGTGGGCGAGATTCTAAGGTTTTGAGTTTGTTTAAGATTATATCTTTGTCTTTCAATGCTAAGAACTTTTCATTACTCAGGAGAGATTCTATACTTTTTGGCTTTTCTATGGTAATTTTCGCATAACCAAAGTCATCATTATCAAAGATTAGGCAGTCTTTTGGATTATTATTTTGCCTTATGTTTTGAGTATATTTCTCTCCCTTAAAACCTAGAAACAAATCTGTGATACGATGAATATGCTCTTGTGTCATTTCATTTTGCTTTTTACCAAGTGATTTTTTCATTTTTTGATAAAATGCTTGATTAGTCGCATTGATAAGCTGAACTTTGCCTTGTTTGTGTTTAGGCTTTTTATTCGTAATTATCCATATAAATGTCGGGATACCTGTATTATAAAACATATCTGTAGGAAGTGCGATGATAGCTTCGAGATAGTCTTGCTCTATAATATGCTTTCTTATTGCGACTTGTCCAGAGTTTGAGTTAAAAAGACTACTTCCATTATGCACGGAGGCTATACGCGAACCAAGCTTTGAGTTATTTTTCATTTTACTTAGCATATTAAGCAAAAACATCATTTGCCCATCATCGCTATTTGTGATACCCACGCTAAATCTCTCATCTTTGCAAGTGCCTTTTTCAACTCCTAGCTTTTTTTGCTCTATTCCCCATGATTTGCCATAAGGTGGATTGGTCAGCATAAAATCAAATGTCAAATCCCCTAATTTATCATCACTCAATGTCGAGCCATATTTGATATCGTCTGGATTTTCTTCTTTTATCATCATATCGGCTTTGCATATCGCATAAGTTTCTTGATTGCTTTCTTGTCCATAAAGGTGAATTTGTGCTTTTGATTGTATCACACCATTTTTATCTGTGATGGATTTCTTAGCCTCTGTGAGCATTCCACCACTCCCACAAGCATTATCATAGATAAGATAAGTGCCCTCTTTTATCTCATTTTTAATCGGTAGAAATACCAAATGTGTCATTAAAGAAATAATCTCTCGCGGGGTAAAATGCTCCCCTGCTTCTTCATTATTCTCTTCATTGAATTTTCTAATGAGTTCTTCAAACACATATCCCATACCTAGATTTGACAAACCCTCGTGTATGATATTACCTTTAGAATCTTTGATAGATTCGATACCTAAATTTATTTTAGGACTACAAAATCGCTCTATGGTCGCATATAGAATCTTAGCTTCATCAAGTGTTTTAAGCTGATTTCTTAGCTTGAATTTATCGATAATATCTTGCACATCATATTGTTTGGCTCATCAAGTAAGCTTTGCAATGTAAATTGAGAGGTATTATAAAAGCAATGTCCGCTACTATGTTTTGGACTTATCAGCAGTGAATCTATATTGCTCATTTTGTCTTTGTATTTATTATTAAGTATCTAAAACACGATCTTTTGTAGGTATCAAAACACAATCTAAACGACGAATCACCACCATAGGCAAAATCACATCACGATACTTACCCTTAACATACATATCTCTTAATATATTATCAGCCACACCCCAAATAAAGCTAATAATAGGCTGAAATTCCTTTATTGGCATAAGTTCCCTTTGTAGTTTCTTGAAATTATATTATATTCTTTGAGCAAAAATATAAAATTTTAAAATCCTCTTGACTTAGAGTAGCTCTCATAGTTTATAATTGCATTTTTAATATTTAAACTTAAGGAGCAATGATGCAAACACTTTTGATTTTTTCACACACATATTTTAAGGATTCTAAAGTCAATAAAGCACTTTTAGAATCTGCTAAAGACATTCAAGGATTAGAGATACACAATCTCAATACTCTCTATCCAAATGGCAAGATTGATAAAGAAGCTGAAATCACACTGCTTAAAAACGCAGATAAAATCATCTTTCAGTTTCCACTCTTTTGGTTTAGCACACCGAGTTTGCTAAAAGAATGGCAAGATGAAGTGCTAACGGGTATTGCTTATGGTGCGGATTCTAAAATGCTTAAGGGTAAGAAATTCCAAATCATTACCACTTTAGGCGGTGCAGAATCAAGCTATGATGGACATCATGGATATGATATGAAAACATTGCTTTCACCTCTACAAAGTGCATTTAGCTATATGGGATGTGAAGTGCTAGAGCCATATTGTATTTTTAGTGCGAATGTAGAAAATCTTAATATGAGTGAGTATGTGGGGGTTTTGAAAGGATAAATAAATGGGGATAAGGAGCAAATATGGCATACACGATACTTGAAGTCTCAAAGCAAACAGGAATTTCGCCTCATACATTACGATTCTGGGCGAAAAAAGGGTTGTTTCCATTTGTAGAACGCGATAGCAATGGCGTCAAGTATTTCTCTCAAAGCGATATTGAATGGGTTGGCTGGATTGATTGGTTTCGTCGGAGCAATATGAGTATCGAGGATATTAAGCAATATGTCAATCTCGCTATGCAGGGCGATAGCACGGCACAAGAGAGGCAGAGAATGATAGCTATTCAGCACACAATCGTGCTAGAAAAAATTAAGGAGTTTCAAGCCATCGCCAAATCACTAGAACACAAACTTGATGTGTATGCCAATATGCTTTCAAATGGCAAAGACGCGATGAATCCCCAAAGCAAGGATTATGTGAAGTGCAAAAAAGTGTGTAAAAAAGATACAAAAAAGGACAAAAAACGCAAATCAAAATAGCGCACTGCAAATGCGATAAGCCCCAAAGATTCTATGCAAAACCTCTATTCAAAGACCCTATTATATAGAATCTTATCAAGGAGTCTAAGCAATAATCCAAATCCGCATTTGACGCTTTGCGTAAGCTTTAGTATGAGATTGTCTCGTAGTCAAAATCAAAAAGTCTCACTACTCTTCCCACAAAGTCTCTATCTCTATCATCGCCTCATCGCTGTGCATACCCGAGCCTTTCATACCAAAATCCTTGATATTGAGCTTAGATTCTAATGTGAGCTTAGGCATTGTCTCATCACTTATATCAAGGCTATAATCAAATGCGATGTTTTTCTCTACGCCATTGAGTGTGAGATTTGCTCGCATAGTGCCTCTATATAGCCTCTCTTCGGTGCTATTTATCTCATAGCTTGTCATCACAAATATGCCTTTTGGATTCACACTTGCATTGAAATAATCTGCTTCTAAAAGATGTTTATCGCGTTTTTTACTATCACTAAAGACAGAATCTATCACAATCTCGCCTTGCAAACTTTTGATATTATGGGGAGATTCTAAATTCAATGTGCCACTAAACTGCTTGAAATGCCCCTTCACATTCATAAAACCCATTTTCTTAATACGAAAGCCAATATGCGAATCATTCTTCAAATGAAACTCTTTTGCACTCACAGAGACAAGCCCCATAAACGCACACATTATCAGTGCAACTAAACTTTTTAAAGCCATAATTTTCCTTTAATCTGAAGTATCAAAATCTCCCTCAAAAAGCTTGAATAAAATCCTATGGAGCGTCTCTATCTCATCGCTATCTATATGGGATAAAAGCAATTTTTTTTGCATTTTGAGCATATATTTGTAGCTTTTTTTTGCAATCTCTTTGCCAGAATCTGTCAGCAAAATGAGATTTTGTTGTCTATTTTTGGGATTTCTCTGACGATAGATAAAGCCTTTTTGCTCCATATCATCAAGCAAGATTCTCACATAATTTTTATCCACTTGGATATAATCACAAAGCTTGATTTGCGAGATTTCTTGATTGAGACATACCCACAAAATCCCTACTTGCTTATGCTCCAACTCATATTGTGCCTTTGTATATTCATCAAAAGCAAATGAAAACTTCTCACGCAATTTTGTCGCCAAAAACCCAATAGAATCACGAATATCAATAGAATCCACTCTGTATTCCCCTTCAAAAGATAATCTTGCAGTATTATCACTATTAATGATAATACTAAAAAATGATTATAATTAAAAGTTACCAATGAGTCAAGAAACTTCAGAATCTTTGGAGCTACTATCATTTTATTATATTTTTCAACACAAATGAGCGTGTGGGGATTTGCATGATTTATGATATAATGTTGATTATATCTTAAGGTTAGGTTTAAATTGTGAATATATCTTTTATTGACCTTTTTGCTGGTATTGGTGGGTTTCATTTTGCACTTAAAGGGCAAGATTGTCTTTATGCAAGCGAAATTGATTTAAATACACAGAAGGCATATAGCTTGAATTTTCCTAAAACACCACTTTTTGGAGATATTACCAAAGATGAAGTTCAAGCCCTTATTCCCAACAAATTTGATATTTTATGTGGCGGATTTCCATGTCAGGCTTTTAGCATTGCGGGGTATCAAAAAGGCTTTGATGACACAAGAGGAACATTATTTTTTGAGATTGCAAAAATTGTCAAAACGCATAGACCAAAAGTAATATTTTTAGAAAATGTTAAAAATTTAAAGAATCATGACAAAGGTAATACATTTTCAGTTATTCTAAATACCTTGCAAGATTTAGGATATTTTGTTTTTCATGAAATCTTAAATTCTGCTACACACGCCAATATACCTCAAAATAGAGAAAGGATATTTATTGTTGCTTTTCACAAAAAACAAGTTAAGAAATATCAAAAATTTGCATTTCCACAACCTGTCAAATTAACAAAGACTATTCATGATTGCCTAGAATCTATAAAACAAGATGATTGTTTTTACTATACACCAAAAAGTCAATATTATGATTGGCTTAAAGAAAGTGTTGTAAAACGAGATACAATATATCAACTACGCAGAATCTATGTGAGAGAAAATAAATCAAATCTTTGCCCAACTCTTACTGCAAATATGGGAACAGGTGGGCATAATGTGCCTATAATCAAAGATGATTTCGGTATCAGAAAACTCACACCTAGAGAATGTTTTAATTTTCAGGGCTATCCGCAATCTTTAATTAACCTCAATAGTTATGAAGACATTTATAAGGATCGAGGGGGACATATACTCTTAAGTATAAATCCTTATGTAATGCATTTAATGATACAAAGGTGTGCAATTTTATGCAGAAAGCCCCCACAATCTAGCGTAAGTTTTTTGTGCTTAAGGAGAAACTAAGTGGGGGAATCTTAGAATAGTAAGATTTTAATTTATAGTGAGTTCAAAGAGTTTTCTCGCAATCTCTTTGAACAACTCTAAGGCTATTTCATACAGTTACACTTAGGCTTTTTCTATTTCAACCACATTGAAAATAAATTATGTTTGCAGATAATATATAGACATCATTAAGACTTTTTTAGCAAAATTACAAATACAAAACTAGAAAAAATGAAAGTAATCAAAGAAGCAACAAGAAAGAACTCGGTATCTTAAGAAACACAAAGAACTCAACAAAAGACAAAACTGGATTAGATACCAAATATTCTAACCCAATTTTTTAAATCCATAAAGTTAAGAAAGCTCGGGATAAACAGAAACCTTTTTACGATTCTTATCCTTTCTCTCAAACGCAACATAACCATCAATTAATGCAAATATAGTATGATCCTTGCCAATACCCACATTTTGCCCGATATGAAACTTTGTACCTCTTTGGCGAACCAAAATATTACCCGCACGCACAAACTCACGCCCAAACTTCTTAACGCCCAAACGTCTTCCAGCTGAATCACGATTGTTCTGGGTGCTACCTTGACCTTTTTTATGTGCCATTTTTTCTCCTATCCATTAATCGCAGTGATACGCACACGCGTGAAAGAACGTCTAAAACCTCTCTTTGTTTTGCTATCTTTGCGTCTTCTTTTCTTGAAGGTAATAACCTTTTTTGCTCTACCCTCATTAATTACTTCACCTTTTACTTCTGCCCCATCCACAAACGGCGATCCCAAGACAAGATCGCCATTTTTTGAGATTGCTAAGACTTCTGTTAGGCTGACTTCTGACTTTGGCTCAAGACTCATTTTATCAAGCAAGAGAATATCCCCTACCGTTGCCTTGTATTGTTTGCCTCCATTCCTAAAAATCGCATACATCAAGAATGCTCCTTAAAAGTTTAGATCTTAAATATGAAATCCCAATTATATCCCACAAAGGATTAAGAATTCTTTAAAGCAATACATTCAATTTCTACAAGTACATTTTTAGGAAGAGTTTTAACTGCAACCGTACTTCTTGCAGGTTTATGTTGTATAAAATATTGCCCATAAATTTCATTAAAATCGTTGAAGTGGTCCATATTGCTTAAAAAAACTGTTGTCTTGATAACTTGCTGAAGAGAGCTTTGCCCAGATTGTAATACAGCTTTAAGATTCTCCAGCACTTGCTTAGTTTGTTCTTTAATTCCGCCAGATACCAAATCTCCTTGCGGAGTAAGTGCAATTTGTCCAGAAGTGAAAATCAATGAACCAATATCAATAGCTTGAGAATAGGGACCAATTGCTGATGGGGCATCTTGTGTTTGTAGAATTCGCATTTTTAAAGTACTCCTTAACAAAAAATAACTGCTTTTACACTAAAAATTAAGCAAACAAATTATACAATAGCACGACTAAAGTTCTGTTGATATTAAGGAGTATTAAATGAAAATTTGTTTATCTGTAGTAGTTGTTTTATCTTTTTTTTCTTTCCTTTGGGCAGATAACTATGTGGAATTCAAAAATCAAACATCTTCAACAGCAAATACCAAAAAGAGTCGTTATGACTCTATGCGTTCCGTACCAACAATTAATGCAGATGGGAGAAAGCCTGCCCTACAACCCCTTCACACTTTAAGGGAGGAGAATGCAAAAAAACAAATTATTGATGAACAAATCCGCAAAATGCGTAGCAAGAATCCAAACTCTGAAAAAGGTTATGTTATTGATGGACGCACCGGGAAGGTTGTTGGAATGCTTTCCTCATCTCGCACAAAGGAGTTACCTAAAAGCAGGTCAAAAATTCAAACTCATACAGGGAAATCCAATATTCAACCTGTGTCACCCAAAGTACAGATTGGATCCTACGAAATGCAAGAAGAAAGAATCGATTTATAATGCCGATAACTACGAATAGTAAAAATTTCTTAGTTGCTTGGTGTAATATCAGTCGTTAACGAAAATCTCTGCCATTCTGAGTAGTGCGAAAAATCCACAGAATCCATGCGGAAACATTTCCTTTTCTCCTTTACAGGGAGGTAAGGGATTTCCATGTTGTATTTTACCCCCATCCCTCGCAATGACAGTATGAATGGATTTATCCTCGTGTGGGAGATACACCCTATTCTAAGCCCCTCCCCCTTGCGGGAGGGTTGGGGAGGGGAATGCAGAGGAGGAGGAAATTTATGAGTGTATACGTAGCGTTTGCAACTAGCTCTTTAGCTCCTCTTGTATAATCTCTTTAACTGCTTTAAGCCCCTCTTGTGTTAGCTCTTGTTTATCGATTGGAAAATATGCCCTTTGTGGGATTTTTACAAGGTTTACCCGATATTTTGAATTATGCTTGCTATCTTGAAGACGGAATTTTACTTAACAAGGACGGATCTTTAACGGCAGGATTTTGTTATCGATGGTGGGATTATTAGTGGCGGTATTTTGGGTAGTGTGGTGGGTGGACTTTTTGAAAGTATGATGAAAAATCAAGCCACAGAAACAACACAGT
>NZ_NHYN01000021.1 GCF_003288845.1 Helicobacter monodelphidis | reverse complement strand
AAGTTGCAGAAGCACTGAGAAGAAATGAAATTGTTTTTGATGAAAAAGGAGAAGTAACAGCTTATTTTGAACGTGACCCCAAGCGAGATTGGCGTTTAAGTTCTGGAGTTGGCAATCCTTGGGCAGTGGAACTTAATAAAGTAGGACTAACAGAAGAAGCAAGGGCGGCAAGTGATTATTGGCAAACACTTAGCTTTGAGGAGAAGAGTGTTTTATATATCGAATACTTTCAGCATGAAGCAAGACAATCAAAACTCCACACAGGAACTCCTCTTGGTGCACGGGATCAAGGTATAGAACTTCCTTTTTTTAATTCTACAAGCAAAGAAAATATTATGAATGAATTCTTTAAAATAATTAATAAAAGTCTCGAGATAGCTATTGACAATACAAGTGGTAATTCTATAGAACAGGTGCAAAAGGACAAAAGAATCCTCACTGAATTTAGAAATACAATGCAAGAAGTTTATTCTAAGAATGGGTAGCCCCCTTGCGGAGGCAAGATTTTACAGAATACTAAGACCAACTGACCATTGCTCAAGTATATTATTCCATGGATGAGCCCTAAACTCAAAATAGGCATTCTCTCTAATGCCTAGATCCCAATAATGATACCAGCCACTATAGGAGTCGCCACCGCTCTTATAAGGGCGAATATGACTTCCATTTACAAAGCCATCTACACTGCCATCACCACGCATAAAAGTTTCTACCTCTATGCGTCCACCATGATTTTCATTGGTAGTCATTTGACCACGATCAATAGGATCAAAACCTTTTTCGCTTGACCACACACGCATAATCCTAATACTTTCAATCGGGAACGCTCTACCTTGTGCTTGTGCAGCCTGTGCTTGTTGAATTTCCTCAACAGCTTGCATTAGACCTTCTAAAGGAATGGTATCGCTGGTGATTTCTCCATTTCCTCCAATACCAATCTTTATCCCCTCATGCTCAAAATATTGCACGCCATTTGTATCTATTTTAAATTCCGCCATAAAAGATCCTAATAATAAAGTTTTACATAAAATAATGTAATGATTCATTTTAAAATATATTTCTTATTTATTTTCTAAAAAATATTAAAATTTATATTTTTAGTTAGGGGGATGTTACGGATTGTAAAACCCTTAAAAGCTACTATTTAATTCCCACATTGGCATAAAGATTCCTAATGCAAGTATCAAAACCAAGGCTGCAAGAAAAAGGGTCAAAATAGGCTCAATGCTTGCAAGCATTGCTTTTTGTCTACTCTCCGCTTTTTCTTTATAAATTTTTGCTGATAAGTCCATCATTTTTTCTAATTCCCCACTTTCCTCACCTACCTTAATAAGCTCTAAAATATTTGCTTCAAAAATATGAATCCTTTGCATAGAATCTTTAAGGGGATTGCCAAGTGCTAAATATTCTTTCATTTGCTGGATTTTTAATTTTAAAAAACGATTGTCAATCATTTCTGATGAAAGGGAAATCATATCCAAAAAAGGATAGCCCGAAGAAAAAAGCAGGCGCATTGTCTCAAAATAACGATACATGTGATTAAAAAGAATTACTTTACCCAAAATAGGAATTTTAAGAATAGAGCTATCTTTAAGATACTGCAAATGTGGGCTTTTTTGCAATACAATTGATACAACAACCATTATTCCAGTAGCAATAAAAATAACATAGGGGATAGTTACACTAAAAACGGATTCTATCTGAAATAAAATTTCTGTAATTGTAGGTAGTTTTTTATTAAAACTTTGAAAAAGAATTTTGAATTGTGGCAATACATAGGCAAACATAACAATAATAGCACCCATCATAGAAGCAATTAAAAAAAGTGGGTAAGCTAGGGCATTTTTCACTTTTTTGGTATTTTCATTCTTTATCCTCAAGAATTCCACAAAAATAAAAATCATCTGTGCAAGATTGCCACTTTTCTCGCCAATCTTTACAAGAGCAATGCCCAAAGAACCAAATTCTTCTTGAAATTCTGCCATAGAATCTGCAAGGCTTTTTCCACTTTCGACTTGCTCAAGAATGCGTGCAAATATTGTTTGGATTTTAGGATGTGCCGAAGAATGGGCAATATGGTGCAATGTCGTATAAATCGAAATTCCTGCCTCAAGCATAATGCCAAACTGATAGAGTACATAGCTTAAATCTGTACTTGAGATACGTTTTTGTATTAGCTTGGATACTGATGCTGGAAAATAATCCTTTATTCCTTTTTTAACCTCTGTCACTCGGATAATCTGTGAATGTGGAAATGCGGAAAATTCTTTAATCGCCTGTGTACGATTCTCTGAAACGATTACCTTTTTATGTTGTACGCCCTGCAAAGAATAAAGTATTTCAAATTTTTTCACAATACAACTCGATATAATTCTTCCAGAGTAACTAAACCTTGTTTCGCTTTTCTTACCCCATCGTCAAATAAAGATCGGAAACAATATTTTTGGGAAATTTGTAACAATGTTTGGCGATTTGCCCCTCCTAAAACTGCCTCTTGAATTTCAGCATTCATCACTAAAGATTCCGTAATAATCTCGCGTCCCTTAAATCCACGTTTATTGCAATGATGGCAACCTGTTGATTTAAAAAAAACCTCATTTTCTCCCAACCCAAAGGGGTTTTCTGAATTTTTGAGCGTATAGCTATAGCGACAATGCGGGCATAGTCTCTTTAATAGCCTCTGTGCCTCTATCATCAGTACTGATTCAGCGATAAAATAGGGTTCAATTCCCATGTCTAAAAGACGTGTAATACCACTAAAGGAATCATTTGTATGCAATGAAGAAAGCACCAAATGCCCTGTTAAAGAGGCTTGCAATGCAAGTCTTAAAGTCTCTTGATCACGAATCTCACCAATCATAATTACATCTGGATCCTGCCTTAAAATATTCCTCAATACAACCGAAAAACCATATTGGATTTTCTCATTAATCAAGACCTGAGAAACACCCTGCAGTTGATATTCAATCGGATCTTCTATGCTGATAATTTTTTGATATCCATTATTGAGATGTTGAATCAATGCGTAAAGTGTTGTGGTTTTTCCGCTACCTGTAGGTCCTGTTATAAAAATAATACCATTGTGTTTTTGTGCGACATTCTTTATAATTTGCACATTGTATGGCGAAATACCTAAAGTATCTAAGCTGAATGTGAACTGACCCTTATCCAAAATCCGGATCACAATAGATTCTTGCTCTAATAATGGCATAGTCGAAATTCTAAAATCAAATGGAATAGATTGCCCACAGACATTAATTTCTAGGCTAAAGCGACCATCTTGCCCTTTTCTACGCTCTGAAATATCTAAATTAGCCAACAACTTTAATCGTGAACAAAGCAAGGAAAATACATTCTCATCTAAGCAAAATCTTTGCAACAAAAACCCATCAACACGAAAACGAATGACACACTTTTGATTAATCACTTCAATATGAATATCGCTAGATTGCAATGTTATCGCATCTTCAAAAATAAACAATATAAAATTCATCAAGCTTGAATGTTGTCCTAATTCAGATTCCTTCTTGTGTTGCAATTCCAAAAAAATCTGTCCAATCATTTGGGAAATTGTTTCTTCTCTCTTAACTTGCTCTAAAAGAAGTGAAAAATCTTCTTGTCGAATCCAACAGAAAATACATTCTTCTTTAAAAGCTTTTCTTAAGTTCTCTCTCATAATAGGATTAAGCGGATTCAAAGAAGCAAGATATATGCTATCTTTTTCTTGACGATAAGGAATTACACAAAATTTATTCATCTGATAGAGCGAGATGTGCTTAAGAATACGAAAATCTAACTCTATATCATCATACTTGACGATAGGCATTTGACTTAAATCAGAAAATTCTTGCAACATTGTTTCCTCATCATATTGTGCAAGAATTTCAGCAGGGGTCGTATGACCTAGTAAACATTCTTTATAATGTGTTTGCCAATCCATCATTCTTCCTTGTGGGTATAATTTAAATCCTCTGCAGAAATAGGCTGAATAGAGAGGATACGTGGTGTAATTACAATTACCATTTCTTCTGTAATTTCAACCATTTTTTCATAAGAAAATAGATATTTAAGCAAAGGAATAGAACCTAAAATAGGAATGGAATTTTGTTCTAACTGATTGGATTTACTGATTAATCCACCAATAATAACTTTTTCTCCATCTTTCACTTTAACAATGGAAGAAAGCTGATTAGCACTCAAATTGGGTGGAGAATCTAGGGCTTGAGCAGCATTCTCCACATCTTTGCCCTTAAGTCTTGTGATGGATGGATTAATTTTTAACATAATTTCTTTCTCAAAAATCGCTGGAGTAATGTCCAATAAAACCCCTGCAAAAACTGATGGATATTCTGTGTCTGTATTTGTATTTGTCATTGATGAAGAATGGCTGCTTTGGAAGACTGTACTTTTTCTGTAGCGAATTACATCGCCAACACTAATCATAGCGGGTTGATTATTGAGTGTCAAAAGTTTAGGATTTGAAAGTGTGCGAACATTTCCATAGCTATCTAAGAACTCAACCACACGGTTTAATGTTGTATCGTAAGGAAAAATATTCACAGAATAATTGATTTTATTATTAACTTGTGGAATATCGTTATCTTTAGCTTGAGAGGTAATTAAAATATTTTGCAAATTATAAAGCTGATTCCAGTCTACACCGATTGTGTGGCTATTGTTATGTCTCACATTGAGGATTGATACATCAATCATCACCTGAAAAGAAAGGTGCTTTTGGAGCTTTTGAATGTAGGTTTCTACACGTTCCATTTGTGATTTATTGCCGGTGATTGTAATCAATCCGGCGGGTTTGTTAATAACAACCTGTGAGACATTTTCATCTTGCACAGGAAGCATTGTATCGCCGGGTCTGTGCAAAATAGAAAATATCTCTCTTTCAATTTGTTCCCAAAATTTAAAATTATCTTCTGCTGTAATATTTACACCCGAACGACTTCCGCCACTTTTTTCAAAAATATTACCCTGAAGTGTATTTGTATAATTCATATTGTCATCATTACGGCTAATTGAAACCTCTGTGCTACTCACGCTACTACGGTCGGTTGCAATATAATTGATTTTAAAAGTTCGCGTTTGATGAGAAGAAACTTTTAAGATATTTTGATTAAATTCATAAAAGAACCCATTTTCTGCGATAAGTAGATGCAAAACTGATTGAAGTGGCTGTTGTTTAATGTGCAAAAAAGGTTTTTCTGATTCCAACTTCTCTTGAGAAAATTTATCTTTAATGACAATACTTAAGCCACATTGCCTTCCTAACTGAAATAATAAATCATAAATTGAAGTTTCAGCATTGCTTGTCAATGAAATTTTTTTATCAACACATTCCGCATAAAGACTCATACTCAACACAAATATCCATAAAATTGTCCTCATCACTTCTCCAACAAATAATTAGGCGTATTTTTAAGATATAAAGGATAGCATTCTTCTTGTTGTTGCTTATCTCTTAAAATAACACCGCATTCTTGTATATCTATAATTTGAAAATCACCTAATGAATCACCTTTTTGTAGCCAAAGATGATTGATTTTAATTTGCTCACCCAAAATCGCCTGTACAATAATTTCTGTTTGATGGGCAGGTTGAATGGGTTTTAAATCCTGCAAAGCAAAACTTGCATCAATATTTCGTAAAACAACGGGTTTAAGTTCTTCCAAAAACTCTTTTGTCTCCAAAAAACGTGCAACCCATTCACTATCTGTAATATGCATATTTCTAGGGGGAATATATTGCATAACATTTTGAAACTCAAGCTGATAAAATAAACGATTCTCCCTAGCTTCCATCTGTAAATTAACAATATCCACCAAAGGGATATGGTTTTGAATATGCTCAATTAAAACAAGAATTTGCGTTGCATTCAAATAGCCTGATAAATTCATACGCATATCTTCGCGATGTACACTCATTTTATCTTTATTGATTTGTAATGTAATAAGAATCTTAGAAATTTCTGAAAGAATATTTTTCCATATTCTACTTTGTTGTTGAATTTCTAAACTTTCCTCTTCTATTTTTTGGAGAATTTTTTCGATTGTTTCATATGTATTTTGAATTTGTCTCAATGCTAATTTTTGATTTTTTTCAGATTCCGCATGATCTTTTTTATAAAGAATTTCTTGTTGCATTTGCTGACTAAAAGCAAGAAATATAGGCTGTAAATAAGCATAGCTCAATACCCAAACAAAAGCAACAAACAAAGCATACAAAATGATCTTTTCGCTTGTTTTTTTAGATTCCACATAGCCGTTAACAATATTTGAATAATAGCTCAAATAATAGATGAAGCTTACAAGATAATGCCTCATAATAGAATTTCCACCAACGATGAATATCGCTGGTTTTCTAATGTTGTATGATGAATAAAGGCGTGTTTATAATGGTTTGTGCGTTGAATCTTCTCAATAAAATTCACAATTTGGGCATTGTCCTGACTAAAAAGATTCAATAATATCACTTGAGAATGATTTTTGTGAGAAAAAGAAAGTCTTTGAATAAAAAGGTTGCATTCTATTGCAAAATACAAAATTTCATCCAAATAAACAGAAAGATGCTTGGTATTTTCCCTCCATTCTTGATAAAAGAGAATGGAATAAATTTGATAAATATCTTCAGCAGAAAGGCGACTCAAATCAAATTCACCTTCCCTAATTTTTTGCAACAAAATTTCATTATGTTCAATATTGTAGTCTTCTTGGGCTAAAATCTCCTCTTCTAAATGTTGCTCAATTTCCCATAATTGCATCACATTTTTAGAAATATGCCATATTTGGGGTAGTAGGGTTACAAGAAGCACAAATATAAAAAGTAAGCCTAAAATTTTTATATGACGATAACTCTTTTTCTGGCATTCTAACTCCAATACGCCATAATGATTATGGACTAGATAGGAAAGATCTCGAATACAAAAACTATGATTTTGTGTTAATAAATTCTCTGCAAATGGGCTTGCATAAATATCTTGCACAGACAACCCATATTGTTCTTGAAAAAAGGAACAAAGATTTGTCTGATTTAATTGGGGAGAAAAAACATAAACTGAGTCAATCTGAATGTTCAAGAAATTTAATGTGGAAAAAATTTCTTGAATTTTAAAAAGCATCTCGCCATATTCCTCTTCACGCTCAGGAATTTTTGCTTGAATTTCTTGCAAAAAATAAATTTCTCCACCCACAAAAACACTAAAAATTAATTCCCTATCAAGGAGCAGAAATAAATTTGTTGTGTGAATTGGAATCTGTTTAAAAAAAGGAATAAAAAGCATAATTTCGGGAATCGCTAGATAAATGCAAGTTACTTTCTCTTTAAGAGAAGAAAATGATGGATAGCTAATTGATTTTGGATATAAATACGCGATACTTTGCTGATTAACCTGCATATTTTTGAAACTATATTCAGACTCAAGACTTAAACCTAATTCTTCAAAAGCAGCTTGATACAAAAGGTCATCTTGATTTTTAATAGCAATTTCTGTTGGAATATGGGCAATTAGTAAATATTTCGAAGGTAAAACTAAGCAGACACAAGAAAAAGGGGAGGGTGGTGCAATGGGTTGACACTCGCGATAGAATGTATTTGTTAGGGTACAATAGAAAATCTTTTTTGCTTGCTTCACCTCTGCTCCATTTTAATCAAGTTCTAGGAGTATATCACAATAAAAACGATATGTAAACAGGATAAATACGCTATAGATTGAATTAATCAGCCTTCTAGGTGAGGAATAAGCACCAAACTTTCAGCACCATTAGAACTATGAAAAATCATTGTTTGATAAATTTTACCCCACATCAGCATTAATAATTCTTGCAAAGAGGGTTGAATACTAGGTGTAAACCATGCATTATTACTAATGGCAATCATATATTTTGGAGAATTGATAAAAAACTTCTCTTGTGTCGCTTCGTAACAAATTGCCATACGAAAAAGCTCCCCACCAATCTGAATATCAATAGGAGGCGTCTTACCTGCCCTAAATTCACCGATATTTAAAAACTTTAAAAGTTGCTCTTTTAAAAATAATGGCATAGGCATATACTCTCCAAAAGGCACTAGAACACTCTTATCTACCCTTTGCATACGACCATTATTAAAAACATACAAACTATTAAAAGTTTCCTTTTTATTGTTTATTTCTGTTATATAAATTGCCCCTGTTACAATCGCAATACTTTTACTTTTCTGCAAAAGCCTTTGTACAAGATTTTTATCATACTCCAAATTCATCGGAAAAGCCGTTTCCGGGAGAATAACAACTTCTTGATTGGCTAAAATTGCTTCATCAATATATTTAAAATTATTTTCAATAATATCTGTGTTATCTTTCTGCCAACGCATACCTTGAGGAATATCTGTTGAAACAATTTCGATTTTAATAGGCGGGGAAGGAATTGCTTCTGGTTTAGGAAACAATAGCAAAGAGAATATAAGCACAAGAACAGATAATAAACGATAACTCCCTTTCAGATGCACCATCAAAACAATACTTAAAATAATTAAAGCATACCCAATATTTGAAATATTCAGCGGCGTCAACACAAAGGCCGCACGTAGATTTAACCAATCAAAACCAAAAGGTGCAAAATAAGGCAAAAAAAAGAGTAATATCGCACGATACCAAACATTTTGAAAATATAAAACAATATAAAATAAAAGCCCATAAAATATACCTATGCCAACAACAGCAAGAGGTATTAAATAGTCAACTCCGAAGAATCGAAAGCTAAAAGGTACCCAATAAAACCAAAGAATACCCACAAAAAAACCAAAGAAAAAACGATAGGAACGATCACTTTTTAGATAATAAAACAATGAAAAAATACCCAAAATAGTATAAACCCAAATGTTACGAACACCAAAGTGATATAAGTAAATAAAGAGCGACAAACAAATCGCAGCAACTAACCCCTTAGCAATTTTACGAATCAAATTATTTGAAATTAGAAAAAGATAGAGGGGATTCAATTTCTGCACCTTTTAAAAAAGCAATAACAGATTGCAATTCATCAATACTCTTAGACTTAAAACGAATTTCATTACCCATTATATTAGAGACTACTTTAAAATTCTGCTTCTTGATTAGCTGATTAATCTTGCGTATGTCGTCATCTTTAAGTGTATCATTTACATTTAAAACTAGGCGCATATTCCCACCACTTGCAGATTCTCTCTTGCTTTCTGTTAATGTCTTGAGAGAAAGTGAACGTTTAGTCAGTTTAGAATGTAACACATCTTGAATCGCATTTAATTTGTTATCACTTGTTGCAGTAATTGTAATAGCTTTATGCTTTTCATCAAATTGAATTTCTTTGACTGAATCATTTTTAAAATCATATCGATTGTCTATTTCTTTCTTTGTTTGTTCAATCGCATTTTTCAATTCTTGAATATCTACTTTTGCTGAAAGATCAAAAGTATGTTCTTTGGTTGCCATTCTCTTTCCTTGCTATTTACTTCAAAATTTCTGTAAAATTCTAGCATATTTCATTAATAGAATAAAGTTCCGTCTAAAATAACGCAACTTTATAAGCTATAATAGTGTAGAATTCTAAAAATTATTCATATTAATATTTTGAGTTTTTGTTTGTGGGAGTAAAAAATATGGGATTTCTTGAGGGCTTGAATTATATAGACATTGCGTTAACGATCTTAATTCTACTGCTAGGGGCTAAGGGATTTTTTAATGGCTTTGTTAAGGAATTGTGTGGGCTTATCGGTATTATTGGTGGCGTATATGCAGCATTTTTATATAAAGATGGCGTAGGAAATTGGATTAGTAATACAATTTGGAACTTTACAAATGAGGCACTCACCTCAATTATTGGCTTTGTTGTTGTATTAGGTGCGATATGGATTGGTATGGTTATCATTTCAGAGATGATATTAAAACTCGTACGTGCAAGTGCCTTAAGCACAGTTGATCGCTTATTGGGTGTTGTTTTTGCAAGCATTAAAATTTTTATGGTCATTGCTGTCATTGTTTTTGCGTTCAGCATGATTGAATTTACAAGAACTTCTATGGAACGTTATACACAAAACAGCAAGCTTTATCCTGTTTTACTTAAAGCCGGTAGCTGGGTTGTGCATACTGAACCTATCCAGCAAATGACAAAGAATGCAGAAGAAAGCATTAATAGCGTGACAGAAAACCAGCCAAAATAAAAGGATTTTTATGGTACATTTTTTAGATAACCAATATATTCAACAACGTATTGAAAAATCATCTCAAATGCGTGAAATGGGTAAAAACCCTTATGATAACCTCTGTAAACGTAGCATTCATAATCATGCTTTTTTGGATAAATTTGCTCACATTCAAAAAAGACCGCAAGGGGAACAAACTTTACCGCAAGAGATTGAATCTGTTGTAGGAAGAATCCGTTTTTCTCGTTTAATGGGTAAAGCAGCATTCATCAAAATTGAAGATGATAGCGGTATTTTGCAAGCCTATCTTTCCTCGAATGATTTAGGGGAAGACTTTAATTACTTTAAAAAAATGGCTGAAGTGGGCGATATTGTCGCTATTTCTGGATTTCCCTTTTGTACTAAGACAGGAGAACTCTCTATCCATGCCATAGAATTCAAAATTCTCACAAAAGCAATTATCCCTTTGCCGGAGAAATATCATGGCTTAGTAGATGTTGAATTGCGTTACCGACAACGTTACTTGGATTTAATTATGAATCAAGAAGTTAAAAATGTCTTTCGTACACGCAGTGCAATTATTTCACTAATTCGAAAATTCTTTGAAGAAAGGAGCTTTCTTGAAGTTGAAACACCAATGATGCATCCCATTTCCGGTGGAGCTAACGCAAAGCCATTTATTACTCACCACAATGCATTAGGTGTAGACCGATTCTTACGCATCGCACCTGAACTCTATTTGAAACGTCTAATTGTCGGTGGTTTTGAAGCTATTTTTGAAATTAATCGTAATTTCAGAAATGAAGGAATGGATCACTCACACAATCCTGAATTCACAATGATTGAGTTTTATTGGGCATATAAAAATTATCACGAACTTATGGATTTAACACAAGATTTAATGTGCTTTTTAGTAAAAAATCTCAATCTGCCGAATATTATTAAAGGCGATAACGGTAATATTCCATTAACACAATTTAAGCGAATCACCTATAAAGAGGCATTAAAAACGATTGGACAAATCCCTGCAGATATTATTGAGGATGCCCATCAGCTTTATATTTATCTCAAGCAACATGGAATCAAAATAGAAGAAAATCTTGAATTAGGAAAGTTGCAAGGAGAGGCTTTTGATGCTTTTGTAGAGGATAAGCTCATTGAACCAACTTTCATCACAGAATTTCCCATTGCCATCAGCCCACTGGCAAGACGCAATGACAATAATTCAGAGATCGCCGACCGCTTTGAATTATTTATTGATGGCAAGGAGATTGCTAACGGTTTTAGCGAACTCAATGACCCATTAGACCAATTCAAACGTTTTCAATTGCAAATGGAAGCAAAAGTAGCTGGTGATGAGGAAGCTCAAAGTATGGATGAAGACTATATTCAAGCTTTAGGGTATGGAATGCCGCCCGTTGCAGGAGAAGGAATAGGAATTGATAGGCTCGTGATGCTTTTAACACAAAATCATTCTATCAAAGATGTGATATTATTTCCTGCACTAAAACCTCAAAAACACGAAAATCAAGAATCCAAAGGAGCAGAGTAATGGAATACGCATTAAAGCAAGATTCAGAAATTTTTAATCTTATTCAACAGGAATGGGACAGACAAACCCATCATCTTGAAATGATTGCAAGTGAAAATTTTACCTTTCCAAGCGTAATGGAAGCAATGGGTAGCATTCTGACAAATAAATATGCCGAAGGCTACCCTTATAAACGTTATTATGGTGGTTGTGAGTTTGTTGATAAAATTGAAGAACTTGCGATTGAACGTGCTAAAAAACTTTTTGGTTGTGAATTTGCGAATGTCCAACCACATTCTGGAAGTCAAGCAAATACAGCTGTATATACTGCACTATTAAAGCCTTATGATAAAATCTTAGGTATGAGTTTAAGTCATGGAGGACATTTAACACATGGTGCAAGTGTGAGTGTTAGCGGTCAAACTTATCAAAGCTTTTCTTATGGTGTGGAGCTTGATGGAAGAATTAACTATAACAAGGTTGCAGAAATTGCAGAAATTGTTAAACCTAAAATTATTGTATGTGGCTTTAGTGCTTATCCACGCGAACTGGACTTTAAAAAATTCAGAGAAATTGCAGATTCTGTTGGTGCGACTTTAATGGGGGATATTGCTCATGTTGCTGGATTGGTTGTAGCAGGAGAATATCCTAATCCTTTTCCATATTGCCATATTGTTACAACAACAACACATAAAACATTAAGGGGTCCTAGAGGCGGGATAATTCTTACAAATAATGAAGAATTAGCAACAAAAATTAATAAAGCAATTTTTCCGGGCATTCAAGGTGGTCCCCTTATGCATGTTATTGCTGCAAAAGCTGTGGGATTTGCGGAAAATTTAAAGCCTGAATGGAAAACTTATGCACAAAAGGTTAAAATAAATGCTAAAATTCTTGCTGAGACTTTATCACAAAGGGGATATAATCTCGTTAGCGGTGGAACAGATAATCATCTTATTTTGCTTTCATTTCTTGAAAAGCCTTTTAGTGGCAAAGATGCGGATAAAGCATTAGGAGAAAGTGGAATTACAGTTAACAAAAATACCGTTCCTGGCGATAAAAGAAGTCCTTTTGTAACAAGTGGTATTCGTGTTGGCTCTGCTGCATTAACCGCAAGAGGAATGGACAAAAGTGAATTTGATTTTATTGCCCATAAAATTGCTGATGTTTTAGATTGTATTGATGATACAAACTTACATCATCACATTAAAAATGAAATTATGGAATTTTCCAAAAAGTTTCCTATCTACACAAAAGCGATTTTTTAAGGTATGATTAGGGGTTTAAAACTAATAGGAAGGGAGAGAGTATGGCAGTAAGCAGTATGGATATGACGCTTATCAAAATGATTAGCAACCATTATTGGATAAAGCAACCTGGCTTAGGGACAAAGATTAAATTCAACGGCAGGATATTTTATAATAAATTTGAATGTATTGAATCACCCTTGACAAGAAACTTAATTCAAGATCATCAGCAAAAAAAGATTATCATTGCCCATTCTCTTATTAGTGCGAAAGATATTGTTGAAAATATTGTTTTTGACTACAATGGTTATAATGCGGAACGATTTTGGCATCGTGCACAACTTTTGCTACGCGAGGAGGGGTTTATCAACTTTACTGCTTATAAAACAAAAACTAATGGTCACCTTCACCTTTACGTACACAAAGGACATACTGCCTTAGCAGAAGGTTATCAATTAGCTAAAACACTCTCAATGAAACTTTCCCAAAAAATGCCAATGGAATGGAAGATGTTTCCAAGCCCTGATATTCCACGAGAATTTAATATTTTAACCCTACCCCTTGATGTCTTTGCAAAAGAAAGGGGTGCATCATGGGCAAAACATATGTAAATCCCAATTTATATTCACTAAGGAGGAGACAAAATGCGAGATGATGACTTAAATGACATTATAATCGATGACGAAAATGAAGAACAAATACGCAAGGGAGGTTCTAAAAAACTCTTTTTAGTTGTTGCGATGGCAGTAATTCTGCTTGCAGTTATTGTGTTTGCGATTTATGCTCTCACGCGTTCAGAAAATACAACAACAGAAACTAGCCCAACACCGCCACCGCCACCTGTAACAAACCCAAATAAAAATCCTGACAATAGTGGCTTATTTAGTCCTACAGGAATTACCCCAAACCCAAATAGCATTGATGATTCCATCGATAGAATTAAAAAGGATTTAGGAGTTAAAAATCCACCAACAACAAGTACATTACCTCCGATACAAGGAGGAAATAATACCATTCCGACTACAAGTCCTACCCAAAATCCAAATACTACGACAACAATTACACCACCAGGTGGAGGGGGGATTGCGGGTGCAACACAACCACAACAGGGAACAGATTTAGACAGCTTGTACCAGCCTATTCCACAAACAATAAAGCCAACAGAAGTTATTCCACCTAAGAATACAACGGAACCAAAACCGGCGGAAAAACCAAAGCCAGCAGAACCAAAACAGCCTGCCACTCCGCCTAAAATTGTGAATATTAAAAGTGACCCTAATGGAATATTCTATATTCAGGCTGCTTCTGTTGCAAAATTTTCTGACGATAGCACTTTTGCGAAAAAATTAAAGTCTTATAAATTACCCTACAAAGTGCAGGAAGAAAGCGTAAATGACAAAACCGTCTATCGTGTTCTTATTGGACCCTATGGCTCTAAGGCAGATGCTACAAAAGTGCTTGAAAGCGTCAAATATCACCTTGAAAAAGAGGCTTTTATTAAACAAATCAAAAATTAATGTTGTTTGTCAAGATTGCATATTCTGAATCTTGACAAAAACAGGCTTTTTGAAATATTCTATAAGGATTTTTATGTCGTTCGTTGTTTTTATTACCGGAGCATCAAGCGGTTTTGGTGCAGAAATTGCAAGAACTTTGGTTAACCATGGGGACAAAGTCATCATTTTAGCACGTCGTAAAGATAAATTACAATCTTTACAAGAAGAATTAGGTGTGCAAAATTGTGCTTTTATTGCTGCTGATGTCAATGATAATAAAACGATAGCATTAGCTTTAGAGGATATTTATATTAAGCGACATTGGGAGATTGATGTGCTTGTTAATAATGCAGGGCTTGCAAGGGGTTTAACAAGTGCAAACCAATCGCTTCTTAGCGACTGGGAAGAAATGATTCAAACTAATATTCTTGCTTTGGTTTCACTCACACATTACTTACTTCCAAAGATGGTTGAACGTGGATATGGTCATATCGTCAATATGGGTTCTATTGCCGGAAGTTATCCATATCCGGGCGGAAATGTCTATGGTGCAACAAAGGCTTTTGTAAAACAATTCAGCTTGAATCTACGTGCCGATTTATACGATAAAAATATTCGTGTAACGGATATAGAACCTGGATTAGCTGGAGGTAGTGAATTTTCATTAGTTCGTTTCAAAGGTGATGAAGCAAAAGCAAATCAGGTCTATGAAGGTACAACACCTCTAATGCCAAAAGATATTGCAGAGGCTGTAAAATGGGTTATTCACCTCCCAAAACATATTAATATTAATCGTTTAGAAATAATGCCTACAACTCAAGCACCAGCCGCCTTAAATGTACATAAAAATAATTTATAATTTTATTACCTACGCTGATTCTTTATAAGAATGAAGAATCTATCTATATTGATTATTTCTAAAATATTAGAAATTAATTGATTTTCATAACAACTTCACAATTAATTCACATTTTCCTGTTAGAATTCCCCATACTTTTAGCTCAAGAAGCTATTTTAAGGAGTTTCTGAATGAAAAAGTTTTGTCATAATGCCCACTTATATGTTAGCATTTTCTTTTTACCTCTTGCACTAATGTATGCCTTAACCGGTGCATTATATATCTTTGACATTAAAGATGATGTAGGTGCAAAAATAGAAACCTACCAAGTAAGGGCAATTATTGCTGAAGGAAAAGAGGCAGAGTTTATGATTAGCTTTTTGCAGGAAAAAGGTTTACGAGTACCAAATAAAACGAGTTTAGAGAAAAATAAAAAAGGAGAGCTTTCTATGGGTTCTATTGCCTATAATGTTTCTCTTAATTCAAAGGGTAACCAACATGAAATCACCACCATGCAACGTTCCATTTGGGGAAATATGGTTTTATTACACAAGGCGAAAGGTGAATTCTATTTTAATATCCTTGCTATCGGCTTTTCTTTAGCTATGATTGGATTATATATTTCTGGCATTATTATGACAGTTTATCTTAAAAATAAACGCAAAAATGCAATCATTACTTTTATATTCGGCTTAACTATCAGTATTATTTTAGGTTATTTAAGTGTGACTTAGACATTGTGCATGCGTCATTGCAACCGCAATCGCATCAGTTATATCAAGCGGTTTAATTTTTCCCTTAATCCCCAATAGTCGTTCCACCATAAAAGCAACCTGTTCTTTTTTTGCTTTTCCATTACCCGTTAATGCTTTTTTGACTTGTAAAGGCGTATATTCTGAAAAATTTCCTACTTCTTGCAAAATTTTTAGTGATAATGCCCCACGAAATTGTGCTAACTTCAATACGCTTTGAGGGTTATAAGCATAAAAAATATCCTCAATCGCTACACTATCGATACGATGTTGCTTTAAAACCAGTTCTATCCCCTCGCATAATTCTAAAATCTGATATTGCAATACTCTTTCTTTGATTTTAATCAATCCTGCTTCAACTAATCTTTTATTTGAATTTTCTAATGATAAAATCGCGTAACCACAATTCCGACTACCCGGGTCAATACCTAAAATATTCATCTTATTCCTATTTTTCACTTAAATTCACAGTTTTGTTCACAATATTATTATTACAAATTCTACCTAAATATGATACAATTATTCAATTATTCCACTTTTATTCACAGATGTGAATAATCTGAAAGGTGAACAAACATTGATTGGAAAAGAAGTATTATCCCAATTAAAAGAAGAAATTAATGATTTTGAATATGAACGATACCTCAAACAATTGCAATTTGTAGAGGAAGAAAGTAAACCTAATTTAGCAGTTTTTAGTGCCCCTAACATTTTAATAGCACGTTGGATTAACACAAAATATAGCAGTCGCATTGCCTATCTTTATGAGCAACAGTCAGGAACTGCGACAAAAGTTAAAATTATCCTTTCTTCTGCACGTAAAAAGACAATTACTTATAACACACAGGCAAAAATAAAAAAAGAAGGTTTAATTGACCCGAGTGCAACTTTTGATACTTTTATTACAGGAGATTCTAATCGCATTCCCTACAATGCTGCCCTTAAAATTGCACAGCAACAAGGGGCATTCAATCCTCTATTAATTCATGGTGGAACAGGTTTAGGAAAAACCCATCTTCTGAATGCTATTGCAAATTTTGTTGGACGCCATAAAAGTGTGAATTTCATTACAAGTGGCGAATTTATGGATGAATTTGTGAAAGCTATTCGAAACAAAACAATGGATAAATTCAAAGAAAGATTTCGTTCTAGTGATTATTTACTTATTGATGATGTACAACTTCTTGGAAAAGGAGAACAGGTACAAAATGAATTCTTCCAAACTTTTAATGAATTACACAGCAATAAAAAACAGATTGTATTAACTTCAGATGTTCACCCAAAATATCTCAATAATCTTGACCAACGTCTGAAAAGTCGTTTTGTTTCAGGTATGATTTGCGATATTTGTCCACCGGAACTTGATACAAAAATTGCAATCCTTAAACAACGTTGTGAAATTGATAGAATCCATATTAATGATGATATTTTATATTATATTGCTACGAATGTAAATGATGATATTCGCGTTATTAGTGGCCTATTAATACGTATTAATTTTGCAGCAAGTATTGTCCAACAAGAAGAGATTACATTAGAATTAGTTAAAGGACAATTACAAGAATACTTCAATAAAGAAGATAAAGAAATTACATTAGGGCATATTGTTGAAATTGTCTCTGCAAATTTAAATGTTAAACCGTCAGAAATTACAAGTAAGTCGCGTAATAAAGCAATTGTGAATGCAAGGCGCATTGTCATTTATATTGCACGCAGTCTTACACCAAATTCTATGCCTGAATTAGCAAAATTCTTTAACATGAAAGATCATAGTTCTGTGAGTAAATCTTTTAAAACAATTGAAAAAGAAATTAAAGCTAATAAAGAATTTAAAGCAAAGATTGAAGAATTAAAAGTTAAAGTCAAGCAAAAAACCAACCAAAATACGCTATAATCCATTCAAGAATGGGATTAAAAGTGAATAATTCTGCATTTTTTCACAAGTAAAAAATGTCCAAAAATCGCTAAAATAGGGGCTAAACAGATTTTTTCCCATATTCAACCAGCCTACTATTACTATTACTAATATTTTAAAGGAGATTCAATGCAATTCAGCATTAAAAAAGAAATTATCGAACCCCTAATAAACCTATTACAACCCTTTCTTGACAAAAAAGATGCAAGTCAAATTACTGCACATATTCTTTTAGAAGTTCAAAATGGCATTTTAACACTTCATGCAACAGATTACGAAATGGGTTTAAAAATCACACAAACCTCAATTAATATTAAAGAAGAAGGTAAAATCACAGCTAATGGTAAAAAACTCGTTGATATTATCCGAACCCTTAAAAATGGTGATATTCATTTTAAAAAAGATGGAGAAAATTTACAAATTTCGCAAAACAAAAGCCGTTTTAAACTTCCAACTTTTATCGCTGAAGAGTTTCCAAAAATTCCAGATTTTTCAAATTTTAATTATATTGATTTTCCTATTTCAGATATATTTTCAGCTTTTAAAAAAGCTCTTCCTATTATTGATAATTCAGCAACACGAATCGAAATTACAGGTATATTAATTAATATTCAAGATAATAAAATTGAATTTGTAGCTACAGATACTCGTCGTTTAGGAATTATTAGTCAAGACTGTCATTTAAATCCAACGCACTTTATTATCCCTAAAAAAACTTTAACAGAATCCCTAAAAATAGAATTCACAGATGCTAAAATCTATCATAGTCAAGCTGATTTTGTTATTTTTGATTCTTCCTTTACCTTTTATTCTAAACTTATCAATGGACAATATCCAGAATATCAGAAAATTATACCCAAAAACCTAGAATTTAGTTTTGAATTACCACGTGATACATTTCTAGATTCAATTCGCCTCATCTCATCTTTAAGTCAGAATATTAAAGTTATTTTTAATAATAATGAAATTACCTTTTGTTCTCTAAATTCTGATGCAGGGGAAACTGCTGAAACAAGTATAGAATTTCCTACAAATTTATCAGAACCACTTACCATTGCATTAAATTCAAAGAATCTCCTAGATTTTCTATCCCACATTCAGTCTCCTACTTTTAAATTTAAAATTAATGAGCCAAATACCCCTTTCTTGCTTGAAAGTCAGGATTTCATTACAATTATCATACCTATCATACTTTAAGGAAACAAATGGAAACAAATCATTATTCAGCCGAGAATATTAAGGTTCTTAAAGGACTTGAGGCTGTTCGCGTTCGTCCCGGAATGTATATCGGTGATACAAATTCTAAAGGGTTACACCATCTTATTTATGAAGTTGTCGACAATTCTATTGATGAAGCGATGGCAGGTTTTTGTACGCGTATAGAAATTACACTCACTCAAGATGGATATGCCATTATTAGAGATAATGGACGTGGGATTCCTGTAGATATTCACCCAACAGAAAATCTATCCGCAGCTACTCTTGTCTTAACAACATTGCATGCAGGGGGTAAATTTGATAATGACACTTATAAAGTTTCTGGAGGATTACATGGGGTTGGTGTATCTGTTGTAAATGCACTTTCTCGTAATTTGAAAATGACAATTCATAAGAATGGTAAAATTTATGAGCAACATTTTCAAAAAGGTATTCCACAAGATGATTTAACTATTATCGGAAAAACAACACAAAATGGCACAATCATTCAGTTTTTACCCGATGATACAATTTTTGAAGAAGTCATTTTTTCTTTTGATATTCTTAGTCGTAGATTTAAAGAATTAGCATTCCTTAATCCAAATATCACCCTTATTTTTAAAGATGAGCGTAGTGGTATTAAAGAAGAATACCATTTTGAGGGTGGATTAAAACAATTTGTTGCAGAAATTAATCATAAAACCTTACTTTCACAAATTGTAAGCTTTAGTGATTGTTCAGATGAAAAGGATAATCGTCTAGAAGTCGACATTGCATTAGCTTATAATGATGGTTTTGATGAGCGACTATATAGCTTTGTGAATAATATTAAGACTCCAGAAGGTGGAACTCATGAAGCGGGTTTTAGAACAGGATTAAGTCGTGCGATTATCAATTATATTGAGGCAAATGCTTCTACGCGTGAAAAAGATGTAAAAGTGAGCGGTGAGGATATTCGTGAGGGTTTAGTTGCGATTGTGTCTGTACGCGTTTCAGAACCGCAATTTGAAGGACAAACAAAAGGTAAGTTAGGTAATTCTTTTGTACGTCCGATTGTACAAAAAATCGTTTATGAAAAATTGTCAAAATTCTTTGAAGAAAATCCAAACGATGCAAAAGCAATTATGCAAAAAGCGTTATTAGCGGCAAGAGGGAGGGAAGCTGCTAAAAAGGCAAGAGAGCTTACGCGAAAAAAAGAAAGTTTTAGTGTAGGAACACTTCCGGGTAAACTTGCAGATTGCCAGAGTAAAGACCCTGCAGAATCTGAATTATTTTTAGTTGAAGGTGATAGTGCTGGGGGTTCTGCAAAAAGCGGTAGAGATAGATTTTTTCAAGCCATTTTACCTTTGAGAGGTAAGCTTTTAAATGTCGAAAAAAGTCGTTTAGATAAGATTCTTAAAAGTGAGGAAATTAAAAATATGATTACCGTACTTGGTTGTGGTATTGGTGATGAATTTGATATTTCTAAAATTCGCTATGAAAAGATAATTATCATGACGGATGCTGATGTTGATGGGAGTCATATACAAACTTTACTATTGACTTTCTTTTTCCGTTATTTAAAGCCTGTGATTGAATGTGGTTATTTATATATCGCTCAACCTCCACTTTATCGTTTTAAGAAGGGTAAGACAGATATCTATCTAAAAGATGACCGTGCTTTGAGTGGTTATTTAATTGAAAATGGCATTGAGAATTTTGTGTTTAAGGATATTGGCTCTAGGGAACTTTTAGATTTTTTGAAGAATGTTAGCATTTATCGTGCAATTTTAAATAACATTGCAAAACGTTATAGTCTAGTTGAAGTTGTACAATATTTAATCGAAAATCCGCAAATTGAACAGTTAGAAATTAGGGAACTATATTTAAAGATTGAATCATTTATTCAAACATTGAATTATCATATTCTGAATACCTATTTTCAAGAAGATAGTTTGATGTTATATATTCAAACAAATAATGGATTACAAAGCATTGAAATTAATCAAAATCTTTTTTGTGATGTATTTTTTAAAGAAGCAAGAGAAAAATATCAAGATATTACAAAACGGGATTTAGGATTTCTTGAGGGTAAAGATATTATTAAAACCTTGGAAGAAATTGAAGAAAGTGCTAGAAAAGGTGCAAATATTCAACGCTATAAAGGTTTAGGAGAGATGAATCCTGAACAATTATGGGAGACAACAATGACGAAAGATAACCGTCATTTATTGCGTGTAAAAATTACACATTCAGAATTTGATAAAACTCAAAAAGAGATTGATGAAGATGAAGCGGATAAAATCTTTGCTTTATTTATGGGTGATGAAGTTGAGCCAAGACGAAATTATATTCAAGAACATGCAAATGATGTAAAAAATCTTGATATTTAAGGAATAAAAATGAAATATGGTGAAAAAGAAATTACGGAATTCAATCCTGATGAGATTGAGATTTGGGAAAATAAGAATGATAGGTTCTATACTATTCGCTTAACACTACCTGAATTTACTTGCCTTTGTCCGCGTAGTGGTTATCCAGATTTTGCAACAATCTATGTTGATTATGTTCCTCAAAGATATGTTATAGAATTGAAAGCAATTAAAATTTATATTAATTCTTTTCGTACACGCTACATTAGTCATGAAGATAGTGTAAATGAAATTTATAGTTTATTGTGGAATAAATTGCAACCTAAAGAATTGGTAGTAAAAGCAGATTTTTATCCGCGTGGCAATGTGCATACAATTATTGAAGTTGATAGTAGAAAATGTGAGAAATAAGATGGAAATCTTGAGTAATATCAACATTCAATTCTATCTAATTACTTATTTGATTGCAGGTATTCCATTTGGAATGTTGATTGTTAAAATTATTTATGGTATTAACTTGAGGGAAGCAGGAAGTGGGAGTATTGGGGTAACAAATGTTTTGCGTGTTGTTAAAGAAATAGATGCAAAAAAGGCAAAAATTTTGGCTCTAACCACATTTATATTTGATGCAACTAAAGGTGCGGTCATTATTCTTATTGCAAAATATTTCTTTGATATTAGTGCTGAAACACAATGGGCAATTGCTGTATTGAGTGTTAT
Source organism: Helicobacter monodelphidis (assembly GCF_003288845.1). Lineage (GTDB taxonomy): Bacteria > Campylobacterota > Campylobacteria > Campylobacterales > Helicobacteraceae > NHYN01. The sequence continues at coordinate 9,609 of NZ_NHYN01000021.1, read as the reverse complement.
TGGGCATTGTTTTAGTCCTTATTTAGGATTTGAAGGTGGAAAAGGTATCGCGACAGGTGTCGGCGTTATGTTTGTAATGCTTCCTCTTGAAGCAGTGATTGGATTGGTGGCATGGTTTATCGTAGGAAAAGTTTTTCGCGTATCTTCATTAGCCTCTATGGCAGGATTATTTGGGTTTTTAATTAGTAATTACTTTTTACACCCTGTTTTACCTATTATCCAGACTCATGCTCCCATTATTATTATTGCGTTTATTATTTTATATAAGCATATCCCAAATATTAAGCGTTTAATTCAAGGAAAGGAAGAAAAAGTGATTTAGGTTTTAGTTATGTTAATTAAAATTCAAGATTTAAGTTTTCAGACAATTATTGGTTTGTTACCCTTTGAGCGGGAAGTTCCCCAAAAGGTAGTTATTCAGTGCTATTTACAATATGATTATGAAGAGGCAATTTTTTTGGATTACGCGATTGTGCGAGAATATTTAATAAGAACGATGCAAAAAGAGAAATTTAAAAAGTTAGAAGATGCAATAGAATTTCTTATTATTGGTCTAAAAAATCTTTTTCCCTTTATACAATCCCTTTTTATGGAGATTCAAAAACCTGATATTTTTATGGATTGTGTTGTTTCTGTTTGCTGTGAAAAAAAATTTAGCAAGGATTCTTTTTGAAAATACAGACTTCCATACAAAACACGGTTGATCGCTTGAGTTCTATGGCAATTCAGGAAGCAATTCCTTACGTGTTGGATTATTCAGAAAAAAGTGTAGGAGAATTAGAAAAAGCATTAGAACGTCATTATTGTTTATTAAATAATGCACAAGACAAAGAGGAAGAGGTTTGGCAGTTAACCTCTATGTATGGAGCTTATTTAGGCAAGCTACTGTGGCATAGAATTCTTAAAGATTATGGGTTTGAATGGAAATTAAGCACAGAAGGTTTATTGGTTCTCAAGAGTGATAAGCGCGAGTTTTCACCACTGGCAAAAGTATACAAAAGGCTTTTGAACGGTAAAAATGAAAATATTATAGATTTTTTTCAGGGTGTAATTTTAGTAATGAATGAATATTAAAAAATGATTGTATAATGAAGATAATAAGAAACAAACAACTACTATTAAGGAGAGTGGTGTTATAGTGACCACTCTCACTTAAAATAGAAGGCTATGATACTATTAAGTTATCAGCGTTTAAATTCTAGTTTCTGATTGCATCGCTTAGATCTTGAAGTAACTTTTCCGTATTATTCAAGAATGCGTCATTTGCACTCAATTTGAATGGGATAGCAAAAGAAGTCGGACGCACAAACCCAACAAAAGTTTTACCTTTTCTCTCATAAATAAGTAACTTTAGCGGTAGTTGTACAGCCAGATTTGGTGTTGCAGTCATTTTATCTGCACCAGCAGCAGGGTTACCAAAAATTAATACTTGCGTGGGTTCTAAATTTTTTTTAGCCTCCTTTGCAGCTGCTGCATGGTCGACAATATAAAACAATTTTAATCCCTTACTAGCAATAAAATCTTTTGCTTTTTGTAAGGTTTGCTTTAAATCATTCTTACTTTCTTTCAGAACAAATTGCTCGTCATTGTTAATAATGAAATCCTCTGCTTGTGCAAATGCAAAGCTAAGGAAAAACAAGGGTAGAAGCCTGATTAGAATGTTTTTCATAAGAAACCTCCGAATAAAGTTTTGTGACCAAATTATAGATAAAATGGGTAAATTAAAGACAATATGATAAAATGCTTATATTAAAAAAGGAGTGTGATGTTTAAAAATTGGCTTTTTTTGTTTGTGGCGATTATTTTTGAGGTATGTGGTGTGAGTTTAATGAAACAAATTGATGAGAATTGGTTAAAATATAGCACAATGTGCTGTATGATAGCTATTTCTTATTATTTTATGGCATTAGCAATTAGAAAAATTCCAGTTGCAATTGCTTATGCAGTATGGGAAGTTTTGGGCTTAATTTTAGTTGTTCTCTTTTCGTTGGTGGTTTTTGGTGAATCTCTTAGTTATTGGCAAATATTTGCAATGATTCTTGCAGGTTGTGGAATTCTGCTGATTAATTTAGGTGAAGTACATGAAGAGAATCCTAATAAGGAAAATGGATGAGTTTTGTTTTTGTTTTTATTGTTTTATCTGCAATTTTAGATATTATTGCAAATCTACTCTTGAATCTTTCAGATGGATTCAAGCGGATTAATTATGGTGTATCTGCCATTGTGCTTGTTTGGCTTGCATTCTATCTTTTAAGTTTGGCTATCACAGAAATTCCACTTGCCATTGCTTATACACTTTGGGGTGCAATTGGTATTGTAGGAACAACACTTGGTGGTTGGTATTTTTTTAAACAAAAGCTTAATTTTATAGGGTGGATTGGCATTGGTTTTGTTATTATCGCTATTGTGATTCTTGAAAATACACATTAAGGAAAATTAGATGAGAACATTATATCCTCAAATTCCTTCTCCTTGCTATGTTTTGGAGGAAAAAAAGCTAATCCAGAATTTAGAGATTCTTAAACATGTTCAAGAAGAAAGTGGAGCAAAAATTCTTCTCGCATTAAAGGGCTTTGCTATGTGGAAATCATTTGATTTGATTCAGCAATATTTAGCAGGAGTTACTGCAAGTGGGATTTATGAAGCAAGGCTTGGAAGTGAAGAGTTTAAAGGTGAAATTTGTGTCTTTTCTCCAGCATATAAAGAAAAAGAGATTGATGAACTTTTAGAAATTGCAGACCATATTATTTTTAATTCTCCCCATCAACTACACACATTCAAGCAAAAAGTTTTAAATGCAGAACGCAAAGTTGATTGTGGAATTCGCGTGAATCCTCTGTATTCAGAAGTTTCCCCGCCTATTTATAATCCTTGTGTCGAGGGAAGTCGCTTAGGTATCACTCCAAAGGAACTTGAAAAATGTGATTTAAATGGTGTCAGTGGATTGCATTTTCACACACATTGTGAGCAGAATAGTGATGCCTTAGAACGCACACTTGAGCATTTTGAAATGTATTTTGGGCATTTAGTTGATTCGATGAAATGGGTTAATTTTGGCGGTGGACATCATATCACAAGAGTTGATTATAATGTTGAATTATTAATTCAGTTGATTCAGAAATTTCGGCAAAAGCACCAACAAGTAGAGGTTTATTTAGAACCCGGTGAGGCAATTGGTTGGCAATGTGGATTTTTGAAAGGCAGTGTTGTGGATATTGTGCATAATGTAATGGATATTGCAATATTAGATGTAAGTGCGAGTGCTCATATGCCTGATTGTCTTGAGATGCCTTATCGTCCAATGGTGAGGGATTCTTCAGAGCCAGAAATTTTAGAGCATACTTATCGTTTTGGTGGTCCAACTTGTCTTGCAGGTGATGTAATTGGAGATTATAGCTTTAAAGAACCACTTCAGGTTGGAAGTGAAGTGATTTTTGAAGATATGGTGCATTACACAATTGTTAAAAATAATACATTCAATGGCGTTCCTCTTCCTTCAATTGGGTGTTTACGCAAAGATGGTCACTTCGAGCTATGGAAGGAATTTGGCTACTTAGATTATAAAGAAAGAAATAGTTAATGCAACAAGAATTAGACAAGCAACGACAAAAGGTAATGAATAATAAAATATTAAAGCCGTTGTTGCAATGTATAGAATCCTTGCAAACTCCATGTTTTTCGCTAGATTCTCAACTTCTTTCGCGGGGTATTGTGGGCTTTGAAGCGGAGATTTCTACAGAAATTTACACAATTGCACAGCAATTAAAACCTTGGAGAAAAGGTCCATTTTATATCGGTAATTTTTTCATTGATAGTGAATGGGTGAGTTCTAAGAAATTTGACATTCTTAAACCATATTTACAGCTTAATGGGAAAAGGATAGGGGATATTGGTTGCAATAATGGCTATTATTTGTATCGAATGTTAGAATTTTCACCACGTGAATTGGTTGGATTTGATCCTTCATTTCTCGCTTATTTGCAATTTCTTCTAATGAATCGTTTTTTGCAAAGCCCTATTGTGTTTGAATTATTGGGCGTGGAACATTTACCTTTATATACGCCACCATATTTTGATATATTATTCTGTTTAGGTGTTTTATACCATCGCTCTGATCCTATTCAAACATTAAAAATTCTAAAAAATGCTTTAACTCCAGGCGGGGAACTATTTTTAGATACATTGATGATTGAGGGTCATCATGAGGTTGCCCTTTTTCCTAAGGAAAGATATGCTAGAATGAAGAATGTATATTTTATCCCCACTCAAAAAACTTTAGAAAATTGGCTTTATCGAGCAGGATTTAAAGAGATACAATGCCTTGATATTGTTAAAACAACAATCGAAGAACAACGTGTAAGTTGTTGGAGTAGTGAGCAGAGTTTGGGTGATTTTTTAGATTCTTCTGGGCAATTTAGTATTGAGGGCTATCCTGCCCCACAAAGGATCTATGTCTATGCAAAAATCTAATATAAAGGAATTATAATGGACGAACAACAAGGCGTGGTTAATCTACCAGAAGATGAAGAGCTTGCCCCCTTAAATAAAGATAATATAACCATTCAGCAGGTTTATACGGAGGCAGATACTTCTACATTTGGGATTGTTAAGGAATTACGTCCAGGTTTTTGTGCGGTAAGTTTTACACCTAATTCTAAAATGAAGGTTGATGCTTTAGGATTAGTGCATTCAGGTTACTTATTCTCAGCTGCAAATTATACGGCTATGTGTGCGGTGAATGAACCTAACGCTGTACCTATTTCTGCACAATGCTATTTTTTTGCTCCATTTGAGTTAGGTAATACTTTGGATTTAAGGGCAGAAATGCTACAAAATGATACTAAAAAGCGAGAAGTGAAGGTAGAAGGTTTCGTGTTAGACATTAAGGTATTTGAAGCTATCTTTGAAGTTGCTATCTTTGAACATCATGTTTTTAAACTTCAAATTACCGGACAAAAGAAATTTGATTAGTTTTAAAGTTTAAAATCAGATGGTTTTTGGGCAGTGATTTGAATGTTAAATAAGTTAATTTTATGGGAATGCAAGAATATTCTTTTTGCTTCTTTTCCACCATATTGCATATCACCTAGTATTGGATAGCCAATGGAAGCAAGATGAGCTCGGATTTGATGAGTGCGACCAGTTTTAATGACTACCTTCAGTAAAGTTTTTTTATTTTCGTATTCTAAAGGTGTTATATGAGTGAGTGCGGGTTTTCCTTTTTGATGAATGGTTGATTTTGCTTTTGAATTTTTTTGTGTTAGAATGGGTTTATCTATTTGCATTTCATCGTTAATAAGTCCATTAACAATAGCTAGGTATTCCTTGTAGACTTCTTGTTTTTTAAAGGCATGAATAGTCTTTTTTTGTAATTCTTCATCGTCCTTTAATCCTAAAAGAATCACTCCACTTGTTTCTTTATCGAGGCGGTTAAGAAGTTGATAGTCAGGATAAAATCGGAGTAATTCTTCAGAAGTCATTAAACAGGGTTTATCTAATATAAGCAGAGAATCTTGCTTATACAATACGGAAGGTTTTGCAATTTTTTCTATTCTAAAATGTGTTTTTGTATCTAAAAGTGCACGTGCAACCCTTAAACGACGATGACCAACATAAACAATACCGCTATCTATCATTGATTTTGCTTCATTGTGTGAAATATTTGTAGCAATTGCGAGTAATTTATATGCTTTTTCTTGCTTCAAGAAACACCTTTATTATAGAATGTGGTGTATTATATATTGTGATGGATTCAGTCTAGCTGAATAAAATATCAAAGAATACTAAGAATTGTTCATTAAAGTTAGATTTTTTGCTACAATTCCTAGCAATATTAAGGAGTGAGAATGCAAAGTTATGATGATGCATTAATAAAAAGCTTTTTAAGCGGAAAGCATATCGCAATTGTAGGACTTTCAGATAATCCGGATAAAGTTAGTTATCAGGTGGGAAAATATTTAAAAAATAACGGCTATAAACTTTATCCTATTTATCCAAAGGGTGATGAAATTCTTGGCTTTAAAGTTTATCGTAATATCGCTGAACTGCCTTATAAGGTTGATGTATTAAATATTTTCAGAAAAAGCGAAGCAATATTAGATATTGTTAAAGAGGCAATAGATTCGCAAAAAACTTCTCGTATTTGGGTACAATTGGGTTTACATAATCAAGAAGCAAAGAAATTGTGTGCAGAACACAATATTCCCTATATTGAGGATATTTGCATTAAAATAGAACATCAAAGGTTAGGGGTATGATTGCTTTAAGTCAAATTGTTGAAGCTTATGAGCGAATTTCTACTATTGCCCATCAAACAAAATTGATTTTTGCACCAAGAATGAGTGAATTAAGTGGGGCGAATATTTATCTTAAACAAGAGAATTTGCAACACACAGGGGCATATAAGTTAAGGGGTGCATTTAATCGTATTGCATTGATGAGTGAAGAAGAGAGAAGTAAAGGTGTCTTGGCTGCAAGTGCCGGAAATCATGCACAAGGCGTTGCGTATAGTGCAAGATATTTTGGCATTAAGGCGGTTATTATTATGCCTGAATCTACACCTTTATTAAAAGTGAATGGGGTTAGGCGGTTGGGTGCTGAAGTTATTTTATCTGGTGATAATTATGACGAAGCTTATGCTTATGCACAAGAATATGCTAAAGAAAATGATTTGTTTTTTATTCACCCTTTTGCTGATGATAGTGTTATTGCAGGGCAGGGAACAGTAGGGCTTGAAATTATTCGTGAAAGAAGTGATATTGATACAATTATACTTCCTGTTGGTGGCGGAGGCTTAATTAGTGGCGTAGCAGCATTGTATAAACAAATGAAGCCTAGCGTAAGAATTATTGGAGTTAGTGCTTATGGTGCTCCTGCAATGTATCAATCATTTTTAGCTAAGGAAATTCAAGAATGCAAGAGTGTCCATACTATTGCTGATGGTATTGCTGTACGCGATGTGCATTCAAAGACCTTTCAATATATTCTTGAAAGTGTAAATGAAATGGTTTGTGTTGATGATGAAGAAATTGCAAATGCTGTTTTATATTTATTGGAGAATCAAAAGGTTGTTGTTGAAGGGGCTGGAGCTGTTGGTGTAGCAGCTTTATTACATAATAAAATTACATTCAAACCAAAAGAGAATGTTGCTATTGTACTAAGTGGAGGTAATATTGATGTAACCATGCTTGGCGTAATTATTGAAAAAGGTCTGCTAAAGTCGCAAAGAAAAATGAAATTTTCCGTTGTGTTAGTTGATAAGCCAGGTAGTTTAAAAAAGCTAACTGATATTTTAACGCAAGTGGGAGCAAATATCGTGCAAGTAGATTATGATCGCACACTTACAGATTATGGTGACGCAAGTATTACGATTGTGCTTGAAACAAAAGGTGGAGAACACCAGGATATTATTCGAGGAGAATTACACAAACATCGATTCGAGGTGAAAGAATTAGCATAAGGTGCAATAAAATGATTGAGAACGAGAAAAGAAAAATACAAAAGTATATTATTCTTTTATTGGTCTTGAATGCATTATGGGCATTTTATGTCGCTCATCAGTTAAGTATTAGTTTATATGAGGTGCGTCGTATTGCAAATCATAGCGGTATTGGATTGTATTTATTTGAATGGGTAAAAATATTCTTTGATAAATACGATATTTACCGCATTCCTTATATTTTGCAACATCTTTGTAGTCTTTACTTGTTTTATTTGTTTGCTGTAGAGGTTCTTAAGCAACCAAAAGATGCGTTTGGTGCAACAATTTTATTCTCTTTGTTGCCTGCTAGCAATATTTCTTCCGTATTGATTGGAAATGGTGGAACAACACTCTTATTTGTACTTTTAATTCTTTATACAGAGGTGCGAAATTCAAAGTTATTTTATTTATTTCTTATTCTTTCTTTTTGGGTCAGTCCTAGTTTTGTGATTTTTTATATCGCTTTCTTTTTTTATACATTTTTGCGACACAGGTTTATTTCAGCAATACTTGCATTTTTGTTATTAATTGGAAAGATTTATATTGGTGAATTAGGTATTAGTGGTTCTCCTAAGGGATTTTTTTTGGATACACTCGGTGTTTTTGCTTTACTCTTTTCTCCTGCTTTATTTATTTACTATGTCTATGTTTTGTATCGTTTGCTACTTAAGCAAGGAAAACAATTAGTGTGGTATTTATCATTTATTACATTGATTATTTCTCTTTTACTTTCTATGAGACAAAGACTGTTTTTAGAATGGTTTGTACCTTTTTTAATGCCGGGAATTGTGCTATGTATGCAGGTTTTTTTGTCAGGATTAAGGGTGCGGTTAAAACCATTTAGGCGACAATATCTAATATGGGCAAAAATTATTTTTTTCGTATTATTACTTTCTTGGATTGGTTTGATTGGTAATAAATTCTTTTTTCCATTATTGAATGAACCACAAGATCATTTTGCGTATAAATTCTATATTGTACGTGAATTAGCCGATGAATTAAAAAAACTTGGAATTACCGCTATTTATACACCTGATTCAAGATTGAGAGAAAGGCTGGAATTTTATGGAATCCAGTCAGGGGGTGATTATGTTTTAAGTAGCCTATCTGGAGATAAGGGTGAAATTGTAATTCAGTATTATGGAAGTGTTGTGGCAAAATATTATCTTTCTTCTAAGTTGTCTGCTAAGTAGATTGTTTGATGAAATGTTTTAGTCTTTTGGAAATGATTTGCTTATTGATATGTATAGGTTTGATTGGCTTTGTGGCGTTGGTGCGATGGGAAAGTATTGACCTCAAAAAAGCAAAAGATCAGATCATTAGTGATTTATTATTAACAAGGAATCTTGCAATGAGAGATGATAGGAGCGGAATACGCAATTACAATAAGCCCTTTAATATTGCTGAGGAAATGCGACTAAAGAAGATTCTTGAACAATCTTGGAGGTTACAATTTCATACAATCTCTAACCAGAACGAAGGATTTATTGGTGCAACTTATTCTATTTTTGCAAAACGTCCTCGTCGTAGCGGAGATATTGATAATCGCCCAATGGGATTTGTAGATATTGCAAAAAACCCCATTACAGGGGAATGTAAGTCGTGGTATAATTACATCGATATGCCCAAAAATTGCCGTGATATTCGCGATGATAGGCTAAGAATCGGCAAAAATTATGGCGTCGATGAGGTAGAAATTAAATGGCAAACAAAAGGTTGTACAAGCGTGAATAAAACAATTTATTTTAATTCGTTGGGGGTACCTCACTGTGGCAGTGCAACTGCAATTAGAGAGATTAACCAAGATGCGACTATATACATTTATGCTAAAAATCGTCAATATTTTGAAGTAATTCGTCTGTCTGAAATTTATCCATTTTATTGAGGGATTTTTGGGGTATTTTAGTATGAAGTTTTCAAACTTATGCGAAGAATAATTTTTTAAGTATAGTTTAAGAAAATATGCGTATAATTCCAACTCACATTTACACAGAAGTTAGCGTTAAAACCTTGCTGGTGGTGTTCTTGTGTTGTTCTTTATTCAAAAACCAAACGATATTTTTCGGTTTTTATGATCTTTGACAACTAAGCAAGAGTAAAGGCTATTTTGGTCAATTACCTTTAATTAC
>NZ_NHYN01000020.1 GCF_003288845.1 Helicobacter monodelphidis | reverse complement strand
ATCACCCCTTATCTTGAATGAATCTCTTAATCTCTGAAACAAAGCCTTTTTCATACATAAATAATAATACATCATCTGGAATTTGTCTTAAGGCTTCTGGTATAACAAAATATTTTGTTGAAGAGCTATATTGCATAGCAAAATACCCATTAAAAATAAACTTCCTTTCAAGGTAATCTTTGTTGTTAACCACATACAAAGAACATTGTTTGCAATAGTCAATAAAGATAGGATTATTCAGATACAATTCATCAGAAATTTTCTTACATTCTTCAAGGCTTTTTTCAAAGAGATTAGGAATCTTATCTTTTAGTTTTGGGTAGAAATAAAATTGTCCACAACAACCTAAAACACTTCCATTAGTTTGGACTAAATAGCTTCCGCCATAGCTTTGACAAGTGCCAACAATATATTCAGAATTTTGCTTAACTCCAATATGTTGAATGCCTTCCTCTGTAGTTACGAACATTTTATTAACAGAAATTTGATTGAGTTTGTGGGGTTGGTAGAATGCTAGAATATCACTAAGTTCATTTTTGTTTTCAGGCTGTTCTGTGATTTGCACTTGAACATAAATATTGCCCCCCCCCCGATGACTATTTTGCTTAAAATAAATAGGTGCGTGGATAGCATTTTCAAAAGATTGTTTTGTGGCTGGTTTTCTTACAACTTTATAGGTATCATAAGAGATAGAATCAATGCTAACAGCTACATGTGATAAGCCTAAGTCACAAGCATCTTGAATGTCTTTCTCACTGAGTAAGCCTCCATTTGTGGTTACTGTTATTTTCATTCCATTTTTAGAAGTTAACTCTAAAATTTCTCTCCATTGCTTATGTGCAAAAAATTCACCATTAGGGGTAAAATCTATAGTTGAAATCCCAAAATCTTTAGCTTTTTTTAAAGATAACTCAATTTCTTCTAATGTCATATCCCTCTTTAATTCTGGTCTTTGCCCAAAATAATCCGCGCTATAACCCTCACCATGAAAAGGACACATTCCACAGGCATAATTGCATTTGGAGGTAATTTCAAGGTTAATGATGTCTACATTTTGCATTTGACTCCTTTGTTAAAAATTGCATAATCCAATCAAAAATTATTTCTCTTGAATTCTCAAAATAAAAGCATTCATTTTGGCGATAATCTCGGATTCTTTCTTGATAGTCCACTTGACTTGATTCAATCTCTTGAATTAAATCACTTAAAGTGCTTGGATTATCGCAAAAGTAATGAATTCTTTTGTCAAAATAATGTTCATTTTTTAATCGTGCAGAAAAGAATTTTTCTTTATCTTTAGCAAAAACAATCACCGGCTTTGCAGTTGTTAGAGGATAAGTATAACCCATTGATGAACAATCTGTAATCAAGCAAAGAGAATGAAAAAAACACTCAAGTGAACTAGAAAAATCCTCGCGAAACAGCAAGCGACTATCATAAAAATTAGCTTTAAGCTCCTTTGTTAAATCATACGCAAAAACGGGGTGGGGCATAAAGATAGCCTTTTTACCCGCCTGTAAAATTGCTTGAATCAGCTTTATATAAATATTAATATCATGCAGAAATGTAAAAGCAAGAATAACAAAATTATGTTCACTCGTTTTATTTTTTATGAATGATTCATATTCTACATAATCCTGTGCTAATTTAGGATAACCAAAATCTAAAATTTCTGTAGAAACCCCTAAATCCTCGAAACATTCTTCATAGGCACGATGGACCTTTTTGCTTCCGCATGACACATAATTAATACTAGAAAAAGCATGCTTCAAAAAAGTTTCGTCTTGCCCCTCTGTGAATGGAAAAACCATTGGACCTTGAAAACCATGCGTTAAATCAAGGCTTTTAACTTTAGGGTGGGTGGACTCACCATTAGCTAAAACCATCAAATCCACGCTATCAATCTCTTCTAAAACCGCGTGAGGACTAAGAATGCAAAGGCTTTTTAGAGAATACTTTTCATATAACTCTTGCGTAAAAACAAAATAAATAATTTTTATACCTTTTTGTTGCAAATCCTCATCAAGTTTTACCAAATGTTTTTGTATAAATCGGTTACTTAAAACAATACCTACATAATAATTTGCAGGATTTTTTAACTTATATTCTAAAATTATTTTGTTTAACTGCTTTCCACAAAATTGCAGCGCATTTTCATAATTCATAATACCATTTTGCTCCAACTTTTGACTCAAGGTAACAAAATGATTCATAGATGCAATAAAAACTTTATCATTTGCTTGTATATTTTTACCTTGCTTTTCAAGCGATAATTCTTCTTTAGAATCATCAATAAAATGCAAAGAGCAATTAGGGTAAAGCAAGGAAAGAACAGAGGCGACACTCTCGCCATTAATACCCTGAGGGTAAATAAAAAAACGATGATTCATAAATTTTACTCCTAAACTTCAAGCAAACAAAGTTACGGCTATTTTAAAGGCCAATAATAACATTAATTCAATAATATTGCAATTTGCCCCAGCATCACCCCTTATCTTGAATGAATCTCTTAATCTCTGAAACAAAGCCTTTTTCATACATAAATAATAATACATCATCTGGAATTTGTCTTAAGGCTTCTGGTATAACAAAATATTTTGTTGAAGAGCTATATTGCATAGCAAAATACCCATTAAAAATAAACTTCCTTTCAAGGTAATCTTTGTTGTTAACCACATACAAAGAACATTGTTTGCAATAGTCAATAAAGATAGGATTATTCAGATACAATTCATCAGAAATTTTCTTACATTCTTCAAGGCTTTTTTCAAAGAGATTAGGAATCTTATCTTTTAGTTTTGGGTAGAAATAAAATTGTCCACAACAACCTAAAACACTTCCATTAGTTTGGACTAAATAGCTTCCGCCATAGCTTTGACAAGTGCCAACAATATATTCAGAATTTTGCTTAACTCCAATATGTTGAATGCCTTCCTCTGTAGTTACGAACATTTTATTAACAGAAATTTGATTGAGTTTGTGGGGTTGGTAGAATGCTAGAATATCACTAAGTTCATTTTTGTTTTCAGGCTGTTCTGTGATTTGCACTTGAACATAAATATTGCCCCCCCCCGATGACTATTTTGCTTAAAATAAATAGGTGCGTGGATAGCATTTTCAAAAGATTGTTTTGTGGCTGGTTTTCTTACAACTTTATAGGTATCATAAGAGATAGAATCAATGCTAACAGCTACATGTGATAAGCCTAAGTCACAAGCATCTTGAATGTCTTTCTCACTGAGTAAGCCTCCATTTGTGGTTACTGTTATTTTCATTCCATTTTTAGAAGTTAACTCTAAAATTTCTCTCCATTGCTTATGTGCAAAAAATTCACCATTAGGGGTAAAATCTATAGTTGAAATCCCAAAATCTTTAGCTTTTTTTAAAGATAACTCAATTTCTTCTAATGTCATATCCCTCTTTAATTCTGGTCTTTGCCCAAAATAATCCGCGCTATAACCCTCACCATGAAAAGGACACATTCCACAGGCATAATTGCATTTGGAGGTAACCTTAATACTCATTGTATTTACATTTTCCATTCCATTCCTTAAATATTAAATTTGTGAATGAATTTTATCATTTTGAAAGAATTACTACAAGACTTTAAAAAATAAATTTTAATTAAATAAAATTACTCAACACTTCTCATATATATTATTAATGTTAATATTAATTTAATCATCTATGTCCTAGAATTCCGGACTTTATTACCCTTATAGGATTCAATATGGAAAGACGAGACTTTTTAAACGGAATGGCTTTAGCTGTGGTTGCTGGTATGTCGCCCATACAATTACTTTATGGCAAGGAAAGCGATCATAAAAATCCTTCCTTCAAAGAATATTATCCACCACAATGGTTAGGGCTTAGAGGTAGCACAAATGAAAGCTATGAATTTGCACATTTATTAAGAGATGGAGAAAAATTTGATTTTCAAAAAATTCAAGCAAAAGAAAAATATGATTTGGTAATTGTTGGTGCTGGCATTAGTGGTTTAGCAGCAGCCTTTATTTATCAAGAAAAATTTGGAAAAGATAGAACTATACTCATTTTAGACAATCATGATGATTTTGGTGGTCATGCTAGAAGAAACGAAATTCAACTTCAAGATGGAATGATTTTAAGCTATGGAGGAAGTGAAAGCTTCCAATCTCCAAAAGCCCTATACACTAAAGAAATAGTAAAACTTCTTAATTCTTTAGGAATTGATATAGATAAACTTGCAAAACATTTTGATGTTAATTTTTACCCCGATTTAAAACTAAGCAGGGGTGTTTATTTTTCTAAAGATAATTTTGGCATCGATAAAGTGGTGAGCGGTAACCCTAGAAAAGTTATTTGTGATGATATACCCGAAGATAAAAATAATGGAAGACCTATGGAAGATTTTATCAATGATTTTCCATTCAGCAAAAAAGACAAAAATGATCTTATTGCACTCTTTAAAAGTGAAAAAGATTATCTGGAGGGTATGAGCAAGAAAGAAAAAGAATCCTATATGTCAAAAACAACCTATAAAGAGTTTTTGCAAAATAAAGTTAAACTTTCAGAAAAAGCTATTAAATTTTTTGAAGGTATGACGGATGATTTTTTAGCACTTGGAATTGATGCCGTCTCTTGTGATGATGCAAGAATATCCTTTTTACCCGGCTTTGACAAATTAGGACTTGACCCGATAGAGGGTGATGAATTAGCCGAAATGGAAGAGCCTTATATTTACCATTGTGCTGATGGCAATGCAACTGTTGCTAGACTTTTGGTTAAAAAATTGATACCTGATGTCTCAAAAAATGGAAATGATATGGATAGTATCACCCTTGAACATTTTGATTATTCAAAACTTGATATAGCTAAAAATACCGTTAAATTGCGTTTAAATAGCACGGTTTTAAATGCAAACAATACAAAAAATGGCGTCGATGTTTCCTATATAAGCCAAAATCAAATGTACAAAGTTGAGGCAAAAAAAGTAATTATGGCAAATTACAATAGTATGATTCCTTATATTATACCTACCATGAGCAATGAACAAAAAGATGCTTTAAGTAAAAATGTTAAAACTTCATTATTACATACTAAAGTAGTGATTAGAAATTGGGAAAGCTTCATTAAACTTGGGGTGCACGAAATTTATTCCCCTTGTATGCCTTACGCAAGGGTTAAACTTGATTACCCTGTTGATATAGGTGGATACCATCACCCAAGAGACCCTAAAAAACCAATATGTCTTCATATGGTGTGTTCACCTTTAGCACTAGCTAATATACAAGGTATCCCTTTAGATGGTATGGACGCAAGAGAAAGGGCTAGAATTGGTAGACATTTATTGTTCACTATGAGTTTTGATGAACACGAAAAAATCATACGCAATCAATTACAAGGTATGTTAGGACAAGTTGGATTTAACCACAAAAGAGATATTTTGGCTATTGTAGTTAATCGCTGGGCACATTGTTATTCATACACACTCAACAGCCTTTATGATGATGAAAAAGAATCAGAGAAGATTATGAAAACCGCAAGAAAACCTTTCGGAAACATAGCCATAGCAAATTCTGATTCTGATTGGTCCGCCTATATGCATTCAGCTATTAGTCAAGCTTATCGTGCAGTCAATGAAATCAGTTCTTGATTCTAACTTATGTCTGGATAATAAAAAGTTTCCTTGCTTTGCAATCTACATCTTTTTGCTCTAGCAAGCGAAATCCTCTCTCGCAAGCCAACTCGTTTATTGCTTTTACATAATCGACGCGACTAACATCTCCGTGTGTTTCAAATACTAAAACACCATTCTTTTTAAGTAGCTTTAAACAATTATCAAAGTGTTGTTTAAGGGACACTCGATATTGTTCATCATCAGTCCACATTGTTGCCAAAGTTAAAATCACATCCGCACTACCCTGCTCCCAATTTACAAAAATATTATTCAAATCATCGGCAAAAAATTCTACATTCTTTACACCAAATGCCTTTGCGGTGGCATTAGCAATATTAATCATATAAGGGTTAATATCAACCCCTCTAACCGAACAACCCGTTCTAAGATGACAATATAAACTCAAAAAACCTGAATTACAACCTAAATCATACAGTAACATATCTTTGCACAAATAATGTTGCAACCCATATTCATCAAACCTTTCTTCACTCCCTCTTACTCCCAAAATATTTGCAATTCCTAACCCTTGATACAAATAACCATCACAATACGCTTGTGCTTTATAAAAATTTTTTTGATTTTTAAGTTCTATTTTGATAGTTTTATGCAATTCATTCATATTATTTGCAAAATACGCATTCCTGTCTAACCAATAACTTCCACTTACATCTTTACCATAAGAATGCCGATGAAAAGTCAACAACTTGTCTCCTATACAATAAAATTTACCCCCCCCCCAACTGCATATATAGGCTAAACGCAATAATACAAAACGCAAGCTTTCATAATAAATTTTTTTACATTTTTTCCAAAAATTTTTCATCAAATCCCTCACTATTCTACTTCATTCCACCAAGAATTACAATTCCTGCATGGATTAAAGCATTCTAATTCAAAGTCTAAACATTGATGTTTGTCCATAAAATGGCGATGGGTTATATTATTCCAAATTTCATCTAATGTTTGTTCGGATAAATAACCAAGCCTAAAATTCTTTACATCTTCTCTGCCAAGCATTTCCCTTTGTCGTTCACATAACCCAACAGAACCATCAGGAAAAACATATAGGCTTGCGAACGGCGCTGAACAAGTATGACGTTTATTTGAAATAGTAAATTCTTCACTTAAGACAAAATTATATGGAGACAAACTGCAAACGATAAAAGGATATTTTTCTTTTATCTCAATAAAAAATCTAAAGGCATCAATCGCAAATTTTTGCTCATAAACAATAGAAATTTTTGCCCCAATTTCCAATGAATTATTCTCTTGAATCAATAAAGCAAGTTGCCTTAGATTATTTTTTAAGCTATTCAATTCCTCTTCATCACGATAAACATCATCTGCAAAAAGGATAGATACATCAAAACAAGAAATACCACTCCATATCAACTGCTCACATAGATTTTTTTGCAACAAAATTCCATTGGTCGCTAACTGAATGCAAGGAATTTGTTTTGCTTTTGCAAGAGAAACAAAATCAAGTAGCCTAGAGTCTAAAAGGGGTTCGCCGGGTCCTGAAAAAATCAACTTTGCTTGTGCTTTTTTTGCATAATCTAAAATATTCATTACATACTTTGTATCTAAAGTTTTATGTTCTTTAAAATAGGAATTTGTTTGAACTAAACGATACGCAGTGCCAAACCAAGCACAATGCGGACAACTCGCGTTACATTGATTAAGCAAACCAATGTAAATTGTCTTAGGATACTGGATTGCTTGTATTTTTTGCACACTTTTCCAAGAAGAAGATAGATTCAACAAACGTCTATCCTCATAATAATGTTGCTTTGTGTGCATCATCTGTGTGACTTGAGTGTGTAAAATATTACGCATCTCTTTAGAGATAAGATGCTCCCTAAGAGCATATTCTATAGAAAATTTTTCTAAGCCATCAACATGAAAAAGATTAAATAAAAGAGGGTCATCTAAAGATTCATAAGGATTACAAAATTGGGTATAACAATTATCGTCTACACTAAGAATCTGTGAAAATTCCCCACAATATTTTTCTAACTCAACGCTAAAGCCAACAATACTTGCCCCCCCCCCCGAAGTTTTAGAACAACTAAAATTATCTCTTAGTAACGAGAAAAATTGTTGGCTATAAAAAGTAGGTGCAAAAAATATATCTGCTTTAATACCCATATTTGCTAAAATATCCTTATCGCCTTGTGTTGGAGGATTTTTAAATTTAACAAAAATTTGCTTCATTAATTAACCTCCATACTTAAAGAACTTGCTTAGAATGGATGACAATAAATCTTTATGCATAGGGTGAAAAACTCTATTTTGATACGGAAAATTGCTTAATTGTTCTTGCGTGTAAACTTTATTCTCATTTTGTAGATAAGCAACCAACATTCTTCCACGCAAATAAGTATCATAATAATTTAAAATTCCCTCAACAACTAAAGAATTATCGATACCTTTCAAAGAAGACAAATCAGGTAAAAGCTCCTTGAATTCATACTGATGCAGAGGTTTACCATTATCAATCCCGTCATTCAAATAAAACACGCTATAGCCCGGCATTCCCCTTAGTAATAGCGACCAAAACAAGCAATGACTCCCGCGAATAGGCGGAATAATACCCGGATGAATATGTATCCATTGTGCCTTTTGCAAATAATTTTCAGGACAAATTCCTAAATAACTAAAAAAATATGTTGTATTTGATTGAATCTTTTTTTCAAGCTCTTCTGGATAAAAAGGAAAAACATCAATCACCTCAACACAATCAGAATATTTCTGAAAATCACATTTTTCAAAAAAAGGAATTTGAATATCAATATTTTTAAAAATTGCTTGATGAATCTCCCGAAATTGAGTTTCATTCTTTAAAAAATGATCTCTGATTTGCCCTAAATATTTTGAGTGAACTACAACAATAATTTTTTCAAACTTAAAGCCATTCAAAAAACACATCTCTAAATAAGCTCTTGTATGATTAGTTTCAAATGCTACAAAGGTGTAAGGAACACTTATCATCTTAGCAACCCCCTAACCTACAAACCAATAATAATATAAGGATTTAACAGGAATTTGCGTGCCTAGATTATCCCCACCTTTTTGGCATGGTCCCTTAAGGATAAAATCACAATCGCTTTGTTTTGTTTGTATAAATTCTTGAACGCTTAAAATGGGAAGTCCGTCTTTTTGCCCTTTTTGATATTCGTCAATAAAACATGCAACTTCAACCCCACATTCCTTTAAAAATATTGCAGCCAATCCCCCAGCTTCACCTGCACCAAAAACAGCTACTCTACCCTTTTGAATCAAAGGTAAACAATTCTGTAATACACTTTTTGCATTCCTCTTAACCACTTCTGCATTGGGTGCATAATAAAAAAGAGGGGGATTAAACGGGGTATCTTCTTGCTTTTTAAAAACAAGGGTAGCAGAGATTGAAGGTAGCCCTTTTGAGAGAGGTAAATATCTCCAGCTATCCTCCCTTGCTGCATAAGCCTCAACGCGTGGAACAAAGCCATCACCCGGTAATGTATCAATTTTTGTTGCTTCTTTGCGGTCAAAATCAGGAAACTTGCCCTTTTGATGAATGTCGTGCAAATATTCTGTAAGATAACCATCAAGCAATAAATAGCGATTGCTAAAGGCTAATTGTAGAATTTTATAATGATGGATAGCAAAGCAACCTTGTGCAAAACCGCCACCAATTGCTGAACGCCAGATAATAATGCCATCTTTTTTGCAGAGATTATGAATATTAGTAAAAAGCTGCTTCTGATCAAAAACCCAGTGCCCTATATCCTTGCAAGTTACAATATCAAATTGCTTATCATATTGATAATGCGTTTTTAAATCTAATCCTAAATCAAAACGCAACGCATTATGAACGCCCTCCAAATCAATACATTCATAATTTGTAATTCCAAACTCTTCATAAGCCTTTTTTGCCGCGTGCCACCGCCCATTCTCTGCCGGCGGAACTACATTTCCATCAATATCTTCTAAGAGGTCTTGAGAACCAAATTCACAAACACTAAGTTGGGAGTAATATTGCCCCCCCCCCCGCTGATACTTGAGGGATTCTAAAATTTTATAATCTTCTTTATAAAAACCCATAATAACTCCTTATCTTAAAATATTTATATCCATATTTCAATTCTAATCCATAAAACAATTGAAATATTTTTTTAAAACAAATTTTACCAAATTCATATGAGCCGCAAAAAATATTCTATCAGAATGCCCGAACTTAATTTTTTGTTCTTGCGTGTAGATTTTTTCTTGCTGATGATTTTTGAAATATTCTACAAGCAATTTTGCACGCAAATAATTATCATAATATTGCATAATCCCATAAACAAGATTATCCAAATGAATATGTCTTAAAGCCGATAAATTTGGTAGTTTCTCCTCTAAGAATTCATTTTGATACACAACACAACCATTATCAATTCCTGCATTTTCATTAAAAGAAAATAAAGAATAGCCTGGTGCACTTCCAACAAGTAATGACCAAAAAAGCCCATGCCCTCGAATAGGCGGAATAATACCCGGATGGACATGAAACCATTTTGCCTTTTGCAAAAATTTTGGCGGACATAACCTGACATAGCTAAAAAAATATTTTTTTGATGGATTGATTCTTTCTAATAAGCCATCTGGCCAAAAAGAAAATTCATCAACTACTTCAACTAAAGGGGAATATTTGCTAAAATCACAACGCGAAAAATAGGGAACTTTAATCGGAAGTTGCTCCGCTATCACCGCATTCACTTGCAACAAATCATTTTTTCTTTCATTAATCCACTCTTGATGTTGTCCAAACCATCTAGGGTGAGGTAAAACAATAATTTTTTCAAAAGCCAAATCTGCCTCATAAAGAACTTCTAAATAAGTTTTTGTTAGATCTTGCTCAAACGCAACCATTGTAAAGGGTATCACATTCATTCCATCTCTCCCAGAACAATTTGTGCTTCACGCATCAAAGAATCATCTTGAATCAAATCAGCCAATTTGAATGCAGAATTTAAAAACTTAAAATCCCTTTTTTCTCTAGCCCATCGCAATAAGATTCTTCCTAATTGCAAGTATTCTTCATGGCTTAATTCTTCTTGCTTATCTTTCATACTTAAAAATTTTCCGCTATAAACTTTCAAAACCTTTTTAGTTACATCAATTTTCTTGCATAATCTATCTAATACAACAAAATTTCTCTCATTAAAATCACTTAAACAATCCAATTCTTGAGAGATAAAAAAATATTCACTTGAAGTAATTTCAAGTGTTTCATAATTAACACTTTCGCCCATAAAATTGCTCCATTATCTTTCTAACTTCCATATTATAACATTCCCCCCATTTATTAATCCTGCCACCCATTATAATGAAAAAACTTGGTTAGGCAAAATTTAGCAATTTCCTTATGCTCTACAAAAAATACCCTATCAGGATATGCAAATTCTTTAATTTGTGCGTGCGAATAAACTTTTTCTTGACAACCACCATTAAAATAATCCACCAACAACTTTGAACGAACATAAAGGTCAAAATACCAAATTCCTATCCTAAGAGTTTCTAGCTCAATTCCTTTAGATAAATTTGATAAATCAGGTAAATCCTCATCAGATTCATCTTGATATAAGATTTTACCTTCATCTATTTTTTCTGTTTGCCAAAACAAAGTATAACCGGGTTTTCCCCTATATAAAAGCCCCCAATACATACAAACACTACCACGCAAAGGGGGCATAAGCCCTCCGTGAACATGCAACCACTTAGCCTTTTTAAGAAATCTCTCTGGAACAACGCCTAAATAGCTAAAAAAATACTGTACATTTGGGTCAAGTGCGTCTAAGAGTGCGTCAGGATAAAACTGAAATTCATCAATCACTTCAATATTGGAAGAATATTTAGAAAAATCTAAACGTTCAAAATATGGAATCTTGATTTTAGTATGTGTAGCGATTAAATCTGCAATCTCCTCTAAATGTTTTTGTCGCGACTGAATCATCGCATTATACTGCCCAAACCACTTTGGGTGCAATAAAACAATAATCTTTTCAAAAACATAACCATTTTGATAAAGATTCTCCAAATAAGCTTTTGTTGTAGGTTGCTCAAAAGCAATCATTGTCCATGGAATCACCTTCATTACCATTCCTTCATTATTTTGCCTAATCCTTCAGACATTTATCCCCCTATATGTTTTTTATCATTTTGCACTTTCAAAACCAATTTTTCAATAAAGTTTGCTATAAACTGATTAGATCTCCCTAAGTTATAAATATGTTCTTCTCTATAAGCTTTAATCTCTTGTTGATGTGCTTGAGAATCTCTCTGTAATTGCTGGCAAATCTCTAAAATCTCATCAACGCTATGGGCTAAGATATGCGTTTTCTCATTCGCAACAAATTTAGAATCTAAGCTATTACGAGTAAAAAACTCTTTATCAGGCATAAAAAGAATCGCTGGTTTAAAAGTCGTTAATGGAAAGGTTTGCACAACACTACTTCCATGCCCAATAATCACAAAAGCCTCCTCCATAAGTTCCTTTGACATTCTAGGGGTCGTATCATAAACAAACATTTCGCCCTCAACAGCCTTAAATTTTTCAGCAATTTGCTCCATAAAAATTTGTTTTGCTTTTTCTGGATGTGGTCTTAAAACAACCTTGTATCCTTCCCCTAAAAGACGTTGAACAAGTTCGCATAAAATTTCTAATGAAATTCCACAAACATCTTTTTGCGTTTTTTCATCAACTCTGATGATTGTAAAAGCTAATAAGATAGTATTTAATCTTTTATTATTTGCGTTTACAGAGGGAATAAATTGCCCCCCCCCCCAAATAAGAATCTAAACTAGGATATCCAACAGGAATAAATTTTAAGGAATTTGATAAAAACCCATCTTTTATTTTATATTTATAAAATTCTAACATTTCTTTGGTATGGCAAAAAATATAATCAAAATTAATACGTGAACCAATCAGCACATCCACTTTTTCACGATTTAAATAAAAATAATTTTGCACAGGGTCCAAAAGCCCTTGTGGATTTAAAATCGAAATAACATTAGAATGAAATTTAGCATAATGTGTTGTTGCACAAACAACAGTAAGAAAATCAATGTATTCTAGTAAATCACAGCGCACTAGAATTACACATTCATCAGGGTAATTCTGTGCATACTTCTCAAAGCTTGATTGATTAGTTGCAATAAAAACAATAGGGATATTTTTTGCCAATAAAAAATCAACATACCGCACATGCTCTGAATGCGGAAGTTGTGTAACAAGCAATCCAACACATAATTTTTCTTGATTCTTTCTTGCAATTTTTACCAAACAATATGAAGAAAGTTTTGATGCACAAAACTTCAAACCATCAACATAATTCACAATACCTGCTGATTCTAATTTACCAGCTAAATCAAAATAACGATATTTAGATGCAATTAAAACGAGGCTTTCTTTATCTTGCTTAATTTTCTCTGCTTGTTGCTTTAATGAAATTTCCTCATCTTTATCGTCTATAAAATGGATAGTGCTTTCTTTATCAAAATAAGAGAGATTAAAAGCAATGTCCTCTCCATCCCAATTTTTGGGATAAATATAATAATGCATATTCACTCCTTACATACAAGCATTATAGCTTAAATAAACCATCGTAAATTGATTGTATAAGTCGGAACATTCAACCCCCCCCTACCTTCTATGCTTCCTTTTTGCCATGGACCAACTAAAATAAAATCGCATTCACTCTGATAGCTTTTAACAAACTCATCAAAAGATACAATCATTTCTCCATGCTTACAAAAGCTTGCAACACCTTTTTGTATATCATCAATCACACAAGAAACATTCAGCCCACTCGCTTTTGCAAAATTGTAAGCCAACCCACCATTATATCCTGCACCAAAAATTGCTATATTTCCAAACTTAACTTTAGGAAAACAATTCTGTAAAACATTCTTCGCATTACGTGTAACTATTTTCTCATAGTTATCATAATAAAATAAAGGAACTTTAAAAGGTTTATTGCCTTGCTTTAAAAATATCAAAGTTGGCATCACAACAGGATAGCCATCTTCTATCAATAAATGCCTCCAGCTATCCTTTCTATCCATATATTTTTCTATAAATTGAGTGAATTCTGTAGCATTAGAACCCTCAATTAATTCTGCAACTTTCCTCTTAAGCCCAAAACCACCCCCTTGCCTAAAATAAAAATTTTCTGTAATAAAGCCACCCAACAAAAGGTAATCATTTACAAAAGCTAACTTTAAAATACTTTCAAAATTATAAGTATAAAAACTTTGTGCAAACCCACCTGCCAAAGGAGAACGCCACACAATAATCCCATTTTGTTTGCAAAGATTATGCAGATTAGTAAACAACTGCTTTTGGTCAAAAATCCAATGCCCAGATTCACGACAAGTAACCAAATCAAATTGTTCCTGAAAGTTATATTCTTTCGCTAAATCAAGCCCTAAATCAAATTTTAAGGCATTATGACCACCATCCATATCAATACATTGATATGTCTTAAAACCATATTCTTGATAAATAGGCATAGGAGAATGTCGCTGATTTGCAACCTCCAAAGACACGCCATCTCTGTCCTCCTTCAAGTCTTGAGAAGCACATTCTATAACACTAGCACCTTCTTTGATATACCCACTCTCCTTTAAAAAATCAAGAACTTGATAATCCTCTTTATAAAAACCCATCTTACCCTCCAAAAGGCTAATTCAATAAAATACTAAAAACTACTAAACATTTCTTTTATTTTTTGGTTAGTTTTATATCTTTCTACTTCTTCATATACCATACGAAGATTCTTAATATCTGTTAAGAATTTATCAAAATTTTTGAAATTCTCAACAAAATAACCAATAGATTTAATATAACCCTCTCTTGTATCAGGCTGCATAACATCAAAAACACCATCATAGCCGATATGAAATAAATCCTCTACCTTCAGATTATACTGTGGACAATATTTCTCATAAAGCTCTGTATCATCTTGAAAATAAATCCTTTTAACATTTTCTCGCCTTTTTTGCATAGAGGGAATAAGACTAATCGTTACACCCTTGCATTTACTTGCATATTCAGCAAGGCTTTCACCTTGTTGCAAAGGAAAAGTATTACAAAAAATATCAATAATGTGTCCATAAATATGAGCATCAATGTGTCCGGGCATAAAAAAGCGTTCTTTGCCAATACCAAGTTTATCCATTTTTTCACGCACACTATCATAATTACCATGCCCTGCTGCAATAAAAATCGTTTCGGGGTATTGATGCATAACTTCTGCAATAGCACTTAGAAATTCTTCATTATTCACTTTCACTAACCGCCCAATTACACCTAACACAACTTTATCATGAGGAAAACGATTAGATTCGACAAAAATCGCTTCAGAAGTAACAGGAGGATTATAAAAACGTTCTATGTCCATTGGAACACTGAATTGCTCAAACTGAAAACCACCATCAGGTTGAAAATGACTAATGCGCCTATCAATCCCCTTAATATCATAAACCGCATTCCCATGACTCCAAAACACTTGCAAAGGTGCACTACGCGTTGCTAAAATAAAATCACTAATGCCATAACCATTATTAGGTGAAAGAATAATATCCACTCCATCAGCGATTATTTGTTCACGCACACTCATCGCACGACTTAAATGAGAAGTATAAAACTTAAAAGCCGCAACATTAAGAACAGAGACAACATCAATAACTTCAATGCCAAGTTCTTGATAATCTTTAATAATCTCTAGGTCATCATCACTTTTTTCCACAAAGCCCATCAAATAAACTTTAAATTCGTATTTTCCTTTCAATTCTGGAATGCTTAAAAATGCCTTCAAAAAGGAATATTCCACCTTGAAGGGGGAATTCTGGACAGCACGATCTTTAAGAATCCCTATTAGCTTTTTACCCTTTTTTTGACTTTTCTTGCATGGCGGAAGATGTTTACCATATTCAATATAATAGGGTTCTGCTTTTTTTGTAATTTCATCATTAAAAACTTTCCATTCCTCTTGACTTTGATAACTATTACCCATCATATGGTAGATAAAGAATTGTACATAAATTGCAAAATCCAAATCTTTTTCTAAAGCAATATAAAAAATCTCACGCCATCTTGCATAAAGTGCCAACCAACCAAAATGATTAAAAAAGCTAGGAACATTCCACCATTGATGAATTGCCCACACAAAAAAACTACGTCGTATGGGTGCTTCATTCTCAAAGAAGTTATCAGGATTAAACATAGAGAGAAAAATATCCTCTACTTCTTCAAAAGGAAGTGACAAAGACGAGAAAAAATCTAACACAAATTGTGTACGCCCAAGCATTCCTGAATCGTACAAATGCAATTTGCTTACCTCTGTCATATAAAACCCCAAAGCTTCTTTATGATTTCCCATCAAAAACAAAGAAACAGAGGCGAGTTCAAGGAGAATCACGCGTTCGCTTGTATCTATATTAGAATGATTTTTTAATTCGGAACGAGCAATATCTGCATAGGTCTTAAATCGCTCATCAAAAGGAATGTCCACACCTACAAAGAAAGGATAAAGTGTCATATAATCCTTTTCAAAAACATCTTGTTCAGCTAAAACAAATTCATAGCATTTCTCGCGCAACAATAACGCAATTTTCTTTTTCATTTCAGATTTGTCCTGCCAAATTAACTTATGTTGCACCTTAGCAATCAAACCCACAATCACCATATCAAGCATCATCTTATCTTGAGATGCTTCCAAATGTTTTAAAACCTCTGCATAAAATAATGACAAATCCAAAACTGCCCCCTTTTATCTAATTTGTATCCTTATTTTGCTGATAATACGACAAATAAACATTGTGCATTTGTGCCTTCAAATCCTCATACCAATCACTTTGTGCGTTTTTTCTTTCTTGTTTGCTAGGAGGACTCATCACATCTAAGGCAATAAAAGTTGCTTCACCACCCACACTCAATTTTGCAAGGTCAAAAACACTACGCGTATTTACGACAACAACTGGCTGGAATGTCAATTCAAATTTTTCAATCAACATCTTTCCGCCAACTTTAAAAGGTAAAAATTCCTCCTCTCCTTGCGAACGCGTCCCTTCTGGAAAAATTGCTAAAATACGCCCTTCTTGTAATCTCTCTTGTGCAGTTTTTAACATTGCGACAAGGCTTGTCTTATCTTCCCTATCAATTAAAATCATTTGTGGAGCTTTAAGGGCATGTCCATACAAAATGGGATCGCCAAGCTCTTTTTTTGCTACCCAGCATAAATTCTTAGGGTGCATAGCTTCCAAAAAAATGACATCTAAATAACTTTGATGATTCATAATAATCAGTTGTGCATCTTTAAATTCTCCAACAAAACGTACCTTTACACCAGAGATAAACAAGAACACTCGCCCAAACCATTGCCTTAAAAGGCGATGGTATCGAAACAACGAATACATTAAAACCACCATTAAAGGCACAACTGAAATAATAAAGCAAATACAAATAATTGCTCTTATGAATCGAACACATCTAACGATTATCAATTTCTTCCTTTCTTACCCAACCAATACGTTCATCTTGAGTTACAATTTTATAATAATCACCTCTTCTGCCAATAATTTCAACCTCTAAAGGTTTTTCCTGTCGCATAATCACAGTTGAATTGTGTGTAGGTAGTATTTTTACTTCAGCATTAGGTAGCAATTTCGCATGATCAGAGACAAAAATATCTGTCAAAATATAAGCAACAACCAATACAATCACAATCAATGAAAGATAAGAACGTGTGAATGCAAAAATAAGCAACATAAAAAAGATAACACCGCCACCCACAGCAAGGCTTAACAAACTAACCGAACGTTTTGGTTTTAAATCACTTTGGGTGCTTACTTTCTCATCAACAGGAACATTTGGAATGGACACACGATGAAACTGAAAATCATCGAGGCTGAAATAATCAAAAATAATATTTTCAATATTTTTTGGAAAAACAACATAAAAAATCATAGAAGAACTTTCCGGATTTAATGTTCCACTTTCAATTCCCTGCTTAGGGTATTGACCTATTTTCATTTCAGCAAGATTAGAGATTAGCGCACTTAAAGCAAAAACAGCTAAATTATTTTCGGCATCATAATGTGTGATTTTATAATCATTCATTTTCATTTCTTGTGCAACAACTCCACTAAAATAAGGATTTCCTGTGAGAGGTAAAGCTTGTGCACTAAAGCCCTCAATTTCCCCTTCAATAACCGAGTCCTGCCCTGCAATTGTAACTTTTAAGCGAGGTATCTTAAAATTAGCTGCTTGAATCTGCACATAAAATATATTATGAAACGAACCATCATTATTTTGCCTCCATGGTGATTCCGGATTCAAAACACGTACACCCCCATTCTCCTCAATAAATTCATTCTCAATAGCTCCATCAACCTGCCCCAATACAACAAGCTTAAATTCCAAAGCAACGACTTCATTCACATACAAAGAACGTTTTGGTGGATTCAAAAAGCTAAGATGGAGGCTTTGGGGAATTAATTCTTCTGAGTGGGGCAAATTCTCACTTTGCCCAATATTAGGTTCTGGAGGGAGGGTTGGGGTTTCCTCTAAAGGATTTACAGATGGAGATGTTGGGTTAGCTAAGGAAGGAATTTCCTTTGTCGGTGCAGATTGTTGTTCGGTTGGAAGTTCAGACTTAGACACCTCTGCTTGTTGTTGCTCAATAGGAGGAGATTCAAGAATATTTCCCTCCTCATCAACGATAATTTCCTCAATTTCCGCCCCACTTTCACCTTCAAGATTATTCAAAATTTCTTCACGTGCTTTTTGAATTTGTCTTTGTTGGTCAACTGCGGCACTCACAATATGACCGAAAAACAAAGAAAAAATGCAACATGTGAAAATGAATATTCTTAACACATAAAACCTTTTATCATTGCCAATCCATCGCTACCACCAATATTCTGATGAATAGCACGTTCTGGGTGTGGCATCAAACCAAATACATTTTTTTCTTTATTACAAATTCCTGCAATAGCTCCAAGAGAACCATTTAGATTCTCTTCATAAGTAAGAAGAATCTGCCCATTATCCCGCAATTTTTTGTATTCTTCATGAGAGGTATAATAACACCCATCAGCATGGGCAACTGGAATGCGGATAATTTCATCTTTTTTATAGAATTGCAAAAAGGGATTATCTGTTGAGCAAACTCTTAAAGGAAGTACCTTAGAAATAAAATGTAAATTCTGATTCCGCATCAAAACGCCCGTCAAAAGCCCACTCTCAACAAGAATCTGAAAACCATTGCATATACCGACAACACGTCCACCTTTTTTTGCAAATTTACTCACCGCCTGCATAACAGGTGCAAATCGTGCAATTGCACCACTTCTTAAATAATCCCCATAGCTAAAGCCACCAGGAATAATAACAAGCGAAGTTGAATCTGGTAACTCCTGTTCTTTAAACCACACAAATTCCGTTTTTGCACCCTCTTGTTCTAAAGCATATTGAATATCAAATTCACAATTTGTCCCCAAAAAACGAAGAATGGCTACATTCATAATTCAATCTCGTATTGCTCAATAACATTGTTGGATAAAAGCAAATCACATGCTTTACTTAATTCTTGCTTAACTCTTTCCTTATCTGTCTCATCAATATCAACTATAAACATTTTCCCCATTCTGACATCAGTAATATTCTGGAAATGCAAAGCATGCAAAGCTTGTTTGGTCGCCTTTCCTTGAGGGTCTAATACACCCTCTTTCAGCGTAATAAAAACTCTTGCTTTCAATTTTTTCCCTTATTGTATTATTTAATTGTTGTAATTCTTTTTAAAACTTCTTCATACGCAAGCTTAACACCCCCTAAGTCTTGCCTAAAGCGATCTTTGTCTAACTTTTCATTACTAGTTTTATCCCAAAAACGACAGCTATCTGGTGAAATTTCGTCAGCAAGAATAATTTTATCCGCCTTATCTTTGCCAAATTCTAGTTTAAAGTCAATCAATCTTAAATCTCTCTTATTAAAAAAACCAACCAAAACCTGATTTACCTTGCGTGCTTGCAGTCGCAAAAATTCCAAATCTCTTGTATGGCTTACACAACCTAACAAAATCGCGTGTTCATCGTTAATGATGGGGTCAGATAAGGCGTCATCTTTATAATAAAACTCAACAAGTGCTTGAGGAAGAATCGTTCCCTCCTTAATGCCTAGCCTTTTTGTTAGTGAACCTGTCGCTACATTACGGACAACAACTTCAATAGGAATAATATTCACGCGTTTACAAACCATACAATTATCGCCTAATTTGCGTATAAAATGTGTCTGAATACCATGTGTCTCTAATAGCTCAAAAAGAATGGAGCTAATTTGACAGTTTAGAATCCCCTTCCCTTTCTCCTGCCCTTTTTTTTCAGCATTAAAAGCAGTTAAATCATCTTTAAAGTAGGCAATCACTTCCTCCTCTTGACTACCCCTATAAAGCTTCTTTCCTTTTCCTTCATATAATAGTTCTTGACTATCTAATTCTTCTTCTAACATACTAGCTCCTTACCTTTTGAACTTTTTTTGCATCTGTATTACTGGGTGCAATCACAGACCAAGTTTTTAAGGCATCAACTGCACTCTTAAGCTGGATATCATTCCATAGCATTTTCTGTGTAATTTTATCTTTATTGTCTTCATCTTCAACTTTCGGTTTATCTTCAATTTTTTGCAACTCGCCTTGCAAATGTTGCTTTAATTCTGATTCCTTAATACTAAAACTACCATCGTCGTTAGGAACTGCACCCGGATAAACTAAAATATCAGGCTTGATACCTAAAGCCTGAATTGTCCGACCGCTTGGTAAATAATAACGAGCAATGGTTAGACGCAACCCCTCTCCTTTGTCTAAAGGTAAAACGACCTGAACGCTACCCTTACCAAAGCTATTCTCACCTACCACAATAGCCCGCTTATGATCTTGGAGAGCACCTGCAACAATTTCACTTGCACTTGCACTACCACCATTAATTAATACAACCATAGGCATTGCCTCGTAAGCACTATTTTTACTTGCCGTAAACTCAATATTTTCATTTACATCGCGCCCTTTTTGGGAGACAATCACACCACTACTTAGAAATAAATCAGATAACTCAACAGCCTGATTTAACAAGCCACCGGGATTACTTCTTAAATCAAGAATAATTCCCTTTGCCCATTTTGCCTTCTTAAGCTCTTCGCGTACGCGAGAACTCACTTTTCTATCAAAAGAACTTACACGAACATACAAAAGATCCGTCTCGTCAATACGTTTTGCACGGACAGATTCAACATTAATCACATCTCTTGTAATATCAAAAATTAAAGGCTTTTGTTCATTTTTACGTACAATTGTTAATTTAACCTTAGAGCCAGGTTTACCACGCATTAGATTCACGGCATCATCAATCGCAATATTTAATGTGCTTTGTGAATCAATTTTTAAAATAATATCACCATTCTTTAATCCAGCCTTTGCACCCGGTGTACCATCAATCGGAGAAACAATCGTTAAAGCACCGTCTTTAATACTAATTTGAATACCAATACCACCAAACTCACCACTTGTTTGAATTTTTAATTCATCGTATTTTTTTGTCGTTAAATAGGCAGAATGTGCATCAAGGTTATTCAACATTCCATCAATAGCCTTATCAATAATTTCATTTAATGTTAACTCGTCAACATAATGATTTTCAATTGTCCCAATCACCTTACGCAACTTGCTATAAGCCTCAAGGCGACTATCATCACCTTCATTTGCCGCATTCAACACATTCATCACACACACTAAAATCATACATACGGATACGCCAAACTTTCCAAAACTGCCCATACTCTGCCTTTTTAAAACATTAGTCATCTAACAAATTCCCTAATCAATGTAGAGATTTTCAAAACTAAAATTATACCAAAAAACTACTAAAAAACACTAAAATGTCCCAAAACTAAATGATTATTTATAGAATAAAGCGTTGATTCTTGCCATTATAAGCCCAGCCAAAGCTAAGAAAGCAATTTGAAAAACCCACACAGACTGCTGATGCATAGACTTAAAAATATCTGATTGTGTTAGTTGCTCACCTTGTTGTTGCATTTCGATAATTGCTGGAATATAATACAGCACAAAAAGCAAAAGCATTATCGTTGCAATTCCACCCAATAAAATATAAATTTTCTTTGTTGTTAAAAAAATGTAGCTAAAAAATTCATAAATTATAATAAATGCCACAACAAAGAGAAGCAAATAACCACTTCTAAAAAAAATTTCAGTCATTATTAAGCCTGACTGAAATTGACTCATTTGTAAACCCAATAAATAATTCGTTGCACGAAAAATCACAGGTGCAACAAAGATACCTAAAGCAAGAATTACACCGCAACCCACCCCCAGAGTGAGAATATAGATTCCAAAAATAAAACGATGCAAAAAATGGCTTGAGATAGGCATTGTTACTCCCTTATTTTCATTAAGATTACTTTATTGCCGCTAAGGCAGCGTCATAATTAGGTTCTGTTGTAATTTCAGCAACAATTTCTTTGTAAGCAATATTTCCACTGGGGTCAACAATAAACACGGCTCTTGTTGTTAATCCCGCCAAAGGTCCATCTGCCAGAAGGACGCCATAAGCTTTAGCAAACTTAGCACCCCTAAAATCACTTAAAGCGGTTACTTTCTCAATACCTTCTGTAGAGCAGAATCTACCTTGTGCAAACGGAAGGTCAAGAGACACAACATAAACTTCAGCATTACTTAAAGAAGCTGCTTTTTCATTAAATTTGCGTGTTTGCATTGCACAAACACCTGTATCTAAGGAAGGAACAACATTGATAATTTGATATTTACCTTTTGCACCACCAATTTTTACACTACTTAAGTCTTTAGCAACAAGCTCCACTTCTGGTGCTTTTGCACCCACATTTGGAACACTGCCTTCTAACTTAACAGCACCACCCTTAAAAGTAACATTTGACATTCTTGTCTCCTTAATTTAATCTTAAAATTTCTCTTTTCAGAGTCGTCGGCATTATGGATTATTTTTCCTTAAAAATACTTAAATTGTTTATCTCATCACAATTTTACACCATAATATCGAATATACCAATCAATAAACTTCCTGACACCCACAGCAATTGTTGTACTAGGTTGGTAGCCCAAATCTTTCTGTAAATCTTCCACAGAAGCACAAGTTGCAGGAACATCGCCTTCTTGCAGAGGGAGAAAATTTTTTTGTGCTTCTTTACCTAAATTTTTTTCAATCTCTAAAATAAAATCCATCAGTTTAACCGGACGATTGTTGCCAATATTATAAATTTTATAAGGTGCGGAAGAAGTACTTGAATCAGCCTTTTTTGCGTCCCATAATGGATTATGTGTTGGCGGACTATCAATCACGCGTTTTACACCCTCTACAATATCATCAATAAAAGTGAAATCACGAATCATATCACCATGATTAAAAACATCAATTGGCTGATTCTCCAAAATTGCACGTGTAAATAAAAACAGTGCCATATCCGGACGCCCCCATGGACCATAAACCGTAAAAAATCGCAAACCCGTTGTTGGAAGAGAAAACAAATGAGAATAGGTATGTGCCATCATCTCATTACTTTTTTTTGTTGCTGCATAAAGACTGATTGGGTGATCCACACTCTTATGAGTACTAAAAGGCATTTCTTGATTCAAGCCATAAACGGAAGAACTTGACGCATACGCCAAATGCTGAATATGATGATGGCGACAAGCCTCAAGAATATTAATAAAACCAACTATATTGCTATCAATATAAGCATAAGGATTACTTAAGGAATAGCGCACACCCGCTTGAGCAGCAAGATTACAAACTTTATCAAACTTCTCTTGTGCAAAAAGATTAAAAAGGGATTCACGATTCTCGAGTTGCATTTTAACAAAACGATAGTTAGGATGCTTTTCGCTTTGTGTCAAGACATTTTCTTGAATTTTTTGGGTAGGAATACCTGCCTCTTTTAAACGATCATATTTTAAATCCACTGAATAATAATCATTAATGCTATCTAATCCTACAACCTCATCACCTCGCTCAATCAGCACATTTGCCAAAGAAAAACCAATAAACCCTGCCGTGCCTGTAACAAGAATCTTCATGACTGCTCCTTTATACTTCTAATTATCAAGATTCTCTTTCCAAAAATAAGTCAACCAAAGATTTTTTTTAAAAATTCTTTCAAAGCTTTTCTACAAAAAAACTATGCTTAAAATAGCCTTTTTTTCCATCAATCTCTAGCACCCCTTGCACAATCCAGCGCCCATAATCAGGAAGTATAAATGCTTCACTTTGATAATGCTGATTTTGAGCATAAAATTCTAAATCCTTATCGTCTCTACTTGTATGTGGTCGCGTAAGTATCGCTTTAAGAATTTTTGCATCCACAAGTTTTTTTTGGTTATCTCTTTGGATTAAAACAAACGAAATCCCCTGCGAAAACTCCAAACTTTGTTGCTTAGGTAATTCAAAATGCACTTGATAATGTTCTAAAAATTGCTTTTGTTCCTTTTGAATATCATTAATCGAAGCATCTGCCTCTTGATAACTCATCAAAAAACTATCCTCTAGTTGCACAGGATTCTTTAAAGCAATTTGAACGGTAACAACAATCAAGACAATTACGACACATACAAAAAGTACAATTGCTATAGGCCAAACATTAAACTGATTTTTATCCATTTCCCTTCCCTCTTGCCTTAATTAAATAAATAATAAATAACACAAATAGTGAAAAAAACATAAAATACAAAATAGCCCTTGTTGTTGTCTGTATCCCCTTATCATCAGGAATATACTCATTTTTTAATTCTATATGCAAAGCATTTCGTAAATGATCCACTAAAGCAACATAACCATTCATTAAACAGATCGTAATTGTATTTGGACTCATTTCTTTATCTTTTGGAATAAATGGAACAATATAATCCCAATAAATTGCTGTTTTATCAATTTTACTCAAAATTTCTTCACTGCCTGCTATATCAATTTTTTTATCATTTTTTAAGAAAATAATATAGACAAATGGAGAATTCATAGATTTTTCAATTTCTTTTTTATATTCATCTAAAGATTGCTGAATAGAATCCTGTGCTATCATATAAACAGAAACACCGCTTTTTTCAAAAACCTCTTTTGATGAATCTTGAATAAAAACGGTCGCCTTTTCCTGAATATAACCCTTTGGATTATAGAGATAGCCTTCAAATTCTACTCCATAAAGCACAAAGGGGGCTAAAAATAAGATAAAAAACACCACTCCTCTTTTTTTAAGAAAAGAGGAGTAACGCTTCACTAAATATTCCCTAGCCAAGAAAAACTTTTCCGGGCATAAATGCAATTGCAATAGAAACCACCACAAGGATAGCACTCACTGCAAAAAGTACTTTTTCTAAACCGTTATAAGTTGTCATCTTTTGCTCCTTATTGATTTGTTTTATAGTGCTGATTTATATCAGCATTCTGCATAGGAATCGTCGTGCTTGCTTCAATTTTGTAAGGATTATTAGCTTCTGTTTTTTGCACAACAACTGCCATATAACCTAATACACCAACAATAGACAACAAAAGCACAACTGCCACCAAATACCCAAACAAGCCATTTAATCCAAATAAACCATTCATTGTCACTCCTTATTCTTGTATAGACAAGATATACTTCATCAACGCTTCTTTTTGAATTTCAGAAATCATTGGTTCTTTAAATGCAGGCATTTGTCCGATTAAACCTTTTTTACCATGTGCGAAAACATTACTCAAGAATGCTGTAGTTCCATAAGTTGTCAAATCTGGTGCCATACCGCCCATGCCCGCACCATCTGCTCCATGACAAGTTGCACAAGTTCCATCACCCATAAATAACTCTCTTCCACGTTCTACAAGCTCCGGATATTTTGTCTTTTTAAGTGTAGAAACTTCCTGCATTACAAATGCAGCAATCGCTTTTGCATCATCAGCAGGCATTTCAACAGGTGCCATAATTTCACCCATAGGATAAGAGGTAATTGTAACATTTCCTTTATCATCTGTAGTGGAAAGCAAAAGCCCCTTACTACCCTTATTAATTGTGTCGATAATGCCTTCCTCACTACCCCAACGAGTTAAATCCACTGCTTTACCATCCATACCCTCACCTGTTGGACCATGGCATTGGGCACATTGTAAAACAAAAAGGTTACCACCCATTTTACGCAAATCATCTTCTGTTGCATTCTTTGTTTTTTGTGCAAGCCTCTCTTGAAACGCTTTAACTTCTTCATTGTATTCACCCAACTGTGAATACCCTCCTAGCGGATAAAGGTAAAAGAAGTAAACAAGCCCCCAAATCATAAGGACAATATAAGTTGCACCCCAACCAAAGGGAATATCATTAATAAATTCCCGAATTCCGTCCCACTTCTCTTTTGATAGCGTTCCATCAGCTTTGCTGTGTTTCATCTTCTTGATGTAACCACCCGCAATGATTAATGTTAAAGCTAATATTGCCGCTGCACCTACTAGTGATAGCAGATTAATACTATCACTCAGATTGAACCATTCCATTTAGCTCTCCTTCTCTTTTTTCTTGCTCGTTTGTCGCTTATCGATTATCTCATCAGTAAGATGATCATCTAAAGCTAAACGAGCATATTTTTCATAATCAAACCCTTTGCGTTGACTGCTGTACAAATGATAGATATAACTACAAAGTATAATTGTCAAAAACGCACTACAAAACCAATAAGCATAGCCCTGCACCATACGAATTCTTTCTTCATCACTCAATAGCCATTGTAGGCTCTCTTGAAATGTTTGATAAAGATTTTCCACACAATCACTCCGTTGGTAATGGGCGACGCGCTGAATTCAAGCTATTAAGATAAGCAATCAAGGCAACAATTTCTGGAATCTCACCTCTTTGAACTGCATCTTTAACTTGCTGATCTTTCATGTCAGCAACAATTAGCTTTGCTTCCTCTACAATTGAAGCTCTTGCCTCCTCTAAAGTCCCTAGTTTTGTAGAATGAGGAATATCATCTCTATCATAAGGCACGTCAAAAACAACCTTGTTTGTATAAGCCTCCGCATATGCTGTATTTTTATCCACCATTTTTACAAATAGATGCTTATAAGCAGGCATGATTGAACCCTCAACCGTTTTTGCAGGTTCCCACATATGGTGCTCATGCCAATCTGTTGTTCGATAATCACCTACACGATGCAAATCTGGTCCTGTCCTCTTAGAGCCCCATAAAAAAGGACGATCATACGCATATTCACCACTATAGCTAACTTTTCCGTAACGATCTGTTTCAGATTTAAAAGGCCTAATTAGCTGTGAATGGCAAGCATTACAACTTTCTTTAATATAGACTTGTCTTCCCGCAACCTCAAGCATTGTATGAGGCTTTAAGCCCTCAATGGGCTTAGAGGCTTTTGCAAAATCTGGGAGAATTTCTACAAGTCCAGCAATAGAGAACAGAACCAACACCGCCACGGTAAAAAAGAATGGATTTTTTTCTAAAAAATGAAACATGTCAATCCTCCTTAACCTGCCATCGGCGTAGCAAATTTGGCTTCAGCATTCACCTCTTTTGCCGCAGTGATGGTCATAATAATATTATAAGTAAACATTAAAAATCCTACCAAATAGAGTAATCCACCAATTGCACGAATATAGAAATAAGGAACAAGCACATTCACTGTATCAATAAAGGAATAAATTAATGTTCCAAAATCGTCTGTTGCTCTCCACATCATACCCTGTGTGATACCCGCAATCCACATACTTGAGAAGTATAGAACAATTCCTGCAGTTTGAACCCAAAACTGCATATCCATAATTTTCTTTGAGTAAATCTCTCGCTTGAATAAACGCGGAGTCATATGGTAAATCCCAGCAATAATAGTAAATGCAACCCAACCCAATGCAGCATCATGCACGTGACCGACAATCCAATCTGTAAAGTGTGCTAAAGCATTCACAGATTTAATAGATTGAATAGGGCCTTCAAGCGTAGCAAGCATATACCAGGTTGAAGCAAGAACTAAAAATTTAATCAATGGAGACTTTGCAAGCTGATCCCACTGCCCTCGCATTGTTAAAAGCATATTTACCGCTGTTCCCCAAGAAGGTAAAATCAAAATTACAGAGAACACAGAACCCAAAGTTTGCATCCAATCTGGCACAGTTGAATAAATGAGGTGGTGTCCACCAGCCCACACATAAACAAAAATTAATCCCCAAAATGAAAATAGGGTTAATTTGTAAGAAAAGATAGGTTGCCCTGATTCTTTAGGTAGAAAATAATATATCAAACCAATAATGGCAGTTGTAAAAATAAATGCCACCGCATTATGCCCAAACCACCACTGCACCATTGCATCATTTGTTCCTGCATATAAGGAGATAGAATGCAAAATACTTCCCGTTTGTGCAACAAAATAAGTTGGTATGGAAAGGTTATTGAAAATATAAAGTGCCGCAATAGCAACAAAAGTTGCGATGAAATACCAAAGAGAAATATAAATCGTCTCTTCTTTTCTCACACCCATACTTCCAAAGAGACTAATTCCCCAAAGCACCCACACAACGACAACAACTAAGTCTAACATCCAATTTAGCTCTGAATATTCTTTAGATTGTGTTACCCCCGCAAAAAGTGAAATAACCGCTAAAGCCATCAAAAGAATGTAAATCCAAAAATGAAGTAGCCCAATAACTTTCAAGAAAGGATGCTGATGATAGGTAATCTTTAACACCCTCTGCCCAAAATAATACCAGCCTGCCCAAATTCCGCTCAATGTGAATCCAAAAATAATTCCATTTGTATGTAACGGACGCAGACGACCAAAAGTCCCATATTCTCCAGCAAGATAGTTGAGTTCAGGAATAGCCATCTGAAAAGCAATGACAACCCCTATCAACATTCCAACAATTCCAAAAATGATAGTTGCAAATAAAAAGAGTTTAGCTATCGAATAGTCATACTCCATTGCAACACCCATATTCGCAGCATTTTGCATACATTATCCTCCTTTATGTGGATATAGAAATGTGAAAAGTACGCAGGGTAATTCTACACAAAAATCAATGAAATAATGCTGAAATTCTCCCCTATCTCAACCAACGATTAACCCTACATTCACGATTCTTGTATAGAATTTGCTTTTCAACGCTTTAATTATTTCTTAAGGAGTCAAAATTATGAATACTAAAGTTTTCTTTAAAACCATTCTTGCATTCGCATTTTGTGTATTTGCAAATGCTGTCAACATTAATGACGCACCCCCGATTGGCACAAGAGTAATGCCTAATCCCCAGAATAATACAATTCAGTCTTATAATGAAGCAATCAATGAAGCAGCAAAGGGAGTTGTCAATATTTCAACAAAAAAACAAGTTAAAACACGAGGGGTTTCACCCAATCACCCCTTGTTAAATGACCCATTTTTTCGTCAATTTTTTGGTGATTCATTTGGGCAAATCGTCCCAAAAGACAGGGTAGAACGTTCCTTAGGGAGTGGTGTCATATTCAGCTCTGAAGGTTACATTATCACAAACAACCATGTTATTGACGGTGCAGATGAAATCCTTGTTGCATTACCTAACGAAAATAAAGAGTATACGGCAAAATTAATTGGTAAGGACCCAAAAAGCGACTTAGCTGTTATCAAGATTGATGCAAAAAAACCATTGCCTTTCTTGCAATTTGCAGCAAGCTCTGAAATTCTTGTTGGTGATATCGTTTTTGCCATCGGAAATCCTTTTGGTGTTGGAGAAACCGTAACACAAGGGATTGTATCTGCCCTCAATAAAAGCGGAATGGGTATTAACGATTATGAAAATTTTATCCAAACAGATGCTTCCATTAATCCCGGAAATTCAGGCGGTGCATTGGTGGATAGTCGTGGGGCATTGGTTGGCATCAATACGGCAATTATTTCGCGTACAGGTGGAAATCACGGTATTGGATTCGCTATTCCCTCGGATATGGCAAAACGTATTTCTTTAGCCCTCATTGAAAAAGGGGTAGTTGAAAGGGGCTTTATCGGCATCTCTATTGAAGATGTTAAAGAGGATTTAAAAGAAAGTTACAATGGAAATTCAGGTGCTGTTATCATTTCTGTTGAGGCACAATCCCCTGCTGCAAAAGCTGGATTGAAGGTATGGGACCTCATCGTAAAAGTAGACAATCAACCTGTTAAAGGAGCTGCAGAACTACGCAATTTAATTGGAACTTATCCACCAAACCAAGATATTGTTTTAACTTTTATGCGCAATAAACAACTACAAAATGTAACAATTAAGCTTGCAAATTCTTCTGAAGGAATCGGCACAAATAACACAGATAATAATATTATTAAAGGTGCTTCATTAAGTGATCTCAATGATTCTATACGTTCTAACCATCGTGTTCCACGCAATATTAACGGCGTAATTATTTTGGAAGTGCAAGCAAATTCTTTAGCCGACAAAACAGGATTTGAGACAAGTGATATTATTATGCAAATTGAAGACATTGCTATTAAGAATATAGCTGAAGCAAAAAAAGCATTAAATCAATACAAGAATCGCCCAAAGCGACTTCTTGTATATCGCAATGGTCGCATTGGAAGTTTACTTTTACAATAAATTATTGCCTTGCTTCTTTTTGAGCAAGGACACCCTTACGCAATTCATAACTGATGACAATTATTGCAATAAAACTTGCACATACCATCGCCAAGGGATAACTTGCCCAAATTCCATTAATCCCAAAATACTTTGGTAAAATCAATACAAAAGGTATCGCAAAAATCAATGTAGAGGAGACAGTAACAATCAACGCATTCAAAGGTCTTTGAATCGATTGCAATAAGGTTGCGACAACGAAATTAAAACCTAAAAGAATAAAACCAATAAAATAAATTCTAATTGCTAAGGAAACATCTGTAAGCAACATGGGATCATTGTGCATATCCTCTTGACTTAAAAAAAGCATAATCAAATAGCGGTCAAAAAATACAGAACAGATATATAAAATTACCCCCGCAATAGAGGAAAAGAATATTCCAAACTTTAAAATTGCTCTCACACGTTCTAAACGATTTGCACCGTAATTAAAACTGGATATGGGCTGAACACCCTGAGCACTTGAAAGCAAAATTGTAAAGACGATAATCCCAATATACATTACAATACTATAGATAGAATTTCCTCTATCCCCAACAATTTCCTTCAATACATGATTAAAGGTAAGCATCATTAAACTTGCACTCACTTCAGAAGTTGCCTGCGGAACACCATTTTTAGCAGAAACAAGAATTGCACGAATATGAAAATAACGGATAAAATAAATATGCCCTCTACGGCTAATAAAATGCCTCAACAAAATAAAGAATCCCACTATATGCCCCAAAATTGTTGCAAAAGCTGCACCAAACAATCCCCACTCTAGCAAAAAAATAAAAATATAGTTAAAAATAATATTGATAACAGAAGACGCAATCATTGCAATCATCGCTAAATTTGGACGCCTATCATTAATCGCAAAAATATCTAAAAGAGGTTGTAAAACAATGAAAACACCACCCAAAAAAATAACACCAATATATTCAACAACAAGTGGGAGTAAGGTTTGCGAAACACCTAAAAATAAAGCCATTTCATAACGAAAATAATAAAAAACAAGTCCCATCACTAAAGCACTGACTAACGCAAAATAAAAAACGGAACTAAAAATCATACGTGCCTTTTGTGCCTTTCCTTTGCCAATATAATACGAGCTTAAAGAAGCTGCACCAATACTAAAAAGTAATTCGTATGCAATAATAACTGGAAAAATAGGCCACGCAATCCCCACCGCAGCTAAAGCATCTGTACCAATTTTTTGTCCAACAAAAATACCATCAATTGTTGTATTTGTTGAAAGTGCAAGCATTGCACAAACAGAAGGGATAAAATAAGTAAAGAAAAGCTTAGGAATGGAATCCTTTTCTAGGTTAATTTTGGAATCAATCACATTTGCCATTTTGTATCCTCAAATCAATCTATTACAGGTACGTCCAATTTGTTCTATGTAGCACTCAACGCAATCACCCGCCTTCAAAAATAGAGGCGGTTCAAAACCCATTCCAACGCCTTTTGGAGTCCCTGTGGATAGAATAGTCCCCGCCTTTAAACGCATACCACTCGACAATTCCACCAATACAGAGGGTATATCAAAAATCATATTTGCTGTTTGGCTATTCTGTCGCAATTCTCCATTTACAAAACTTTGAATTTGCAAATTAGGAATCTCCCCTCCAAATTCATCAGCACTCACAATACAAGGCCCCATTACACAACAACCCTCTAAACTTTTCCCAAAGTACCATTGCTTATGTCGTAATTGCAAATCTCTTGCACTCAATTCATTAATAATTGTATAACCAAAAATTGCTTCTTTTGCCTCTTTCAAGGTTGCTTTATAAAGCCCCGTTTTCAAAATCACACCTAACTCTACTTCATAGTCAAGTTGTTGGGTAATATCCGCATGCACAGGAATATCACTATAAGCACCACTTGCTTCATTCACCCTTTTTGAAAAATAAACTGCATACTCGCGTTTTTCAAACTTTTCTTGCTTAAATCTTGCGGATTCTTCAGCATGGTCTAAATAATTAATACCTAAACAAATAATATCTTGTAAAGGCTCTTGAATGGGTGCGAGTAGAGAGATAGAATCCTCTTGCAAACCATCTCCTTTTGGGTATTTAAAAGATTCATAATCCGATGAAGTTGCATATAAAATAAATTCGTTAATATTTCTATAGGGCAACCTAAAATCTATAAAACTGAAATATCGGTTATTAATTTCAATGCCGCTCAAAACCTGATTCTCATCTTTTTTCCGAAATGTAACAAAACGCATCATTACCCCCTGTAAATATTTTGTGAAGAAAAATGTGAAATTTGCTCTAATAACTCCAAAACTGACTGAATATCTGTCTGCTTCTGAGATTTTCTATTCTTCATTTTTGAAAGTTTGATTGAAATTGTAATAGCTTTTTTTGCAAATTCCCGTATCTGATTAATATTAGAATTTAATAATTCTACAATTTCTTGTTTCTGGGATTCAACAAGAGAGTCAAAAACATCATTATAATGCTCAAGCGTATCAAGTGTATTTGTATGCAAATCCTGAATCTCTTGCTGAATACCTTGAAGTGTTGTAGCAATTTTTCGTTTTGTTAATTCCTCTTGCGTGAAAACCTCTTCAAAAAGATCACGTGTTGCGT
This sequence comes from Helicobacter monodelphidis, assembly GCF_003288845.1. Taxonomy (GTDB): domain Bacteria; phylum Campylobacterota; class Campylobacteria; order Campylobacterales; family Helicobacteraceae; genus NHYN01. The sequence goes on along the minus strand of NZ_NHYN01000020.1, from coordinate 5,975 downwards.
ACACTGCTTTCATTGCGTTTTCCAGCTCTTGCGATAATTGCTGGTGTAATAAACCTAGCTCATTTTGGGTTCTTGAAAAAGAGATAGTTCTCGCCTGAATACTATTATAATATTTTCTGAAAGCCATTTGTAACAACGCAAACAACAATACACTAGCCATAATAAATAAAATCGTACGATAAACAATATGCTGGACATTATCGCTTAAACTATTTACCAAAATCACAGCAAGCAGGTAAAACCAAAATATTCTTTGTTGATACAAGTGCGTATAAAATGCCACAAAACAAAAAATAACAGACAAGAAAACACTCAAGGTTGGTAACGCAAAAAAATAAGGGTAAGAAAAAATATCAATAACTTTAAAAAAAATGACAGCAACAAAAATTAACAAAACTACAAGTGCTAAAGAGGAACCGAGCGTTGAAGTAATTGCAGAAAAAATATTCCCTCCCTTTTTCCCCAAAAACAAAAACGATAAAACGATAAGGATTAAAATCCCAACAACAACAAAATGCAATACGTGTCCTTGTAGAAGATGTTAAATAGAATCTAAAATTTCACCCCTAGAGTCTATCATTTTGGCACTTATAATTCTCTAAAACCTAAACATTCGACAAACAATTTTATATTCTTATTGATACTCCAATCATTTTAGGTTATAATCGCAGTTTCTGTTTTGCTATGAAATTTATAGGAGTTTAAGAATGTTGCTTTTTACGCCAGGCCCAACACCCATTCCGGAGAATATTCGCAAAGCGATGAGTCGCCCCACAATTCACCATCGCACACCAGAATTTGAACGTTTATTTGAGGATTGTCGTTCCTCTTTACTTGCTTTGCTCGGAATGCACGAAGTTCTTATGTTAGCAAGCTCTGGAACAGGTGCAATGGAAGCTTGTATGACATCTCTATGTACAAAAAAAGCCCTTACTATCAATAGCGGAAAATTTGGAGAACGATTCTCAAAAATTGCTGAATCTCTCAAAATTCCTTATGTTGAAATCAAAAATGAATGGGATACTCCAGCAAGTGTTGAGGAAGTCATCTCTATTATCAAAAATGATAAAGATATTGATGCTGTCTTTTTGCAGGCATGTGAAAGTGCTGGTGGGCTAAGACACCCTTTCGAAGAAATTGCTTTAGCGGTTAAGGAAGTTAATCCAGATATTATGGTTATTGTAGATTGTATCACCACATTGGGAGTAGAATTTATCGATGTGCATGATATTGACGCGGTAATTGGTGGAAGTCAAAAGGCATTTATGCTTCCGCCGGGTTTAAGCTTTATCGGACTTTCAGAACCTGCTGTTGATTTAATTGAAGAAAGAAATGTAGGCTACTACTTTAATCTTAAAACAGAATTAAAAAATCAACGCAAGAATACGACCGCTTACACACCTGCAACTACAATTATTGAAGGTTTATACAGTTATTTTGAGCAAGCCAACCAAATTGGATTCAATTATATCTACCAACAAACACGTTCGAGATCTTTAGCCACGCAAGAAGCTCTACGAGAAATTGGGCTAAAAATTTACCCCAAAAATCCTGCGGTTGCGATGACGACAATTATTGATGAGAAGAATGCAGAATCAATTCGAAAAGTTCTTAAGAGTGAATACCATGTGAATATCGCTGGTGGACAAGACCATCTCAAAGGTAAGATTTTTAGAATCAACCATATGGGAGCTATCCCTATTCATGAAAGTGCATGGGTATTAAATGCAATTGAATTAGCTTTAGAAAAGCTTGGTATTCGTCCTTTCGATGGACGTGCAAACTATATCTTTATGAAACGTTTCTATGGTGAAATTCAGACAAAAAACTGCTTTGGGCAATTAGGTTAGCCTAATAAAAATAAATCACACTGAATTATTCCTAAGCTAAAACGCAATCTCTGTCATATCAGCGATACGCAGGAATGCCTTGTAAATCAGTGCAATCAATGTTTTGCGGTTTTCCCTTAGGGCTTCATCAGGTGCATTTACGAGCACAACATTAAAAAAGCGGTCAAGCAAGGGCTTTAATGCCATTAAGCTTTCAATCTCCTGGACATAAGAATCGAACTGTTGCATTTGAATAGATGAAAACTGATTAAACAGTTCTCTCTCTTCTGTTGCATAAAGAATTTCCGTGTTGACTGCTTTTAGTATTTGCAAGTCCATATCTTTCGTGATATTTGCAACGCGTTTAAATGTAGCGTTTAATTCTTTATTATCAATTTTAGCAAGTACTTTCTGCAATGCATCAATTTTTTGTATAATTGCATAAATATCACGTTCACCGCTCTTTAAAACTGCCGTTATAAGAGATGGATTCACATCCATAAAGGAATCAAGTCTTTCTAAAACAAACTTCTCTAATTCATTCAAATCAAATTTTTGATAAAGCGGTGCAATTGTTGTAAAAATTTCTGTCAAAGGAAAAGAAATTTTTTCATGAGCAACAATACGAATAATTCCATTTGCAGCTCTCCTTAACGAAAATGGGTCTTTAGAACCGCTTGGTATCCTCTGAATACTAAAAAGTGACATAAGATTATCTAAACGATAAGCCAAAGAGAACAAAGCACTAAAAAGATGTCGCGGTAACGGATCGTTTTGCATTTTGGGTAAATATTGATCAAACAATGCATCTACAGTATATTTTGAAAATCCCAAATGTTCCGCCATATAAGAACCAATAACACCCTGCAATTCGGTGAATTCATACACGCTTTCACTCATCAAATCACCCTTTGCGATCAAGCTTGTTTCAGCAAGAAGTCCCATGACTTCATTATGTTTTTTTTGTAATTGTTTTACTAATTCTTGCTGATAACGTTCACCCAAAATCTGCACAATTTTTGCTTCCCTTTGGCTTTTTTCAAGCATGCTACCAAGCCCCTCAATAAAACGTACAGATTCGAGTTGCTCTGTTTTAAAACCATTCTTTAAATCATTATTATAGAAGAAAAGTGCATCAGAAAGTCTTGCTCTCAATACGCGTTCATTTCCCTTGACAATCAATGCAAAATCATCACTCAATGCGTTACTAACAACAATAAAGCCATTAAAAAGCTTACCCCCTTTATATGTTGCGAAATAACGTTGATTCTCCTTCATTGAAGTAACAATCATTGGCGGAGGAAGTTTTAAAAATTTTTCCTCAAATCTCCCAAGTAAGGCATTTGGATATTCTGTAATTGCCACAATTTCCTCTAAAAGTTCCAAATCAAGCTCCACTTGAATGCCTTCTGCTTGTTCAATCGCCTGAATTTGATTCAAAATTCTTTCACGACGAGCAACAGGGTCTAAAATAACACCCATAGAGGAAAGTTTATTTTGATAATCTTGAATGCTAGTAAAAGAAACTTTATCAAAAGTTTTAGAACGATGGACAAATGTTTTTGCTTCATTCTGAATGCCGTAAATCTCCATAAAAACAGGTTTATTTGCAAGCAATACACTTAAAGAACGAATGGGGCGAATAAAACTTTCCTCAAGACTACCCCAACGCATACTTTTTCCAAAATTTAAAGAATTAATAAATTTTTTAACAATCTCTTGTAAAATATCCTCACTTTTTTTACCCCGCACCGCTCTTTTAAAATACAAAACCTCTTTACCTTCTTTTTGGATAAAGCTAACTTCCTCAGCAGTAATATTACATTTTTTCAAAAAACTCTCAAATGCCTTAGTGGGTTGATTTCCGTTGTAGGCAACCTGCTTAGGAGGTCCAAAAAATTCTTCTGTTGTATTTTGTTGTTGCACAGGAAACTGCTTTGAAAGAATCACAATTCTACGTGGCGTATAAAAAAACATACATTCACATTCCAGTCGATATTCTTTAAGGATTTGATAAAATTTCTGGAGAATCTGTGGCTTTTCCTTTAGGAATGGAATAGCTGGCAGTTCTTCTGTGCCAATTTCAATCAATAAATCAGTCATTTTTTCTCCTAAAAGCAAGAAATATTAATAAACAGAGGGTTACTGAACCCAAGCTTTCAGCATTGTAACATATTTTAGATTATATTTAAATGAGATAGACAGGAGCATTGAATTCGATAAAATCATACCACTTTATATTCCTCCAGCACTTTTGTCGTGCGTGTAAATATGTTCTGATTAAGGTATATTTGTAAGGTTAACTATAAATCCTTTTAAACCCTTGTTTACGTAGTTTTTTTGGTTGCTTGAAAGTGTTTTTGAAAAAAGATTTTTTTTGAAACACGCTTATTTATGGGGGTTGTATGTTTTTTGTTTTGAAACCCATTAATAAGCTTTTGGCACAAAAATCAAGACAAATGATGATGATATTATAGATGCCACCTTTAAAATCGTACAAAAAGATAAAATTAAAACAAGCTTTAAATACCCAGAAAATCCTTATCAAAAGCGAGAATATCGACAAGAAAATATCGTTTTTAGAGTAAAAACAGACTTCAAAGAAGATGAGATATTTTCACAAGAAGGTGGATTTGAGGGATTACCATTAATTGACAATAATGGTTATGTGATGATAGGAAATCACAGAGCAGAAGGCATTTTAAGCCAAAATAAGCAAGAATTTGAAGCTTTCAAGGAAGCGGCTAAAAAGTATTTTTCTGTGCATTTAGATGATAGCGAGATGATTGTTCGTGTTGTCTCTAATGATATACCTAAAGAGACTTTAGAAAGAATTGCTATTGCTAGTAATGATGGCAGAAACAATACATTCACAGAAGCAGCGTGGCAGAATCTCAAAAAATATACGACAAAAATAGCGGATTTAGCAAGTAAGAAGATAGATATTAAGGATTTCAAGGATTATCATTCATTGAAAGAATTTATCCGCAATTCTGTGAAAGCAGATATTAATCGAACAGATGATGCGAGTTTAGCCTTTTTGAGTTATATTTCTCAAGATAGCAAAAACAAAGAAGGCTTTTTTAATGCGTTGCATGTGCTTTCAAGAAATGAAGAGGACAAAGTTCTTTACCGAATGCTTATTGATAATGCAGGGGCATTTTTTGCACTCAAGGATGACAAACGAACAAATTTTATTCCTTTCTTGAGTGAATCTATTATGCGTTTAGCTAATTTAAGCAAAAAGAGAGAAAGTCATTCAAGAAATATACAAGAGCTAATCACATTAATTAACCAAACTCCAGCGGTTTCAATTAGAGAAATGGAGAAAGGGACAAATATTGATTTTTTTAGGATTCTACAATCAGAGATTCTAGCCACAGCTTTAAGGAGAAGCGCAAACCTAGAAGAGCCTTCTAAAAAACTCTTTGAAAAGCTAAAGAAAATGAATAGAGAAAATAGCGATGGAGGCTTATTAGGTGATGATTTTGCAAGTGATATATGGTCAAATCTAAGTAAGCTTTTGCAAGAGCAATTAGAGTATGGAAACCTAAGGCAAAGATACAAAGAATACAAGGAATTAATCAAAGCAGAACAAAGAAATTCTTTTGTATGGGGCGAGGACGAAAAATTACCAAAATTAATGTTAGAAAATGCAATAGTGTATGGAGACTTAAGAGAAATAGAGGCAATGAGGATGAATCTATTAAAGAATTACAATATTTCTGTAGATGATATTGGAATTCCTCATCGTGTTTTCAAAAAGCCAAGCACAGAAATTATTCCTTATGTTGAAAAAAATCTTATCCCTGCAGAGAATGATGAAATTATTGCAGAAATTGTTGAGCCAGAGGAATTGTTTCTTTTAGAGTTACAAAGAAATATTAATGAACAAATGCGTGAATTTGGAGGAAAAACACCACTTTTAAGCCAATCCACAAAAGATAATCCAGACATTAAACAGCTTGAATGGTTTAAAGATGAAAACATCTTAAAAGACTTTTACAAACAAGCAAGAGAAGAAGGTTATCAGTTTTACTTACAACCTCCTAAAAAAGAAGACATTAAACCTCCTTCAGAGCTTACATTCAAAAAAGGTGAATGGTTTTCTGATGAGCGAGGCGTTTTAAATCAGATTGTGCAAAG